>NZ_JBLXXX010000002.1:0-402954 GCF_048512825.1 Rothia sp. CCM 9418
ATCAACACCAGCTTCTTTACGTTGCTGTGCAGTAATTGGTGCAGGAGCCGCTGTTAGCGGGTCAAAGCCGTTACCAGTCTTCGGGAAAGCAATAACATCACGAATAGAATCGGTACCACCCAAAAGCTGCAGCACACGATCCCAACCGAAAGCGATACCACCCATCGGAGGCGCACCGAATGAGAACGCGTCAAGAAGGAATCCAAACTTTTCGCGAGCTTCTTCTTCCCCAATGCCCATCACAGCGAAGACACGTTCTTGAACGTCGCGCTGGTGAATACGGATAGATCCACCACCAATTTCATTACCGTTACATACGATATCGTATGCGTACGCGAGAGCTTCACCAGGATTTTGGTCAAAGCTCTCTAAGAACTCCGGTTTAGGTGAAGTAAATGCGTGGTGTACTGCAGTCCATGAGGAGTTCCCCAGCGCTACGTCACCGGAGGCGGTAGCATCAGCTGCTGATTCAAACATGGGTGCATCAACAACCCAGACAAAAGACCATTCTCCGTCTTTAATAAGGCCGGTCCGATGCCCAATTTCGACACGTGCCGCGCCAAGCAGAGCACGAGAGGCTTTAGCTTCACCTGCAGCGAAGAAGATACAATCGCCAGGTTTCGCGCCAGTAGCTTCTGCTAGACCAGCACGCTCCGCTTCAGTGATGTTCTTTGCAACAGGGCCCGTAAGTTCACCGTCTTCTTGAATTAGGACATAAGCTAGTCCCTTTGCGCCACGTTGTTTAGCCCACTCTTGCCATGCGTCAAGAGTGCGGCGAGGCTGAGAGGCGCCACCAGGCATAACAACAGCACCAACATAAGGAGCTTTAAAGACTCGGAAAGTCGTGTCTTTAAAATAGTCTGTTAGTTCTGTTAGTTCCAGACCGAAACGCAAGTCGGGTTTATCTGAACCGTATTTTTCCATAGCGTCTTTGAACGTAATACGTTCAATAGGACGTGGAACTTTGACGTCAATGAGGTTCCATACGGCTTCAACGATGCGTTCACCAAGATCAATAATATCTTCTTGGTCAACGAAAGATGCCTCAATATCAAGCTGAGTGAACTCCGGTTGACGGTCTGCACGGAAGTCCTCGTCACGGTAACAACGAGCAATTTGGTAGTACTTTTCGATACCGCCGACTTGCAAGAGCTGCTTAAAAAGTTGGGGAGATTGGGGAAGCGCATACCAAGATCCAGGTGCTAGGCGGGCTGGAACGAGGAAGTCTCGGGCACCTTCTGGTGTGGAACGAGTCAGAGTGGGAGTCTCAACTTCAGTGAATCCATCTTCTGCAAGAACATTACGTGCAACACGGTTTGCTTCAGAGCGTAGGCGCATTAAGCGTGCTGGCTCGGGGCGACGCAGGTCAAGATAACGGTATTTGAGGCGAGCTTCTTCACCAACTTCTACGTGTTCGTCGATTTGGAAGGGTAATGGCGCAGCAGTATTGAGAACTTCGGTTTCTTTAACTTCAACTTCAATCTCGCCGGTAGTTAGCTGAGGGTTCTCGTTACCTTCTGGACGTCGGGTTACTTCGCCAACAACTTTAAGAACATACTCGTTACGGAGGTGTTCAAAGTCCTGTTCATCGTGGAAAACGCACTGTGTAACGCCCTCACGGTCGCGTAAATCAACGAATGCGACACCGCCGTGGTCGCGACGGCGTGCTACCCATCCGGTTAGGGTGACGGTTTGTCCAATGTGTTCGGCGGTTAACTCGCCGAGAGTATGTGTGCGTAGCACTCGATTCCTTTCCACGGGGTATCACCTAATATTCAGGTGATATGTTCACGAAGATGTGATAGTCATTCTAGTCGTAATCTTAATATTCCTCAGCGAATGAAGAACTGAAAAATATTCAAAAAGTTATTTCTATAGAAAACTTATAGGACGTACTGTATTTAAGCGTTTTCTGTGGCAATTACGCGTACTTTAAGGTCTTCATCCGCAGGGCTCCATTGCAGGGGATCTGCTGAAACTTGTTCTCCAGAGCGAATATCTTTCACTTCATGAGTCAGTTCACCATGTTCGGATTCATATGTGAACCAGACGAACGGGATGCCACGTTTTTCTGCGTATTTAATCTGTTTACCAAATTTGGTTGCTTGTGCAGAAACTTCGCAAGCAATGCCTCTTGAGCGTAGCGCCACAGCAACATCTTGAGCTTCAGACCACATCTCTTCATGGGTGAGAGCAACGAACACAGCAGAAGGAACTTTACGGGTTGGTTCTGCCATTTTCTCTGCGATGATACGTGAGACAAGGCGTGTAACACCAATAGAAAGTCCTACTCCAGGGAAGGTTCTCTTGCCGTTAGAAGCTAGCGATTCGTAACGCCCTCCAGAACAAATTGAACCGAGCTTTTCGTGCCCAACAAGAACTGTCTCATAAACAGTTCCGGTGTAATAGTCCAGACCGCGAGCAATCGATAAGTCTGCTATCACGCGGCCAGGGGCACGTTTTGTCGCTTCTCCAACAACTTGCGCTAATTCAGTAAGACCTTCTTCGAGAAGCTCATGGTCGACACCTAAAGCGCGCACTTGTTCAACGAATGATGTGTCTTCTGCGCTGATTTGAGCTAATGCTAAGGCAGCTTGTGCTTGTTCGTCGCTAGCGCCAAGCTCATCTTTGAGCAGCTGCGCTACTGCATCTGCACCAATTTTTTCGAGCTTGTCGATAGAGCGGAGCACCCCTGCTGTATCGTCAAGTCCGATACCACGATAGAAGCCTTCAGATAGTTTTCGGTTGTTGACCCTGAGCTTAAAGTCTCCGATATTCAGCTGCGATAGGGCGTCAACGACGACTAAAGCGAGTTCTACGTCGTAGCGGAAAGGTAGGGTACCGTCGCCTACAACGTCTACGTCAGCTTGGGTGAATTCACGGAAACGACCGTCTTGTGGTCGTTCTCCTCGCCACACTTTCTGCATCTGATAGCGCATAAAAGGAAAGTTAAGGTATCCGGCGTTCTCTACAACGTAACGAGCAAAAGGAACCGTGAGGTCAAAGTGAAGAGCTAGTTTCTCTTTATCTTTTTTTGTGCCGTTATTTGAAGCGTCATCTTCAAGAAGTCGAGAGATACCATAAACTTCTTTGTCGATTTCACCTTTACGTAGTAGCTGCTCCACAGTTTCTACCGAACGAGTTTCAATAGGCGAGAATCCATGAAGCTCGAAAGTGGCACGGAGAGTATCCAATACGTGATTCTCTACCAGGCGTTCTTCCGGAAGAAATTCGGGAAAACCAGATAGCGAAGCCTTGCGAGCCATGTGTTACTCCTATATATACGAGAAGATGAAGTCGGTGGTATTTGTTAGTTCTTCATTCTAGGGTACTCGGTTGTTTGCTATCCCCCAACATCAACAGGAGCCATCTGCCTAAAATGTAGTTTGAAACTCATTCTCATAGAGGTTTTTTCACGTGTTGCGTTGCTAGTTTTTAAAGCTGAAGGTATTCTAGAGAGGTACGCATTCGCGGTGATGTGCGCCTCTGATACGCAGAGGAACTAGCCGGAGAATGCGGCTTTTGTTTGTTTAACGCGCTTGTGCGCCTCATGTGAAAGAGTTATAGCGGTGACCACACAATCCGACGACAACACCCCAGTAGACCTCGATAAAGCACGCCAGTTTGGCCGAGTATCCGATGATGGACACGTTTTTGTCATTGTCGAGGGAGAAGAATACGCTGTCGGCCAGCTTCCAGAAGCTACCCCCGACGAAGCCCTCGCATACTTTGCTCGCAAGTTTGAAAATATCCAAGCTCAGATTTCACTTCTTGAAGCACGTGTTGAGCATGGTGCGGCTGTTTCTGATTTGCAGAAATCTGTAGAGCAGCTCGGCGCTCAGGTTGCTGTTCGCAACATGGTTGGCGATTATGCAGACTTGCAGCAGCGCCTTATTGCTATTACCGGAAAAATTGCTGAACGTGCAGTTATTGAAAAAGAAGAACAGGCAGCGGCACGCGAGGCTGCTCTTCAGGCTCGTGAAGAAATTGTGAGCGAAGCAGAGTCTATTGCTTCTCAAGATATTGAGAAGACCCATTGGAAGAACTCTCATGCTCGCATGAACGAACTATTTGATGCGTGGAAAACTACTCAGCGCACTCACCATCTACCCAAGAGTGTAGAAGATAGCTTGTGGACTCGTTTCCGTTCTGCTCGTACAACTTTTGACAAGCATCGTCGCGCACATTTTTCCTCTCTCGATGAGGCGAATGCTAAAGCTAAACGTATTAAAGAAGCGCTCATCGCAGAGGCAGAAGAACTTTCTACTTCTACCGATTGGGCAGCTACTGCAACAAAGTACCGTGACCTCATGGACCGTTGGAAGAGCTCCCCGCGTGCTTCTCGCCGTGAAGATGACGCTCTTTGGACTCGTTTCCGTGCCGCACAAGATCGTTTCTTTGAAGCTCGTAAAGTAGCTCATGCAGAACTAGATAAAGAGTTTGAAGCTAACCTTGAGGTCAAGGAGAAACTTCTAGAAGAAGCACGAGCCATTTTACCAGTCACTGATGTGAAAGCTGCAAAAGCTCAGTTCGAAGCTATTGCAGACCGTTGGGATGCGGCTGGTCGTGTGCCTCGCCATGCAGTACGTCGCATTGAAGGTGAACTTAAAAAGGTTCAGGACGCTATCTACAATGCGGAACATGCTAAGTGGTCTAAGAGCGACCCTGAGAAGAAAGCCCGTGCAAACTCCATGCTTGCTCAGCTAGAGGATTCTATCGCAGGTCTTGAAGAAGATCTGAAGAAAGCAGAAGCAACGGGTAATGCTCAGAAGATTAAGAAAGCTCAAGAAGCTCTCGACGCGCGTCGTACATGGTTGAGCACGTTACAGGCATCTTCTGCAGATTTTAACGCCTAAAAAATAGTTTTCTGTACGGGAGTAACGGGCACACAACACCTCCGAAAACCCATACCGAAAACATGCACCGAAAAGGCTCCCCAGTAAACATACAAGGGGAGCCTTTTCGCACGTGTTATCAAATGACACTATTAAATATCATTTATATGGTCTTATGGGCGATGGTGGGGTCTAGTCGTCACGTGTAGGCCCCACCATTACCCATAGGTAGAAAAGAAGATATCCACAGATCTTTTTCTACTCATAGTTTCGCTCAGAACCACCACATAATAAGTGTATGAGCAAATCACCGACCTCTTCTCAATCTTCTGTTTCCCTTCTTCAATCATTGCCCTGCCCCTTGTTCATCGAGAAACACCCACGACATGTTTTAGGAATAGAACATCAACAAGGTCTTAGACCTCCAACAACACCTATAGTTTGTTCTTCGCTAAGTTCTGAGCAACAAATGAAATTATATTGTTCTCAACTTCTCAATAAAGATACGTTTAACGGCACTCTGCAAGAGCTAAGGGTTTTCGCTCAGGAACATCGCTATCAGGAATTACTCCCCCATATTTACGCTCCTTCAGCTTTACGTCTCACCCCTTTATTGAGAGTTAGCGCGCTGAGCTTAAAAATCCCCCATCGATATTTTGCAAGAGGCAGAATATCTCGTTATAGTGCAGCCTTGGTATGGGGTTGTGTGCCCTCTCCTTGTCATGATATCTATATAGATTTTGATTGTCGTTCAAGAATCAATACTCGTAAAGCTCAAGAAGAGAACATTATCACTCATCAAAACCAGTTCTCGACCACCGACTACTTGGCTTTAGGACAAGTGCATGTCACTACCCCACTACGAACTGCACTAGATTTAACGATTCATCACCACGACGAGCCCATTGCCCGTCGCAGCGTTGAACAATTCTTATCTGCACCATCTTTTTCAGGGTGCACAGTCGAAGCCATGCACACGTACCTTGAGCATAAGAAATATCTTCCTCACCGTCGAAAAGCTCAACAGGCTCTTCAACAAATATCCCAGAACATCCCGACCTCACATCCTATGAAAGTTTAACTGGTAGAAGATTTTTCGTGTACGGGCTTTGCTCCTGTGAGACGATACACCTTATAGACTCCTTCAACATTCTTAAGAACATTAAGAACATGATCCAACATATACCGGTCACGTACTTCCACCGAAAAACGGTTAATAGCGAAGCGATCTTCACTTGTCATCACTCGAGCATGACAAATATTAATATGGTTCTCACCGATGGCTCTGGTCAGATCCATCAACAAGGATTTACGGTCTATCGATTCAACCTGAATATTGACCCGATAGACAGCCTGAGAACTTGACGCCCACTGAACCTCAGTTACTCGTGGTTCGTCCCCCATATTGCGCATATTAGGGCAGTCTGTTCGGTGAACCGATATTCCGCTAGTACGCGTGACGACACCAAGAATTTCATCCGGTGGGACAGGGTTACAGCACTTAGAAATTTTCGTCAAAATACCATCTGCACCGGGAACAACGATTCCGTTATCGCTGACTGTGCGACGAGAAGAGAACATATCTTCATCAAAATCGGATGGCAATACCTCAAGGTTATCGTCCTCATCGCCATAGTAGATATTTACGAGGTTTGAGATGACATCTTGAGCTTTGATATTTCCTTCGCCAATGGCATGGTACAAAGAAGCACCATCATTTTGGTGGAAAGTATGGGCTACTTGCATCAATAAATCTGCAGTCAGCATCTTTTGCAGAGGCAACTCATGCTGACGCATTGCCTTAGTTAATGCGTCGCGGCCTTTATCAATAGCTTCTAATCGACGACCTTTAGCAAAATACTGACGAATTTTTTGGCGAGCTTTAGAAGAACGCACAAATTTTAGCCAGTCTTCACTGGGCTCTTGCTGAGGGCTCTTTGACGTACGAATCTCGACAACATCGCCAGAGTTTAATCCCGTATATAAGGAAGCTATCTTTCCGTTCACGATAGCGCCAACAGTTTTCTCGCCAACCTCAGAATGGATAGCATAGGCGAAATCTACCGGTGTGGCTCCAACAGGTAAGATAATGCCGTCACCATTAGGGGTCATCACCACAATCTCGTCAGTCTCTAAGTGATAAGCTAACTCTTCAAAGAACGCTACAGGCTCTGGTGTTGAATTCGATATCTCTGCGATATTTTGTAAAATTCCAGCATTAAAAGTAGAAGATTTATTCTCTGATTTTTTACGACCAGAAGCATCAATTTTTCCAAGATCTTCACCACGAGAAGCAGCCTTATATCTCCAGTGTGCAGCAACACCATACTCTGCTTCTTCATGCATCTTATAGGTTCGTATTTGAACCTCGAGAGGAAGATTTCCTGGACCAACAAATGTTAGATGTATCGATTGATAATGATTATTTTTAGGAGATTTAATATAGTCCTTAAAGCGTCCCTGATCCGAGGTCCATAACGACATTACGTGCCCTAATACGCCATAACAAGTGTCTTCATCATCGACAAGGATACGAACAGCTAAGATGTCATGAATTTCGTCAAAGCTCTTATTTTTCGACTTCATTTTCTGATGAATAGAATAATAATGCTTAGGACGCCCATGAACAGTAGCTTTAATACCAACTTTGGCAAGACGCTGTTCAATCGTCGTTTTGGCTTCATCCAAATATTTTTCGAGTCTAGGTGTGCGGTCCCCCACCATGCGCACAATTTCACGATAAATCTCTGGAGACATCGCAGCGAAAGAAAGATCTTCTAGCTCCCATTTAAGAGCACTCAAACCAAGCCGGTGCGCTAAAGGAGCATAGATTTTTAGAGTCTCTTCAGCTTTTTTAGCTGCAGAGCCAGAGGGAACAAAACGCCACGTGCGAGCATTATGCAATCTATCAGCAAGTTTGATCAATAAGACGCGAATATCTTTACTCATAGAAAGCACTAATTTACGAATCGTCTCTATCGAGGCGTATTCCCCGTAAGTTACTTTGTCTAATTTCGTGACGCCATCAACAAGATAAGCAACTTCTTCACCAAAGTCTTCGATGAGTTGTTCTTGCGTATACGGAGTATCTTCTACGGTGTCGTGTAGTAGCCCAGCCACAAGAACAGGACCAGTGGCTCCCATCTCAGCAAGAATTGTGGTGACGGCAACGGGGTGAGTGATGTAGGGGTCACCGCTTTTACGTTTTTGCCCTTGGTGATATTTATCGGCAACGGTAAAGGCCCGTTGTATTACATCAAGATCCTCTTCGGGATGAAATTTTTTAACAGTGCGAATCACTGGAGCAAGTACTGGTGAATAACGTGTAGGACTTGTTCGTGAAGTCTGAACAGAACGTCCGAAAACATGACGAGTAGGAATACGCTCTGAGGCAGACATCACCCGATGTGATCCTCCAAGAGTCGTAGGAAGAAGGTTACCAACAACCTTTTGTGAAACAATATCTTGTGCTGTGTGTGCTGAATCCGCCATAGTGTTCATCCTTCCAAGGCTAGTATGGCTATTTTAGCCTTATATTGTTCGCACTATAACAAAAATAAAAAATCGGTAGCTATTTCTTTTCATAGCTACCGATTTTTAACAAAAACTATAGTTATTGTCTAATCAACGTTAACGATCCAATGAAATCGTGTTGACTTCAATGCGTATCTCGTTGAGAGAACTCTGCTCAGAAGTCTCAGAAGCATCTTCTGGTTCAATAACTTTTCCAGAACGAATATCTTCTACCATCTGTGTATGCTCACGAATTTCTTTCTCACCTAGACGCAACGCCGCATACATCGGTGCAGAAACATAGAGTGTTCCAATCGTTCCCACAATAATGCCGACGAATAAAGCTAACGAAAGGTCTTGCAGAGTTCCAGCACCAAGCATGAACGCACCAATGAAAAGAATTGCACCAACGGGTAATGCGCCCACAACAGAAGTATTAATGGAACGAACGAGAGTTTGGTTCGTTGCAAGGTTAATCTGTTCACCGTAGGTGAGGTCACGGCGTTTTTCAATGCCTTCGGTATTCTCACGAATCTTATCGAAAACTACCACAGAGTCATAGAGTGAGTAGCTCAAAATGGTTAAGAAACCGATGATTGCGCTAGGCGTCACTTCAAAGCCTACTAAAGCGTAAATTCCGATTGTCACGATTACGGTGAAAAGCAATCCCGCAATAGCAGATAGAGACATCTTCCACGTACGGAAGTATAAAGCCATACCGATAAGAGCAAGAAGGACGAACGCGACAAGTCCGTAAAGTGCTTGTCTGGTCACATCGGCGCCCCACCTTGGCCCGACAAAGGACGAGGTGACGTCGTCTGCAGAAACACCGTACCCCTCTTGAAGGGCAGTTTTTACCGCAAGAGTCTCTTCATCGTTAAGCTGGCTCATTTGCGCCCTGATAGTTTTCGCAGCGATATGAGTCACTCGAACATCAGAGGCTTCAGGGGCGTGCTCTGCAATAATTTTTTGCCCTACCGAAATATCGGTATTTGAAGTATCAGAAATCGTAAACTCTGAACCGCCTCGGAACTCAATACCTAGATTGAACCCTCCTTTGACGACGGGAATGAGAAGGGACAAAACAACGAGAACCATTGCAATGCTTAACCACAATCTACGTTTTCCAACAAACTGGTATGAACGCTGTCCAGAATGTAAATCGTTACCAAAACGAGCAAGTGCGTTAGCCACAATTACCCCTCCTTCTGTGTGCTCTGAGAAGCCTCTACTTCTTGAGCGTTTTCTTGGGCGCGAGCAGCAGCTCGACGACGTTCAGCGATACTCATATGCTCAGATTCTTCTGCAGTGCGCAAACGACCAGCGCCTCGATATAACGGTGTAGCACCAAGGGCAACAGGATCTAGGCCAGAGAATCGTCCACCCTCACCAAAGTATCTGGTGCGAGCAAGAAGCGTCAGAACAGGATGTGTAAAGAGGAACACAACGATGAGGTCGGCGATAGCGGTCAAACCTAAGGTGAACGCAAATCCACGAACCGAACCGACGGAGAAGATGTACAACACCACTGCTGCAAGGAGATTGACTGCTTTAGAAGCAAGAATCGTGTGTTGAGCACGACGCCAGCCATGATCTACTGCAGCGGGGATAGTGCGACCCCCACGAATTTCATCACGGATACGTTCAAAGTACACGATGAAGGAGTCAGCAGTCTGCCCAACAGCGACGATTAAACCAGCAATACCGGCAAGGGAAAGACGATAGTTAATAGACCACCCAAGCAAAATAATTGCCAGATAAGAGATAACACCAGCAACAATCAGCGATGCAATTGTGACAAATCCTAGTAAGCGGTATTGGAAAAGTGAATAGACGAAGACCAATAGCAAACCGATGACACCAGCAAGTAGTCCCATCTTGAGCTGGTCAGAACCTAATGTTGCAGAAATCTGCTGTTCGGATTGAATGGTGAAGCTAATAGGTAGAGCCCCGTATTTGAGCTGCTGGGCAAGAGACTGTGCACTTTCTTCTGTGAAGTTACCGGTAATTTGTGGGTTACCGTCGGCAATCACTGCTTGAGCTACTGGTGAAGAAAGAACTGCGCCGTCGAGCATAATCGCAAAACGGGCACGTGGGTCTTGCTGGTTTTTTCCGTAGATTCCATAAAGACGAGTAGTGATGTCTTTAAACTTTTCGCGGGCCTTTTCATCAAAGTTGATGTTAACGCCCCATTGTCCCGTTGATACACCATTACTATTGGTCACTTGAGATGCTGTCGCATTCGCAATATCTGAACCGCTCAATTCGACAGGTCCAAGAATATATTTTTCATGCCCAGATACTGCACAAGCCACAATAGCTTGGTGAGGGTCTTGGTGTTCGGCGTTAGGACTTTTCCCGCTTGTGCAGTCAGTTGCTTCATATTCACGCCAGAGTTCTGGGGTGACCCACCGTATATCGGAACCGTCTGTTGCTTCGCCTTCGGGGTGGGGAAGTTTATCGTCAGCGAGTTTCTTCTCGTCTGTAACAGGCTCTGGAGAAGTCGAGTAAATTACTGCACGAAAATCCATTTGTGCAGAGGCTTGGATGAGCTCACGTGTTTTCTGATCAATGGTTCCTGGTACTGAAACAACAACATTACGCCCAGATTGGGTCGTCACTTCTGCTTCGGACACACCGGATCCGTCAACACGTTGACGGATAATTTCAACAGCTTGTTCTAGTTGTTCAGCAGAAACTGTTTGGTCTTGTGCCCCGTTGACTTTAGGCGCAAGAATCATTTGTGTTCCGCCAGAGAGGTCTAAAGCAAATTTAGCTCGCCATGACCCTCCGTAGGATGTGCTAGCAAAGATTCCAGCACATAAAGCCACGACTATCACAGCCATGGCAATCAGCGCTCTACTCGCTTTAGCTCGTTGGCTTCGCTTAGCCATACCGCCCCTTTACTCTCCCGACCTACATGCGTTAACTTCTTGATACTCAGCAAACGATGTGCTTAACATATTTATTCGTATTTGGTAGAACTTTTCTTCTGATGGTGAGTATCTACAATGTTCGATAACTGTGCATGTCATCACTGAAACCAAGAGGTATTTATCAGAAAATACTTCTTGGCAGAAAAGTTTCCACGCTCTATCGTAGTTCACGAACGAATAATCCGCATAGGTTGATGAGTCTACAGGGCATAAATTCAGACATATTTATGAAGATATGGCACCATTCATCATTTGTAACTACTGGTGGATACAAACATATAGGAGCAAGGATGACAATATATCAACACTTACCACAGTAGAGTGATGACTACATGATGACCACTACGACAGTGATCAAGGCACCCATACTCGTAGAAAATCAGCCATACTGTAGCTCATGATATTTTGGAGGAATCATGGAAAATCACGAAGGTGATAACATACCAGTTCTGTGGCAAATGTCCGATATTGCTGATTATGCAGGTTTTACTCGTAAGAATGTGAGTGTTCATATGAAGGCTCGCCCGTTAAAAGCTGATTTCGTGTTACCTAACGGTAAAGCACTTTATTTGCCTGAAAATGCGAAAGAGTGGATTGATTCTCAGCCAAAACGTGGGAGCTATCGGCGATAATATTTTTTATTGTCCCTTTTACCATCAAGAAGACTAAATAGAAAAGTAGGTAACAAAACCCTCCCGCTCCTGAATACAACTACTACTCAGGGGCGGGAGGGCGTTACCCCCGACTCTATCACAAAGGAAAAACATCATGACAGATAAACAAAAAATTGCATTATTTGCAACCATCGGCACAGTAGCATTCCTCATCCCAGCCGTACTAGGTCACCCCTGGTATTTCCTCCTATCAGCCGTCATGGGAGGGGTCGCCTACACCGCCCTAAAAACCAACAAATAAAAAAGAGGCGGGGCTGAGCACCGCACAAAGGTGATATTCAGCCCCGCCTTATATATTAGCCAAGCTGAATAACAATAACCTGACCAACGTCAATTACATCGGGGGTAGCAATACCGTTAAGCTCAGTAAGGCAATTGGGTAAAACCACATATTTATCTTATGAGAGTTGTTCTGGAGGTTCTATCCCCAGATGCTCCCAAGCAGCTGAAAGCGCTACTCTGCCTCGGGGTGTACGACCAATCATCCCCTCACGGACAAGATAAGGTTCTGCGACCGTCTCTACTGTTTCAACTTCTTCGCCTACGGCAATAGCAAGAGTTGACAGCCCAACAGGACCACCACCAAACTTATGAATAAGAGATTCAAGGACGGAACGATCTAAGCGGTCAAGCCCCCGCGAGTCTACTTCATACATGTCAAGAGCTCGTCCAGCTTCTACGGCGCTGATATGAGGGATATCGTGCACTAATGCCCAGTCTCGTACACGACGCAGAAGACGATTAGCGATACGAGGAGTGCCACGAGAACGTCCTGCAATTTCCGCAAAACCTTCAGCGCTAATATTCATATCCATAAGTCCAGCGGACCGGCGCAACACTTTTTCCAGTTCTTCTGTTGAGTAATACTCTAAGTGTCCGGTAAAACCGAATCTGTCTCGTAGAGGCCCCGGCAAAAGACCAGCCCGAGTAGTTGCCCCCACTAACGTAAACGGTGGAAGTTCCAGAGGAATAGACGTAGCGCCAGCACCTTTCCCGACCACAATATCTACACGAAAATCTTCCATCGCCATATACAGCATTTCTTCTGCTGGACGAGACATACGGTGTATCTCATCTAAGAATAAAACTTCACCGGGAGTCAAAGAAGAAAGAATAGCAGCCAAATCTCCGGAATGTTGGATGGCTGGCCCTGAGGTAATACGCAAGGGCGCGTCCATTTCTGCGGCAATAATCATCGACAAGGTTGTCTTTCCTAAACCGGGAGGTCCAGATAACAGCACATGGTCTGCTGACTTACCGCGCAGTTTTGATGCTTCGAGAAGTAGTGAGAGCTGCTGTCGGACACGTTGCTGACCTACAAAATCATCTAATGATTGGGGACGCAAAGCGGCTTCAATCATTTTTTCTTCAGGTTCTTCTTCTAACCCGACGAGCCGTTGCTCTCGATATTCAGGTTCTGTTGCGCGATGGTTCACCAAAGTATCCGTTCTTCATTCTTGAGGCGATAATGTTCGTGAGTGCTAATGACGGGTGCTGTGTTGCTGCCCTAATGTTGCGAGGACTTCTTTGAGGGCTTGTGGCACAGATAGCTTCTCAGGATGTGCACTCTTTTTTAGATACGACTCCACCGAACGTTCTGCGTCTTTTTCGCTCCACCCTAATCCTATGAGCGCTTCGAGAACGGGAGATTTCCATGCTATGCCAGTGTTAAGCGGTAGCTGATCTGTGTCGGAGTTCGCGTTGAGAATCAGCTTTCCGGCAAGTTCTAAAACAATTCTTCGAGCAGTTTTAGGGCCGACACCAGGAACTTTAGTGAACGCTTTATCGTCTCCTGTGGCAATAGCTCGTTCAATATCTTGGGCCGTATGCACCGACAATGCTGCTAAGGCGATACGCGGACCGATACCAGAAACTGATAGTAAAAGGTCAAAGGCTTCACGCTCAGCCGGTTCTAAGAAGCCGTAAAGAGTCATGGAATCTTCACGAACGATAAAGCTTGTTAAAAGAGTAGTTGTCTCCCCTTGCGAAAGCTGAGAGAGTGTTCGAGCTGGGGTATGTACCATCAGCCCCCAACCATTGACGTCAAGGATGAGGCTATTGAGGGAAATCTGAGTCACGGTTCCCGTGAGGGTGCTAATCATAATCTCTATCTTATTCGAATATATGTACTATTTCCATTGTCCTCGCCCACGACGAGCACTTTGAGCTTCTGCCGCTTTCCACGCTCTTTGGGCTGGGGTTAGCGCACCCATCTGAGGGCGAGGCCGCGAACCTTGATGAGTTTGCACACCAGCGCTCATATCAATACCAGAGCCGACCGTTGCACCACGCCACCCATGACAAATAGCAATAGCTAAAGCATCTGCGGCATCAGCAGGTTGAGGTAGCCTCTCTAATTTAAGGATACGCGTGACCATTCTTCCTACAGAAGCTTTATCTGCTTTACCGGAACCAGTTACAGCCGCTTTAACTTCTGAAGGAGTATGAAAATATACGGGGATGGAACGTGCAGCAGCGGCAGCAATCACAACACCAGAAGCATGAGCAGTTCCAATCACCGTATTGACTTGCTCTTGCGCGAATACTCGTTCAATGGCTAAAGCATCTGGCTGATACACCTCTAGCCATTCTTCTGCCGCCTGAAAAACAGTGAAAATACGTTGGTCAAGTTTCTGGGCGGGGGCGCTTCCTGCCACACCAACTTTCACATAGCGGGCTTGGCGGTTAGCGGTCATATCGATAACACCAAAACCGCACCGTGTCAGCCCTGGGTCTACTCCAAGAATACGGGCAGCGCCCGGAACTCGCGGAATACTCGCAAGTTTCGGGCGCTGTGTTGTGGATAGGGGCATTGTGCCTACTATCTCCTTAGTCTGCGTTAAGTTCTTCCATAACAGCTTCGTTAATATCGGCGTTAGAATAAACGTTCTGAACGTCGTCAAGTTCTTCAATAGCATCTGCTAGTTTGAGGAATTTGCGAGCACCTTCAGCGTCAATTTCGACATTCATGGTAGGACGGAAAACAGGGTCGTCATTGTTATATTCAAGTTCTGCTTCAGTCAGTGCTTGGCGGATGGCTGGAAGATCAGTTGCTTCTGATACGACAGTAAAAATATCGCCTTCATCAATAACTTCTTCAGCTCCAGCATCAAGTACTGCCATGAGGACGTCGTCTTCGGTAAGACCTTCGGTTTTGGTCACTTCGGCAACGCCTTTGCGTTCAAAGAGGAACGCTACAGATCCCTGATCGGCCATAGTGCCACCGTTGCGAGTAACGGCAGTACGAACTTCTGCTGCTGCACGGTTACGGTTATCGGTCAAACATTCAATATAAAGAGCTGTTCCTTGAGGTCCGCGGGCTTCATACATGATTTCGGTGTAGTCGATGGTTTCACCGGTAAGACCAGCACCACGTTTGATAGCACGGTCAATGTTGTCGTTAGGGACAGAGTTTTTCTTAGCTTTAGAAACAGCGAGGTCTAGTGCAGGGTTACCGGATACGTCTGCGCCACCCATACGAGCTGCAACTTCAATAGCTTTGATAAATTTGGCAAATGCTTTTGCACGTTTAGCGTCGATAGCTGCTTTTTTGTGCTTGGTTGTTGCCCATTTGGAATGACCTGACATACGTTGTCTCCTTTTGTTGCTGTGCGCTGATGTGGCTCATCAGCGCAGGTTCTCTTTAGATACTAGGTTCTATTGTAAACAGTTTCAATGACACCGCATTAACGGGGTCGATTCATGGCGCTTTCACGTGCACGGTCAATAGTCGTGTCATCTATTGTTTGAGGGATAAATTCCCCATATTTTTTCTTGGCAGCTTCTGCAATTAAGAAGTCAGAGACGGCAGGGTTCTTCGGCAAGAGTGAGCCGTGTAGATAGGTGCCGATGACATTGTATTTGCGAGCGCCTTCGGTGGTGTCGGTGGTGTTGTTTCCTTCGCCTTTGGTAACGGTGGCTAGGGGGCGGGTGCCGTCGGAGAGTGTGGTGATTCCGGAGTGGTTTTCGTATCCGATGAGTGTTCCGAATTCTTCGGATTCTTCGACGATATTTCCAATCAGTCGTTCTTCTCCGCCGATTGTGATGGCGTCAAAGATGCCGATGCCTTGGAGTGTTTCTCCTTGGTTGGTGCGGAATTCTTGTCCGAAGAGTTGGTAGAGTCCGCAGATGACGAGCATGGGTGTGCCGTTTTCTGCGAGTTCTTTGAGTTTGGGGGCGATGGCGTGAAGGTCCTCTTGGATGATGCTTTGTCCGGAGTCTTGTCCGCCTCCGCCGAGGATGATGTCGGGGTTTTCGGGGAAGGTGTCGGAGGGGTTGTAGTCGATGATTTCGGGGGTGTATCCGTGGGCTTTTGCTCTACGTGCTAGGGCGAGGGTGTTGCCCCAGTCTCCATAGATGTTCATATCTTGTGGGTAGAGTTGGACGATGGTGAGTGTTTTGTTGCTCATTAGGAGATGTCCTCTACGTTGGTGATTTTGGAGAGTTCTTTACGGATGGCAAGCATGGCGGTGTAGGTGCAGAAGATGCGCATGGGTTTGCCATGGGAGTTTTTGATGAAGTGTTCTAGTGCTTCGGTGAGGTTTTCTTCGACGTGTTCGGTGGTGATTTCGTCGTGTTCTAGGCGTAGTGCCATATCCCATGCGCGGGTTCCGGAGACGGTATTGACTCCAGTTTTTTGTAAAGTATGGAAGTCTACGTCCCAGAGCCATGAGACGTCTCTGCCGTCTGCGTACTGGTCGTTGATGGTAATCATGGTTGCGTAGTCTTGTGCGTCTGCGCTGGCGAGGGAGAGTCTAAATCCTGAGGGGTTTTTGACGAGTAGTAGTTGTAGTGTTTGGCCGTTGATGGTGAGGGTTTCGCCTCGTCCAAAAGCGGGTGTGATGTGTTGGAGTTCTTTGATGAGTTTTTCTTCGTTGAGGTTTTCTCCCATGACCGCTTGGGTGAGTGCCATTGCTGCGGCGGCGTTGTAGATGTTGTAGACGCCGTAGAGGTTGATTTTTCCTTGTGCGGTGTGTCCGTTGAGGGTGAATGTTGCGTTGGTTCCGTTGAAGTCGTTGAGAGTGACGGTGGCTTCTGGGAGGTTTTCTTTAGTGCTGGTGCGTTGTTGCGAGCGCATTTCGTCGTCGGAGGGGAACATGGTTCGGAGTTTTTGGCTGAGTCCGAAATAGTTGGTGTGTGTTCCTGTTTTAATGTGTTCTGCGATGCTGAGGATGCGTGGGTCTTCTCGGTTGAGTACGACGGTGTTGGTGGTTGCTTCTGCTACGGTGGTGAGCATTTTTCGGGTGGTGTCGATTTCACCGAAGCGGTCGAGTTGGTCGCGTAGGACGTTGAGTAGTAGTGCGTAGTGTGGTTTGACTTTTTTGACGAAGTGTACGGCGTGGGCTTCGTCGAGTTCGAGGACGGCGATGTCTGCGTCGAGTTTTCCGGTGAGGCTCATTTCTGCGAGGAGTGAGGCGGCAACTCCTCGAACGAAGTTTGATCCTGTTTTGTTGGTGAAGACTTTGAGCCCTTGGGCTTGGAGTAGTTGGACCACCATTTTTGTGGTGGTGGTTTTTCCGTTGGTTCCAGAGACGACGACTACGCCGTGAGGTAGTTTTGCGAGTTCTTCGGGGACGAAGTTGGGGTGTAGTTTTTCCATGACGAGTCCGGGGAATGCGGATCCGCCTCCGCGGAGTTTGGTGGCGTAGCGTACGCCTTGGCCGATGAGTCGTGTTATGGGTCTAGACATGTTTTTTATTTTATAGGTGTTTGGTTGAATCCTCCGGTAAGGGATAGGGCTGTTATGTGTGGTTGTTGTTTTTTGAGGGTGTGGACGATGAGTGCTGAGCGTTTTCCGCTGGCGCAGTAGAACACTGGTGTGGTCTTGTTTTTGAGGTGTTTGGTGAGGGTGTTGTTGATGTTTTCTAGGGGGTTTGGAGTGTTGTTGATGAGGGTGAGGAGTTCTTGGTGTGGGATGTGTGCGTGGTCTTGGTAGTGTCCGTTGTTACGTTCGTGGTGTTCGCGTACGTCGATGAGTGTGTAGTGTTCGGGGTGTTGGTTGATTTCGTGGAGTGTGATTTCGGGGACGTTGAGGGGTTGTGGTGTTGATTGTTGTATTTGTTGGAGTGTTTCGGTCAGTGGTGTGGGTGTGCGGTGTGGGTCGGGTGTGATGTTGAGAGTTTTGGTGGTGTGTGTTCGGCTGTCGTACATCCAGAGTTTTCCTAGGAGTGGTTCGGGTACTCCGGTGATGAGTTTGATGGCTTCGGTGGCCATGATGGAGCCGATGGTTCCGCAGAGGGATCCGAGTACTCCTGATTGTGCGCAGGTGGGGATGGAGTCTGCTGCTGGTATTTGTGGGTAGAGGTCTCGGAGGGTGGTTCCTTGGGTGTGTTGGGTGGTGTTGAGGTGTTTGGGGTGTGCCCAGAAGAGTGAGATTTGTGCGGTGTATTGGGAGATACTCCCCCAGATAAGTGGTTTGTTGAGGTGTTCGCAGATGTCGTTGGTGAGGTATTTGGTGGCAAAGTTGTCGGATCCGTCGATGATGAGGTCGTAGTTTTTGATGATGTTTTCGGCGTTGTCTGCGTTGAGTTTTTCGTGGTAGGTGTGGACGTTGGTGTGTGGGTTGAGTTCGTGGATGCGTTGTTGTGCGGAGTGTGTTTTGGGTGTGTTGATGGTGTTGTTGTTGTGGATGATTTGGCGTTGGAGGTTGCTGTATTCGACGGTGTCGTGGTCGATGATGCCGAGGGTTCCGACTCCTGCTGCGCTGAGGTAGAGCAGTAGGGGTGAGCCGAGTCCTCCGGCTCCGATGCTGAGGACTTTTGCGTTGGCGAGTCGTCGTTGTCCTTCTTCTCCGATACCGGGCAGGGTGAAGTGTCGCCCGTAGCGGAGTTGTTCTTGTGTGCTGAGTTGTTTTTTGGGTGTGGTCAGTGGTGCCAGTGGCATGGTTGGGGTGCTTTCTTCGTTGAGGTTAGGTGGTGAGGTCTTCTTGGGTGGGTGCTCCGGTGAGGATTCGTCCTTCGGTTGGTGATGAGGCCTGCGCGTGGGTTCGGGTGGGGATGCGTCCAGCATGGTAGGCGTGGTATCCGGCGTGTACTGCGTATTTCATGGCTTCTGCCATTGCTACGGGGTTTTGGGCTCGGGTGACGGCTGAGGCGAGGAGGACAGCATCGCAGCCTAGTTCCATTGCTTGTGTTGCTTGGCTGGCTGTTCCGATGCCGGCGTCGATGATGACGGGAACGTCTAGTTCGCTGGTGATGAGTTGGATGTTGTGTGGGTTGAGTATTCCTAGTCCTGTGCCGATGGGTGCGCCGAGGGGCATGACGGCGCTGGCGCCTGCATTTTGTAGGTGTCGTGCGGTGATGGGGTCGTCGTTGGTGTAGGCGAATACGGTAAAGCCTCGTTCGGCGAGTGTTTCGGTGGCTTCGATGAGTTCGTAGGTGTCGGGTAGGAGTGTTGTTTCGTCTGCGATGACTTCTAACTTAATCCAGTGTGTTTGGAGTGCTTCTCGGGCAAGTTCTGCGGTTAGTAGTGCGTCTTTTGCGGTGTAGCAGCCTGCGGTGTTCGGCAGAATTTTGATGTTGTTGCGTTTCAGAATGGAGTAGAGAGATTCTTTTCCGCTGGGGTTGTATCGTCGCATGGCGACGGTGGTCAGTTCTGTTCCTGAGCTGAGGAGTGCTTCTTCGAGGTGTTGTAGTGAGGTGATTCCTCCGGTGCCCATGATGAGTCGTGAGTTGAGGTCTACTCCGTCGATGTTCAGTGGTGGAATGTTTGTTGGTGTCATGTTCTTTTTATCTCGAGTTTGTTGTTTGTGCTGGTGGTGTTATCCGCCTTGTACGGCGGTGATGATTTCTAGCCTGTCATGGTGGTTTGCGGTGGTGTGTGCCCATTGGTTGCGTGGTAGTACGGTGTCGTTGAGTGCTACGGCGATGCCAAGGGGTGTTCCGTCTTGGGCGTTTCCTTGGTCGTTGAGGGCGGTGTTGATGGTGTCTTCGACGAGTTTTTTGATGGTTTGTGGTGTCGTATAGGTGTGTTCTGCACCGTTAATTGTGAGGGTGATGTTCATTGGGGTTTTCCTCTGTTGGTTTAGGGTTTTGTTGGGTTGGCGTGAAGCGTTGTGGACGGCAAGCGTAGAGGTCTTTTCTGTCGTCTTCGGTGAGGGTTTCGGTGATGAGGTGTTCTACGAGTTCTGCTGCTCGTGTTGAAAGCAGTATTCCGTGACGGAAGTAGCCGTTTGAGAGGATGAGGTTTTTGAGTGCTTTACCGTGGTGTTCGATTGTGCCGATGAGGGGCAGGTCGTCGGGTGTTCCGGGGCGTGCTCGTGAGATTATTTCGTAGAGTTCGAGTTCTGTGATGGCGGGGATAAGTTCTCTTGCATCACGTAGTAGTTGGTATATTCCGCCAGCGTTGATACCGGGCATATGGTCTTCACGTGATGTTGCACCGATAACGACGGTGTTGTCTTCACGGGGAACTATGTAAACAGGTTGGGAACGGACGATACCGCGAATTGTTGAGGTGATGAAGGGGCGCTGGTTTTCAGGTACGCGGAGACGAAGCACATCACCGTAGACGGGTCGTAAAGGGAGTTCTTTGAGCGCTGGTATGCCTTGAAGTTCTAAGGTTCCGAGGCCGTTAGCGACGATGATATATGTTGCGTGGAGTTCTCCGGTGTGCTGTTGCCCTGTCGTGGGGTTTTGGTATTCCCAGTAGATGCTGCGGGCGTGTGTTTGGTCTGCGTCGAGAAGAATTTTTTGGGCTCTCACAGGGTAGAGCTGTTCGTGTAAGAGGTGTATGAGCCCTTGGCAGTACCAGCGCGGGTTAATCTGGTGGTCGCCGGCTATTTCCACGACTCCTGCAAGACGCGATGAGAGGCTTGGTTCTTGAGAACGAGCTTTTCGGATGGATATTTTTTGGGTTTCTAAACCTAGCTCTTGTTGATATTGTTGGAGGTCTTCTAGAGCATTTTTATCAGCATGATCGTAGGCGCATACGAGGGTTTTTGTTTCTTGTCTACCGACATGAATACCGGATTCTTCTTGAATGTGTTGTGCAAATGATGGGTATAGTTGCGCTGCCCGTTTCATCAGTTGAACTAATGGTTCTTGGCGAAATTGTGTTTCAGATGCTGGGGCAAGCATTCCGGCGGCTGCTCGTGTTGCTTCTGAAGCGGGTTGTGGGTCTAAGATAGCAACGCTATACCCTATTTTTTGGAGACGGTACGCGGTCGATAATCCGATAATTCCTGCACCGATGACTGCAATATCTACTGTTGAGGGTGGTTCTTTGGATAGTTCGGGTATATATTGATGAATAGTTGAATCTTCATCGTGCGGGTTAAACAACGTCGCACCCATGACGAACACTTCCTTCCGGCGGCATAACCCGCATCAAGTAAGACGGTCGGCTCTCTTAGCCCTCTCAGCGTCGTGAAGATATATCTACTGTGATATGGCGCGATATATCTGACGCTCCCGTAGGTCACTCTAAGTATAAGCCTCAATCTTTTTGATACAAGGAGACCTCAAAACTATGTCCATTTATGAACAACAGCCTTTCGCCACTTCTTTCGTGGATTCTTCTTCAACGCTTCGTCGCGAGCGCCTTGAAAAGCTTCAAAAAGCACGCTTGTACTTGTGTACGGATGCGCGTTTATCTCGTGGAGATTTAGAGTCTTTTCTGGATGAAGCCTATAGTGGCGGTGTCGATATTATTCAGCTGCGTGATAAGAAGATTTCTGTGCAACAGGAGCTAGCAGCTTTAGAGGTTCTCAAAAAGGTGGCACGTCGTCACGATAAGCTTTTTGCGGTCAATGACCGTGCTGATGTTGCTGCTCTTATGGGTGCTGATATTTTTCATCGAGGTCAAGACGATCTTTCTGCGGTGCAGGCGCGCAGGTTGTTAGGCGCCGATGTTCTTGTAGGTGCTTCAACACATGGGGTGTCTCAGGGGCAGGAGGCTGCTGCCGATAAGAATATTGATTATTTTGCGTGTGGGCCGGTGTGGCCGACGCCGACGAAGCCGGGGCGTGCAGCAACAGGCGTGGAGTATCTTGAGCAGGTTGCTCAGTTTGCCGGTCAGAAACCGTGGTTTGCTATTGGTGGCGTTAACGTGGATACGGTGTCAGAGGTTTGTCAGGCAGGTGCCTCACGTATTGTTGTGGTGCGTGCTTTAACCGAAGCTGCTGATGTTCGTAGCGCAGCAAAACAGCTGAAGGGTGCGTTAGAAGTTGTTTAGCCTTCTCTAAAGAGTTTTGGCTGTCGTTGAAAGGTATTCTTCCCACCCTTGTTTTACGAGAGTGTGTATCTGTCCTAGTGTCTGTGACATGGTTTTTGTGTGGGCGATAATCGGTAAGAAATTGGTGTCGCCGGACCATCGTGGGAGGATATGCTGGTGTAGGTGATCGGCTATTCCGGCTCCCCCAATTTTGCCTTGGTTCATCCCAATGTTGAATCCGTCTGTTTTGCTGACTTGACGTAGCACACGCATCGCTTGTTGGGTGAGAATCCCTATTTCGGTTAGTTCTTCGACGGTTGCGTCATCGTAATATGGGATATGCCGGTAGGGCAGAATCAGCAGGTGCCCTGGGTTATATGGGTAGAGGTTTAAGATGGCGTATGCGTATTTACCTCGATGAACAATCAGAGATTCTTCGTCGGAGCGTTCGGGAGCACTACAAAAGGGGCACGTCTGTTCTTGGTAGTCTTTTTGCCCTCCGCTGACGTATGCCTTACGGTGAGGTGTCCAAAGCCGTTGGAAAGCATCTGGGACTTGTGGCAGTTCAAAGCTATCGGTGGTGTACTCCATGGTCTTTAGTGTACCTGTAGGCTCATACGCTCTATGTGAATGTTGCTAAAAGATTCTTGTGGATGCTACCGGATAAGTCTTTTCCGGTAGCATCCACACAGATTATACGAGTGTGATACTCCTAGCAGAATAGGTTCTAACTATTCTTCAAGTAGTCCACGTCGACGTAATAATGGTTCAATTCGTGGGTCTCGTCCTCGTAACTGTCGGAAGGACTCTGCCGGGTCTTGGCTATTTCCTGTTGCGAGAATAGCGTTTTTGAAGGTTTCACCGTTGTGGCGGGTTGCTCCCCCGGATTCTTCAAACCAATCAACAGTTTCTGCGTCCATCATCTCGGAGTAGATGTAAGCATAGTATCCGGCGGCGTATCCTCCACCAAAGATGTGTTTGAACATTCCGGTAAGGTAGCGCGGAGATACTGGGTATTGGTCGAAGCCATAACGTTTGAGCACTTCATCTTCAAAGGCTTTAGCATCTTCACAACTGTCGATGAGCCCGTCTTCAATGCTGTGGGTGTGCCATGCCATATCGAGGAGGGCGGCTCCTAGATATTCGCTGGTGGCAAATCCTTCTCCCCACTGTTCGCTAGCGCGTAGCGCATCAATATGTTCTTGTGGGAGTGTTTCTCCTGTATCAATATGGCGTGCGTAGTTCCCTACTACTGCTGGGTGGAACATCCACATCTCATTAACTTGTGAGGGATATTCAACAAAGTCACGGGGAACGTTCGTACCAGCAACAGAAGGATACTTAGCGGTACTTAACAAGGAATGTAGTGCGTGGCCAAATTCGTGGAAAAGTGTCCGTACGTTATCAAGGGTCAGTAGTGCCGGTGCACCTTCAGCAGGTTCTGCAATGTTGAGGGTGTTGAGCACTACTGGCACTTGTTGGATGCGTTCATCACGTGGTACGAGGTCGTTCATCCATGCTCCACCTTGTTTGGTGGCGCGAGCATACGGGTCAAGAGCAAAAATACCGATAAGAGTGCCGTTCTCATCTTTGACATCCCACACCCGCATATCAGGGTAATAACTCGATAGTTCGGGGTGTTCGGTGAAGCTGATTCCGTAAAGAAGTTCTGCTGCATAGAAGACGCCTCGTTCTACTACAGAGTTAAGCTCAAAGTAGGGTCGTAGAGCTTGTATATCGACACGATATTTCTCTTCTGCCACACGTTTGAGGTAGTAAGGTACGTCAGCAGCATGGATGTCTTCAACAGGCACTCCCGCAACTTCTGCCATGGTTTCTAGTTCTTTACGGAAGTTTGCTAATGCTTGTGGCAGCATCTTTTCAAGCATCGCTAATGCTTCATCAGATTTTTGTGCTACAGCTCGGCGAATGGTCAGTTCTGCGTGGTTCTTTGCTCCGAAGAGTGCTGCTCGTTGCGCTCGCAGGTATGACATTTTTGCGCCAGTTTGGATGGTTTGTGGTGTATCTGCGCTACCGGCATCGCGAGTGTGTGCTCGTCCACGGTTGATGGAGTTTGCATAATATTTTTCGCGGGTCGCGGGGTTCTCTAGTGATGCAAGGAGCGCAGGTGCAGCAAAAAGGTCTTGAGGAAGGAGGAAAGCTCCTTCGTGTCCGTTCTTTGTAGCGTTGAGGGCAAGACGTTCTCGGGTGCTTTCGTCAAGTCCCGCAAGTTCTTCTTCATCACGAATGAGAAGTGCTGCTTGTTGCGCTCCGGTCAGCAGTGCTTTAGAGAATTCTGCACTCAGTTTTGCTAGTTCGGCGTCGAGTGCTGCGAGCTGTTGTTGTGCATCTTTGCTGAGGTATGCTCCTGCGTCGGTGAATGTTTCTTTCCAGAGCTTGAGCACTCGTTGTTGTTCTGGGGTGAGATTATTGTGTTTAACGTTGGCAATGCGAGTGGCAAGAGACTCATTATTCGCCATGGCAGTTGTGTGTTCGGCGAGTTTAGGCTCCCAGTACTCGCTGAGTTCTAGTATTTCTGGTGTTCCCATAGATGACAGATATGTGTAGTAAATACCTGTTGCTCGAGAGAATTCTCGGTAGCTGTCTTCTAGCGGTTCAATAGTGTTTTCGAAGGTTGGTGTTTCGTTATTTGCACAGATATTGTTCCACGCAAGCTTTTGAGCCTGTACGGCTTCTTCTAACGCTTGGTGTATGTCATGGCTGGTGGTGGAGGCTAGTTGTGGGTATCCCCCGATATCTGATGATGCTTGTAATAGTTTATGTGTCATAGTTCTCTATTTTAGCGGTGGTTTTTTCCTCCTGTCTGCTGTGTTAAAGCAAACTGTCGCTATTGTAAAGTTTTTCCTTGTCGGAAGGATTCTTTACAAGAGCGACAGTTTCAACACATGAGATGTCTTGGCTGTATAGGTTTTTCTTCTATTCTGCCGGTGTTTCAGTTGTTGCGCGAGGGTCTTCGTTCACACGGTTCTTGATGTGTTCAACAATGCGTTGGATAGCTTCTGCTACGGGCACACCATTTTCTTGGGAGCCATCACGGTAGCGGAACGACACTGCCCCATTTTCTGCGTCTTCTCCGCCGGCGATGAGAATAAACGGTGTTTTCTCTTTGGAAGCGGTACGAATCTTTTTGGGGAAACGATCAGTTCCGTAGTCGACTTCTACGCGAACCCCTTCAGCTCGAAGCTTGGTAGCAATATCTGCCATATAGTCGTTGAAAGCTTCTGCTACGGGAACTGCTACAACTTGTACGGGCGATAGCCATGCGGGGAAGGCACCTGCATAATGTTCTGTGAGCACACCAAGGAAGCGCTCAAAAGAACCAAACTTGGCAGAGTGAATCATGACAGGTTCTTGACGTGTTCCGTCTGAGGCTTGGTATTCTAACCCGAATCGTTGTGGCTGGTTGAAGTCATATTGAACAGTAGACATCTGCCAGGTACGGCCGATGGCGTCTTTCGCTTGTACGGAGATTTTAGGTCCGTAGAATGCTGCTCCACCTGGATCTGGTACAAGTTCTAGACCGGTTTCGGAGGCGACTTGTTCAAGGACTGCTGTTGCTTGTTCCCATTGTTCGTCGGTGCCGATAAATTTGTCTTTTTTATCGCCTTCTGTGTCTCGGGTAGACAATTCGAGGTAGAAGTCTGTCATACCGAAATCTTCTAGCAGGCTGAGCATAAATTTGAGCAGATGACGAATCTCATCGGGTGCTTGTTCTTTAGTGACGTAGCTGTGTGAGTCGTCTTGGGTAATCATACGAACTCGGGTGAGTCCTTGTAGTACACCTGATTTTTCGTCACGGTAGACGGTTCCAAATTCGAATAGTCGTAATGGTAGCTCTCGGTAGGAGCGTCCTCGTGATCGGAAAATCTCATTGTGCATGGGGCAGTTCATGGCCTTGAGACGGTAGTTTCCGTTATCGAGTTCCATGGAGGGGAACATACCGTCTGAGTAGTATGGCAGGTGCCCAGAGGTGTAGAACAGGTCTTCTTTGGAGATATGAGGAGTGCTGACGTATTGGAAGCCTTCTTGGATGTGGCGTGTGCGTACGTAGTCTTCCATCTCACGTTTGATAATGCCACCTTTGGGGTGGATGACGGGTAGACCGGGGCCGATGTTTTTAGGGAAGGAGAAGAGGTCTAGTTCTTCTCCGAGTCGTCGGTGGTCGCGTCGTTCAGCTTCTGCGATACGTTCTTTGTAGGCTACAAGCTCTTCTTTGCTAGGCCATGCAGTTCCGTAAATGCGTTGGAGCATAGGGTTTTTTTCAGAACCGCGCCAGTAGGCTCCACCTGCACGCATGAGGGCGTACCCGTTTCCGATAAGTTTTGTGTTGGGTAGGTGTGGGCCACGGCAGAGGTCACGCCATACGGTTTCCCCAGTTTTGGGGTGAACGTTGTCGTAGATGGTGATATCGCCGGCGCCGACTTCTACGGAGGCGCCTTCTGCTGCGTCAGCCCCAGAACCGGGACCTTGGCTGAGGCTCAGCAATTCGAGCTTGTAGGGTTCTTGCGCCATTTCTTGCGCTGCTTGTTCTGGGGTCACAACGCGGCGTACAAATTTTTGTCCTGATTTGATGATTTTGATCATCATTTTCTCAATTTTTTTGAGGTCTTCAGGGGTGAAGGGGTCTTCAACGTCAAAGTCGAAGTAGAAACCGTCGGTAATATATGGTCCGATGCCGAGTTTTGCGTCTTTTCGGTACTCTTGGACTGCTTGAGCCATGACGTGCGCGGCGGAGTGACGGAGGACTTCTAGACCTTCTTGTTCGTGGATGCTGACGGGGACGATAGAGTCGCCCTCGTGTAGGGGTGTTGAGAGGTCTACGAGTTTGTCGTTAATACGGGCAACGACAATATCGCGGTCTTCGGTGAAGAGTTCGGCGGCTGTAGTGCCGTCTTCAATGGTGCGTTTTTCTCCGGCAACGTCTACAGAAATATGTGCGACAGACATCTGTCTCCTTGTTTGTGTGTTGTGCACGCCCGTACTAGGGGCATGCTCGGTATCTACCGTGCGCGGTACAAGAGCGCACATTGTCTTTAGTGTACATGCGTTTTTTAGTGTTGTTATAGCTCTTAGTTCATGTGATAAGGCTAGTGTCTTGTGGAGTGTCTAACATTCATAAAAATTTTTTTATACATTATCGAACAACCCCTTGACCCACAAAGAAATCTTTATATAAAATTTCTTTTATGGATAGCGAGAAGACGTGGGAAACAGAGTACAGTGGCTCCGTTGCACTCTTTGCAGCATTAGCACACCCTTTGCGTTTAGCTTTGACACATCATCTATCCAAAGGGTCACACACCGTCAGCGAACTCTTCACCTGTATGGGAGTCTCGCAACCTCTCGTCTCCCACCACCTCAAAATCCTCAAAGAAGCTGGAGTTATTACCAGCACACAGACAGGACGTAGCATCATGTACGAAGTAGCGGACCATCACGTCACGCACATCATTAACGATGTCTACGAACACACCAAGGAGAATAACTCATGAGTACCGCAACTTTACACCACGAATCAGAAGCACATGCACACACCCACGGACCAAACTGTGGCCACCTCGCAGTCATCCACCACGACCACGTAGACTACATCCACGGCGACCACGTACACCGTGAACATGATGGACACTACGACGAATGCGTCACCTGCGAATGTGGCGACTGCAATGACAGCTGTGCAACCTGCGAATGCGACAACTGCAACTGCCCCACATGCAACCACGCAGTATGTGAATGTGGCGACTGCTCAGATGCTTGCGTCAACTGCGTCTGCGAAAACTGCCAGTGCGCAACATGCAACCACGCAGCATAAACATATAGCTAACACACAGGCTAAAACGTGGTGGGTGATAAGGACTTAGTCCTTATCACCCACCACGTTTTAAAATCACGAAGACACCACCGATGGGCTATTCCGCTTAAGAGAAATATCCGTTAGCCTGTTTACATACATGACGTTGCCCACAACATTTAGGACTTGCCATGGAAAAGTACATCACCCTCATCACCAACACCATCACTCCACTGCGCAAATCACCTCAGCGTCTCAACCTACGCCCTACCAGCCAAGAAGACCGTGAAGCCATTGCGCGTCTCCTCTTTAGCGCATACGATGAATCAACTTTCCCCACCCAAGAAAACGCCCAACACTACGTAGAAACGATACTCAACGGAACACACGGAGAGTTCTACCCCGAAGCCTCCCCCATCCTCATCGACGATAACGGTCGAGCAGTTGCTGTTCTCCTCAGCCTCAAAAACCGGGTAGACCATAACGGTCCAGAAAACACACCCACACTACTAGAACTTATTACTGCACCTTCACGACGCCGTGAAGGAATTGCCGAAGAACTCATTACCTATGCACTTGATGTGATGCACACGCAACATCATGAGGCTGCAAGCACCCACATCAGCGAAACAAATGCTGCAGCGCTTGCTCTCTACCTCACCCTTGGATGGCAACGCTGGACACCTCAGGACGACACATTCCTACCCGCATAAGGCAAACGCATTCTATGGATTACCCCATAATCTTATAGCCTACGGGATTCAATAATGCTTTCTGTCCAGAACTTCTCATACCCTTCAAGGACAGCGTCCTCAACATCTTCAACCTTGATTTGAGGAATAACATCGCTCAACGCCCCGACAGTATTCGGCTCTAAAGGTATCGCTAAATGCCGGTAGACTTCTGCGGTAACTTTTCTCAACGGAGCAGAATCTTCTACCACGATCCCTGTGCTAAACCACCATGCGCCAGAAACAACGCGCTGAGCTGTGCCAACAATTTTGAGACGCTCTCCTTCTCCAGCATGGATAAACACTGAATATTCTCCAGGGCAATACTCCCCCGGCAACTCACCCACTTCTGCACAAAAACCTAACGAAGAAAGTATTTGAACAAAAAATTGTGCAAAAAACTCAAAACGACGATTGTTCCCACTAATAGCATCAGCAGAGGGCGCAAAATGGTCAATCACTAAAGAACCCGCATGATAAGCAGCAGCATGACCGCCCACAGGTCGCACCTGCGGTAAAAACCCTAAACGGCGAGAGGCTTCAGCTGCATCCTCAAAAGAAGGATTATGTTTGTCTCGTCGCCCAAACGCCATATTTGGTGCAGGACGATAGAGGCGAAGTGTCTGTTCGTCTTCTCCGCGCGCAACACGTCGTAAGAACTCCACGGACTCTGAGAACGGATGAATATGTTCTCCAGGGCGTTCAGTATCAAGAATAATACGCACAGCACAGACCTCTTAACCTCATATCAACAATATATTTATCTCTATCATCGCTGATAAAACGCATGGTGTCTTCGGGCAAGACACAAGATATCCGATGTCTTCTGCAGATTAAGAAAAGTGGTGTGCTTTCCTCCCGTTCAGATAGAAAGCACACCACCATGAGTTTTAACCTCTTCAAACTGGTTTAGAAATCCCAGTCATCGTCCTCAGTGTTAACAGCTTTACCAATAACATATGAAGAGCCAGACCCAGAAAAGAAGTCATGGTTTTCATCAGCGTTAGGAGACAGCGCCGAAAGGATAGCAGGGGAAACATTTGTTACCGATGCAGGGAACATTGCTTCGTACCCAAGGTTCATCAACGCTTTATTAGCGTTATAGTGCAAGAATTTCTTAACATCTTCGCTCAAGCCCACAGAATCGTAGAGAGAATGAGTGTATTGAACTTCGTTCTCGTACAGTTCATAGAGCAAGTCAAAGGTGTAGTCCTTGAGTTCTTGCTGACGCTCAGGAGTTTCTTTTTCTAGACCGCGCTGGAACTTGTAGCCAATATAGTATCCGTGGACGGCTTCATCACGGATAATCAGACGAATCAAATCAGCAGTGTTCGTGAGCTTCGCGTGGGAAGACCAGTACATCGGAAGGTAGAAACCAGAGTAGAACAAGAAAGATTCTAGCAATGTAGAAGCAACTTTCTTCTTCAAGGGGTCTTCACCTTGATAGTAGTCCATCACAATATTTGCTTTTTTCTGCAAGTGTTCGTTCTCTGCAGACCAGCGGAACACCTCGTCAATCTGTTTAGTTGAGGCAAGCGTCGAGAAGATTGAAGAATATGATTTCGCGTGGACTGATTCCATGAACGCAATGTTGGTGTACACCGCTTCTTCGTGGGAAGTCACAGCATCAGGTAGCAAAGAAACTGCACCAACAGTACCTTGAATGGTATCGAGCAAAGTCAAGCCCGTGAAGACTCGCATGGTGAGTTGTTGTTCTTCAGGAGTGAGCGTCTTCCACGACTGAACGTCGTTAGAAAGTGGAACTTTCTCAGGCAACCAGAAATTAGCGGTTAGGCGATCCCACACTTCAAGATCTTTTTCGTCTTCAATACGGTTCCAGTTAATAGCTTCAACGTGGTGAATCAGTTTCACCTTTTCACTCATCATCATTGTGTTCTCCTTATCGATGAACTGTTCTTCACAATCTCATGTGATGTATGTGTTGTTGCTCTGGTGTGGGGCAGTTCGAGTGCTACTACCCCACACCATCATAGTTTATGCGCGCACAGCGACATTAGAGCATGCAGGAAACGCAACCTTCAACTTCTGTTCCTTCAAGAGCCATCTGCCGGATACGTGAGTAGTAGATCGTCTTGATGCCTTTACGCCATGCGTAGATTTGTGCCTTGTTCACGTCACGAGTGGTAGCTGTATCACGGAAGAACAGCGTTAGTGAAAGGCCTTGATCGACGTGTTGTGTTGCCACAGCATAGGTGTCAATAATCTTTTCGTACCCAATCTCGTATGCGTCCTCGTAGTATTCGATGTTCTCGTTTGAAAGGTAAGGAGCTGGGTAATAGACGCGCCCGAGCTTACCTTCTTTACGAATCTCGATTTTTGAGGCGATTGGGTGGATGGAAGATGTTGAACCGTTGATATATGAGATAGAACCTGTAGGCGGAACAGCCTGAAGATTCTGGTTGTACATACCGTATTGTGCAACATCAGCTGCAAGAGCTTTCCAGTCCTCTTGGGTGGGGATGCTGTGTCCTGCAAAAAGTTCACGCACGCGTTCAGTTGCAGGTTCCCATTCTTGTTGGATGTACTTCTGGAAGAACTCTCCGCTAGCATATTTTGATTTCTCAAAGCCAACGAAGGTTTCTTGGCGTTCACGCGCAATTTCCATTGAGGCTCGAATCGCGTGGTATGTGACCGTATAGAAGTAGATATTGGTGAAGTCTAGAGCTTCTTCTGAACCATATTTGATGCGTTCACGACCAAGATAACCGTGCAAGTTCATCTGGCCAAGTCCCACGGCATGGCTCATCGAGTTACCGCGTTCGATGGAGGGCACGGAACGAATATCTGAAAGGTCAGATACTGCGGTAAGAGAACGAATTGCCGCGTTAACGGTTGAGCCGATGTCTTTGCCGTCCATCGTCAACGCAATGTTGAGAGAGCCAAGGTTACAAGAGATGTCTTTACCAATGGTCTCGTATCCTAGGTCAGCATTGTAATAGGACGGTTCTGATACCTGAAGAATCTCTGAGCAGAGGTTTGACATGATGACTTTACCGTCAATGGGATTTGCACGGTTAACGGTGTCTTCATACATGACATAGGGGTATCCGGATTCGAACTGTACTTCTGCGAGAGTTTGGAAGAATTCACGGGCATTAATCTTGGTTTTCTTAATGCGGGCGTCATCGACCATCTCGTAGTACTTTTCGGTGACAGAAATATCAGAGAGTGGTTTGCCGTATACTCGTTCAACATCGTACGGAGAGAAGAGGTACATGTCCTCGTTCTTCTTTGCCAGCTCAAAAGTGATATCGGGGATAACAACACCGAGAGAGAGCGTCTTAATACGAATTTTTTCGTCCGCGTTTTCACGCTTGGTGTCAAGGAACGAGTAGATGTCGGGGTGGTGAGCGTGCAGGTATACTGCACCAGCACCTTGACGAGCACCTAGCTGGTTTGCGTAGGAGAAAGAATCCTCAAGAAGTTTCATCACGGGGATGACACCAGAGGACTGGTTCTCAATCTTTTTGATAGGTGCACCAGCTTCACGAAGGTTTGTCAAGGCGAAAGCAACACCGCCACCACGTTTAGATAGTTGCAAAGCGGAGTTGATGGAACGTCCGATGGATTCCATATTGTCTTCAACACGAAGGAGGAAGCAAGAGACGAGCTCGCCACGTTGTTTTTTACCTGCGTTTAAGAAGGTTGGGGTTGCTGGTTGGAATCGTCCGGAGATGATTTCTTCAACAATTTTGACGGCTAGTTCTTCGTTACCTTCAGCAAGGAGCAATGAGACCATGACAACGCGGTCTTCGAAGCGTTCTAGGTAGCGCTGACCGTCAAAGGTTTTGAGAGCGTATGAGGTATAAAACTTGAATGCACCCAAAAAGGTAGGAAACCGAAACTTTTTGGAGTACGCCAATTTAGAAAGAGATTTAATGAACTCGAAGTCATACATCTCAAAGATGCGTTCTTCATAGTATTGGTGTTTGACGAGGTAGTCCATTTTTTCTTCCAAGTCGTGGAAGAAAACGGTGTTGTTATTGACGTGCTGGAGAAAGTATTGGCGTGCGGCTTGACGATCAGCGTCAAACTGAATTTGTCCGTCTTCATCATAAAGGTTGAGAAGAGCGTTGAGTTCGTGATATCCAAGTCCGCGGAACTTTTCTGGCACGGTGGGATCTTCGTGTCCAGGTTCGTGGCTCATGCCGGGCACAGGGAGTTTTGAATCCAAAATTTTTCCAATCCTTCTTGAACGTTAGTGACGTCTTCGGGTGTTCCCATCAGCTCGAATTTGTAGAGGACAGGAACCTGACATTTTGCTGACACAATATCTGCGGCGACGCAGTAGAGTGAGCCAAAGTTGGTGTTTCCCGCTCCTATGACTCCGCGCATTAGGGCACGGTTTTCTGGAACGTTAAGAAACTTTGTGGCTTGCGGTGGAACAGAGCCTGATCCGCCGGGTCTGCCGTAGCTCGGAACGCAGAGTACGTATGGCTCGTGTACTCGTGGTGTCTCTTCGCTAGTTTTTAGGGGTAAGCGTATAGCTCGAACCCCTGTTTTGAGAATAAATTTATGAGTATTTTCAGAAACCGATGAGAAGTAAACAACCAGAGGGCTACCAGATGTGGTGGTCACGGTGGAGTCTGCTTCGCGTGTTTGTTGTTCCATGAGAAGCTCCAACCTTATCTATGCGGTTTAGGGTGCGGTGATGAGCCAGAGGTGATGCGAGGTTCAAAGGTTTATGCGCTCAAGGAGCTGATGAGATCTGGGCGGAAGCCTGACCAGTGTTGGTCTCCAGCAATAACGACGGGGGCTTGGAGATAACCGAGTTTTTTGATGTCTTCGAGCGCTTGCTCGTTTTCGGTGATGTCTACGATGTTGTACTCGATACCGTTTTTCTCTAGTGCACGATATGTCATATTGCACTGCATACAAGCCGGTTTAGTGTACACCGTTACTGACATTGTTATCTCCTTGGTATCACCAGCAGGTGGCGATAGGTTCTCGTCGTAGGGCTATAGATTATGGGTTCGTTGTGGTGAGCTCTTTGAAGACTAGTGTTTATCAAGTCTGTGAGCAACGAACGGATTAATACTACATCTAGTGTGCGAGGACTTCTAGATGCCCTAGATAGTGTGGTCTACTCGCCATTTCTCTTAATCCACAGCATTTTTCGCTTATTTATAGGGCTTATGGCAGTTATCCACAATTCCATTTAAACACCTGTCTAGACACCCTTCTTTTGGAGGTCTCTAACACACCGGCAAAAAGGTGTCACCAATGCGCCCCGTGTTCTCAACGGAGGAGATTCAACCCAAACCTGAACTTTGCTGTTACCGGCACTTCTGAGAGAAATTTTTAACGCTTTTTTGCTCTTGGTGTGTCGCCTAGGATGAAATATCACATCCCCCGTTGAGGGGTCAAGCAGCCTTTTACAGGAGCTTCTTAACCCCTCTTGTAGAACCTTCAAACACGACTCAACGCCCCAAAATACTAGGTAGCTCGAATTACACCTCTAGTCTTTGAGAAGCCCTCTATTTTGCAATTCACGAATAAGGCTCGCTCCGTCATTAGCTTCAGACCAACTCTTACCTTTAGTAATTTCTTGAGCGCGGCTATCCCCCCATACCCGCCCAGAAGCTAAGACAGACTCACCAATCGTCAAATTACGAATCAAGATAGCGGCAACATTCTGAGGGTAACGCACCGCAAACCCGCTATAAATCTCAGGATCTCTTTGCCCATCATCCCCAATAAGAATCCACTTCATCTCAGGGAATTCTGCAGCAAGACGCTTAAGCGAATCCACCTTATGTTCTGTACCGGAACGGAACCAATATTCAGGGGTCGGGCCCCAATCAGTTAGCAGAAATGTTCCTTTAGGGTAAGCGTTACGGGACAGGAAACGTTGCAATGTAGGCGTAATATTCCACGCCCCCGTTGATAGGTACATAAACGGGGCATGAGGATGTTCACGGTGGATACGATCTAAAAGAACAGACATACCGGGAGTTGGAATACGAGCGTGCTCATTCAAAACAAAAGAGTTCCACGCAGCTAGGAGCGGACGAGGAAGAGCTGTCACCATGACAGTGTCGTCGACATCGCAAATAACACCAATTTTTTGGTCTGGTGGAACAACATACACAGTTGTTTCTGCGCTCTCTCCCCCAAGAACTGACATAATCACCTGATGTAAACCAGGTTCTAGAGAGATTTCTAGTTGTGCGTCTAGTACACCGCCACGGTCTGTTCGCAATAAGAATGTCTGTGAACCAATCTGAACCGACACTTCAGCATGAGCAATCGCTATTGCGGTGAAAGAACGCCAACCACGGATTTTTTGTTCGGGCGCATCATCATGCCCTGCATCAAAAAACTTTTCGAAGAGATCAGTTTTATAGAGTGCTCGCCCTAGGACACGAACCCAGCGTGTTGTGCCATAGCCAACGCTAGGAACAAAAACAGGTTCTTTATCTGCTCTGCGCGCTCGTTTTTCTCTCCATTGGTGGATATAACCCGCCACACGATATCCCAGATGAGCAGCACCATCAGCTGCTTCACTCGCCATCTGACGTAGGTCTTGAGTGCCTAATGAATCCATACCTCTAGTTTTTCACATTAACGAAACAATGGTGTGAAGATTCGTCTTATAACGAACCTTCACACCATTAAAAAGTTTTTCTTTTAGTGCATTGTCAAAACACAGTGGGCAGCACCTTTACCTTCTGCTTCAGCAGATTCTACAGGCTCAAAAATTCCCATCGATTTGATAGCGCACCGAACAGTCTCTTCAGGTGTTTTAGCATAAACAGATACCGCAATAACATGACCTGATAAGTCATGAATGTCGTCTGCGTTAACTCGGTAGAAAGTTGGCTCTGCGCCAAAAGAATGTTCGTTACCAGAGAATTCTTTCTGATCGATAAAGAAACGCGCTGTACCAGGTTGTGGCTTTTCGCCGATTTCTGCATTGCCAGTGACCACTTCTGTCTCAATAACCACGAAGTCACGATTTTCTTCGAAACCTGAGGTCTTTTCGATGGTAAGACCAGGAACTGATCCTTCAGCGCAACCACTAAGTAGAGCCGTTGCGACCAATGCAATTGAAGCGAAAACTGATTTATTAGCCATACCCAAAAATATAGCGTGTTCCGAGTAAAATACGGGGTATATTTCAGGTATTTTGCGACAGTTCGTCAATAAATTTTGCGGGTGAACCTTTCTCTTCAAGTATCCCCCCAACATACTATTCCCAGCAAACCTATCAGATCTACAGTCATCACGGCTCAAACCTTTTACCCTGATGACAAAAAATGCTGGCTCGGACTATGTCCAAACCAGCACCTAAGTGGTGGAGATAAGGGGACTCGAACCCCTGACCCCTTGCATGCCATGCAAGTGCGCTACCAGCTGCGCCATATCCCCATATATATTTTTCTTGTACCGAAGTACTCACCTATCATACACGACAAAAAAGATAGGAGGCAAATATCTTGAGAAGATTTTTGCTATGATTCTTTGTCTCCAAAGACCCTCTTACAGAAGCTAAAGTACCTCAAACTGTATGCTTACTCTACGTTTAGCCTCTGCAAGAAAGATGACCTCAAGCTTTAGAGCTCATCCTCACGAATCATTTGCTGATCTTTTTCTTGATCGACCTCTTCTAACGCTGGCGCTTCGCTTTCTAACCCAAGGGGAATACGCGGAGCGTCAGACCACAAACGATCAAGAGCATAGAAAGCACGGTCTTCTTCATGCTGAACATGAATCACGATATCTTCAAAATCTAGAAGAACCCAACGCCCACCAGAACGGCCTTCACGCCGAGTGGGCTTCATGTCCATCTTTTCACGAAGGTCATCTTCCACTGCATCAACAATGGCGTTCACAAGGCGCTCATTATGCGCAGAAACAACAAGGAACCCATCAATAAGGCCCATTCTCTCGGCAGTATCTACAGCAAAGAGGTTTGTCCCTTGTTTGTCCTCAGCAGCTTGAGCCGCAATTTTCAATGCTTCGACGGATCGAGGGGAAGCAGTCATCGTGTCCTTTCATGACACTTCATATCCACTAAAACCGAGGATACGAATCATCTAAGAATAAAAATTATTGAAAGAATACAAACCATACAGCAATAACAGCCACAAGAACAAGAGCCAGCACAATAAAGAGCCAAATCTTAGAAGAAGACTCTACTTCACTCTCTGCATTCTCAGGTGCTGAATAATCCACATTCTCGGAATCTTCTACATTTACTGGCGAGGAAGCGTCATGATGATGTTCCGCACTTGAAGCAGCAAGCTGTTCACGAATACTCAATGTCTCTTGCTCTACAACAGAACTCTGACTAAGAGCTTCTTGCCCTTTAGCTGTTTTCTGAGCGATAGAGGCAACGTCGTCAGCAAAGTTTGTTGGTTCAGAGGAAGTATCTTTCCTTGCAAGAGGAAGGACTCCCACAAAACTTTCCTCTTCCTCAGACTCTACAGTATCTTCTAGAGTCAAGGCTGTTTCTTCAGCCCCAGCAGAATCTGCGGAAGCTTCCTGCGCAGAAGACGAAAGAGTACCTTCCCACGGAATAGAAGTATTAGAATCTTCTGTCTGCTGCACAAGAGAATCCTCTTCCCCAGCAGAAGAGACATCTTCTGACAGATGATAGTCACAAGATTCTAAATCTAAGCCGTGTGCATCTACCGCTGCCACCGGCTTGGGCAGGATTGGCTCTTCACGGTATTCTTCTACTTCATCTTCAGATGTTGATTCAGATAAAGCGTCTGAAAGAGAAGGCTCGTCAACATCCGCCACTAACGCATCAGTTGTTTTGGAGTCATCAAAATCTTCTACGCTGACGAGTTCATCATCAAAAGAATAGTCACTTGCAGAAACAGCATGCGTAGAAGCATCAGGGGTATCTTCTTGCTCGCCTTCTGATGGCAAGGAAGAAACCTCTTCACCGGGAGTAGCCGCTATCACGCCAACATCTGCACGCGTATCATTCTCGCCAGTGAACTGTTCGCCGTTTAAATCATCATGAGCGCGAATGTCACCTTGTTCAGCTAACGCAGAAAAGCGTTGTTGAACAGACAAAGCCTCATCACTAATCGATGTTTCAGGTGAGCTAACCTTGGTAGCTGGCATGTATGCAACAGGTTCTTCAGGCAATTCAGTTCCGTCGCGTAAAGCACGCAAATATGCTGCGGCATCAATGCGATAACGCGCAAGACGACGTGGCCCCATAGGGCGAGTAGGAGGCGGAACCTCAATTCCGTCTTCGGTCACAAAGGATTCGAAGAGGTAAGAGTCCTCGACTGAATCTTTCTGTTCCTCAGCGTTATGTTCTGTCACTGATTCCCCTCAAACTATTAGCATCAAATAGATAATATTCTTTTGAAGATTTTACCAACTACTATAGTGCAGCACGATCTTTATCTCATTATATGTTCATAAGAAAAGAACAGCTGCTACTTCTGTGTTGGTGTCTTGTTTATTCTCTTGCGCAATACTGAACAGTAAAAGATACCAACATTTTAGAAAACCTATGGTGAAGACCAATTCTCTGCACGATAACGCATGAGCAGAATTCTTTTACGGTTCTAACGTATTCTTTTCATCCAAAGATTTTCCATCATATAGATGATGTTTATCGATATATCGCACAACACCGTCAGGAACCAGATACCAAATAGGTGCTTGCGCCATCGCCCTATCCCTAATATCCGTTGAAGAAATGGCCAATGCAGGAACTTCCATCAACGCATAGTTTTGTTGATCAACCTTTGGTTTTTCTAGCTCATGACCAGGACGGGTCACCCCCACAAAATACGCAAGATCCCATAACTTATCTGCGTCTTTCCACGTCAAAAGTTGGTTCATAGCATCAGCACCAGTGATAAAGAACAAATCACAATCAGGACGTTGTGCTCGTAGCTCCGTCAACGTATCAATCGTATACGTTGGGCCAGCTCTATCTATATCAATCCGACTCACCGTAAACATAGGGTTAGAGGCAGTCGCAATCACCGTCATTAAATAGCGGTCTTCGGGAGGAGTTACCGTCCGCTGCTTACTTTTCTGAAGAGGTAACCCCGTCGGAACGAAAGTGACTTCATCTAAATCTAAACGAGCAGCAACCTCACTAGCTGCCACCAAGTGACCATGATGAATGGGATCAAAAGTGCCACCCATAACCCCCAGCCGAGTACGGCCGGGGACACGAAAATGCATATTTTTTGGGGCTGGTTGACCAGCATTTTCCTGCTGCACAGGACTCCTTGAAATGAAAGCTATGCTTCATCAGCTCGAAAGCTACACCAAGTTATAGCTCATGAGCCAAAGACGCAAAGACTAGTGACCATGCTTTGCGTGATAATCAGCAAGTGCTTCAACTTCATCGCTACCAATATGGTTAGGAGCATGTTCAGGACGAACAAGACCACGACCACTAAAAGAAATGCAAATAAAGAACATTACGGTAAAGGCAATCACAGCTAATGCTAGATACACATAGGTTGGGATGCCATATACAAGATGTTCAGCGTGTTCGCCGTGTTCACTCGCTAAAATTAGTGCCTCACGCATATTCGAAGTTCCTTCCATCAAAGTATTATTGTGCGGTGCAGGCTCAAAGCCCACTCATATGCTACCTGTTATCTCACTCTTAATGTGAGATAACACCAATGAGAAAATAGAATCTTAGCAATTATGCGCTCTGCGAAGACACTCTTATACGACAAAGAAAGCCCAGAAAATTAGCTATTTTTTTTCTTAGCATCAACAGATTCTGTCCAAACCCCCGCTGCTCTTTCAGCCTCAAGCTCTGCACGAGCAGCAGCCTTAGCGTCCATACGTTCTTTGTACTCAGCTCGTTTCTCAGCACGGGTCGGACGAACAATTTCTTCAAGACGCACATCGGTTCCACGAGGAGAGGTCAGAAGTTCTGCACCGCCAACCATCGTAGGTTCCCAGTCAAAGATAACAGAATCGTTTGATTCTCCAATCACAACAGCATCTCCAGCGCGAGCACCCTGTTTGAAGAGTTCTTCCTCAATACCCAGACGAGCAAAACGATCAGCAAGGTAGCCGACAGCTTCATCATTATTAAAGTCTGTCTGTAAAATCCATTTTTCAGGTTTCTTACCAATCACACGGAACAATGGCTCAAGGTTTCGTTCTTCGCGACGAATTATGAATTCTTGCTGTTTACGATGGCGGAATCCTTTAGGACGAATCACCGCGATATCTTCACCAGCTTGTTCTTTTTCTGCAGCTCTTTGGTCTCTATCTTCTTGAACAATTTTTGCCATCGCAAAAGTCAGTTGACGTAGCCCCTCATGCGAGGCAGTAGAAATCTCAAATACTTCGTAGCCGCGCTCTTCAAATTCAGGACGAACAAAATCAGCCAATTCACGAGCTTCAGGCACATCAATTTTATTCAACACAACGATTTGAGGGCGTTCGTGCAAAGGAACTGTCACACCAGCGGTCGGATCAACTTCGTAGTTTTCAAGTTCACCGCGAATAATGTCAAAGTCAGAGATAGGGTCACGGCCCGGCTCTAAAGTGGCGCAGTCGATGACGTGAACAAGAGCAGAAGAACGTTCAACATGGCGCAGGAAACGATGTCCTAACCCTTTACCGTCTGAAGCACCTTCAATGAGGCCAGGAACGTCCGCTACCGTATAGCGAACGTCACCAGCTTGTACTACACCGAGGTTAGGAATAAGGGTGGTAAAAGGGTAATCAGCAATTTTAGGGCGAGCAGCAGAGATAGCTGCAATCAGCGAAGATTTACCCGCTGATGGAAAACCGACAAGGGCAATATCTGCAATTGATTTGAGTTCGAGAACGATGTCGCGTTCTTCACCGGGGATACCCAATAAAGCAAATCCTGGTGCTTTACGCTTTGCTGACGCTAAGGCAGCGTTCCCTAGTCCGCCTTGTCCCCCGCGGGCAGCAATAAATTCATCGCCAACGTGCAATAAGTCCGCAAGAACGTTGCCATCTTTATCTTTGACGACGGTTCCTTCAGGTACTGATAGTACGAGATTTTCCCCGTTAAACCCATGGTGCATATCGCCTCGTCCAATATCTCCATGAGGGGCACGCTGGTGTGGAGTATGGTGATATTCCAATAGAGTAGTGGACTGCCCGTCAACGGTGAGAATAACGTCTCCGCCGTTACCGCCGTTACCGCCGTTAGGCCCACCCAGTGGTTTGAACTTCTCGCGACGAACAGATACGCAACCGTTGCCACCATGGCCACCAGATACATGTAGTACAACGCGGTCAACAAATTCTGCCACGAAAAATTCTCCTTGTTTCGTTGAGACACTATTTCTCGTATATTTCGCCTATTGACAATAGTGTCTTGATATTTAACGCTATACCTCTGAAGGTTAACAGCTTACTATATGCAAAAGAGGGCAAACACAAGGTGTGCATGCCCTCTTCTATTCATTCTGTAATAGCTAAGATTACTCAGCTACTTCGAGAATGTTGACAACTTTACGGCCCTTACGGGTACCGAACTCAACCTGACCTGCTGCCAAAGCAAACAGAGTATCATCTCCGCCACGGCCAACATTGTTGCCGGGGTGGAAATGGGTGCCGCGCTGGCGGACGATAATCTCGCCTGCGTTGACGGTCTGACCGCCATAGCGCTTAACACCGAGGTACTGGGGGTTAGAGTCACGGCCGTTGCGGGTGGAGCTTGCGCCCTTCTTATGTGCCATCTGTGCCTACCTTAGGTAAAAGATTATGTGAAAATCCGGGACGTTGGGAACTTACGCGTTAATCGCAGTGATTTTAACGGTAGTAAGTTCTGCGCGGAAGCCCTGACGCTTCTTATAACCGGTCTTATTCTTGTACTTCTGAATAACGATTTTAGGACCGCGGAGGTCTTCAATCTTTTCAGCAGTTACCTTGGCGGAAGCCAGGGTCTTTGCATCTGCAGTGACCTTGTCCCCATCTACCAGCAGCAGTACAGGTAGCTCAATGGTGCTACCGGGCTCGCCAGCGACGCGGTCAAGGGTAACGAGGTCTCCTACGGAAACCTTTTCCTGGCGGCCGCCAGCGCGGACAATCGCGTATGCCACTTGGGAACTCACTTCTCTCGACGTCTTTATATTGAACAATTTTTCGAAAGAGCGCAGATCCTGGTACCAAAACATGTAGTGCAACAAGACTCTGAGAAGATTTCTCGTTGAATCTTGAGCTTTCTAAGGATTCGCGCTCATCGAGCATATCTAGTAGTTTCCTACCAGTGGTATCTCCCTCAGGTTCGAACGTGTAAAACGAACTTAAGAAGCACCGAAAGACAAGACTACGACAACTACCCCCGCAAGGGCAAGTGACACGCCGAAATTGGTTCTTCAAAGAAACGTAGCTCTAGCCAACAAGCCCTCAAAAACGCGTTTTTCATGCAGATAAGCTCGTAATCTGGCACTATTCTAGCTATTTTGTTGACGAACTTCACAGCCTGCTGAGCTGATGTCTGAAACTCCTCCGAAGAGTACGCTTCAAGCCATTCCCCGTAGGGGTGCTTTCCCTCATACTCCTGATAAGCAGTATATAAGTTTTTCCCAATCTCAGCGTATAACCAATAGCACGGTAGAACAGCAGCCGCACCAACACCATAACTTTCACCAGTACGCGCTAGAAGAAAATCGGTATAAGCCTCTGTCGTCGCACTTGGGATACCCGTAACATACGCAGAATCACTAAAACGGCTCACCCAGCGACGATGCAATTCAGATTCAACTTCAACAGCCTCCACCGCCCCATGAGCAAAGAACATCCGTGATTCAGTATCTGACGCAGCGATACCAACCTGACCTAACGCCCGAGAATATTCCTTAAGATATAAACCATCTTGGTCTAAATAATAAATAAAAGCGTCCTGAGATAAAGACCCATTACCAAGACCTTCAACAAAAGGACAGCTGTTAACCTGTTCTCTGATAGAGGTACTTAACTCCCATACATATTCAGAAAAGCTCTCACGCAACCGAACCATATCGACCTCCTGTGCATGCAGAAGGTACCTATCAAGGTCGCTTAGTCGCGCACTTTGTTCAGAGATTACAGAATGAACATGATAAAAATGGTCAATCGGCCCGTTGCCGCCACCAACATCAAGTTTTTCGCCATTTTTAATAGCCCCAGTAATCCACCGCTTGACGCGTTCCAAGGCCGTTTGCCAACATCCTGTACGCGCAAGCTCGGTAGCCAAAGCAGCAGAGAAAGAACAACCAGTACCGTGTGTCGTGCGAACCTGCACACGTTCAGCGTATCCAACCCATACTGGTTCACTATGACCTGGCATCATCAGCGCATCAGAAGTCCACTCCCCTGAACAATGGCCACCTTTAACAAGAACTGCAACCTCATGACGATCAGCTAGGCGCTGCCCCTGAGAACATAGCACTTCCCATTGCTCCGTAGCGTCTTCACCTAAAAGGACAGCCATCTCATGTGCATTAGGAGTGATGACATCAGCATAAGAAAATAATGAAGAAAGCTCTGATACGGATTCTTCTTCTGCTAGAGAATCTCCACTTGTAGCTACCATGACAGGATCTAATACCACAATAGGAGGACGATATTTCTGTAACCATGAACGAACCGCAGTAATAACCTCAGAAGTTCCCAACATGCCAATCTTGACAGCATCGATATCAATATCAGCGCTAATTGCTTCTAACTGTTCGGATAGAAACTGTGCAGGAGGGAAAAAGGCCTGTTGCACACCACGAGTATTTTGAGCAGTCAACGCAGTAATAGCGCTCATACCATACCCGCCATGGGCTGCAATAGATTTTAAATCAGCTTGGATACCCGCCCCACCGCCAGAATCAGAACCGGCAATGGTAAGCACCCGTGGATACTCACGTTTTTGGGTAGAAAGACTATGTGATGTTAAAGTGTCGCCCATAAAATCGACATCCCTTCGCTTGTACTAACAAGAGCAGGTTCTGCGGGTTTTTCTCAGCTCTCAACAGAGAGCACCCCGTGTCCTGATATTCACGCACCTATAGTAAAAGTGCTTAAACCTAGCCTAGAAAAAATAGCTTCTACCAGCTAGAGTTTTCAGCGAAGACAACGATTATGACTCTTCTTTACAAGCAGATAAAACAAAGGTGGTGCGCTCCATCTGAAGCACACCACCTCTTTAGCGTTTTAAAACGATAGGATTATTGTCCCTCACGCTTAATCTGGTCAGCTGAAACACCAACACCAAGCATTACCGTATGCTCTTCGTGCGATGAAGTCGTTGAAACTTCGGTGACAGAAGCAACAACACTTTTAGCTGCATGCCCTTCTGAGAGTTCTTGACGCGTAACCGCAGAACCTACACCAGCACTTACCGCACGACGAGAACGACGCTTCTTGCGAGGTGCTGGCATATTCTCAGCAGATTGTTCAGAAACTTTGCCCTCTTGAGCAGTTCCTTCCTCAACAGACTGTTGGCGACCAGGTTGGGCAACACCAGTGACTCGAGGCTCCTGAACCTCTTGTGCTTTAGCCCCCGTAGATACGCTCACTGCCACCGATGCTCCAGCAGAAGATACCGGTGCAGAAGCACGACGAGAACGACGACGCTTCACCGGAGCATCGTCTTTCTGAGCAGAGTCTTGCTCTTCTTTACGTTGCACGTCTCGTCCAGCTTTTTGTGCCGCACGAGCTCGCGCCTCCCCCGCCTGAATGGCAGCTAAACGCTCTGAGTTTTGAGTAAAACGGGAAGAAACGTCTTCATCATTGTCAGACTCATTGATATCAGTGGAATTAGGCTGTTGTCCCTCTTTAGAGTCAAAGATTTGTTCCAAAGACTCCAAGGTGAAGGAGGAATCTTCCGGTGAAGACTCCTGTTCTTCTACATGATCATGCGCATGAGGAAGTTCAACGACTTCCCCACCGATAGTCAGCACCAACTCTGATGAGTCCTCTAACGGTTCGGTATTCTTCGTATCCGCATCACGGCGTGAGGCTTTACGACGTTTCCGTTTACGATGATTCTTAGGTTCGAAGGATTCTTCAGAAGAGTCATTTTCATGTGTTGCAGCAGCAATAGAAGCAACTGCGGCGCGACGAGACTCTTCACGATGTTCCTGTTCAAGGTTGGACTCTTCTGCAGGAGTCTCAACATGAGATTCGCGGATACGCGCAGACTTCTGATGACGAGCACGGCGACGATCTTCACGATCGGTACGTTCATAACGATGAATATAGTCTGATGCGCCGCCGGAGCGTCCTTTAAGAGGTTGGTCATGAACAAGTAGTCCGCGTCCAGAGCAGTGCTCGCAAGCTTCTGAGAACACTTCAAGTAGCCCAGTTCCCATACGTTTACGTGTCATCTGTACCAGACCCAAAGATGTCACTTCAGCAACTTGGTGTTTGGTGCGGTCACGGCCAAGGCACTCTACCAGACGACGCAAAACCAATTCACGGTTTGATTCTAGAACCATGTCGATGAAGTCAATGACGATGATTCCGCCGATATCACGCAAACGTAGCTGACGAACAATCTCTTCAGCTGCTTCAAGGTTATTTTTCGTAACGGTTTCTTCGAGGTTTCCGCCAGAGCCAATGAACTTTCCGGTGTTAACGTCAACAACCGTCATCGCTTCGGTCCGGTCGATGACCAAAGAACCGCCAGAAGGCAAGAAAACTTTACGATCGAGAGCTTTATGAAGTTGTTCTTCAATACGGTAGTGCTCAAAAACGTCTTCTTCGTTATCCCAGCGTTGTAGACGGTCTACGAGATCCGGTGCCATATAAGTTAAGTAAGCTTCAATAGAGTCCCACGCAGAGTCTCCTTGAACAACCATGGCACTAAAATCTTCGTTGAAGACATCACGAACGGTCTTAATAGTCAAATCTGGCTCTTGATACAACATCTCAGGAGCCAAGGTTTTGGGCGCTTCAGCAAGGTTCTTAATATCTTCCCATTGAGCACGCAGACGATTAATATCGTGTGTGAGCTCATCTTCAGAAGCTCCTTCAGCAGCAGTGCGCACGATAACGCCGGCACCTTCAGGAAGTTTATCCTTGAGAATTTTCTTAAGACGAGCACGTTCGGTATCGGGCAGTTTACGGGAAATGCCGGTCATAGAACCGCCAGGAACATATACCAAGAAACGCCCTGGTAACGATACCTGGCTCGTCAAACGAGCGCCCTTATGGCCTACAGGGTCTTTGGTGACCTGTACAAGTATGGAATCACCTGATTTGAGGGCATTTTCGATTTTTCGTGGAGTGCCTTCTAATCCGGAGACATCCCAGTTAACTTCGCCGGCGTAGAGTACTGCATTTCGTCCACGTCCGATGTCGATGAAGGCTGCTTCCATGGAAGGAAGAACATTCTGAACCTTACCAAGGTAGACGTTACCGATGAGAGAATCTTGTTGAGTTTTTGAGACAAAATGCTCTGCTAGTACACCGTCTTCGAGAACACCAATTTGGATTCGGTCATCTTTTTGGCGGACAATCATCTGGCGTTCAACAGATTCACGGCGCGCGAGGAATTCTGCTTCGGTGATACCGCGTTGACGACGTCCTGAATGGCGTGATTCACGGCGACGAATTTTCTTAGCTTCAAGGCGAGTAGAGCCACGGACTCCGGTGACACGGTTGGTGGTGTGTGAGTCTGATAGGCGTGGGGTGCGTACCTTGGTGACGGTGTTTTCGGGATCGCCTTCAGTACCACCTTCAATTTCGATATCTTGCTCTCCACGGCGGCGACGGCGACGGCGACGCGAGGTAACTTCGTCGTCGTCAAGATTAATTTCTGCGAGTCGACGTTGACGGCGTTCTGCTTCAAGCGCTTCACGGCGAGCTTCACGTTCTGCACGCGTCTTTTCCGCAATTTCTTCAAGATTTGGTGAGAAGAACAGCAGATTTGAGGTTGAAGCTGCAGCAGTAAGGTTTTTGAGTTCTTCTGCGAGAATTTCTTTTTGTGTTTTAGGTTGAGATTTTTCTTCTGGCTCAGCTTCTGTTTCAGAAGAATCTTCTGCTTCAGAATTCTCAAGTTCTGAGGTGTGTTCTTCCTCAGTCTTGGGAGTTTGCGTTTCAGTTTCAGAGGTTTCTTCTGCTACTGGAGTTTCTTCTAAATCCAGTGTTAACGAGTTATCCTCTGACACGGTTTGTGATGATGAGTCCGCTTCGGTTTCATTCACCTCAACATCATTTTTGATGTTTTCACTCATAGTATGTACATTCTCCTGCATAAGGAACTAACCGCATTTAGTTCTTACGCTTCAGGTGAGAAAATCTCACAAAAGCTTATTCTTACTCAGCTCATTTCAAACGTTATAGCAACGCTATTATTCGTTATGTGATACAAGGTCTAGCGTGTCATATCTTCACCTTAGAACACATCTGAAGGCATATTACAGGTTTTCACGCTATGAGCTGAGCCAGTAGTTTCCCCGAGTCTGTGCGTTGTGCACTGAACTTTTAAGCGTTATGTCTAAAACTGATTAACGCAGTGTCGGTACCACCTACTGGATAGCTACTTCTGTATGCGGGCAGAAGACTACCACTGCTCATTCTCTCATATACTTCCCAAAATAAGTGCCCTTAAAGCATTCTTTCGAGAAAAGAAAAGCCAATATCTAGATTCACACAGTAGGATAGTTAACGTTTTGTACCCCCATGCGGAGACTCCCGTGACCTATACCTCAGAAGAAAACATGATCGATAACGGCTCTTTAACAATGAACGCCACAGAACAGGCAAATTTTGACCGTAGACTCGCCTTTTTGATGCTGATTGCCGGTGCAGCTGCTTTTATATCTTCATGCATGCTTGTTTTTGAACGTCTACAAATTTATATCGACGCTTCACATGTTTCTTCCTGCGATGTTAACGCGCTACTCAATTGCGGCACGGTCATGCGCACACCCTATGCTGAGGCTTTTGGGTTTCCTAATCCATTTATTGGGTTAGTCGGTTATGCCATTGTTCTTACTATTAGCACCGCTATTTTGGCAGGTGCCCGTTTTCATCGCTGGTACTGGTTAGCCATGAATATCGGGCATTTATTAGCAACGTTCTTCGTCTTTTGGCTCTGGTATAACACCACGTTCAAAATCAATGCTTTGTGTCTTTTCTGTATGTTTGTGTGGGTTGCCCAAATAATCATGACAGGCAGGGTTACTGCACGAAACGTTATTGCGGGGGTTATACCAGCTCCTTCTCATTTGCGTGAGAGCGTCGCTGGATGGTCTTGGTTTGCTATCGTTTTAGTTTTTGTTCTCATCTTCGGAATCATTTTTATCCGATTCTCCGACATTATTCTTGGAATGTTCTAAAACGTTACTAATACCGATAGACAAGAGCGGGTGGGGACAACCAAAATTTTGGTTGTCCCCACCCGCTCTAAGGTTATTAGCACGATACTGGCTTAGGAATTAAACCAGATAGCAATCTCACGCTCAGCAGATGCCACAGAGTCAGAACCATGAATTAAATTCTGTTGCACAGAGGTGCTCCACGCCCGTCCATAATCTCCACGAATCGTTCCGGCAGGGGCACTCACGGGGTTAGACGGTCCCATGATAGTTCGGATAGCTTCTACAACCTCCTCACCTTCAAAAACAGCTGCTACCACAGGACCAGAGAGCATAAACTCTAGAAGCGCCGGATAAAACGGTTTTTCAAGGTGTTCACTATAGTGCTGTGCCAAAAGACTTTCAGTGGGCGTGAGCATTTTCATCTGAGCTAGAGTGTATCCTTTTCGCTCAATACGATGAAGAATCTCACCGACCAGTTGACGTTTGACACCGTCAGGTTTAATCAGAATCAGAGTACATTCGCTCATGAACGGAACCTTCCTTGTGAAGCAACATCTTGCAACCTAGTGTAACAGGGGTTACAGGTTTTTCTGCTGCTTCTCCCATTCAAGCTGTTCACGTTCACGCTCTTTATTCTCACGGTCAAGACGCTCCCCCGTACGTACCGCATACCAATACGTAGCCGTAAAGCACAACCCGATAAATATCAAAGACGGCAAAGCCACACCAGCAAGAATCAACAAACCTTGCAAAGCCCAACCAAAGGTATAGCCCCACGGTTTACGTAAAAACGCTGGCGCAGCTAAAAATGCGCCAATCAAAGCAAGACCTAGCACCCAGATTATGATTTTATAGATGAGAGGGCTATTAAAATTTAGTCCAAAAATCGCCAACGTCGCAAAGAACGCCACAAAAGCTTCCAGTGTTAGCACCGTAGAAGAAAACATCACTTTGATAGAGCTTGGTTTCTTTACCTGCCCTGGTCGCCACTGGCGTTGAGCCTTTGTCAAACGAACCATTATGATCCTTCCCCATCAGGTAACCATGACGAACGCACCTGACCGATAACGGTAATTGAACCGGTAATAAGAATCGCTGAAGAATGCTCCTCATGCTCTAGACTCTGGTCCACCGCAGCATTCAAAGCATCGTCAAGGTACTCGTACGTCTGCACATCATATTCTGAGAGCCCAGCATCAAGAGCCATATCTTTAAGGGTTTCTACGTCAATGGCCCGAGCAGATTCAGATGCGGTGAGGTATAGCTTCGTCTGGAAATCAGCAGAATCAAAGTATTCTTCACGAATCGCTTCAAAAATACCTACTGCGTCTTTTTCTCGTAAAATGCCGATGACAATACCTAAAGAACCGACAGCAAAAGATTCTTTAAAAGCGTGGGCAGAAGCCCGAATACCATGAGGGTTATGAGCTGCATCAAGAATAATCGTTGGAGCAGTTTTAAGAACCTCCAGACGTCCAGGAGAAGTCAACTCCTCCCATCCTTGTCGAATCAGCTCAACATTAAGAGGCTTTTCAGCTCCTCCCAAGAATGCCTCAACAGCTGCAATAGCTACCGCAGCATTCTGGCTTTGGTGCTCGCCAAAAAGAGGAACGGGAACATCCGTATACGTATCTGCTAATCCACGGATATCTACCATTTGCCCACCAACACCAGGGCGACGAGCAAGAACACCGAATTCTACTCCCTCAAAACGATAGCCAGCAGAAACTTCTTGAGCACGTTCTAAGAGAACCTGAGCAGCTTCGGGGTCTTGCACAGCGCTAATGAGCGTACCTTGTTCTTTGATAATGCCGGCTTTTTCAGCAGCAATATCAGCCAATGTTGACCCCAAAATATCAGTATGGTCATAGGAGATAGGTGTTACGACAGAAACTTGAGCTTGCGCAACATTCGTAGCATCCCAAACCCCACCAATACCTACTTCAAGGACAACCACGTCCACCGGCTCATCAGCAAAAATAGCGAAAGCAAGAATAGTCAACGCCTCAAAATAGGTGATACGAGGTTCACCAGCAGCACCCAACTGGGTGTCAATCATGTCCAGATACGGGCGAATTTCTTGCCAGATACGCACAAAAGTTTCATCTGATACCGGACGGCCGTCGATACTAATACGTTCTGTTACTTTGCTCAAATGCGGGCTAGTGTATCGCCCTGTTCGTAAATCATGAGCAATTAACAAACGCTCAATCATCCGAGCTGTCGATGTTTTGCCGTTCGTGCCGGTGATATGAATAACCGGAGCCGCCTGATGAGGCGCACCCAAAATATCTAGGGCGTCCTGAACGGCGTTCAACCTTGGTGCCATCGCATTTTCGGGGGCTCGAGAGAGTAACTCTTGATAAACGTCCTCAACGCCGTAGCTACCTTCATCAGAAGTAGCTACGGCGTTTGAGGTGTTCAACAAGGATTGAGAATCCATGTTTTCTGACAAATTAGGCCTTCTTCACGGTAATAGAAAGTTCTGAAGCGTCCTGATAGTGTACCGAAGTTGCAAGGGTCTCACCAGCAACTAGCTGTTCAAAGCTCTGAATAGCTTGGCGAGTTCTCTCGGGTGCGGCAACAGTTAGCTCGATACGGTCAGAAACTACGAGCTGGGCATCCTTACGAGCCTGCTGAATTGTACGAATCGCATCGCGAGCAATTCCTTCTGCTTCAAGCTCTGGAGTTAACTGAGTGTCGAGAACGAGGAAACCACCACCAGGAAGAACAGACACTGCTTGATGGGACTGCCCAGCCGTTTCATCCACAATAGTTTGCAACTCATACTCATGAGATTCTAGTGCGATAGACCCTCCAGCTACAGTGACTGTTCCGTCCTCTGCAACGGACCAGTCTCCGGTTTTAGCCGCCTTAATCGCTTGTTGCACATTTTTGCCAAGACGAGGCCCAGCTGCACGAGCGTTAACCTTAAGCTGCTGCGAAATACCAAAATCTGTTGGTTTCACATCAGCAGCGTCAAGAAGTCGCACTTCTTTCAGGTTCAGTTCATCAGCAATGATGTTCTCATAGACACCAGATAGTGCTGCACCGTGAGTGACGGCAACAGTCATTGAGCGTAGAGGCTGACGAACACGTAGTTTATGAGTCTTACGGAGGGATGAACCTGCCGAGCAAATCGAACGAGTCGTCTCCATGAGACGAATCAAATCGCTTTCGTCAGTGAATAATTCTGCCTCTGGCCAGTCGGTGAGGTGCACAGAGCGTTCCCCAGTGAGCCCACGGTAAATTTCTTCACTAACAAGTGGCAATAAAGGAGCAGCCGTTTTCACCACAGTGGTTAGTGCCGTGTAGAGCACGTCAAAAGCAACGGTATCTTCTTCAAAGAAACGTTCGCGTGAACGGCGCACATACCAGTTGGTGAGAGTGTCCGTGTAGTGGCGTAACGCTTCAGTTGCACCGCTTACATCATAAGAATCCATCGCCTCGGTGACGGTTGTGATAAGTTCACGAGTTTTACCGAGGATGAAGCGATCCATCACATGTTCAGAGGTATAGCGTAGCTGCGCCTGATATCCGGCACCTTGGTGAGCGGCGTTCGTATATAGAGCAAAGAAGTGGTAGACGTTCCACAACGGAAGCATCACCTGACGTACACCTTCGCGGATGCCTTCTTCTGTCACAATAAGGTTTCCGCCACGCAAAATAGGTGAAGAAACTAGGAACCAGCGCATTGCGTCAGAACCATCACGGTCCAGAACTTCAGAGACGTCTGGGTAGTTTCGTAAAGACTTCGACATTTTTTGTCCGTCTGAGCCAAGCACAATGCCATGAGAGATGACATTCGTGAATGCGGGACGGTCAAAAAGCGCTGTAGCGAGAATGTGAAGGGTGTAGAACCAGCCACGGGTCTGACCGATGTACTCTACGATGAAGTCAGCGGGGTTATGGCTGTCAAACCATTCTTTATTTTCAAAGGGATAGTGTACCTGTGCATAAGGCATAGAACCCGAATCGAACCATACGTCAAGGACATCCTCTACACGACGCATCGTTGACTTTCCGGTGGGATCATCGGGGTTGGGACGAGTCAATTCGTCAATGTATGGGCGGTGTAGGTCTGGTTCGCCATTTTTGTTCAGAGGCAGACGTCCAAAGTCAGCTTCGAGTTCAGCTAATGAACCGTACACGTCCATGCGAGGATAATTTGGGTCGTCTGAAACCCACACGGGAATGGGTGAACCCCAGAAACGGTTTCGGGAGATGGACCAGTCACGAGCGTTCTCTACCCATTTTCCGAATTGTCCGTCTTTAACATTTTCAGGAATCCAGTTAATCTGCTGGTTTAGTTCACTCATGCGATCTTTGAAGTCGGTGACTTTGACATACCATGAGGTGATAGCACGGTAGACCAACGGTGTGCGGCAACGCCAGCAGTGGGGGTAGGAGTGCACATAGGATTTTTCACGCAATAAAGTACCTTGCGCTTTGAGCACGTTGATGATGGTACGGTTCGCCTCAAAAATTTGTACGCCAGCGATTTCGGCAAGATCATTCTGCCCGCTCGGAGTTTTTTCGCCAAAGAGAGGTAAGAACTTTGCGCCCTCATCAATAGAGAGGATGACGGGAATACCGTATTCTTCACAGACTTTTTGGTCATCTTCACCGTAGGCGGGTGCTTGGTGAACAAGGCCGGTACCATCGCTTGTGGTGACGTATTCAGCGACGAGAATTTGCCACGCTTTATGGGTGTTCCATTTTTCGGTATCGGTGAAATAGTCCCATAGTGGCTCATATCGTAGACCTTCTAAATCACGACCTTGGTAGCGGCTAATAATAGCTTCTTGTGCCTCATGAGCCTCATCGTAGCCGAGATCTTTGCTGTAGTTGTTGAGCAAGTCTTCGGCGATAAGGAAACGACGTTCTGAGTAGTTACCGGCGCCAGCGACCACCACATAGGTGATTTCAGGACCAACTGCGAGCGCTTGGTTCGTTGGTAGGGTCCATGGTGTGGTTGTCCATGCCATGGCTTCTACCCCAGCGAGTTCTTGTGCGATGGTAGGGTTCTTCGCTAGTGAGGTGTCGTTGGTAATGGTGAACGCTACGGTAACAGATGGGTCTTGACGGTCTTTGTAGACGTCGTCGTCCATGCGGAGCTCGTGGTTGGATAGCGGTGTTTCGTCTTTCCAGCAATACGGCAGGACGCGGAAGCCTTGGTAGGTGAGGCCTTTGTCGTAGAGTTGTTTGAAGGCCCAAATCACCGATTCCATGTATTCGATGTTGAGGGTCTTGTAGTCGTTTTCGAAATCTACCCAGCGGGCTTGACGGGCGACGTAGTTTTGCCATTCATTGGTGTATTTGAGCACGGAGCTTCGTGCGGCGTCGTTGAAGCTGTCAATTCCCATGTCGAGAATTTCTTGTTTATCGGTCATTCCCAACTGTTTCATTGCTTCAAGCTCGGCGGGAAGTCCGTGGGTGTCCCAGCCAAATCTGCGTTCAACTTTGTGGCCTCGTTGGGTTTGGTAGCGGGCTACAAGGTCTTTGACGTATCCGGTGAGCAGGTGTCCGTAGTGTGGTAGTCCGTTGGCGAAGGGAGGTCCGTCGTAGAAGACGAACTCGTTGGAGCCGTTTTCTCCTGCTTCACGGTATTTGACTGATTCGGCGAAGGTTCCGTCATTTTTCCAGTATTCGAGGATAGATTCTTCAAGTGCGGGAAATGAGGGAGAAGCTTCGACGTTTTGTGCGCCGGATGCGCTAACGCGTGGGTAGATGTTGTTCGTGGTCACGAATGATCCCTTAAGTTTTGTCAGTTTATGGGTCGTGCAAGGACGCCGTTCAAGGTCTCTTGATATGGCGCGGTACCACCTTGCTTACTGATTTTACTTAACGTGCATTGTCTCCCCAACAGTCTACTGTTGGGGAGACAATGCAGTCGAGCGTTTATCAGTCGCTTCGTGACTGCTGTGACGGGCTTACCCGTCCGGTTCTACTAGGGCTGTATCTATTCCGCAGTCTATCCTCGTCGCAACGATATAGTGGTTAGGTGCAGGTACGGCCTGTTCTTCCGGATTGCTCGCCGGTGATGGCCGGGTCTTTGCAACTACCTTAATTTTAGGCAGGTTTTGGGAGTCTGTCTAACAGGGTGTTTTCTGAAGTGTTCACCTTTCTGGAGGTTATCCACAGCTAAATAGTGTTTTTGAGGTCTTTTAACCCCATATCTTGTGTCAAAGCTATGTTCGAACGCTACATAATGGTGGTTATGGAGTTTTTGGTGGCGAGCAGACTCACCCAAATTACAATTTTTGTTCTGGCGCGTTGAGCACTTTCTTGAGAAGTTTAAGAAAGATGACGAATCACTTTATATTGTGCAGCTTGAGCTACTGGGCGCATCACCACTCGGTCTAGATTGATATGGTGCGGAACGTTGACAGCAAAAGTTACGGTTTGTGCAACGTCTGCTGCGGTCAGAGGATTCTCGACACCTTCATAGACTTTTTGGGCAGCTTCAGCAGAGCCTAAACGCTTAGCAGAGAACTCTTCGGTGTGAACCATTCCTGGGCTAATTTCAATGACTCGGATATTGTGTTCTGCTTCTTCTAGACGGAGCGCTTCGGTCAGTCCACGTTGCCCAAATTTTGCGGCGTTATATCCGCCACCACCTTCATATCCAGCTTCAGCAGCAGTAGATGTGAGGTTGAGGATGGTTCCTTCTTCAGACTGACGCAGTGCTGGTAAAAACGCTTGAATCATGTTTAAAGTACCCAAGACGTTCAGTCGATACATAAAGGCCCAGTCTTCGGGGTTGCCCTCAGCGACGGAGTCGACTCCTACAGCACCACCAGAAATGTTGACGAGGGCGTGTAGCTTTCCGTCAGTTTGTTCAAGGACCTGTGTGCGAACAGTCTGAACGGCTTCACTATCGGTAATATCTAGTGGGGTGGGGATGGCTCCAGTGCGTTGAGCGAGTTCTTCAAGACGTTCAACACGACGTGCGACGGCATATACTGTCCATCCGCTAGCGCACATCTGTTCGACGGTGGCTCTACCAATACCGGAGGAAGCGCCGGTAACAACAGCAATTTTCCCGTGACGGGCTTGAGCATCAAAAGGATTTTGAGGAATATAAGTCTCTACCATATTTCCAACTTACCGACAGATAGCTCATCTTCGGAAGTTATTCCTTAAAAATGACAGAGTATTTTTTCATTTTTTGGGGGTTCACCTGCCGATATCACCTCAGATTTCCCCCAGAACAGAACCAGAGCATGAGAGAATTACCAGCATGGCTGAAAATAACCAGGGCACAGACACGCCCGTAACAATTAATGTTCCTGACCGTCCCGGCTTAGAAGGTCTCGAAAAGAAACTTTCTGAACGTTGGGCTAACGAAAAAACGTATGCTTTCAACCGTGAGACAACACGCGAAGAAGTATATTCTATTGACACCCCACCACCGACCGCATCGGGTTCTTTGCATGTGGGGCATATGTTCTCTTATACCCAGACTGACGTTATTGCCCGCTATCAGCGCATGCGTGGAAAAAATGTTTTTTACCCATTGGGTTGGGACGATAATGGTCTGCCAACTGAACGTCGCGTACAAAACTATTATGGTGTTCTTTGCGACCCAGCTATCCCCTACGACTCAGAGTTTGTAGCACCGGAAAAACCCGCAAAAAATCAGCGTGACTGGCCACGTATTTCGCGCCAAAACTTTATTGAATTATGTGAGACTCTAGCTACTGAAGACGAAAAGGTCTTTGAGCAGCTTTTCACCACATTGGGGCTTTCTGTTGATTGGTCTCATACGTATCGAACTATTGATGCTCATTCACGTAAGGTCTCTCAGCTTGCGTTTCTTAACGACCTCAAAAATGGCGATGCCTATATGGCAGAGGCACCTACGATGTGGGATGTCACGTTCCGCACGGCAGTTGCACAGGCAGAGTTAGAAGATAAAGAACGTGAAGGTGCATATCATCGTATTTCTTTCCACCGCCCCAATGGTGAAAAAGTGTGGATTGAAACGACCCGCCCCGAATTGTTGCCTTCCTGTGTAGCTCTTGTAGCTCACCCTGATGATGAACGGTACCAAGAACTTTTCGGTACTACTGTTACTTCACCGCTATTTGGTGTCAGTGTGGAGGTTAAGGCTCACCCGTTGGCTCAGCCCGATAAAGGTGCGGGTATCGCAATGGTTTGCACATTTGGCGACACCACAGACGTCACATGGTGGCGTGAACTACAGCTTCCTACTCGTGCTCTGATTGGTCGTGACGGACGTTTCAGCCGTGACACCCCCGAGTGGATTACTGACGAGCAAGGACGAGCTAACTACGAACGTATGGCTGGTGCCACCGTTTTCACTGCACAGAAAACTGTTGTTGAGATGCTTGTTGAAGCTCAAGAGATGGATGGCGAGCCACGAAAGATTACTCACCCCGTTAAGTTCTACGAAAAGGGCGATAAGCCTCTTGAAATTGTGGCAAGCCGTCAATGGTATATCCGCAATGGTGGACGTGACGTATCACGTAGAGAAGAACTACTCGAACGTGGCCGTGCGATGACGTGGTACCCCTCGTTCATGCGTTCACGGTATGAGAATTGGGTGGAGGGTCTTAACGGCGACTGGTTGATTTCTCGCCAACGATTCTTCGGTGTGCCGTTCCCTATCTGGTACACGCTTGATGAAGATGGCGAACCAAACTACGACGAGCCCATTATTCCTGATGAGCAGATGCTTCCGGTGGATCCGGCAGCAGAGCCTGCCCCTGGGTTCACCGAAGATCAGCGCGGTGTACCCGGCGGATTCGTTGCAGACCCCGATGTTCTTGACACCTGGGCTACATCATCATTGACTCCACAGATTGCTACCGGATGGGCAGTAGATGAACAGCTTCATCAGGTAACGTTCCCGATGGATTTGCGTCCTCAAGGGCATGACATTATTCGTACATGGTTATTCTCCACGGTGGTCCGTTCGCATTCTTTGGAGAACTCTGTTCCATGGGCAAATACTGCTCTATCAGGGTGGATTCTTGACCCAGACCGTAAGAAGATGTCTAAGTCTAAGGGCAATGTTGTTGTCCCCAATGAAGTCCTCGAAAAGTACGGTTCCGATGCGGTGCGTTATTGGGCTGCTTCTGCTCGTCTTGGTGCAGATACCGCCTATGACGAAGGACAAATGAAAATCGGTCGTCGTCTTGCCATCAAACTGTTGAACGCTTCAAAGTTCGTGCTCGGTCTTGGCGCTACACAAGATTCTGTATTGACTACTGCAGAACAAACAAGTGTTCTGACCAACGCTTTGGATCGTTCTCTTCTGGCAAAACTTGCACAGGTAGTAGAAGAAGCCACTCTTGCTTTTGAAAAGTACGAGTATGCTCGTGCTCTACAATTATGCGAGACGTTCTTCTGGTCTTTCACCGATGATTTCGTAGAACTTATTAAAGATCGTGCCTATGGTTCTCGCGGTGAAGAAGAACAAGCTTCTGTCCTAGCGGCTTTGGCAACAACTCTTGACGCACTATTGCGTCTTTTTGCACCGTTCTTACCCTTTGCTACTGATGAGGTCTGGAGCTGGTGGCGTTCAGGTTCAGTTCACCGTGCTTCATGGCCAACATCTGAAGGTTATAAAGCGGTGCTCGAGAACGCAGATGTTCAGGTTCTGCCTACCGTAGGTCTAGCCTTAGGTGGTCTACGCAAGGCAAAGTCTGAAGCTCAAGTTAAACAGCGTACCGAAGTGGCTACCGCAACTATTTCTGCATCGCAAGAAGTTCTAGAACAGGTTAAAGCTGGTGTCGAAGATCTTAAGGCTGCTGGAAATGTGCGAGAGCTTCAATTTGTTGTCGCCGACGTCGAGCTCGCCGTCTCAAAAGTTAAGCTTCTTACAGAAGAGACCGAAGCTTAAAATATCTCTCACGTTACCGCACCTATCCGGTTAACGAGAAGATGGGGAGAACACCGCGTTTTAGCAGGTGGTGTTCTCCCCATCTTTGTTTTCTTAGTTCTTTTCAAAATTTTGGATTTTCTTATGTCGGATTCTTCTCCTCGCCCTTTTGACGCGCAGTACCCCAAATATCGTGGAGATCCCAATAACGTCAGCAAACAACGCTATTTTATGATGAATATGGGAAAGCGAGTTCTGGAAGGGTGGGCCGATAAACTTTATTTTGTGTTTGCTGGAATCGCCTCTATCTGGCTTGCGGTGGTAGCGCTGATTGATTCGTGGTATCACAGCTGGTGGGGTATTCTCATCGCCTTTGGTTTTTGGTTCTTCTCTGCTTATCTCACGTTGCCTCGTTTTCATCGCATCATGACAGACCTGTATGTTCCCGACTATTTTATTGGACGAACTCGCACAGGCGATGGTCTTCTCGGAGACCCCGTCAATATCGGACTCCGTGGAACAGCAGACGAGATTCATACTGCGATGAAAAAAGCAGGATGGGTCAAAGCAGACCCCGTTACGTTGGCATCTTCATGGCGTATTATCGTCAATACGCTCAGGAAGCGTCCTTACCCAACGGCTCCGGTTTCGCCTCTTTATTTATTTCATCGTTCTGAGAATTTTGCCTATCAGCAAGAGGTAGATGGCTCCCCTAGCAAACGTCACCATGTTCGTTTTTGGAAAGCACCTGAAGGCTGGAAATTGCCAGGTGGCGAACCCGTTGATTGGCTTGCTGCAGCAACTTTTGACAGAGCAGTAGGACTCTCCCTATTCACTTTTCAAATTACTCATAAGATTGACGCTGAGACAGATAAAGAACGTGACTATGTCGTTGAAACAGTGTTGTACTGTAATCAGAAGGCACGCTCTGATCTTATCGAGGATTTCTCTTCTGGGTATCATTCCCGTAACGGTGGCGGAGACACCATTCTTACCGATGGAGATTTACCTATCCTCGATTTGACGTCGGTATGCAATCATCAAGATGAAAGTCACAACGCCCAACGACATGAGCGCATGCATCGTCGTAGGCCTTGGGAATTAGTAGAACAAGCGCCGTTGAGTGTGTGGCTTGCTTCTGCTTTTACATCTTTAGTGATTCTTCTGCAAGCATTCTTGAGCGTTACACATTTAGGTGTTCTGATTACCCCGAAAGATTCCTTTGAAGTAGATGTTCAAAGGTTCTGGCAGATATACATTGCGCCGGTTGTTATTGTTGTTATCTTATGCATCACAATTATTCAGATTTTCCTCGTGGTATGGACGATTCGAGGAAGTCAGTTAGCGCGTAAAATTCTCCTCGCATTATTGTGTTTTTCTTTTATCTCTAATGCGTTGAGTCTTGTTTTTGGTACGGAACAAGATATTAGTACTACCTATACCATATATGTACTCATGGCATCTCAAGTGTATGCACTCTTAGAGTTCACCTCCGATGGTGCAGTAAACTATACCTTCAATATCACTCGGCAGAAATCTCGTCGTTAAGACAAAAGGTGAGGGGTTGGGGCACAAAAGATATTGTGCCCCAACCCCTCACCTTGAGGAAAGTCGTGTTACTGGTTATTGAAAATTGGCCCGACAGTGCGAGGGCGCTTCAATTCAAAGAAACCTGGATAAGAAGCTAAGGTGAGGGCAGCGTCAAAAAGCTTTCCTGCTTCTTCTCCAGTAGGTGCGGGGCTAATCACTGGACCAAAGAAGGTTACTCCGTTAATGCTCATCAGAGGAACACCGATGTCGTCTCCCCCAGCATGTTCTAGCCCACGACGAGTAGAAGAACGCATCTGCTCATCGTATTCGTCATGATGGGCGTACTGCGCGTAGTCTTCGGGTAAACCGACAACGGCTAAAGCAGCAACAATAGCTTCTTCGTAGCGGGTACCGCCATGGTTCTGTTGGTGATGGATTTGTTCACCTAAAGCGGTGTATAGTGCATCAACTTCTTTTTGAGAGTAGTTTTCAGCGACTGCAGTGACAACTCGAGCTGGGCCCCATACTTGTTGCATGTGTTCATGGTATTTTTCGGGAAGTTCACGTCCCTCATTTAATACTGAGAGAGAAAAAGGGTTCCATACGATGTCGATGTCACGAACCTTTTCGACTTCTTTAATCCAGCGTGAAGTAATCCAGCACCAAGGGCATGTTGGGTCAAACCAAAATTCTACGGATGCTTTATCTGCCATGATGACTCCTTAATGTTGAGAGATAAGGTTTAGTCCTTATACTGTAGTCTTCTCGTTTTAAGAGAAAAATTCTTTGAACTCTTAGGCTGATTTTTGAGAGTTATCTCCTGCACCAAGCACTATTATCGGTTCTTTATCCCCTTGAACGACTTCAGCATCAATAATGACTATCGATACGTCCTGACGTGATGGAATATCGAACATGACAGGAAGTAAGAGTTCTTCCATAATTGCGCGTAGCCCACGTGCACCGGTCTCACGCTCAATTGCTAATCGTGCAATAGCCGATAGTGCAGAATCCTCAAAAACAAGTTCCACACCGTCCATGGCAAACATTCGCTTGTATTGTTTAACTAAAGCATTTTTAGGTTCTATTAGGATTCTTGTCAGGTCTTCTTCGTTCAAGGTGTTTAAGGTAGCAAGAACTGGTAGACGACCAATGAATTCAGGGATTAGACCAAATTTGAGAAGGTCTTCTGGCATCAGTTTTTGGAGTAGGTCAGTGTCCTGCCCAGCATTATCAATGCGTGCACCAAAGCCGATGCCTTTTCGTCCAACACGTCCGCTAACAATCTCTTCAAGCCCAGCAAATGCGCCAGCAACAATAAACAAGATATTTGTTGTGTCAATGTGCATAAAGTCTTGCTGAGGGTGTTTACGTCCTCCTTGTGGAGAAACTGCTGCTACCGTTCCTTCAAGGATTTTCAGTAACGCCTGCTGAACTCCTTCTCCAGAAACATCTCGAGTAATTGACGGGTTATCAGCTTTTCGTGAGATTTTATCGATTTCGTCAATGTAGACGATACCCTTTTGTGCTTTTGTGATGTCTCCATCGGCGGCTTGGATGAGTTTAAGCAAAATGTTCTCGACGTCTTCGCCGACGTATCCAGCTTCGGTAAGCGATGTTGCATCAGCAACAGCAAAAGGAACGTTCAGTTTCTTCGCGAGGGTCTGAGCAAGATAAGTTTTTCCAGAACCGGTAGATCCCACCAGAAGAATATTAGATTTAGCGATATCAACGTCTTCCCCATCGGTTGCAAGAAGTGTGTTTGCTTCGGTAACGGGGTTTTCCATCATACGGATACGTTTGTAATGATTGTAGACTGCAACAGCGAGGACTCGTTTAGCAGCTTCTTGTCCAACAACATATTCTTGAAGATGATCAAAAATTTCTCGTGGCGTGGGTAGCTCCAGCGGTTCGTTATCTTTGCGAGTTTCTGATAATTCTTCCTCAAGGATTTCATTACACAGCTCGATACATTCATCGCAAATGTAAATATTTGGCCCCATGATGAGTTTGCGAACCTGTTTTTGGTTTTTGCCACAGAAGGAGCATTTGAGAAGGTTGGTTGCCTCGCCGATTCTCGCCACGCTGCTGTTCCTTTCCGTCGGATTCTGTCAGTCTCTAGGCTACCTTGATTCTCTCAGAGTCCAAATTACACACAGTTTTAAGTCTTAACTACGGTTGTATTACAGAGTCTTGACTTCTATCATAACGACACTTGAGGTGTTTGACGTAAGACTATACTATTGTTTTCTTTTTTATTGTGAATAAAGAAGTGAGCCCCTTGAACACTCATATCAGGTTGAGGGTTCAAGGGGCTCAGCACAACTTGTTAGCTGTAGTCTTCGGCAGTATTAAATTTTGGTTTTACGGCTTTACGTGATTCAAGTACTTGATCGACGAGACCGTATTCAAGGGCAGCTTGCGCTGTCATGATGTTGTCTCGTTCAATGGAACGATCTACTTCTTCGGGGTCTTTATCACAGTGTAGTGCGAGAGTGTCTGCAAGCCATTGGCGCATACGCATTACTTCGTTAGCGTGAATTTCGATGTCTGAGGCCTGTCCACCTTGTTGTCCACCTAGCGCTGGCTGGTGAATCAGCACACGAGCGTTAGGAAGAGCTAGACGTTTTCCGGGTGTTCCAGCAGCTAGGAGCACAGCTGCTGCAGAAGCTGCTTGACCTAGGCAAACAGTTTGCACCTCAGGGCGAATGTACTGCATGGTGTCGTAGATTGCTGTCATTGCGGTGAAAGATCCACCGGGAGAATTGATGTACAGGGTGATGTCACGGTCTGGGTCTTGGGATTCGAGTACGAGCAGCTGAGCCATAATGTCATCGGCTGAAGCATCATCGACTTGGGTTCCAAGGAAGATAATACGGTCTTCAAAGAGCTTAGCGTAAGGATCTTGACGCTTGTACCCGTAGGGCGTGCGCTCTTCAAAATTTGGCAGGACGTAACGGTTGCTAGGCATGACGTGAGCAGGCATTGATGTGGGATTATAATTCATTTTCTTCTCCTCAAAATTTTGTTGATACACAATTATTTTTGTGCTGAGACCTGTGTTCCTGCGCTGGTAGCAATATGGTCAAAGAAACCGTAGGCAAGACCTTCTTCTGCGGTAAACCAGTTGTCGCGGTCATTATCTTTGAGGATAGTTTCCAAAGTTTGTCCAGTGCGCTCTGCAGTAATCTGCGATAGGCGTTTTTTCATGTCCAAGATAAGTTCTGCTTGAATGCGAATGTCTGAGGCGGTACCTCCTAGACCGCCGGAAGGCTGGTGCATGAGGATTCGAGCGTTAGGAGTTGCATAGCGTTTTCCTGGTGCTCCTGCGGTCAGGAGGAACTGCCCCATAGATGCAGCCATACCTGTTACAACAGTTACGACGTCGTTAGGGATTAGTTGCATGGTGTCATAGATTGCCATACCTGCAGTAACAGAGCCGCCGGGTGAGTTGATGTATAGATAGATGTCGGCTTCAGGGTCTTCTGCAGAGAGTAGAAGCATTTGAGAGCAGATGCGGTTTGCGTTGGAGTCACGAACTTCAGATCCAAGCCAGATAATACGTTCTTTGAGCAGACGGTTATATACGTAGTCGTCTTGTCCCCCTGCGGGAGTTTCGGCATGTGAAGTAATGCCAGCAGAGAACGACGGCAGAGGCAAAATATGAGACATAAGTTCTTTTTCCTTACTCGCTGATACCGAATGCGTCCGGTTCATTGAAAATATCGGTTACTTAGAAGATTAGCGAACTTTTCATCACTTCGGGTGTGAGTTCACGTTCAACGAAACATCTCGTGTCATGCCTGAACTGTTCATACTAATGTTTTGGTGGTGGTGTTTAGAGAATACGCTTGTGGGGCACCCTCCCGAAAGAGAATGCCCCACAAGCGTATGAGAAGATTATTCTGCGTCTTTCGCAGTTCCTAGGTAGGAAGACAAGTCAACGACGTTACCCTTGGTATCTTTAACTTCTGCTTTTTCAAGTACAGAAACAAGAGCCTTGGAACGACGTACTTCGCCAACCATAAGACCAGCTTGACCAGAGCCTTCTAGCATCTGAGCGAACTGGTTTGGATCCATGCCGTATTGAGAGGACATGGTAATGATGTAGTCGATGATTTCGGACTGTTCAACACCGATTTCTTCAGCCTCAGCAATAGCATCGAGAACCATTTCGTTCTTGAATGCTTCGGTTGCGTTCTTGCGGATTTCTTCACGGTGTTCTTCGTTATCGTGGTCAGCTTCAGTACCAGCAGATTTGAAGTGCTGTTCTAGCTGATCTTCGATGACCTTCTCAGGGACAGGAACTTCCGTTAGTTCGACAAGTTGAGCGAGAACTTTGTCGCGAGCTTGCGCGCCTTGTTCTGCAACCTTAGAGTCGAGGGCCTGCTTCTTGAGGTCTTCTTTGAGTTCTTCAATGGTGTCGAATTCTGAGGCTAGCTGAGCGAATTCGTCATCTGCTTCTGGAAGTTCACGTTCCTTGACTGCGGTTAGCTCAACTTTGACAACAGCGTCTTTACCCGCGTGCTCACCACCAGCAAGTTTGGTCTCGAAGGTTGCGTCCTCGCCAGCAGAAAGTGCAGTGAGAGCTTCGTCTAGACCTTCAAGCATGGTTCCTGCACCAACCTGGTAAGAGAGGTCGTTTGCAGCGTCTACTTCTTCGCCGTCGATAGAGGCAGTAAGGTTGATGGTGACAAAGTCTTTGTCTGCAGCGGGGCGGTCGACAACTTTGAGGGTGCCAAAGCGTGCGCGAAGATCGTCAAGAGCTTTCTGCTCATCTTCTGCAGAAACAGTTGCTTCTTCAACTTCTACGCTTAGACCAGAGTAGTCAGGAAGTTCAATTTCAGGGCGAACGGTGACCTGAATGGAAAGTTTCACATCGTTTTCGCGCGCAGATTCCTCTGGCTTGCTGATGATTTCCAATTCTGGCTGAGCAAGAGGGATAAGACCGTTCTCAGCGAGTGCTTTCTGGTAAAACTCATTGAGTCCTTCGTTGAGAGCGTTCTCTACAACAAAGTCGAATCCAGCGCGCTGTTCAATAAGCGCACGAGGAGTTTTGCCCTTGCGGAAGCCGGGAACCTGGATCTGCTGAGCCAGAGACTTGTAGGTACGGTCAAGATAAGTCTTGAACTCTGCGAAAGGAACCTCGACCTCAATTTTTGCGAGGGTCGGGTTGATCTTCTCGACGGCAGTTTTCACGTCCGCTGATCTCCTGAATATTTAGTCGGTTATCCGCAAGTATTGTTGACTCGCAGATTCTTGTAATGGTTCTTATGATAAAGCAAAACCCGTCGAAAGAATACTTCGACGGGTTCTGCTAACTCATGTCGGGGTGACAGGATTCGAACCTGCGATCTCCTGCTCCCAAAGCAGGCGCGTTAGCCAAGCTACGCCACACCCCGTTCAGCACAAGGCGTTATCCAGTGTATAACAGTTTTTTAATCCTCGCTACTCGAAAAACTTTTTTAAGCAGTTTTTAACCCCCAAAAACACCAAAAATAACTCCCGAAGACCATCATTTCCACTAGTAAAAAGCACTTTTCTACCTCGTGAAAAAATCTCAAAAAAAATTTTCTACAACCCCTCAAAGACCCTCTTTGAGAAAAGAATCAAAAAAAATTCCCTTTTCGAGTTGACAGGGCATCAAAACTAGTGTTTACTAGATTGAGTCCCACGGGGATGTAGCTTAATGGTAAAGCCTCAGTCTTCCAAACTGATTACGCGGGTTCGATTCCCGTCATCCCCTCCATATAAAATATCCTGAAGCGATAAAGCTTCAGGATATTTTTTTATGCACGGAAACCTTTATACTCTCAAGCAATCATAAAATCCCCTACACAACGCTCATAAAAGCGCTATGCAGAGGACCAAATCAACCCATCTTTACCGATAGTTTTCATCAAAAAATTCGTATTCACGATCAACAGCTTCACACCACCGAGCAATAATCTTCTCGTCAGCGCCACCACGTAATTGAAGAACACGCTCTAACTCATCCACCAAAAATTGTGCCCACTGCGCAAAATCTTCACCACGATGCAGCTCTATCCAGCCACGATGCAAACGACGTTCAGGCTCTGGAAGCCCAAGAGAACCCCAATCTAAATATAAAGCTTCAGCAATCACCAACATCACCAATAAATGCGCATAATCCTGCGACGCAACCGCAGAATACATAAGCTTCTCAAAAGCACTCGTATTCTCCGTCAGCAGTGGAGCAATACGATCTTGCTCAGAAACACCCAACTCATCAAAAGAATCCTCAAAATAAGTATTTTCAGATTCTGCCAAAAAACCTAGCTGACGAGCAAAACGCAATTTTACGGAAGCCTCATCCGCACACGCTACGCACTCCCCCAGCATCGACAAAAAAGCATCAAAGAATTGATAGTCCTGAACAAGGTAATTTCGCAAGACCTGATCTTCAATAGTCCCCGCAAACAACTCATGGACGAAACGATGTTCAACCGTTTCCTTCCAACGTTGCGAAGTCATATCTAAAAGCTTTTGGACGTTTGCCCCACAAGTAAATGATGATGTTACGGGAACGCGACAAGACATAAATCCACCTTTATTGCCAGTAGGTACCAATACCGAAAGTATAGATTCCCTCCAACCCATAAAGAATGAGCTAGGACACATAGGGGATATATGTCAAAACTATTACACCGCCAAAGAACACTGACATTGAGGACACCAATACAACTTACGCCCAGCAAGTTCTTTCATCGCGATAGAAGAGGAACACAACAAACAATTCTGCCCCTGCCTCTGATACACATAATATGCAGCGTTCGGCCACGCATCTTCTAACGGAATACCAGCACGATGCTCATCACGAGTTGTCACAATCTTCCCCAAACGAACACCGACACGAAGAAGATCTGAAAGATCCTCCCATAACAATAAGGCTTCGTCTAAGGAAAGGTCTCGAGCAGGGCGCATCGGGTCAATCCCCTGCCGAAACAGCGATTCCGCTCTAAAAATATTTCCGACGCCCGAAATAATTTTCTGGTCCATCAGCACTACCGCAATAGGGCGGGAGGTGCGTTTCAAAGACCCATAAAACGTCTCGACAGAACTGTCCTGAGAAAGAGGGTCTTGCCCTAACTCAGCACGAACGTTCGCTACTTGTTCAGGAGTCAGCACTCTGCACGTCATAGCACCAACAAGATCAGCCCAACAAGTATCAGCAATAATCCGTGCCCGAGTTGTAGGAGCAACCTCCGCAGGGGCCGTAGCAACCAAACGTTGCCCAGTCTGTTCTATCTCTTGAGCTTTACGCGGAGCACCAATAGCAGTAGAGCCTATAAAATGTTCACCACCAAAAGTCCAAGCACCATAGATTCCCAAATGGACGTTGAGTGTTAAGTCATGATCAAAACATATAAAAAGATGTTTCCCATGAGCATAAGCACCGGTGATAGTCTGCCCATCAAGCAACCGGGCACCATCACTAAAACGCCCCTGAGGACTAGTAACAGCAACAACTTTCCCCGAAAATAGCTCCGTAAATTGATGGGCAAGACGATGAATCGAATGACCTTCTGGCATAATAATCGTGCTAATTTCTCAAAACGCTAGGAGTTAATTTCTCGACCAGTAATAGCACCAGTAGCCTCGTACTCTGCCATCTGGTCGATACGGCGTTGATGACGTTCTTCACCAGTCCAAGCAGTCGTCAAGAAAACGCGAATAATTTCCCATGCTTCCTCAAGGCTGTGTTGACGCCCGCCAATAGCCACCACCTGAGCATTATTATGTTCACGAGCCAAAGCAGCAGTATCATGGTTCCACGCCAAAGCGGCACGGATACCAGTTACTTTATTTGCTGCCATCTGTTCGCCATTTCCCGAGCCGCCCAAAACAATCCCTAAAGAATCCAGCCCCTCTTCTCTATCTTTCCGAACACCAAGAGCCGCATTAATACAGAAACTTGGATAATCATCTAGCGGATCATATTCGCTTGGGCCGTGATCAATAACCTCATATCCGTTCTCTGTTAGCTTCTGAACAAAATACTGACTCATCTCTAAACCAGCATGGTCAGTCGCAATATGTACGCGCATAGTAAAAGCTCCTTGAAAGCGATAACGCCAGCAGAGACGAGGAGTTCTTCTGCTGTCGTGCAGTAGTTATTCAGGCAGCGCCTATTTCATCTTTGTGAACTAGGGCATTAGACTTTGAGAGAAGAGCTTCTAGCTCATAGTTCTGCTAGGTCTTATCTAATGATTCTAGTAACGATTGAGGAGTAGCGCATTCTACGCGTCTGCGTTGCACCCGTATTTTTGAAAAAGAGAGGGCTATATGCCGGGAATGAACCTTACACGCGCTGAGGCAATTGAACGCGCAAACGTTGTCACTCACGTTGATTCTTATACCATCACTGTGGATTTGACCCAAGGCGAAAGAATTTTTACTACCCACGCAACCATCGTTTTTGATGCAGTAGCTGGCGCCTCAACTTTTATTGATGCCATTACCGACACCGTTCGTTCCATTAACCTCAATGGTGTTGACCTTCCAGTAGACCTCGCTGATGGCGTGCGTATTCAGCTACCAGAACTAGCAGAAAAAAATACCCTCATCATTGATGCAGATTTCCTCTACACCAACACCGGTGAAGGGCTGCACCGATTCGTCGACCCCGCTGACCAAGAAGTTTACCTCTATTCCCAATTTGAGGTTCCAGATTCCCGCCGAGTCTACCCTGTCTTTGAACAACCAGACCTCAAAGCATCCTTCGTTTTTTCGGTCAAAGCTCCTCAACACTGGACTGTTATCTCGAACCAGCCTGAGACTTCTGTTCACAAACAACCAGACAGCACACTCTGGAGTTTCAAGCCCACACCTCGTATCTCCTCATATATCACCGCAATTATTGCTGGCCCCTATGAAAAGGTCACAAGTTCTTTAGTCAATTCCGAAGGACGAACCATTGCATTAGGTGCTTTTGCCCGTAAATCTCTCATGCCGTATCTAGATACCGAAGACATCTTCACCTTGACGCGTCAAGGATTTGAGTTTTACGAAAAGATATTCGACACACCCTATCCTTTCGAAAAGTATGACCAGCTATTCGTGCCAGAATTCAACGCTGGCGCCATGGAGAATGCTGGTGCAGTCACCTTCTTAGAGAACTATATTTTCCGTTCAAAACCCACTGAAGCTCTTATCGAACGTCGTGCTATTACTATTCTTCACGAACTAGCACACATGTGGTTTGGCGATCTTGTCACCATGAAATGGTGGAATGACCTCTGGCTCAACGAATCTTTCGCTGAGTTTATGTGCACTCTCGCAGCAGCGGAAAATACTCGTTTCTCCTCTCAAGCGTGGGCAACCTTCGCCGCATCAGGAAAAACTTGGGCATACCGTCAAGACCAACTTTCATCGACACACCCCATTGTTGCGCCTATTCGTGACCTCAACGATGTGCAAGTGAACTTCGACGGTATCACCTACGCCAAAGGTGCTTCTGTTTTACGTCAACTTGTTGCATGGGTTGGACAAGAGAACTTTATGTCCGCACTCACCCAATATTTTGCAAAACATTCTTGGGGTAATACCGTCCTCGATGATTTACTCGTTGAGTTAGAGGCTACCTCCGGACGTGACGTTCGCTCATGGTCTGCACTATGGTTAGAAACCGCTGGTGTTAATACGCTAACTAGCGAAGTTGAAGAAGATGAAAACGGTAACATCTCATCGTTGAAAATTCGTCAAAGCTATGCGGAAGGGTACGAGACACTACGTCCGCATCGTCTTGTCGTCGGGTTCTATTCTTTGCGTGAAGGAAAACTAACACGTACCAAGCGTATTGAGTTAGACGTTAATGGTGAACTTACAGACGTGGCTGAAGCCTCCGGCGTTGAACGACCTGATTTGATTCTTCTCAATGATGAAGATTTAGCTTATGCAAAGATTCGTCTAGACGAACGCTCTTTGCAAACAGCTATTGACCATCTTGGTGATATCGACTCCCCCACTGCCCGCAGCGTTGTATGGGGCTCATTGTGGGATACAACTCGTGATGCGCAAATGCCGGCACACCATTTTGTTGAGCTTGTTCTCAATAACATTGGTGCAGAAACAAACTCGACATCAATGCGTGTTCAGTTGCTTAACCTCGAGCACACGCTCTCATTTTATGTTGCTCGCTCTCATGCACACGATTTACGTATCCGTGTTGCAGATCGTCTATGGGACATCACACAGAAAGCCCAACCTCATTCTGACCAGCAACTACAGCTTGTGCGCGCTTTTGCGCGTCTTGCAAAGTCAGATGAACAGCTCGATCGTGTTCAGTCGTTGATGGACGGTTCAATAGTTCTTGAAGGTATCGTCGTAGACACTGACTTGCGATGGTCTTTCATTCAGTCTCTAGCTGCCGGTGGGCGATACAGCGCAGAAGAAATTGCGCAAGCTCTCGAACAAGACCGCACATCAAATGGTCAGCAGGCTGCTGCTACTGCTGAAGCGTCTATTCCTACAGCTGAAGCTAAAGCTAAGATGTGGCATGACATCGTAGAAACCGGTGAGCTCTCGAATATCGTTCAGCGCTCTGCTATTGCAGGATTCTTTACCGGTGCAGACGAACAGCTCATGGAACCCTATGTTGAACGCTATTTTGAGGCTATTGAGCAGGTTTGGCGTTCTCGCAGCCATGAAATTTCTCAGCAAATTATTGGTGGACTATTCCCCCAGAATTATTCTGCACAATTGCTTGAACGTACCGAACAGTATTTAGCATCGTTACCAGAAGATGCGGGTTCTTTACACCGTCAAGTTGCAGAATGTCGAGATTCTATGGTTCGAGCGTTGAAAGTCCAAGAAGCAGACGCTCGTTCATAAACTCAACAGCTTTCTGATCAAAAGCTTGGTCAACAAAAGACCCCTTAACGATGATTGGTGCTTCTCTTAGCATCAGCACATTGGTTGAGGGGTCTTTTGATGTTTCAACGGTTCTTTTCTCTTGGTAGGCTAGTGAACGTGAGTTCCCATAATCATCCAGCAGAACAACAATCTTTTTATCATCAAGTTGGAGGCGCCCCAACTTTTGAAAAGCTCTGTTCAGAGTTCTATCAACGCGTTGCTTCAGATCCTGAATTTCGAGCCATGTATCCGGAAGAAGACCTTGCGCCAGCGGAGCGTCGGCTACGAATGTTTTTAGAACAGTATTGGGGTGGTCCGACTACCTATCAGCAAGAACGGGGTCATCCACGTTTAAGAATGAGGCATTTCCCTTTTGCTATTGGAGCCAAAGAACGAGACACTTGGTTGCAGTATATGCGGGAGTCGGTCAAGACGCTTGGGCTATCTCCTCTTCACGAAACAGTGATGCTTGACTACTTAGAGCGTGCAGCCCATGCAATGCAAAACCGTGCTTAGCTCCCCCCACGTGTTTTCTGGAGGTGCATCACCGAGGTAGAAAATATTTTTTATGTTTTGCTTTTTCAGAGGGTTCTAGGGTTCTAGGGTTCTAGGGTTCTAGGGTTCTCAAGAAGTTTATTCTGAACTTGCAGATTTTTTACACAAGACATGTCCCATGGGGCACGATAGTCTAATCCACCCCTCAGAATGATAGATATAGACTGGCATATGCGCCACGGGTGGCAAAAATCCTAGTACTTCTGCAGCAAAAGCAATACCACTAGGAAGCGTATAGTTTTCTGGAGTGTAGCGGTATTCTTGATTCTCTATTGCTTCCCACGGCATAGGAGATGACCAAATACGAGAACGGACGGTTGCTAGAACAGCGTGTCCGGGGTTAGCCGGAAGAGCACTATCTACAGCATTCATTCCGTCAAGAGCTATTTTTTTGAGCTCTCCTACTGTGGTTCGACCGATTTTCGCCCAGTCACTAAAAGGCGGCAGCTGACCGCTCCATGATGCTGTTGTAACCACCGGTGGGATGAAAAGATAATTTTTCTGTTGATCAATACGAGCAAGCCGATCAAGTACCGCGCTGATTTCTACCGTTGTATCTAGTGTTTGGGCAGAAGCAATGTTGAGTGCTCTTAGCCCAAGGATGGTAGGTGTGGTATCGATGAGTGTTTCAGGTGCCAACGCACAGACATAGGCGCCGACAGACATGCCACGAGTAATGAGCCGTACTGAGGCTTGTGCATCTAAAGATTTTGCGCGGGCGAGATAGGTTTTGAAGTCTTTAATTTGGTTAACATCTACCAGCTGAAGGTACGAAGCATTTTCTGCTGTTTTGTTAAGCATTCTTCGGTTCTACCTCTTTATCATATGTTGTAGGTTCTAGGGTTTACCCTATACCGTAGTTTTAGCGCAATCCTTATCTATAAGAATATCGTGTACAGAGGATAAAGAACGAGAGTCTAGATAAGTTCTCTCAGCTTTTCTTCAGAAGAACTCTTCAAGAAAGAGGGGTGTCACAACACTATTTAGTGTTGTGACACCCCTCTTCTACAGTTCAGAGTCTATTGCTCGTTGTCTCAGAGCAGATGATGAACTTATCGAGTCAATTTACGGTGAATGACACGGTGCGGTTTTGCCGCTTCAGGGCCGAGACGTTCAACTTTATTAGCTTCATAAGACTCGAAGTTACCTTCGTACCAATACCAGTTATCTGGGTTTTCGTCGGTACCTTCCCACGCAAGGATATGGGTTGCAACGCGGTCGAGGAACCAACGGTCGTGGGATACGACAACGGCACAACCGGGGAATTCAAGCAACGCATTTTCAAGGGATGCAAGAGTTTCTACGTCAAGGTCGTTTGTTGGTTCGTCCAAGAGCAGAAGGTTTCCACCTTGTTTGAGGGTCAATGCTAGGTTGAGACGATTACGCTCACCACCAGAGAGCACTCCAGCTTTCTTTTGCTGGTCGGGGCCTTTGAATCCGAAGGCCGAGACATACGCGCGTGAGGGCATCTCTACTTGACCTACTTGAATGTAGTCTAGTCCGTCAGAGACAACTTCCCAGAGCGTTTTTTCAGGGTCGATGTTCGCACGGTTCTGATCAACGTATGAGATTTTGACGGTTTCACCAATTTTGAGTTCTCCACCGTCTAGTTCTTCAAGTCCAACAATTGTTTTGAAGAGGGTCGATTTACCCACACCGTTTGGCCCGATGACGCCGACGATACCGTTACGCGGCAGGCTGAAAGACAGTCCGTTAATCAAAGAACGTCCATCAAACCCTTTTTGAAGGTTTTCAGCTTCAATGACGACGTTACCTAGGCGTGGACCTGGAGGAATCTGAATTTCTTCGAAATCAAGCTTACGAGTTTTCTCCGCTTCAGCTGCCATTTCTTCATAGCGTGCAAGACGAGCTTTAGATTTTGCTTGACGGCCTTTAGTATTCGAGCGGACCCAGTCGAGCTCATCGTTAAGACGCTTTGCCAATTTTGCGTCTTTTTTGCCCTGAACTTCTAGGCGGGCGCGTTTCTTCTCGAGGTAGGTTGAGTAATTGCCCTCATACGGGTAGAGGTTTCCACGGTCAACTTCAGCGATCCACTCCGCAACGTGGTCGAGGAAGTAACGGTCGTGCGTTACAGCAATAACAGCACCTTCGTAGGATTGTAGGTGTTGTTCGAGCCAGAGCACAGATTCTGCGTCAAGGTGGTTCGTGGGCTCATCGAGAAGAAGGAGGTCTGGTTTTTCTAATAGCAATTTGCAAAGTGCAACGCGTCGTCGTTCACCACCGGAGAGTTTTGTTACTGGTGAATCTGCTGGTGGGCAGCGGAGAGCGTCCATCGCTTGTTCAAGTTGGGAGTCGAGGTCCCATGCGTTGGCTGCATCAATAGCTTCTTGCAGTTTGCCCATTTCTTCCATGAGCGAGTCGAAGTCTGCATCGGGATTTGCCATTTCTTCTGAGATGGCGTTGTATCGGTCAAGTTTTTCTTTAATCTCGCCGACGCCTTCTTCGACGTTACCTAGGACGGTTTTCTCTTCGTTTAGTGGTGGCTCCTGTAGAAGGATTCCTACAGTATATTCGGGGGAAAGACGGGCTTCACCGTTAGATGGAGTGTCTAGTCCTGCCATAATTTTGAGGATAGTTGATTTTCCGGCACCGTTTGGGCCGACCATACCGATTTTAGCGCCTGGGAAAAATGACATAGAAACGTCATTGAGGATGACTTTGTCGCCCACTGTTTTGCGGGCTTTGCTCATCGTGTAAATAAATTCTGCCATGGTCTCTAGGCTACCGTATTCGGGTTTTTCTTGCTGTTCTTTAGTGTCAGTGTGTGGAATGTTCTTGGGTGTTTTGTTCTATCAGCTTATGTTGAGTGTGGTGTGAGACGTTGATGAGAGAACTGCCCCAGATAGACGGTTCGCTATCTGGGGCAGTTTTGGTCGATATTATTTTTAGTATCCGGACTCTTCAAGCTCTGGTAAGTCAACTACTTCAAAGCTGAGCGTTCCTTCAGCTCGTGAAACAGTGGTATTTGGGTCTCGTGGGGAGCGTTTTGCTGCCCATGCTTGGAAACTTTCTTCATCCGCCCAGCGGGTAATGACGAAGTAGTGTTCTTGTCCTTCTCCAGTTGGACGTAACAGCTCGAAACCTTCAAAACCTGGTTCTTGATCGACAGAGTGTTTGCGTTGGGCAAATCGTTTTTCGAGTTCAGCAAAGTTGCCGTCTTTCACAGCAAGCTTGTTAATTTTAAGGATGGTCATGATAGCTCTCTTTCTTCGTTGTTGAGCTATTTCCAGTATATGCTTGGTGACAGATATTACCTATAGATTTTTCGCATTATAGGTACTTTCTTTTTGCTCCTCTACGAATCTGGATGTATCATACAGAAAGGTTATTTTTGACCTTATTGCCTCAGTAGCTCAGTGGATAGAGCAGGAGCCTTCTAATCTCTTGGTCGGGGGTTCGACTCCCTCCTGGGGCACCCAGCAAAAGAGGCCTTGCAACGCTATATAGCGTTGCAAGGCCTCTTTTCTTTTGAATGCAATACCTATTTAGACCACCATTAGGTAGGTAGCAGGTTGGCGTCTTTCCCGTAGAATTTGACGTGTTGCAGCGTCGATAAAGACTAAATAACAGGCATACCCGAAGGAAACAATGACGGCGAGAAGTCGCCCCATGTTGGTGTCAAAATCTTTGAGATAGGGTGATACGTCTAGCTGGTCACTTACCGCATAAATCATGAAAAATAGTGTGGTAATGAAGTAGAAGTCCAACTCCCAGTTGTTTTTGATGCCGGTGACAGCAAAGAACGGTATCACCCATAGTAAGTACCACGATTGGATCATAGGAGAGAAGACAACAACAAGTCCTAGAGATAGCCCTGCTCGTCGAACAACTTCAGGCCATGATTTACAGAACATGATAGCGACAGCACTTCCCATACCGATATATTTGCTGATACTGCCAATAGTGTCTTTGACGAAGTCTGCAGTTTCTGACGATGAGAAAAAAGCAACAATAGATGAACCCACTACCATAAGGAAGCCCATCGGCGAATACCAAATGTATTGACCTCCGGTCGTCGAGAGTGCACCAATCCACCCGAACCCGAAACCGCTGAGTAGCCCCATCACGGTCAGTTCTGTAAGGGAGATGACACCAACATAGAACCACGTAATGAAGATTCTTCTCCACGAGGCATCTTCTCCGGCCCAAAGCAGCCCGATAAACGGTAGGAGCACGAGAGCAATGGGTTTGATAGCAACAGCTAAAGTCACCAATGTTGCCCCGAGAATACCGCCTCGATAGTTACGGTTTTTTGTAGCGTAGTAAAATCCGGCTAGGGCGATACCTGTCATGAGAGCGTCGTTGTGCGCGGCGGTTACGAATTGAGCAATAAAGAGTGGGTTTGTGACAACAAGCCATAATGCACGTGTGTGATTGATATCGTGAAGAACTGCAATTTTAGGTACATAATAGGCAATTAACGCAACTCCGAAAAGTGCAATGAGCCTAAACAAGATAATGCCTAGGTCAATATTTGATCCAGCAATTCTGACAACAAATTCTTCAATCCACAAAAAGAGCGTCCCATAAGGTGGTGGCGATTGCGCCCAGAGGGGATCTGCCCCGTATTGGAAGAAATTGTTGATGGTCGAGACGCCGTTTTCGTAGGGGTTTAGCCCGGCAAGCATGACTCGTCCTTGCGCAAAGTAGGAGAAAACGTCTCGACTGAAGAGTGGGAATGCAAATAGTTGTGGCGTTGTCCAGCAGATAATGGCTCTCCACGTCCATTGGCTGGCGTCACCGTCCCAAACTCCAAGCTTTTGAGAAAGCCTGAGCCATTCCCTGCACATCATCATTCCACCGACTGCTAATAGCAAGATACAGGTGACAATGCCTGCAACGTTATATCGCAAGGCAATAATCAGCGGCTCTCTGTTCAGAGGTGATGCGTCACTAATCCAGCCAACACCAAAGGAACCTATTGTCATAAGCATAGAGCCTATGGTTCCCATGATGATCGTGCGCATTGGGTTTTTATAGACGTAACGTTTTCCGAGATTGCGCCGATACTGACTAGATGCGCGAGAAGGTTTTTCTACTGTTTGATTCATAGGGTTCCTGATAAGGGGTGCCGGTTATTGACGTTAATTTTACCTGTTATTTGTTTTTGGCAGTATGGGCTACGAGATGCGTCAGCTAATTCTTGAGAAGTTTTTAGTTAAGGTTTTCTTTTTCTTCGTTCTTGAGAGTAGATTAGAGTTTGTGTCTATTTCTAATGAACGAATTGTATGGATTGATTGTGAGATGACAGGACTGTCGTTGCAGCAGGATGCTCTCATTGAGGTAGCGGTTATTGTTACTGATGCTGAGCTGAATATTGTTGATGACGGGTTAGATGTTGTCATTAAGCCTGAACCAGAAGCATTTGAGCAGATGGACGATTTTGTGCGGAATATGCACGAAAATTCTGGCCTGCTTAAGGAGCTTAGTTCTGGTCTTTCGTTGAGTGAAGCTCAAGCTCAGGTGCTTGAGTACATTAAAAGATTTGTTCCGGTTGCAGGCAAAGCTCAGCTAGGTGGCAGTTCTGTGGGAACAGATAAGGCTTTTTTGACCCGCGATATGCCAGAGGTCATTGAGCATCTTCACTATCGGGTGATTGATGTATCTACGATTAAGGAACTTGCTCGCAGGTGGTTCCCTGCTGCTGCGTATAGTGCTCCACAGAAGACGGGGAACCATCGCGCGTTGGGAGATATTAGGGATTCTATTAACGAGTTAAGGTACTATCGTCGGACAGTTTTTGTTCCAGCTCCGGGCCCTGATTCCGTGGAATCCGCCAAAATTGCTCAAGAGTTTTCTTCGCAAACCCCTAAACAGTGTTAAGCATCACACTGTTTCAGTTTTGGTTTTATCGTATTAGTCGGTAAGCTATTATCTGTTGCTAAAACAAAGTCCTTATACAACACTTTGGGTTAGTAGCTTATGGTGGTCGTAGCTCAGTTGGCAGAGCGCCTGGTTGTGGTCCAGGAGGTCGCGGGTTCGACCCCCGTCGATCACCCCAGAGAAAGGGTCGTTATGGCATTAGCCGTAACGACCCTTTTACTATATGTTGCTATTTTCTAGGATTCCACGTTAAGGAGTTTTGATGACAACCCTTCCCATTGTTATTCATGGAAACCCTGTTCTACACCGAAGAGCAGAACCTGTCACAGCATTCGACGACACCTTAGCCGAGCTGATTGACAACATGTATGAGACTCAAGAACTTTCTCACGGTGTTGGGCTCGCTGCCCCGCAGGTTGGCGTAGGACTCAGACTTTTTACTTATAAGTTTGATAATGACGACGGAGTCCCTCCCCTAGGTGTTGTTATCAATCCGGTACTAACTCTTGGAAAAATTTCCTCTGCTGACCCTGACCCTGACGAGGAAGAAGAAGGCTGCCTATCATTTCCTGGATATGGATTCCCTCTCAAAAGAGCAGAATGGGTAGGGGTTCGAGGTCTTGACGCCCAAGGTCAGCCCCTTGAGTTTGAAGCAACTGGCTGGTTTGCCCGGGTGATGCAACACGAAACAGACCATCTAGATGGCAAACTATATGTCAATCGTCTTAATAAGAAGTGGACAGCAAAAGCTAAAAAAGTTATTAAACGTGAAGGGTGGACTATGGAGGGGAATTCATGGCTGCCGGGGGTTGACCCAGATCCTTTTGGCCATTAAAAGTGGAAATCCAACCATCTGAGCGGGGTACGAACGGGACGCTCGATAAGCCGGGTTTTGTACTTAATGTTAAGTGGCAATTATCCATCTAGACCTAGAATTGCTTCTAGGCTCAAGCAGCTTACCCGAGCACTTCAGCGCACTACTTACTACGTGCTCTATTTAGCCTTGCTCCGAATGGGGTTTACCAAGCTGTTATAGTCACCTATAACACTGGTGGTCTCTTACACCACCTTTTCACCCTGACCTAGAGTTCTAGGCGGTCTATTTTCTGTGGCACTTTCCTGCAAGTTACCTTGAGTCGACGTTATCGACCATTCTGTGCTATGGAGCCCGGACTTTCCTCGTGGTGGTTTACCACGCAATTGCCTGAACGTCCCGTTCGTACCTTGATTCTACTACACTTAAAGCATGCTTATTTTATTTCCTCCTTCAGAAGGCAAAACAGCTCAAAATACAGATCGAACTGTCGATTTAGCGGATTTGAGTTTTCCTGAGCTCACTCAGTCACGTGAGGAGTTGATGCAGCAGCTCCAGATAGTCAGCGATTCTGAGGGTGCTTTGGCTCAGCTTAAGGTAGGGGCATCCTTGACTCAAGAAGTAGAGCGCAACACACGATTATGGCGAGAGCCTGCAGCTCAAGCGTCTGAAGTTTATAGTGGCGTATTATTTGAAGCTTTTAATTTTTCTTCTCTAGATGAGCAGGCTCAAGAACGCGCTATCAATTCTGTGGTGATTATTTCTGCTCTTTGGGGAGCTGTCCGTTTCTCGGACGTTATTCCTGCATATAGGTTGTCTATGGGTGTAAAGCTTGGTGAGATTGGAGATCTTGCAAAGTATTGGAAAGGTGAACTTCCAACAGTCTTGAACCGTCACTATGACGGCGAGTTGGTTATCGATTGTCGATCTGCAGCATATGTGAAGGCTTATCCTACGCCGGTAGAGCGGACTTTAAGCGTTCGTGTTGAGAAAGTTCTTGAAGGCAATGAACGTAAGGTTGTCTCCCACATGGCTAAGCATTATCGAGGTGAGCTAGGACGATACCTTGTCCAGAAAGGCTTAACTGAGATTAATGTCCTAGACGAGCTGATAAATGAATTGTCCAAGGACTGGGAAATTGAGTTTTCCCCTGCCACAGCAAAGTCTGCAGGTATTCTCACTCTCGTAGTTCGCTAGTTTTCATGGGATAAAACACACCAAAAGAACATATCTGTTTTTACCGGACAATTTTAGTTCGAAACTATAGAATCTAAACTTTAGTTAAGTGTAAGATAAGGCTGTCCTTATCCGACACATTTCTAAAGGTAGGCCCATTTTGCCTCACTCATTCTCTTTTAAGAACTTTCAGCGCAGAGCTTGTGCGCTGAGCCTTGCTGGAGCTCTTCTTGTCCCCGCGGCTGCGGTAGCATTCGCACAAGAAAACGCCCCTGCAACAGCAGTTATCGCCAGTGACGCCCAAGTTCAGCAACTTGGTGCGATGCACTGGGGAATCCGTCCTTCATTTATCTCTTATGTTGGAGGACACTACAGCATCAGCGACGATGTTACTGAAGAAAACGGAATCTACAACTTCCCATTTAACGAAGTTGAAGAAAAAGATGGTGTAACAACCATTACTGGTTCTGGTCAGGTTCGTTTCGCATCTCATTGTTCAGATACTGACAATGTAGATACCTGCGAATTGGATCTTTCTCTTTCTGAGCCTCAGATTGTGCTCAACCCAGAAGGAACTTCTACACTCAGCTTTGTCGTGCGTACCCGCAATTATCAGTCCAAGCAAATTGAGGGCCCTTCTCGCATTGTTATGGCAGACCTCAAACTGGATGGCGCAACACAGTCTGAAAATGATGGTGTTGTCGTTTGGGATAATATCGCAACGGAACTTACTGAAGAAGGTGCTCACGCATTCTCCAACTTCTACAACGCGGGCACCGCTTTGGCTCCGTTGAGTTTTTCTTATCAGGGAAAGACTGTCAAAGTTGCAGAATCAGACTACTCTATTGGCAAGAGCTGGAATACTGGCCTAGATTACAGTGACGTTCACAAAGCTTCACGCATTGGCAAGTACGTCGTCCATGGATACGCAGAGTATTGGGGAGATTCCGCTCCTAAATTCACGGTTCTTGATACCGAAACTATGGAGCCAGTATCTTCAATTGAGGTTCCAACTGTTAAATCTTTGCCGTTCACCACTGATGCAAATCGTGGAATCTTCTATGTAGTTAACTCCGAAACTCGCGCAGTAGACAAATTCGTTGTTAATGAGTCCGGCACACTCGTAAATGATGGTGTTGTTGATGGACTTGTTGCTCCTGAAAATGAGCGTGTCTCTGCTTTGGGTTACAATCCTTTCAACGATAGTTTAGCTTTGCTCACTGTTGATGATGAAGGTAGCGGAACCATCCAGTTTGTGGATGCCTCTGGCACTGTTTCTTCTCACAAGTTGCCTGACCCTTACGAGGTTTCTCCTGCACTTAAAGGTGTAAAGGCATATTCTGTCAAAGATTATTACGGTGATAAGTGGACTAATAATTCACGCATTCTTGAGCCTCTAGCTGATGGTTCCTTCGTTTTTTCACCTTCTACCAGTCTTTACGAAGAAACAGGTAATGAGTACATTCTTCGTGGACACATTTTGCAGTTCTCTAATACAGATACCCCTGTATACGAGATAGCAGAAGCACAGCCTGCAGAAGGTCTTGGAGCGAGCATGCGCAACGTTCGAACTTCTGATGATGGAAAAACTATTTTCCGTTGGAATGGTTTCTGGGGAAGTTCTTCTCGTTGGCAAGTACTCGGTTATGAAAATGGCCAGTTCTCTGTTATTAAACCAACTGAGGTTCCTCCTGTAGATATCTCTTCCATCGCGTCAGTATTCTCTGACGGCGATCGTGTTGCTGTCTTGGACGGAACTCATAGCAAGGTTGTTTGGTTTGATAGCAATTATGAGCCTGTTATGGAGTTAAGCGTTCCTAATATGGAGCGCACTGCTCAGGATAATCCTCTTACTGTAGTCATGGAAAATGGCGACATTATTATGCCAACTGTTGTGCGTAATAGTGATTATGATGATGAGCAGTTCTTGACTCGTCTTGTCAAGAATCAAGAAGCCGTAACACCTACTGAGCCTGCAGAACCCACTGAGCCAACTGAGCCAACTGAGCCAGCTGAACCAACTGATCCTGCAGAACCCACTGAGCCAGCTGAACCAACTGAGCCAGCTGAACCAACTGAGCCAGCTGAACCAACTGAGCCAGCTGAACCAACTGAGCCAGCTGAACCAACTGAGCCAGCTGAACCAACTGAGCCAGCTGAACCAACTGATCCTGCAGAACCCACTGAGCCTGCAGAACCAACTGAGCCTGCAGAACCAACTGAGCCAGCTGAACCAACTGAGCCAGCTGAACCAACTCAGCCAGCTGAACCAACTCAGCCAGCTGAACCAACTCAGCCAGCTGAACCAACTCAGCCAGCTGAACCAACTCAGCCAGCTGAACCAACTGAGCCAGCTGAACCAACTCAGCCTGCAGAACCAACTCAGCCTGCAGAACCCACTGAGCCAGCTGAACCAGCAGAGCCAACTCAGCCAGCAGAGCCAGTTCATAGCCATGAAGCAGTTCAACAGAAGAAAAAACTTGCTTACACTGGCTCCCACGTAACAGGTCTTGCCCTGTCAGCGCTCTTTATGACTGCTGCAGGTGGCATACTCGTTGCCCGTTCACGCCGTCAAACTCGTTCATAAAATCCTAAGCGAGTAAGACAAAACGAAGAGGCCTTGTTGTAAACATGAATGTTTACAACAAGGCCTCTTCAGTGCATTCCCTACAGAATTCTGCTAAAAAGTACTTGCAGAACCAGCAACATTACCGGTAGAAACCACAAAATCCCATGGATCAGTATTTAGCTCAGAAACGTAGAAAGAAATATCGTATCCCTGTTTAGATAATCTCTGTTGTAGAACTCTTCCAACCCCCTCTAACCAAAGACTTTCACTAGCATAATGAGAACAATCAATCAGGTATGGTGAACCACCCGCCAAGGAAGCGCCTTCACGGAACTCTGAGGCAGGATGATGTCTTAAATCAGCAGTAATATACACATCCGCGCCCTGCTTGCGAACCTCACCGAGCAGAGAGTCACCAGCACCTGTACACAGTGCAATCTTCTGAACATACGCTGTTCTAGGCCCCGCTACACGCAATCCCCCAGCCGTCGCAGGAAGAAAGTCAGCAATACGATGGGATAAATCTTCTAAAGTCATAGGTTCTGGTAGCTCACCGATACGACCAATGCCTACGCAATGCTCTTGCCCATCAATCTCAACATATTGAGAGTCACTGAGCACTTGTGCCTGCTCAATGCCAAGAAGCTTCATGAAAACATCATTCGTGCCCAACGGTGAAGAATCAACATTCGTATGAGCACCCAATAAAGCACATTGTCCCTCGATAAGAGTCTGTAAAACTTCTCCTTTATACGTATCATCCGCTATAAAATGCACAGGCCGCAATAGCAAAGGATGATGAGTAATCAATACATCTGTTCCACGTTGCACAGCTTCACGCGCCACAGCAACAGTAGCGTCTACAGCAAACCCAATAGAACGCACAGGCTGTTTCATTCTTCCCGAGATGAGACCGCTAGCATCCCAACTTTCAGATAGATGAGGAGGAAACAACTCATGAAAAGTTCGAACCACATGTTCTAGCGAAGGTATTTTTTGCTCTGTCATACTCTTATCGTCTCATGAGTTCTAAGCATCAACATATACCAAAACCAACCAAAAGATACAGAACTTTAGCTCTCATCTCAGCAGTACACTAGATATAACAGTAAAAATATTGAGACCAATAAGGTGGTAACGGTGCAGACTCTCGTTCTTGGCGGAGGTTGTTTCTGGTGTTTAGAAGCAGTTTTAAGAAATTTCCGAGGAATTACCGATTGCGTTGTTGGATATACAGGAGGAATATTATCTTCCCCCACATATCCTCAAGTATGTGACGGGAATACCGGGCATATTGAAGTAGTCAAAGTACATTTTGACCCTCAGATAATTCCAGCAGATATTATCCTTGATATTTTCATGGCTTCTCATAATCCAACCAGTTGGGATCAGCAAGGTGCAGATGTTGGTTCACAATACCGTTCTGCGCTGTTTTATTCGACAGATGAAGAACATCAGCTCATAACTCAGGCTATCCAACGAGCACAAAACCTATGGGATTCACCTATCGTCACAGTTGTTGAACCGTTGGGAACCTTTTGGGAGGCAGAAGACTACCATCAAAATTATTATGCGAAGAACCCAGAACAAGGGTATTGCTCAGCCGTTATTAATCCAAAAGTGTCTAAAGCTCGACAAGCATTTTCCTCATATCTCAAAGACCAATAATAACGTTACGATATGTTTCAGAGTTGATATAAATCTATGAGTCACCCCGTAAAGTGATACATACGTGATAGAACTTCTCAAGAAAATCAGAAGAGGACCTATGTCGAAGATATACCAGAATGTTACAGAAATTATTGGTGGCACTCCCCTCATCAAACTTAACCGTCTTGATGCAGATTTGCCAGGCAATGTTGCTGTCAAGCTCGAATTCTACAACCCCGCAAATTCCGTAAAAGATCGTATCGGTAAGGCAATTATTGATGTCGCAGAAAAATCAGGGAAGTTACAACCTGGCGGAACTATTGTTGAAGGTACTTCTGGAAACACCGGTATTGCTCTGGCAATGGTTGGTGCAGCTCGTGGATATAAAGTTATCCTCACAATGCCAGAAACAATGTCTAATGAACGCCGCGTTATGCTTCGTGCCTACGGTGCAGAAATTATTCTAACTCCCGGGGCCGATGGTATGCGTGGAGCAGTAGAAAAAGCCCAAGAAATTGTTGAACAAACAGAGAACGCAATTCTTGCTTCACAGTTCTCAAATAGCGCTAATCCTGAAATTCATTACAACACTACTGGTCCCGAGATTTGGGAAGATACAGCAGGAAAAGTCGATATCTTTGTTGCTGGAGTTGGCACGGGAGGAACGGTCTCTGGTACAGGGAAGTTTCTTAAAGAAAAAAACCCTCATATTCAGGTTATAGCCGTTGAGCCAGAAGATTCTGCACTATTATCCGGTGGTACCGCTGGACCTCATAAGATTCAAGGTCTTGGAGCAAACTTTGTTCCTGATACTCTAGACCGCGATATTTATGATCGTGTCATTCCAGTAAGCACCCAAAATGCAGTCTCTACGTCACGAGCTCTTGGAACTCAAGAAGGCATTCTTGGAGGTATCTCTGCCGGTGCAGCGGTATGGGCGGCTCTTGAAGAAGCAAAGAAATCTGAAAACCAAGATAAGCTTATCGTTGCGATAGTCCCAGACTTTGGTGAACGCTATATCTCCACCATCTTATATGAGGACATTCGTAGCTAATATAAGGCTCCTCTAAAATAGCCTATCTGCAGGGAATCATATGTTTAGCGGTTCCCTCAGATAGGCTATTTTTTGTGGAACGTCCTAAAAATATTAGTCTTAGGGAATAACCTGTTATAGTACAACAGTTGTACTGAACGTACATATTTCAGCATTTCCAGAAAGACGTTCATTGAGCTTCATCAAACGGCTACAAGAAGATATACAAACCGTGCGCACGCATGACCCTGCCGCACGCAATACCTTAGACATTATCCTTAACTATTCAGGGATGCACGCAGTGTGGTTTTATCGTATTGCTCATCGTCTCTGGCAAAAAGAACACACTAAGTTAGTAGCTCGTACACTCTCCCAGTTTGCGCGGTTTCTCACGGGCGTTGAAATCCATCCTGGAGCCAAAATTGGGCGTCGTTTCTTCATTGATCACGGCATGGGTATCGTTATTGGAGAAACAACTGAAATTGGTGATGACGTCATGCTTTATCACCAAGTGACTTTGGGTGGGCGGTCTTTAGAAAAGACAAAACGTCATCCTACTATTGGTCATAGGGTCACTATTGGGGCGGGTGCAAAAGTTCTTGGGCCGATTTATATCGGTGATGATTCTGCGATTGGAGGCAATGCAGTAGTTGTCCATGATCACCCCGCAGATTCCATCATTACGGGTATTCCAGCACGTTCTAAGCCTCGTACTCCAGAGAAGAAAAAACCACTCGTTGATCCTGTAGAGTATATTGACCCAGCCATGTGGATATAAATACTTGTTATAGAAAAAATCGAGTTTAAATATCTAAGGTTCCGCACCATGTTAGTGGTGCGGAACCTTAGATATTTTATGAGGCGATAGGCCTCAATCATGATGAAGCAGCAATATACCTACTACTAGTGGGTGTGTGAATCCGCTGCATTAATCTCAGAACGGTCACCGCTCCATAGAGTGTGCCACATTCCTTCGCTGTCTACTCGTGCGTAGGTGTGTGCGCCGAAGAAATCGCGTTGCCCTTGAATGAGAGCTGCCGGTAGGCGGTCTCGTCGTAGCCCGTCGTAGTATGACAGTGATGAGGCAAAGACCGGAACAGGGATACCTAATGCTGTTGCTTGAGAAACAACGCGACGCCATGAAGGAAGTAAAGACTCCATCAGAGATTTGAATCCTGGCGCTAGAAGCATGTTAACAGGCTGTTGCTCCTGAGAGTAAGCTTGCATAATCTCGCCGAGTAGCTCTGCACGGATAATACAGCCGGCACGCCACAAACTAGCGATTTTATCGAGTTGAAGATTCCAACCGTATTCTTTTCCGGCAGCAACAATCTGGTCTAAGCCTTGAGCATATGATACAAGTTTTGATGCGAAGAGCGCTCTGCGCACATCCTCGATGAACGCGGGGTCTCCGGCAGGAATCTCCGTCGTGTTGATGAGTCCTGCTGGTAATTCTTTTTGAGCTTCTTTGCGAGCCTGCGTATTGGAAGAAGAAAGTGCGCGCGCAAAAACAGATTCTGCGATGCCGGTAACGGGTGAGCCAAGGTCTAGAGCAGCTTGAACAGTCCAACGTCCTGTTCCCTTCTGACCAGCTTCATCAACAATAACGTCAACTAGAGGTTTACCTGTCTTAGCATCAACCTGAGCTAGAACTTCAGATGTAATTTCGATGAGATAAGAGTTCAATTCAGTGTTATTCCACGACTTGAAGATCTCTGCTTGTTCAGCAGGTTCTACCCCCGCCACTGAACGAAGAAGGTCATAGGCCTCTCCGATAACCTGCATATCGGCATATTCGATACCGTTATGAACCATTTTCACAAAGTGGCCGGCGCCATCGGTAGAAATCCAAGAACAGCAGGGCGTCCCGTCAGGAGCTTTAGCTGCGATACTTTCGAGCAAGGGACCTACAGATTCATAAGATTTAGCAGAGCCACCAGGCATAATAGAAGGCCCCAGAAGAGCTCCTTCTTCACCGCCAGAGACACCAACGCCAACAAAGTGCAGACCTTGTTCGGCAAGTTCTCGTTCACGACGCATGGTGTCGGGGAAATGAGAGTTACCGCCGTCAATAATAATGTCGTCTTTATCTAGAAGTGGAACAAGTTGAGCGATCACCGCATCAACAGGAGCACCTGCTTTAACCATGATGAGGATGCGACGCGGAGATTCCAAGGAGTCAACAAGTTCTTGCAAGGTTTCTGTTCTGATGAATGAACCTTCGTCACCATGTTCTTGAAGAAGTGCGTCAGTTTTTTCAACGGAGCGGTTGTGCAAAGCCACGGTATATCCATGACGAGCAAGGTTTCGAGCAAGGTTTGCGCCCATCACAGCAAGACCTGTGACGCCGATTTGTGCCTTCTGTGCAGCATTTTTTTCAGTCATAGCTTAACTCTAAGCTCTCGACCGTGCAGATGGGTACTTATTGACTTCACTTTTTTGCAAGCGAACATTGTTACCCCTATGTCAGCACTCTACATGCACAAATTTTTGAGAGTGTTATCACTCTATCCGGTCGGTCAGCAATACCCAGAAGGATAAGACGCACCAAAGGTGCGGAGAATACTGCAAACATTGACCACATGGCCGTGTATGTATCTTGAGTAAAAAAGTATAGGGAGATGAGAAGCCAGACGAGGCCCATGATAACGGCACTGAGGTGCCGTGGTTTATAGGAGTTCACAGTATGTTCCTTAAGATACAAAAAAAGACCCTGCCATAAGCAAGGTCTTGATTTTGTGGGTCCTACCGGGATCGAACCGATGACATCCACGGTGTAAACGTGGCGCTCTACCAGCTGAGCTAAAGACCCTTATCACTGCGATTCTTTATCTCCCGCGGCGACATATAAAACTATACACAGAAAGATTCTCAGGGCGCAACTCAAAACAGCATGTTCTAGCTCACATTTACCCAAGTGTGCTTAAAACATTGCTACAACAAGCCAAAACAATCAATTCTTTACACAAAAGCGAGGTAGGCGCTTCCTTCGCACACTACCTCGCTCACCATATAAAACTAACGTTGCCTCGCAACCAAACGCGTAGCAATCCAGTCAGGACCAACCGTAATACTAGACGTCGGATACAATCCAGCAGTGCCACTCAAAGACCGAATATCCGCAGGATTGAGATGCCCTTCCCTACCAGGCTTAAGAGTGAGAAGCCAAATAACTCCCCCCTCATCTAGGTTCACTAACGTATCAACGAGAGCATCACTTAAAAAAGCGTCGTATTCTTGACGCCACCAAAGAAGAACTCCGTCAACAACGTCTTGATCATCCTCGTCAAGAAGATCCGAGCCAATATGATCCATCAACGCATCCCGTAGATCAAAGTCCACGTCATCGTCATACCCAAATTCTTGGATGAGATCCCCATCCTTGAAACCAAGTTGGACAACTGCTTGTTCCGCAGCGGTCTTGGTCTCGCTCACTGACATCCTCCTGAAAATAAACCGGACATATATCCGTCATACACTTATCAGAATCAGCTCAGTATATGTCGAAACATATACCGCTAATTCCTAAACACAACTGAACACGGCAACGAACAAATAAGCAACTAAACACGCTAATTTTCGCCACATTTCTTAGAATCAAGCAACGATGTGACTCAAACTACCCAGCGTTTTAGTGGAAGTATCCCCCCACAATGGCTAAAAAACGGTGCAGGTGTGACAACATAGAAGAAGAAAGTATCAGACCTTCGAGAACTCGATAGTCTGTACCGAGGAAGGCACGAACTGTACTAACAGTTCACACGCCACACCCTATAAACATCAACAAAGAGAGGTTGACTAGTGGGACCCTCCAATACAAACGACCATGTCTTAAGCGCACTCACCAATAGCTTCAAAGACACCGACACCGAAGAGACAGCCGAGTGGCTAGAATCTTTCGACGAACTGGTAGAAACCCAAGGCACTGAACGTGCACAGTTCATCGTTCGCTCTCTATTGCAGCGAGCAGGCAGCCGCAGTGTCGAGGTGCCAATGGTCACTACTACTGACTACATCAACACCATCCCCGTTGACCAAGAGCCTGAATACCCTGGCGACGAGCAGATGGAACGCCGATACCGCGCATACCTACGCTGGAACGCAGCAATCATGGTTCAGCGCGCACAAAAATCAACCATCGGCGTTGGTGGACACATTTCATCCTATGCCGGCATCGCGACACTCTACGAAGTTGGTCTCAACAACTTCTTCCGAGGCCCAGAACACCCCGGCGGAGGCGACCAAATCTTCTGGCAGGGACACTCATCCCCCGGTAACTACGCGCGAGCATTCCTCGAAGGACGCATCACTGAAGAGCACCTCGACGGATTCCGCCAAGAAAAAACCAAGGGCGACAAAGGTATCCCTTCATACCCGCACCCCCGTTGCATGCCAGAATTCTGGCAGTTCCCAACCGTTTCACTCGGCCTAGGCCCCATCAACGCTATCTGGCAGGCACAGTTCAACCACTACCTCCACGACCGCGGTATCAAAGACACCTCAGAACAGCATGTCTGGGCATTCCTCGGTGACGGCGAACTCGACGAAGTCGAATCGCGTGGCGCACTACAGGTTGCAGCAAACAACAAGTTGGATAACCTCACCTTCGTTGTCAACTGTAACCTCCAGCGTCTTGACGGCCCTGTACGCGGTAACGGAAAGATCATCCAAGAGCTTGAGTCCTTCTTCCGTGGCGCAGGCTGGCACGTCATCAAAGTTATTTGGGGTCGTGAATGGGATTCGCTCCTCCAAAAAGATAAGAGTGGCGAACTCGTTCGCATTATGAACGAAACCCTCGACGGCGACTACCAGACCTACAAGGCAGAAGACGGCGGATTCGTTCGTGAGCACTTCTTCGGCAAGACACCCGAAACCAAAGAACTCGTTGCTGATATGACCGACGACGAAATCTGGGCACTCAAGCGAGGCGCACACGATTATCAGAAGGTCTACTCCGCATACAAGGCTGCTTTGGAGACCAAGGGTAAGCCCACCGTCATTTTGGCTCAGGGCATTAAGGGATACGGTCTCGGCACTCACTTTGAAGGCCGTAACGCAACCCACCAGATGAAGAAACTCACCATGGAAGACCTCAAAGCTTTCCGTGATCACCTTCGCATCCCCATCTCTGATGAAGAGCTTGAAAAAGATCTTTACAACCCTCCTTACTACCACCCTGGTATGGACGCCCCCGAAATTCAGTACATGCTCAAGCGCCGCCAAGAACTAGGCGGTTTCTTGCCAGCACGTCGCCAGATTCAGCCAGAAATTGAACTCCCTGGTGAAAAGGCATACAAGGGCACTAAGAAGGGCTCCGGTAAGCAGATGGCTGCTTCCACCATGGCTTTTGTTCGCTTGATGAAAGACCTCATGCGTGAAAAAGACTTTGGTAAGCGCATCGTGCCGATTGTTCCCGATGAGGCACGTACCTTCGGCATGGATTCTTTCTTCCCCTCTGCAAAGATTTACAACCCCTTGGGCCAGAACTATCTTGCAGTAGACCGTGAGCTCATGCTTGCATACAAGGAATCTCCTGCCGGTCAGATTCAGCACGTTGGTATTAACGAAGCTGGCGGTGTCGCTGCGTTGACAGCGGCAGGCTCCTCATATGACACCCATGGTGTTCCTATGGTTCCGATTTACATCTACTACTCGATGTTCGGTTTCCAGCGCACTGGTGACGCATTCTGGGCAGCAGCTGACCAGCTTGTTCGTGGCTTTATCGTCGGCGGTACGGCAGGTCGTACTACCCTTACCGGTGAGGGCCTACAGCACATGGACGGGCAGTCACCCATCTTGGCGTCACAGAACCCATCTGTGATTCATTATGATCCAGCATATGGCTACGAAATTGCACACATCGTTGAGCGCGGTATCGAGCATATGTACGGTCAAAAAGATGAAGACCATGACGTCATGTACTACCTCACTGTCTACAACGAACCCATTATTCAGCCTGCAGAGCCTGAGAATGTTGACGTTGAAGGCATTATCGGTGGTATCTACCGAGTCAAAGAAAGCCAGCTTGAAGGACCTCGAGCTCAGCTACTAGCTTCTGGTGTTGGCGTTCCTTGGGCGATGAAAGCATCTGAGCTTTTGGCTGAAGACTGGGGAGTTTCTGCAGACGTTTGGTCTGTCACTTCTTGGACTAACCTCCGCCGTGACGGTATTGAAGCTGAGCGTGAAGCTTTCCTCAGCGGAAAAGAACCTCGCGTACCATTCGTTGCGCAGCAGCTTGATGGTGCGATTGGTCCTATTGTTGCAGTGTCTGACTACAACTCTGATTTGATGGATGGCATTCGCCAGTATGTTCCTAACGATTTCGCAACCCTGGGAACAGACGGCTTCGGTTTCTCTGATACCCGTGCTGGTGCACGTCGTTTCTTCAACGTTGACGCAGAGTCCATCGTTGTACGCACCTTGCAGATGCTTGCAAAGCGCGGAGAAGTTCCTGCAGAAGCTCCAGCTCAAGCGTTCGCTAAGTATCAGCTTGATGTCAATGCTCCTGCAACACTGGCGCAAAACGCTGAGTAATAGTGACATGTGCTAAAGGGTCATTCCTTTAATACATGAACATTCATCAAGGCGGGCTGTTCTCTCCGATTAGGGAAGAGAACAGCCCGCCTTGTCTTGTTCGTTGACTTTGACGTTGCATTGTACAGAGTTTTTGATGATAACTTTTCAAAGGCTTTAGTTGAACGGAGAGTCTAAAGAACTTAAAAAATATCCATCAGAATACGAAATATCTTGCTCTTATACAGGTAATAGGCACTCTTTTATTCGCATAACATAGGTAGGATTTTGGTGAGAGCGTGTTGAACGTTTTCTCGTATCAACACAGATTTTTAGAGGAGAGGGACTCCATGATTGCAGTTCTCTGCCCTGGACAGGGCTCACAAAAACCAGGTTTTCTTCAACCATGGCTAGAACTTCCTGGAGTGCAAGCCCATCTTCAGAAGCTTTCTGATGCAGCAGAACTCGACCTCATCCATTACGGAACAGTCGCTGACGAACAAACCATTAAAGATACTGCTATCGCCCAGCCTCTTATTGTTGCTGCTGGCATTATTGCTGGAACACGTTACCTAAAAGCCACATCTAACCTTCAAAAAAATATAGTTTTTGCAGGTCACTCCGTTGGAGAGATTACAGCTGCAACCCTCAGCGGCGTTCTAACAGAAGACGAAGCAATGGCCTTTACTCGAGTACGAGCACACGGCATGGCGCAGGCTGCCTCCGAAGAAAAAACAGGTATGGCAGCAGTTCTTGGGTCAGATGAGAAAAGCATCACTGAAGCCATTAAGGAAGCATCATTATATGTTGCTAACATGAACGGTGCCGGACAAATTGTTGCTGCTGGTGCTGAAGAAAATCTCCAGAATCTAGCGCACAACCCTCCAGCTAAAACCCGTGTTATTGCCCTTAAAGTAGCTGGAGCTTTTCACACCCCCTATATGGAACCAGCACAAACACCGCTTAACGAATACGCGCAGACTATTAGCCCGTCAGCCCCACAAGGAATCCTTATCTCAAATTACGATGGGTCAACCTTAGACACCGGAACAGAATGTATAGAGCGTCTTGTCAGACAGGTAACAGCTCCTGTTCGATGGGACTTGTGCATGGAATCTCTGAAAAAGTATGGTGTGCACACAGCTGTTGAGCTATCTCCGGCAGGAACACTTCTTGGCTTAGTTCGTAGAGCTATTCCTCAGGTTTCTCGCGTAACGTTGAATACCCCAGAAGAATTAAAACTACTAGTAGAGGCTTCACAGGCCTAAAACAGCGTAGGTGCAAAAACTTTTATGACAACTCTTAACCAATACCAGCCACAACAATTTTCACGAATTCTTGGCTATGGAGCTTTTCGCCCTGACCTGTCAGTGCCTAATAGTGAGCTAGTTGAAGCCATCGACTCTTCAGATGAATGGATTAAACAGCGCACCGGCATCTGCACACGACAACGAGCAAGTGAAGCCATTTCTGTACAAGATATGGCTTGCGGTGTAGCAGCTGATGCTCTTGAGAACTCTCACGTAGAAGGAGAGGAAATTGATGCTGTTATTGTTTCAACAATTTCGCATCCTTACGCGACCCCATCATTAGCTACCCTTGTTGCCGATAGCATTGGGTCAAAAGCCCCCGCCTATGATATTTCAGCTGCTTGTGCAGGATTCTGTTATGGCATTGCTCAGGCTGACGCATTAGTTCGCTCAGGTATGGCAAGGAATGTTCTCGTCGTTGGTGTTGAGAAACTTACCGATTTTATTGATAACACAGACAGGTCTATCTCCTTCCTTCTTGGAGACGGCGCAGGTGCAGCCGTTGTTGGACGTAGCGATATTGCCGGAATTGCTCCTACTATTTGGGGTTCAGATGGTTCCCGATGGGGAACTGTAGGGATGACGCATTCTCTTCTAGAGTTACGTAATCGAGATTTCCTTAAAAACCCCGTACAAGAGGGAGAAAAAATTTGGCCAACCCTGCGACAAGACGGCCCTTCTGTATTTAGGTGGGCTGTGTGGGAGATGGCAAAAGTTGCTCAAGAAGCGGTCAAAGCCGCAGGAATTAATCCAGAAGATTTAGGCGCTCTCATTGCTCACCAAGCCAATGAACGTATCCTCGATCAGTTAGCAAAAACTCTTAAACTTCCTGAAAACGTCATTGTTGCTAAGGACATTGTAGAAGCGGGAAATACTTCTGCTGCTTCAGTTCCGTTAGCGGCTCATCGATTACTCAAGGAACGTCCAGAGCTCTCTGGTACATTTGCTTTACAGATTGGTTTTGGAGCAGGCTTAGCATTTGCAGCTCAGGTTGTTGTCCTCCCCTAATCCCCTAGTTTTCGGATGTGCTACGGTGCAGACGATGTTAGTCCCTCCATCAGGGAGAAAAACTGCATTCATGGTTCAATAATCATGATTGCCTACTAATAAGTAAAAGGAGCCACCATGGCTAACACAGAAGAGATCCTTGCAGGTCTTGCAGAAATTGTTAACGAAGAAACCGGTGTTGAGGTTGCTGATGTACAGCGCGAAAAGTCCTTCACTGAAGATCTCGACATCGATTCCATCTCTATGATGACCATCGTTGTCAACGCTGAAGAAAAATTCGGCGTTACTATCCCCGATGAAGAAGTACAGAACCTCGTCACTGTAGGCGACGCTGTTGATTTCATCGCGAACGCAAGCTAACTAGCTCATGTCAAAAGATGGACGCGGTTCCTCCTTGGTTGATGTTCCGCGTCCGTCTTTTTCTATGAACTATCCAATTCTAGAAGAAAGTATGCACATGTCTCGAAAAATCGTGGTCACCGGTTTAGGTGCAACCACTCCCATCGGCGGAGATGTTAGCACCACTTGGAACAACGCCCTTAACGGGGTTTCGGGGATTAAACAACTTGATAAAGATTGGGTAGAACGTTACGAGCTGCCTGTCTATATTGCTGGGCAAGCAGCTGCTGCTCCCCTAGATTCAGGCCGCTTGACGAAGGTTGAAGCAAAACGTCAAGATCCCTCTGCACAGTTTGCTCTTGTTGCAGCTCGAGAGGCTTGGGAAGATGCAGGTTTTAGCGCAGATAACGCAGAAGATGCTCAGGGACTTAATCCTGAGCGCGTTGGAGTTGCTTTCGGAACTGGAATTGGCGGAGTGTGGACTCTTCTAGATTCTTGGGACACACTCCGAGAAAAAGGCCCTCGTCGGGTGTTGCCGCTTACTGTTCCTATGCTCATGCCTAATAGTTGTGCGGCAGCTGTTTCTATGGCGCTCAATGCGCGTGCAGCAGCACAAACGGTGGTTTCTGCGTGTGCTTCTTCAACTGAAGCGATGAGTCTTGCTGTTGAGATGATTCGTAGTGGAAAAGCTGATGTCGTTATCGCAGGTGGCGCCGAAGCAGCCATTCATCCACTTCCTTTAGCTGCTTTCGCTAAGATGCAGGCCCTGTCAACTCGCAATGATGATCCGGTCTCTGCTTCACGTCCCTATGATGTGGATCGTGATGGTTTTGTCATGAGCGAAGGTGGTGCAGCTTTGATTCTTGAGTCAGAAGAACACGCTCGAGCTCGTGGAGCACGTATTTATGCAGAATTAGCGGGAACGGGTGTTTCTGCTGATTCGTATCATATTACTTCTCCCGATCCGGAAGCTCTCGGAGCAGTCCGTGCATTGAATCAGGCTTTAGCTGACGGCAATATTGATGCTGAACAAGTAGTTCATGTTAATGCTCATGCGACGTCCACCCCTGTAGGAGACGTTCCTGAGTCCTCCGCTTTGCACCAAGTTTTTGGTGACCACACGAAACACATTGCAGTTTCTGCAACAAAATCAATGACCGGTCATCTTCTTGGGGCAGCTGGTGCTTTAGAAGCTGTTTTGACAGTATTAGCTGTTTTTCATCGTAAAGCACCATGCACTATTAATCTTGAGCATCAAGACCCTCAAATTGATTTAGATGTCGTTACGGAGGCACGTGATTTACCAGCTGGAAAGATTACGGCCCTGTCTAATTCTTTCGGATTTGGTGGGCATAACGCAGTAGTTGCGTTCCGTTCTATTGAAGAATAAAGCCTTATCCTGATAAAAATACGCCGGTTTTTAGCTTCACCTCATCACAGATAAGAAGCTAAAAGCCGGCGTATTTTTTGAAAAGGAACTATAGGTTAACGTGACGTTCTAGCAGGACGGGAGGTTGCCGTTCTAAGTTATTTTCTCGAAGTGGTTCAAGCTCATTATTCCAAGGTTCACCAAGTGCCTGAGAAAAAAGCTGTAAGAGTTCGTGTGGCTCCCCACCACTTTGTTCGTAGATGGAACGTACACGGTCTTCACTCATCAGAAAATTTCCGGCAGTGTCGGTAAGGGCATAGAATGTTCCAAGTTCAGGAGTGTACATCCACCAGCTTGGCAGTTCTTGTTCGTCACCGTAGAAGCTCACTTCAAACCAAATTTTTTTGAGTGGTATCAGAGCTGAGGTGATTTGCGCAGCTCGTTCTTCGGATCCGCTCCATTCCAAGGCGGCACAGTAATATTCAGGTTTTTGGGTTTGTTGTTCCCAGGTGATGGAAGATAAACCGTCAATAAGGTTTTCTAGAGACCATTTTAGGTGTGGTATAGCCACAGCAGGTACTGCATGGATATAGAGTATTCCCCCACTTGTCATAGGACACTTCCCGTAGACGGCATTTCATTTGGTTACTAGTAGTAGAGTACCTCAGTTTATGAGCGCGGATGCGCTTTTTCATAGATTGCAGTGAGTCTTTCCATCGAGACATGCGTATAAATTTGTGTTGTGGCAAGAGAGCTATGGCCTAGAAGTTCTTGTACTGTGCGAATGTCAGCGCCAGCATCAACCATATGGGTTGCTGCACTATGGCGAAAGACGTGTGCACCACGAGCATTGGTGTTTTCTAAAAGAGCTAAAAGCTGGTTAATACATTCACGTAGTTGTCGAGGATTTGCGCGAGCACCTTGCGGCCCGATAAAAAGGGCTTCTTCGATGGGTGCTTTTGAATTTTTGAGCCATTGTGGACGCCCGTAACGTATCCATTGTTCGATGGCCTCTAGTGCGGGTTTCCCGAAGGGGACAATTCGTTCTTTGTTGCCTTTACCGATGACTCTTAGGGTGCGTTGTGTTCTATCGATACTCGAGAGGTTGATGCTGCATAGTTCGAAAATTCGCAGTCCGCTAGCGTAGAGGAGTTCAATAACAGCGCAGGTTCTTAGCGTGTGTGGGTCGTGTGGGTTTTGGGTAAGTCGTTCTTCCAGCTCTCTAAAGAGCGTTTGAAGGTGTTCTTTAGTGAGGACGGTAGGTAGTCGGTGTTCTTTTTTGGCGGTTGCTATTGCTAGCGTCGGGTTTTGGTGGATGTAGTTTTCTTCTTTGGCCCATGAGAAGAAAACTCTTAGGGTGGAGAGCCTTCGTGCGGTAGAGTTGCGGGACTGGCTGCATTCGTGTTGGTGAGAGAGCCACGCACGTAGGAAGCTGAGGTCAACGTCGTTAATGTTGTGTAGGCGTTGTTCTTGGGCGTAGGTGAAGAATGCTTTAAGGTCGCTACGGTAGGAGTTGATGGTGTTTTCGGAACGAAATTTTTCGTAGCGTAAGTATCGTGTGAAGTTCTCGATTAGTTGTGAGAAGATTTGTTCTTCTAAATGTGTGGATGGTTCCAGGCGTAGGGTATCTTCCGTTTCTATGGGTTTGGTGTTCTCCATGTACGGTGTTTTCCTTTTCTGTTGGCTCTCTTCTGTTGATTCTACCGTTTCTTTTTATGCCAGAGATGATTGGTGTTTTCGATGAGTTGGTGGTGGCTAAGGTATCCGAGCGCACTCATAATATTTCGTGGGTTAGTTCCAATGAGCATACTAATTTTTTCGATGCTTATGCCTTGTTGTAATGGTAGTACGTCCCAGATGCGTTGGTGTAATTCTGTTAGTAGAGGTTCTTTTGCTAGGTGTTGTATGTTTTCGGTGTTTAATGTGGCGGAGAAATTTTCTAGGTGCAAGTCTTCGATAACTTCTTGGGCGCAGGTGATAGGTTGTGCGAGTCCCTCACGTAGTAGTTTGTGGCATCCTTGTGAGGTCGGACTAAAGATTGATCCGGGTACGGCTCGCAGTTCTCGGCCTAGTTCGAGGGCGTGGTGTGCGGTGTTTAGTGCGCCTGAACGCCAGCGTGCTTCGATGATGATGGTGAGTTCGCTGAGGGCAGCGATGATGCGGTTTCTTTGGAGAAACCGCCATCGTGTTGGTGGCGTTCCCAAAGATACTTCACTTAGGAGTAGCCCTCGGTTGATGATGTGTTCGTGTAGTTGTTGATGTTGTTTCGGGTAGGGTCGGTCTACTCCGCAGGCCATCAGCGCAATGGTTGGCAGGTTACTGAGCGAAGCTTCTAGCGCTTTGTTGTGTGCGATAGCGTCTATTCCTAAGGCTCCCCCAGAGATAATAGGTGTTTTTGTTGCTACGAGGTCTTGAACGATATGGTTAGTTGCGCTGTGCCCGTATTGGGTCGGTTCGCGGGAACCAACAACAGAGATGGCGGGTATATGCCGTAGTTCTTGTAGGCGTTTTCGTTCGCCTCGTCCCCATATAGCGTAGGGTCGTGAGCTGCCGAGGTCGTTGAGCGTTTCAGGCCAGTCCTCGTCTTCAGGTGTACAAATCCAGCTGTTGAGGCTTTGTGCTGAACGGTGTTCTTGTTCAGGGCTAAGAGTTTCGGCTCGTTGAGACCAGCGCTGAATTCTTTCTTGTAATGCTAGGTATGTTTCTTCGGAGCTTTTGTGGAGTGTTTCGCTCATAGATGAGTGGCTTTGGGACAGAGCTTTTTGCCATTCTTTAAACTTTAGTGGTGTTTTACGGCTGAGAATGTATGCGGTTTGAGGTGCCCCTAGAATCTCGATGGCGTGGTGAATATATGGGTCTTGTGGCTCTGCGATACGTAAAATTTGGGCGTAAGCGTGGTGATGTTCCATGGATATTTTTCTTGGTTGAGTGTTTTTCTTAGGTGGTGAAGGGTTCTTGGCTGAGGTGTCGGAAATATAGTGCGGTATCGATGTGCTCTGTTGTGGGACTGGTGGCTCCGTCGAGATCTGCTAGGGTCCATGCTGTTCTAAGGATTCGGTCGTATCCGCGAGCGCTGAGGTTTCCTTGATCCATGGCGTGGTTGAGTCCGGTAGTGAGTCGGGTGTCGAGTTTGAAAGTGTCGCGGAGCAGTTGTCCGTTCATGTCGGCGTTGGTGAGTAGCCCATAAGGTGATAGGCGTTCTTTTTGGAGGTTGCGTGCTTGCTGGACTCGTTGGGAGATAGTTGCACTATTTTCAGGTTTTTGGTGGTGTACTAGTTCCCGAGAGAGGATTTTAGGGATGGTGATGTGTATGTCGATGCGGTCAAGTAGTGGCCCAGAGAGTTTTCCGAAGTAATTTCTGCGTTCTTTAGAGGTGCATCTGCAGTCTAGACCTTGTCCAATGTTGTTTCCGCAAGGGCAAGGGTTTGCGGCGAGGATGAGTTGGAAACGTGCAGGGTAGGTTGCGGTTGCGGTTGCTCGGTGGAGGGTGATGTGTCCGGATTCTAGTGGTTGTCGAAGTGAGTCGAGTACCGTTCTTTTAAATTCTGGTGTTTCGTCAAGAAAGAGCACTCCCCTGTGTGCTTTAGAGATGCTTCCGGGGCGTGGTATTCCTGAGCCTCCGCCGAGTATGGATGCGGTGGAGGCGCTGTGGTGTGGGGCTTGGAAAGGTGGTGTTCGGATGAGTTCTTGGCAGGGTTTTTCTCCCATGTCTAAGGAGTGTATGGCGGTTACTTCCATAGCGCTGACATCATCTAGTGGCGGTAAAATGCTCGTTATCCGTTCAGCAAGCATTGTTTTGCCGGAGCCTGGCGGTCCTTTGAGCAGTAGGTGATGTCCACCTGCAGCTGCGATTTCTAAGGCAAGGCGGCCTTCTGTTTGTCCTGCGATATCTGCCATATCTGCGGTGAGTTGAGGTGTTGCGGTTGTGTTGTGGTGTTCTTTAGGTGGCGTTTGTGCCGATTCTTTGAGTGTTGTGGGGTCTGCCCCGAGGAAAGTAAGAACTTGGGCGAGGGAACGGCATGCTGTGATGTGAGCGCCGGGGATTAGCTGAGCTTCTTGGGCGTTTTCTTCGGGGACTACGATATGAGAGAATCCTGCTTCTATTGCGGCTTTAACAGATGGGAGTACCCCCGGTATCCTTCGTACGCTACCGTCGAGTCCGAGTTCCCCGAGGAATACGGTATTGGAGCTGCTACGTATTTTTTGGTCTGCGGTTAAGGCTGCTACTGCCATAGCTAGGTCGAAGGCTGATCCGCGTTTAGGTAAAGTTGCGGGGCTAAGATTTACTGTGATTTTTCGTTGGGCTAGTGACATCCCAGAGTTTTTGACGGCGGAGCGTATTCTGTCTTTAGCTTCGCTCAAAGAGGTGTCAGGTAAGCCTAAAAGGATGAAAGATGGTAGTGCTTGAGAGATATCAGCTTCAACTTCGATGATATGTCCGTTGATTCCTACTAATGCTACAGAATAGGTTTTTGCGTATGCCATTAGCTCACCTTTTTGAGGTGCTCAAAGGTGAAATGTTCTGGTGTGCCGGTAATAGCGATAGCGTCTAATTGGATATGTGTGAAGTCGTGTACGTCGTGTGTAGCGCACCAATAATAGGCTAGTTGTTTGAGCTTTTTTGTTTTGCCGTGGTGAATCGCGGTGAAGGGGTGTCCGTAGTTTTCTGTGCTGCGGGTTTTTACTTCGAGAAAGATAAGGTTTGCGTCGGTGTCGAGTAAAACAGCGTCGATTTCTCCACGTAGTTTAGGTTCTCCGGGGAGGGGCTGTGGTCGCCAGTTTTGTTCAAGGAGGGTGTAGCCTTGGCTGGTGAGTATCTCAACGGCGAGATGCTCGCCCCATCTTCCAGTTTCGAGGTGCTGTGCCATAAAGAATCTGGTGTCCGTTCATTGCCAGTAACATTTTCTTGGTTACTAGCATGCGACAGTAGATACTTTTGGAGTATGGAGAAAAAGATTCTGGGGATAAAAGTGGATGTTGAGAAGAATAGAGGATGTTCTCCACAGTCATATGGTGGGTGGGTTTATTGTCCGCAGTTTTAAACCAGGTTCGAGGGACTATCCTTCACCAAATCCAGGAATTTGCGGAACAACAAGTTCGGCGTCGGCAAGACGCTCTTCAACATTCACATCTTTAAAAGAATAGACGTGTACGTTTTTGACAAAACGTGAAGCACGAAAGAAATCCCATACCCATACGTCGTTCATCATCACCTCAAAGTAGACGCTTCCCTGTTGTATATGTGGGGTAACTTCCACACTATTAGCTAGATAGAAACGCCGATCGGTCTCTACCACATAGCGGAAAAGTTCATAAACCTTCTGGTATTCCTCATATAAGGCCAGTTGTGCCTGAGTTTCGTATTTTTCAAGATCTTCTGCACTCATGATGTTTCTACCATTCGTTGAATATATGCGTCTTTGAGTTGTTGCGGTTCAAGACCCAAATTCCAGCTAAGCCGGTGATGGGCGCTTGCCCCATACATTGCTAATGCTTCGCGGTGAGCTTTTGAACCATACCCTTTGTTTTTCTCCCAACCATAGGAGGGATTCTCTGCCGCTAAATTTTCCATCAGACGGTCACGATGGACTTTAGCTACGACCGATGCAGCTGCAATACATGCGCAACGGTAGTCACCTTTTACAATCGTTGTGACCGGTATGTCCCACGGTTGGTGTCGAGGATATTTTGAAGAGGCTTGTTCTTTCCACGTCTCATGAGCAAGCTCTTGGTATAGTTTTTGCGCTTCATCTAATTCGCTCAGCAAATCGGGAGTATTCGGGCTGAACCAGTTATGAGAACCATCTAAGAGAATCCTCTCAGGAAAAGAGGTAATACGCTGGTCTAGAAGAGCTTGAGATAAAGCTCGTTGACCAGCTAAACGTAAGGCCAACGTCATACCCAGTGCATCAATCTCTTGAGCTGAAGAATATCCAAGACCAGTAGCACACCAATCTTTGATGAGAGGGACGAGAGCTTCTCTCCTTTTGGTGCTGAGCGCTTTGGAGTCGGTGAGCCCTTCTACCATATGTTGCTGTTGGGCGGTAAGAATTGAGACTCCAACACCTACAGGCCCAGCTAAAGAGCCTCTGCCGACTTCGTCCATGCCTACGATGAGTTGAACACCTTGAGAGAAATATTCTTGTTCAATCTCGAGTGAGGCAGTATGCGAGATAGCGTTCACTTCTCTGAAGCTTTATTTCTGGGAACGTCTGCGAAGACATCATGCGCTCCACCAATAAATTGGAAACGGTTAAGCGGCCATGCACGTACAAAGACTTTACCTTCAACATCGCTATCACTAATAAATTCGTGCCCGTCTTCGATATGGTATCGAGAATCGGCTGAATTATTACGATGGTCTCCCATAACAAAATATGAATTTTCAGGGACAATTACGTCAAAAGGAATCTCAGAGGGCTTCGCACCTGGGTAGAGGTATGTTTCGTCAATAGCTACACCGTTGACCATGATTCGACCGTTTGCAGAACAACAGACAACGTGGTCTCCTCCGACACCGATGACACGTTTAACAAGGTACTTATCAGAGCTGTCGGGGAGGATACCGACGAAGGCTAGAGCAGAAGCGACGGGGTTAGAACGGTGAGGAGAAGAATCAATCCAACCTTGAGTATCTTTAAAGACGATAATGTCTCCACGTTCAGCTTGGCTAAACATTGAACCAGCAACATTAACAAAGACACGATCATTAACTTCGAGGGTGTTTTCCATCGAACCAGAAGGAATGTAGAACCCACGAATAACGAAGGTTTTGAGGATGAACGCAATGACCAACGCATAGAGTATGACGATACCAAATTCTTTAACTTGCCCAAGGAATCCGGTCTGCTCTGCAGGCGGGACGTCTTGATGTAAGAACGTTGCGTCTACAACATCCTCTGCGGTGTTTAGTGTTTGAGGTTCTTCATGTTCTGGAGACTGAGACATACCGTTCTTTCTGCCTTCTATAAGATTATTAAATTAAGGATACGGGAAAACACTTGAGCAATAGGCCCATATTGAGAAGGATATTTACTGAAAATCCGCTGTATATATTGGGTTAATGAGTTGCTATGTGTTCAAGAGCTCCAAAATGTTGGAGGGGAAGAATACGGTAAATGGGTTTACCGATAATTTTTTCTTCACGAATCATCCCCCCGCCCGGTGCAGCTAACAAAGCACGAGAATCTTCTGATACTGAACGGTGATCTCCCATCACCCAGATACGCCCTGGCGGCACAATAACATCAAAATTGACGGTGGAAGGGTCATCTCCGGGAAAAAGATAGGGTTCTTCAAGTTCTTGACCGTTAAGCAACAAAGTACCAGTATCTGAACAACAAGTTATTCTATCTCCGGCAACGCCGATAACACGTTTAACATAAATCGTTTGAGAACTTTTCAGCCCCACCCATTGCTCTAAAGTTCCTAGCGGGTCATGTAGCCAGGGGTTGGTACTTCGGTACGGGTCAAAAGAGCCTGTTCCGTCAAAGACAACAAGGTCTCCTCGTTGTGCTTGGGTATCTAATCTGCTGACGAGGATACGGTCACCGGTATTTAGTGTTGGTTCCATCGACGCTGAAGGTATATAAAAAACATCAACGAGGAAGCTCCTTATCAGGATGACGCACAGAAGAGCTAACGAAAAAATAACAGCGAACAGGCGCCTCCACCCGTAGCGGATGGGGCGCCTGTTCGTTGGTTGTGACCTTAAAATGTGGTCCATCCGTGAAAGATTACGCGGTCTTCTCGCGCTTTTCGCGGATACGTGCAGCTTTACCGTGGCGATCACGCATGTAGTAGAGCTTTGCACGGCGAACGTCACCGCGGGTAACAACCTCAATTTTGTCAATAACCGGGGAGTGTACTGGGAAGGTACGCTCAACACCAACGCCGAAGGATACTTTACGGACGGTGAAGGTTTCGCGAACGCCAGCACCCTGACGGCCTACAACGAATCCCTTGAAAACCTGAACACGAGAACGGTTACCTTCAACGATGTTAACGTGAACGTTGAGGGTATCGCCAGGACCGAATTCGGGGATGTCGTTACGAAGTGACTTGTTGTCAATGAAGTCAAGAGTCTGCATTGAGTTCTCCATGAGCTACCAGCCGTAGGTCTAATAGTCTCGTGATACTTCTGCCTACTATCTCTATGTGGCAGAGTTCCAAAATACGTAGACCCCGCTGGGTGGTGTCTACGGTTCATTTTGTTATGGTCGCTCATCCCCCTACGGCAGGGGCGTCCCCAAAATGAACACAAGAAATAATTATGACATAAATACGGCTCTGCGACCAGAACTTTAGAGGATTAACATATCAAGAGCTCATAAAAGATTTTTTAGTTTTGCTCTCGTAACTCTTGGAGTAAGGATAAATCCTGTGTATCTAATTGTTCTTCGGACAACGACTCAATCATGTCATATCGGCGGGTAAATGTCCGTCGAAGCTGTTCATCACGACGCCATCGGGCGATAGCAGCATGGTTGCCAGATAATAAGATGTCTGGAATATGATGCCCACGCCATTGAGACGGTTTCGTGTAGACGGGGTATTCTAACAATCCTCCCGTATGCGATTCTTCTTCTAAGGATTGGGGGTTTCCCATCGCGCCAGGAAGTAAACGCGTAATCGCTTCAATCATCGTAAGGACGGCAACTTCTCCCCCGTAAAGAACGTAGTCTCCTAACGATACAGGCATCACCTCAAAAGACGTTTCTGCCCATTCAAAGACTCTCTCGTCGATACCTTCATATCGAGCTGGCGCGAAGACAAGGTGTTCGCGTTCTGAAAGTTCTTCAGCTAAACGCTGGTTAAAAACTACTCCAGCTGGGGAGGGCACTAACAACAGAGGACGTTCTTGAGAAGTTTTTGTCGTCAAAACTTCTTCTAGGGCTAAAGCCCACGGTTCTGCTTTCATCACCATTCCTGCGCCACCACCATAGGGGGTGTCATCTACCGTTTTATGACGGTCAAACGCATAGTCACGAAGGTCATGAATGCGGATATCGACAATTCCTTGTTCTTGAGCTTTACCTAGTAGCGATAGCCGTAGAGGTTCAAGATATTCAGGGAAAATAGTGACAACATCATAGCGCATTCTATTGTTCCTCTGATTCTTCGCTACCTAGAGTTAAAAGCCCCTCTGGCGGGTCAATGAGGACGAAGCCTTCTTGTGTATCTACTTCAGGAACAATTTGTTCCACAAAAGGAATCATGGCTTCTTCCCCATGATGCAAACGAACTAAGAGTAAATCTTGAGCAGGCATTGTTTGTAATCCAATAACTGTACCGATTCCTTCACCTTCGGGAAGTTCCCCTTCGGGAACATCATGGTACAAATAGACCGGAAGATCTACTAAATCGTGTTCGTAGTATCCTTCAGAAGACTCTGCTTCAGAAGCGTCGAACGTCAATCGTGTGTTTCGTAGAGTTTCAGCCTGGTTACGTGATGTGACTTCTTCAAACCGAACCACCAGAATTTTTTTGTTCCATCGGCTGTGAGCTACGGTTAAAACACCGTTGGGGGCAATAGCACCAACGGGAGTTTCAGGCTGATAATTTTCAATGTTTAGCTGTTCTCCGCAGGCAAAACGTTCTTGAGGAGAATCAGTAAAAAGTTCGACGGTCACTTCTCCACGAATACCGTGTGGTTTACCGATACGCGCAACTAAAATCTGCATGAGGTTCTCCTCGTATTATCTTTCAATAGCAGTAAAAAATATTAGGTGTTAGTTCTTCTGTGGGTTCTAGTTTATCGTGTTTGGGTAATAACGGGATAATGCAAAGGAGTCCCAAGCCTGATTCAGGCTTGGGACTCCCCCGATAAACATGCTTTGTTTATAAAATTTTTAGCGTTGGCGATCAGTATCGACGACGTCTACACGAATGTGGTCGCCGTCGTTGATTGCGTCAATAACGGTGCGAATATTATTCGCGGTGCGTCCTTGACGCCCAATCACACGACCTAAATCTTCAGGGTTAACCCGAACTTCTAGGAAGTCACCACGACGACCGCTACGAGAACGAACTTGAACGTCGTCGGGGTTGCTGACTATTCCTCGAACGAGGTGCTCAAGGGCATCGGCCAACATAATTACTCAGCTGCTTCCTCAGTAGCTTCTTCAGCTACCTGAGCTTCTTCTTCCTTAGCTTCAGCCTTAGGGGTGATAGCTTCAGGAAGAATAACGGATCCCTTTTCAGGGACAACGAACTCAGGCTTAGCTTCTACAGGCTTTACAGCAGATTCTGCTTTTTCACCCTTGAATGCTGCCAAGTCACCGGTGAGTTTGAGCAATGCGCGTACCTGCTCGGTTGGCTGTGCGCCAACAGATAGCCAGTACTGAGCACGCTCAGAGTCAATCTGGATAAGGGAAGGGGTCTCGGTCGGATGGTATAGACCGATTTCTTCAATCGCACGACCGTCACGTTTAGTGCGTGAGTCCATAACGACAACACGGTAACGAGGATCGCGGATTTTACCCATACGCTTCAGACGAATTTTAACAGCCACTGTAGTGGACTCTCCTGTTTCTTTGTTTCAGGCGAAATCGTATTTCTGCTCCGGTGGGGCCGGCCATCCATACAATCTCTAAAATGAACACAATATGATGCGGTGAGAGGCCCGCACCTATCGGGTACCTGTGCAAGTATGCCAGAGCTGTGAACGTTAATCCAGAACTTCGCAGGTATTTTCACGATGTTATTAATAAAGTCACAGACTATTTCTGTTCTTTTTTCAAAAGAACTTGCTTCCACGTAGCGGCACTGCCCGAACGCATCACCTGATGACGATAAATCTTGGCACCCCATAAGGTCATGCCCCACGTCGCTATCAAAGCAAATACCAGAGACAGCACTGGTTCCCAGAAAAAGACATCTTCTCGCAACATCCTCATGGGCATTGCAATAGAAGACGCAATAGGAATATATGAGACAACGGTTAGGACAGCCCCCGAAGAGTAAATACCAGCAAAAAACGCAGCCATCAGAACAATGGTCAAAGGGGAAGCTAAGGAACCGATATCTTCAACGCGTGAAGACATGGCACCAACAGCAGCCCAGATAGTTGCAACTGCCGCAAAACCAACCACATAGAACACCGCAAACCAACCGGCAGACGGAAGAATCCACGCATATTCTTGGGCAAGGTTAAAGACATTCAGACCCGTTAGAGCAACAACTCCGTAGAGTAACATTTGCCCAATTGCGAGAATCACGTTACCAAGAACTTTTCCTGCCAAAAGTTGAGAAATCGGAATAGCGGTAGCAATAATCTCAACAATACGATTTTGTTTTTCCTCAACCACGCTCATGGCAATCAGCTGACCAAAAATGAGCGATGACATGTAGAAAATCAGGGCAAAAATAACACCAACCAACAAGGCAATACCACGATTATCAGAGTCCTTAAGCATGGAGACTTTCAGCGATGTCCCCTGCTGCAACTCTTGCCAAGAGACACCGGCTTGAGCAGCATTCTGTTCTATTTGTTGCGTGAAGATAGTATCTTCAAGAACACGTGTCAACGTATTCTGTGAAGAATCCTTATAAACCAATTCCCAGCCCTGTTCGGAAGAGAGTTCTTTAAGGTATGCATCTACATCATCTTCTTCTAGCGCATGCTGAGCTGACTGTTCAGAGTCAAATAGCTGAACGTCTAAAGAATCATCAGGGTCTTGGTCCTGAAGAATTTTCGTAGAACTTTCCACTAAATGTTGAGCTTTTTGGTTAGTCACAGCAACGGTATAGTGAGTATTTTTCTGCCCTAACCATATGTTAAACCCCATGCTGAGGACAATAATTACGACAGAAAAAAGCGTGCTGAAGATAAAAGTTTTATCTCGAAGCTTTGTGTTGATTTCACGTACCATGACGATACGCCAAGGTGCAGGTGCTTGATTCATTGTGCTGTCACTCCTCGATAGATATCTCCTAATGTTGGTAGTACGCGCGAGAACTCCGTCATCCCCTGATCAACGGCATAGCGAAGCAGTTCAGGTCGAACCTGTTCGATAGGGTGTACGAATTCTAAAAGCGCCTGAGTTCCTTGGAAGTCAAGCACACGTATCCCTTCATAGCTTCGAAGCCATCCCAAATCTGTTGTTGACTGCATCCTAAAGTGTTGAGGCGACTCCTCACGAAGTTGCTGAGCATTCCCCGCCGCACAAATAATGCCTTGGTGCAAAATCACAACTTCTTCACATAACCGGTCGATCAAATCCAACTGATGTGATGAGAACATCACAGGAACACCAGAGCGAGCAATCTTGTATAACAGTTGAACCATGTTCTCAACACCTTGGGGGTCAAGACCAGAAAACGGCTCATCGAGAATTAAAGCCTTCGGTCGATGCAAAATAGATGCAATAATCTGAACGCGCTGTTGATTACCTAAAGACAAAGATTCTAGTTTACTGTTCAGGTGTTCACCTAAGCCCATGAATTCTAGGTAATCGGTAGCTTCACTTTTTGCGGTACTAACATCCATTCCATGCAACTGCCCCAAGTACACTAGCTGAGACAGAAGAGGCTGTTTAGGGTATAGGCCTCGTTCTTCTGGCATGTAACCAAACGTTTTACGATGTTGGCTGGTAATCTTCTCACCGCAATACAGAATTTCACCCTGACAAGGCTCTAAAAGCCCCATGATGATACGCATTGTTGTTGTTTTACCAGAGCCATTTGCTCCCAAGAACCCCGTAAGAACACCAGCATTAACGGTGAAGTTAATGTCCTCTAGAACTTTTTTCTCTCCAAAGCTTTTACTTACATGAGAAATTTCAAGAGAACCATGAGGCGGTTTATGAGTGTCTACATGTTCGACCATAGTGACCCTTTCGTTGTGTCACCCCTACCGGTGGTCAGGGATGGCACCGTTATTATTACTCACTACGAGTCTAAAAAATTTCAGAAAAGCAGAACTCCCCCATAGGACTGATTTCTAGAAGGTTTCCCCTCATATCAGTGAACAAGACCTGTACGATACGCAAAAATTACCGCGTTCACTCGGTCTCGAGAATGAGTTTTTGCCAAAACATTAGATACGTGAGTTTTCACGGTAGATGAACCTAAAAACATCTGCTCCGCAATTTCGGCGTTGGTGAGGCCTTTCGCCAAGTAGCTAAGAGTCTCCCGTTCACGAGCGGTCAAAGACTCCACACGCAGACGATCTTCGGCAGAACATCCTGATACGTTTGAGGACGCACCAGAACTCATAGCTGAAGAAGTATTCAATGATGAAAAGTCAGAGGCGACAGTAATCTTTTGAATAACAGGTAAAGTCACCTCCGGGCTGAGCAAAGCTAAACCTCCATGCACTTGTTCAATGGCTTCTACAAGTTTTTCGGCAGTGCAAGTTTTCAACAAAAAACCACTCGCGCCAGCGTTAAGCGCACCAAAAAGATAATCATCACGGTCAAAGGTGGTCAGCACCAGAACCTTTGACTCCGTCTGTTGAACAATCTGTAATGTCGCGTTAATGCCATCAAGAACAGGCATCTGCACATCCATTAACACGACGTCAGGCTTGAGTTGAAGGCACAAATCTACAGCTTCTTGGCCGTTATGGGCCTCTCCTACGACGTGGATGTTCTCTTCGACAGAAAGAATCATCGAGAACCCGTTACGGACAAGGTCTTGATCATCGGCTAAAAGCACGCGAATAGTCTCTGCACTCATGTATTTTCACTATGTCTTTCTGGTATACGAATATAAACGAACCACCCTTGAGCATTCGTGCGGTGTCCGTAAGTTGCTGAACCTCCTAAAGCCTCAGCGCGCTCTTTAATACCGCATAAACCGTAGTTTGAGGAAGACTTATCTGCAGGTTTCTTCTGAGAGCAACCATCATCAATGACTTCTATTTCAATCCATACTCGCTGGTTGACCTCTACAGAACGAAGAATCACGTGCACTGTACGTGCCAAAGAGTGACGACGCACATTATTCAAAGATTCTTGAATCATCCGATAAATAGAATTCTGCGTCCCCTGCGGGATTTTTGCCAAAAACTTTTCTTCATGTTCAGATTTCAGATACTCTACCTGAAACCCAGAAGCTTCTACTTCAATAAAAAGTTGTTGTAGTTGTTCTAAGGTCGGTTCACTATAGCTGATATTTCCTTGAGCTTTTGACGGCTCTCTATCCTGACGTAGAAGACGTACGATAGAGCGCATCTCTGTAATAGCTGTACTCGCGCTTTGTTCAACGTTTTGTAACGCGTCAACAGCTTTATCGGGGTAACGGTTGAGAAGACGCCGAGCAGCACCAGACTGGACAGAAATAACAGAGATATGGTGACCTACCGAGTCATGCAGTTCGCGTGCTACACGTAAACGTTCGCGCACCACCCTATCTTGTGCAATCTGTTCACTTTGTTGTTCTAGCTCATGACGCTGATTTTCTAATATCTCACTTTGGTAGGCTCGAATCCACGAGATACGGCCCAATGCGATACCTGAGCCAAAATACATCCCATTATTTATGCATAAGGTCAGCAACGTGGCAAGTGAACTATCGATAGGCCCGTTCTGCGCCATCTCGTTGACGTTAAAAAGTGCAACACCGTGAAGAGTCCACGCAATAATAATCCACACAATCGTCAAGAAAATCACGATGTAAACAGACATCCAAGCAAGTTTTCGGTCTTGTCCCCAAGCAATCACCGTATACAGCAAAAATAAGTACGTCACTTGAAAAATTAACGTGAAATATATCGGTGGTGAAACCGTTAACGACGGTGGAACAAAGAATATCAACGTTGCAACAGCAAAGGCCGTTAAAGGGTAGCGTCGTCGAACGGTCAAGGGTAGCACCATCAGCTGAGCCAAGATATAAGACCACAAAATTTCTTGATGGTCATCACCAAAAAGACCTAAGCTCTGGTAGCTGGCCGAAGAGATTAAGGCCAATAATGAGGTAGCCAGAGACAACCAAAGGTCGTAGCGAAAAGACTGTTCAGAAGGAACAGGACGTTGCCAGTCAGGATCAATATCAACGCTCTTTCGCAGGTATTGAGCGATACCATGATGCTCCATCAGCCCTCCGAAAACCGTGAACGCAAAGAACGAAATAACCTTTTAACATGCTTCTTTGCACCTTGATGTTGCTGTTGTTTTTTCTCCTGTTGCTGTTTCTCTACCTCAAGGGCATATTCTCGCAGTTCTTCAAGAACAGATTTCTGAGGTTTAAAAGGTTCAGCAGTTGGCTCTAGCTTCTCCTGTTCTATTTTTTTCTGGTGAAGGTATTTCTGCCCCCAAAGAAACTCTGCGGTTCCCATTCCAGCACATGCCAAAGAAGCTAATGCTTTCAGAGGTGAAGAAACACCAGAACTTTTATCACGATAAGCTAGAACTCCTAGAACCGCTGAAATGCTCAAAGTCAGGGCAGCATCTGCCCGCAATATCCAAGGGTTCTTCTGAAGAATCTCAAACGCATCTTCTTCTATATTTTCTTCAGGTTCTGAAGAAGAGGAAGGCTCAGCAAGTGAGCTTTGAACCAGCAGAGAAAGAGACTCAACTATTTTTTGGGTTTCAACCTCGTTCATCGGTTCAGTGGTAACAAAAATTGCTCGTTGAAGGTCATCTTTTAGAGGTTCTATCTCTTGTTGATGTTCGTGAGCTCTGAAAAATGTTGCATCACATATTTCACGGAAGAATTCTTGTAGCTCCGCAGGCGCACACAAAAGTTGTATCACGGATTCGGCGCTTAGTAAGGACCCATAATCTTGTAAATATAGGTGAAGCCGGTGCATAAAGTTCTCATCGACGTTATACGCCCACATGAATTGTTCAAGTTGTTCTAAGATACGCTGTTTTTGAAAAGGTTCAGGAAGAATACCAGAAAGCTGTTGCATCATTTCTGAAAGGAACGTACCTTTTGCGTATAAGGATTCAGGCAGATGAGGGTTAATGTTTTTTGATGCCCCCCAGAAAAAATCGATAAGGTACCCTTCATGTACGTCAAACAACGGAAGTGGTCTTCTCAAACCATCACGAAGTTTCTCCATCCACGTATCCCATAGGGGGTTGTGCCAGTCATGGTTCTTTTCGTGTGCTGGGATAAAACAGGCTATATGTACGCCGTGAGCAGATGACGTCACCATAATAGCTGGTTGTTGTAGCTGGTATAGCAGTTGTGCAATCAGAAGAGATTTTCCCCAAACAATAGACCAACCAGATTCGCAGTCTTTAACGTCGAGCTGTTCTGTTGCTGACATACGATGTATCTGTTCACGAAGAACATCGGCGCAGACAGGGAAAGTAGCAGCCGTTCCCACCGCAAAAGTGTTAATTTCTAGGCTCTCCCCTAGTGAAGTCAGCTCAATAGAATAGTCTCGCTCTCTCGGTAAAATAATGCTCATCATATCCGCGTCAATACGTTCTTGTATCTGTTGAGCATAGTTTTCAAGAGTTCTCCCGAGCGAGAAGGATCCATCTTTTTCGGGTGTAACAACACGAAGGCCTTCAACAGTCTCAGAACTATCAGGTACGCAAAGAACATGAGCAACTACAGCAGTCATCGTTCTTTCATACACAATGATTTCTGGAGTGTCACTCAGAATATCAGTGAAACTTTGATCAAGCTGATCGTCGGCGTAGAAGAGTTCTTCATCATCTTCGTCTTCTGCCGTATCCTGTTCGAGCGGTTGTTCACTCTCATGTGATGGCAGTTGCTCCGCGTCAGGAATTTTCACATCATCACATTTCAATGAAAAAAGTTCAGTGAGCTGTTCATCAGTGATTCCGGCGTCAAGAGGACCATCTTGATCAAGACCGTATTCTGTTTCGTAGTCAGGCACTGCGCAGTAGCTAAAATGGATTTCTGCCCAAATAACGTTATCTTGTTCCCAAGACACGTTTCCTTCTGAATCTTTAGGAAAAATATTCGACGTCATCACGTTCTTTCTACGCACATTTATGATCGGTAACAGCACCTTCTCACAAGAATACCGTGAGAAAACACCTTCTATGAATCTTCAGAACTCAGTTCAATCATCTGGCCGGTCTCCAAAGCCTCATAACAGGTGCGAAGACGATCCGCTAAAGAGTGTTTAAAATATTGTGTGGCATCGTCTAAAGCTACCCAACGATACCCTAAAAGCTCTTCTGATTGCACGTTGATAGGAGTATCAGAGTCAATGACACCACCATCGTAGAAATAATATGAAGAATCACCCCACACACCCATTTGCAGCCCATGAAAAATGACGAGCAAACGCCCAGGGGTAAGGTCTAACCCGACTTCTTCGAGCACCTCACGAAAACAGCCTCGTTGTGGTGCCTCACCTGTTTCGACGGTCCCACCAGGAAGAGCCCACCCGTCACGGTAATTAGGTTGTACCGCGAGAAACTCATTCTTTTCATTCCGGATTAACGCCCCCGCAGCCATACGTCGTGTCGGTAAAGTCGCAATAAATTGGATAAGTTCTTCTTCAGAAAGATAAGTATCAGCCATCATCGTCTCCTGACCCTTTAGCCTTAAGAACCCTCACGTAGGTTCTTAACGGTATCTATGTCTTAGGCACAACACTACAGGCATTACCGCTCAGCTCTCTCATTTTGGTATAAGAATAACAGGTCTTATTTTTCTTGTGTAACCGTGGAGCAACAGTACGTCAACGACAAGAGCGTGTTGAGCTTTTGATAGCCAAAAACAAAGAAGTCTTTAGTGTTTTTGATATCCGTCATGATGCCACAAAACACTAAAGACTTCCGTATGAGTCACGTAACCGTAGCTCACATATAGTCAAGAAACTTTATTTATCTGAACCTAAAAATTTCTCAAAACCTTTAGGAAGGTTCAGCTCTGAGGCGTCGAAGTCTTGCCCGGTGTTTCCAAAGGCAGAACCAGCAGGCGCACTCTGTTTCTTCTGAGCTGCAGCTAATTGCTGTTCGCGCTTTGCGGGATTACCAGAACGTGCTTTCTTCGCGTTCTTGCCTTTCTTCTTATTGGCTTTACGCGCCGCACCAGCGGCAGCTGCCATCCCCGGCATTTGCATACCGCCGGGCAAACCAGCCATATTGCCAGAGGCAAGTTTCTTCATCATCTTTTGAGCCTGAGCAAAACGTTCCATCAGCTGATTCACTTCAGAAACAGTAACACCAGCACCACGAGCGATACGAGCCCGTCGTGAACCGTTAATAATTTTGGGAGCAACGCGTTCATGCGGTGTCATCGAACGGACGATTGCCTCGACTCGGTCAATTTCACGTTCGTCAAAGGCCTCAAGCTGCTGACGAATCTGAGCGGCTCCAGGCATCATCATCAGCAGTTTTTTCATGGAACCCATTTTGCGAATCTGCTGCATTTGCGCTAAGAAGTCTTCAAACGTGAAGTCCTCTTGGTCAGCAAATTTTTGGGCCATACGGTCGGCTTCAGCTTTATCCCAATTAGCTTCTGCTTGTTCAATGAGAGTGAGCACATCACCCATATCCAAGATGCGAGAAGCCATACGGTCAGGATGGAACTGTTCAAACTCGTCGAGGTTCTCACCTGTAGAAGCAAACATAATCGGTTTGCCCGTCACCGATGCAACAGAAAGCGCTGCACCACCGCGTGCGTCACCATCAAGTTTTGAGAGGACAACACCGGTAAAATCGACACCTTCGTTAAAGGCAAGTGCAGTATTGACAGCGTCTTGACCAATCATCGCGTCAATTACGAAAAGAACTTCATCCGGTTCAATCGCGTTACGGATGTCTCGTGCCTGTTGCATCAATTCGGCGTCGACACCGAGACGACCTGCAGTATCGACAATGACCACGTCATGCAACTTTGCGCGGGCCTCTGCCACACCATCACGAGCAACTTGTACAGGGTCGCCAGTGGGCACATCAAATTCAGAAGTGACGCCGGGATGTGGAGCATAAACGGGTACTCCGGCACGTTCACCAACAACTTTTAGCTGGTTCACTGCGTTAGGACGCTGAAGGTCAGAAGCCACCAGCATCGGCGTGTGTCCTTGGCTCTTGAGCCAGTGCGAGAGTTTTCCAGAAAGGGTGGTTTTACCAGCACCTTGAAGACCGGCAAGCATAATGATGGTAGGCCCAGACTTCGCCATATTGATTCGACGAGTCTGACCACCCAAGATGTTGACAAGTTCTTCATTAACAATTTTGACAATTTGTTGGCTGGGGTTAAGCGCTTCAGAGACTTCTTGCCCCAAAGCACGTTCTTTAACGTGAGCGGTGAACTCTCGTACCACCGGCACTGCAACGTCAGCGTCCAAGAGCGCACGACGGATTTCCCGTACGGTAGCGTCAATATCGGCTTCGGAGAGGCGACCTTTGCCGCGGAGGTTTTTGAAGGTTGCTGTCAACCGGTCAGAGAGTGAATTGAACACGAGTCGTGAACCACTTTCGCTATTTGGGTAGATCGAGGAGAACCTCGTAATTTTTCTGAATCAACTTCTAAGGATAACGCACTTAAAGAAGATGTGCCCTCTCATCATTCATATTCTGGTGAAGAACTTACGCTAAATAGCAAAGAATCTTCACTACCTTATACGGTAGTGAAGATTCTTTGTCTCAGATAAACCGAGTTTTAATCTAAGAGTGCGTTGACAAATTCTTGCGCATCGAAGGGTGCAAGATCGTCGGGGCCTTCGCCCAATCCAACAAGTTTGACAGGGACGCCAAGCTCTTCTTGAATAGCGACCACGATGCCACCTTTAGCGGAGCCATCTAATTTAGTCAGTACGATGCCGGTAATATCAACAACGTCGGAGAAGACTTTTGCTTGCATCATACCGTTCTGTCCGGTTGTTGCATCAATAACGAGTAGAACCTCTGTTACGGGTGCTTCTTTTTCGACAACTCGCTTGATTTTACCGAGTTGATCCATCAGTCCGGCTTTATTTTGTAGACGTCCAGCCGTATCAATCATCACGGTATCTACGCCACGAGAAACACCCTCACGAATCGCTTCATAAGCTACTGAGGCGGGGTCAGCACCGTCTTTTTCAGAACGTATCGTTTCGACGCCGACTCTATCGCCCCACGTTTGTAGCTGGTCGGCAGCCGCTGCACGGAAGGTATCGGCAGCACCCAATAAGAGTTTTTTCTCTTGAGCGACCATCACACGAGAAAGCTTTCCGACAGTGGTCGTTTTGCCAACGCCGTTGACACCCACCACAAGAACTACACCGGGTTTACCGTTCTCTCCCGTGGTGCGTAGAGAACGGTCAGTATCAACACCAACAATCTTTAGCAGTTCTTCGTTGAGCATCTGCTTGACCTGTGTGGGGTTTTCGGTGCCTTCGATGCGTACACGTTGTTGTAGATTTTCTACTAACCGCCCAGATGCATCAGCTCCTAGGTCTGCAAGAAGTAAAGTTTCTTCTACTTCGTCCCACACGTCTTGATCAATTTTGTCTCGTGAGAGAAGAGAAAGAAGCCCTTTTCCAAGGAGATTGTTTGAGCGAGCCAGACGGGCACGTAACCGCACGAGACGGCCAGCTACCGGTGCTGGACGGTCGATAGTAGGTTGCCTGTCAGCGTCTGCAGGTTCACGGTCGTTCGCGTCTCGGGTGGAGTCGTAGCCTTCTGGTGGAGCTTTTGGCCCACGCAGTAACACCGCCAAAACACCGGCGAGGACGAGAACACCAAGGACTATGTACAAGATAAGAGTCAAGGTATCGTTCACTCTTCTAGCTTCTCATACGTGCCCCGCTCATCGGAAAACTTCACCATAAGTTTTCATAAAAATATTGGGGTCAGTGCACTCCCCTTGAGGGCATCTCACATATTTTATCGGCCGGTATACCCTTTTTCAGCAAGGTCTTTCGGGAACCGTGGAGAGCGCCAAGGTAACCACCCGAGCATCATCACCAACAGCAGTGCACCGGACACCCCAAAAGCCCAGTTATAGCCCCAGTGGTCGGCAATCCACCCAGCCAGTAACGGACCAATAATTTGTCCAAGGTCAGCAAACATCTGGTAGGTGGCAAGAACGGTACCACCGGAACGTTCGTTTCCTACGATATCGGCAATAGCAGCTTGCAGGGACGGCCCTAATACGCCAGTTCCAACGCCTGTTGTAATAGAGAAAATGATAAAGAGTACGGGTGAACCAGAAACGCCCACCAAAATAGTAGAAACACCGGCAAGAAGTAGACCATAGAAAATGAGGTTTCGGCGGCCATGCTTATCAGAAAAACGCCCCGAAATGTTTTGGGTAATAGCGTTACCGCCGGCGTAGAAGGCCATCGCTAAACCTGCGAGAACAATCCCACCGTTATTTGGGTCGTAGTTTTCACCGTGATGATAGCTCGCTAAAAGGGCTACGGCAGCAAGAGGCATTAACGCCACACGTAAGCCCAAAGCTGCCCATCCAATAGCAAAGTTTGTGCCTAGACCGGCACGGAAGTTTGTAAACTTCCACGCATTTTTAAGCGATAGTTCAGGTTGTGTTTTAGGCGGAATGGAACCAGCATATTGAGCTTCTTTGAGGTAGAAGAACACCAGAATACATGCAATCAGCAATGCTACCGCGTAAATGACGAAAGGTAGACGCATCCCTAACCCCACCATGAGGGAGCCTACCACTGGCCCTAAAATATTGCCAAGAAGGAAGGCTGTTGCGTAGTACCCAGAAATTTTTCCACGCAAATGCGCAGGAGAATAACGCACTAATAGTCCCATAGCAGAGACGGTAAACATCACAGAGCCGATACCGCCTAATGCACGAAATGCCATCAGGACAGGATAATTCCATGAGATGGCAACGCCGAGAGAGCCTAAGGCAACAATGATCAACCCTGCCATATAGATGGGGCGTTCACCCCAGCGAGCAACGAGTTTTCCAGAAGCCGGAGCAAATAGTAAACGGGTGGCAGCGAACATGCTCACCACAGCAGAAGCGGCTTGTACACCCACATTAAAACTTGCAGCGTATCGAGGAAGAACGGGAGCGATGAGCCCAAAACCTAACGCAATCACAAAAGCAGCAAGAATAAGAACTTTCAAAGGCCCCGGGATGGGAGTTTTTGAACGTTTCTGGGAAGTGCCAGTTTCAGAAAGATTCTGGTATTGTCGAGCTGCTGTCGGGTGTGCCGCCGTAATAGGAATAGCGCCGGTATCAAGATGATTATTGCGTTGATAGGAATCAGACATGGTTCTTTATCTTACTCTCCTCAAAAGTGTTTAGGGTGATGTGATAGTGATAAGACAACAGGTCTTCTCTCTAGGATTCTAAAGCATCACGAATAGATTGGGCGTCTTGGCTGATGACGTTGCTAACCCCTTGAAACATCGTAATGCCGTAGAGAGTCTGGGCGATTTCCATGGTGCGAGGTTTATGCGTAATAATCAGCAGCTGACTCGTCTGACCTAGACGTTCAAAGACTGGTAGGACACGTGAGAGGTTACGGTCGTCTAAAGCAGCTTCGACTTCATCAAGTACATAAAACGGTGCAGGTCTAGCCTCAAAAATTGCAGTCACTAGTGCTAAAGATGCTAACGCACGTTCCCCGCCAGAGAGCAAAGAGAGCCTTTGTACTTTTTTGTCTGCAGGTCGCGCATGAATTTCAATTCCGCAATTGAGTAAATCTTCGTCATCAGTTAGCGCTAAGGTACCTTCTCCGCCGGGGAAAAGTTCTGCAAAGATTCGTTCAAAGGCGTCTTTAGTCTGCTCAAATGCCTCAACAAAAGCAGTTTTCATATGGCGGTTTAACTCTGCCATCAGCGAGCGCATTGAGGCTCTGGATTTCTTCAGATCAGTGATTTGGGTGTGCAGGTATTGTTGGCGTTCGTCTAGGGCTTGGTATTCTTCTAAGGCTAGAGGGTTGACGGTTCCTAGTGTTTTGAGTCGTTGTTGTTCTTGGTGCAGGTTTTTTTCGAGTTCGGCACAGTGGGGTGTGTTGTTCTGGAGGTAGTTTTGGTGGGTTTCGAGGAGTTCTTCAATGGTGCAGCCGAGTTCTTCGTTAAGACGTTGGTTGAGGTTTTCGTAGCGGATACTGCTCTGAGCTTTTTTGAGGCTGAGTTTTTGTAAGGTGTTGGTCAGTGTTTGATGTTGGTGTGTGATGTCTGCTAGTTCGTCTTCGATGTTCTGGCAGGTGTGGTTGAGGGTGCTGAATTCTTCGCTGAGGGCACGGTAGTGCTGCTGTTGTTGAGAGTGTTCTTGGGTGAGTGTTTCTAGGAGTTTTTGGGCGCATTGTGCCACAGTGTTAGCGCGTTGTTGTTGGAGTAGGCGTTGTTGTTCGTGTTGTTGTTCTTGTGCGGTGTGTTCTTGAAGTGTGTTGAGGTGGGTTTCTAGTTCTTGAAGTTTTTCTTGGTTTAGCTGTAGGTATTGTTGGGTGTGTGTGAGTGAGTTTTGGGCGATGGTGCGTTGGTGTGAGAGGTGCTCTAGTTCTTCTTTAAGGGTGTTATGTTCTTGGAGCTGTTGTGGGTTTTCAGGGGGTTGTTGTTTTTGTAGGGTGGTGATGGTTTGGTTGAGGTGTTCTAGTAGTTGTGCGTGTTCTTGTTCTTCGGTGCGGTATCGTGCGAGTTTTTTCTGTTGGTATTGGTGTTGTTCTTGTTCGTGGCGGTGTTGTGTGGTGAGTTGGGCGTGTTCTGTTTCTAAACGGTGGATAGTTTTTTGTATTTTTCCGATGTGACGTGCTGTTTCGTGTTCTTGTTCTTTGATTTGAGCAAGTTTTTGGGTGTGGCGGTCGTGTTGTTTTTGGGCTTCTTGTTCTAGCGTTTCTGCGTGGGTGAGTTCTTGGGTGAGTGCGCTAATCTGTGCCGCTATTTCGAGGTGGTTATCTTCGGGTTCTGCGGTGTTGTAGCTGTAGTTGGTGTAGCGTCGTCCCTGCGAATCGTAGATGACGATGTGTGGATGTTGTTCTAGAAGATGGTGTTGGTCTTCTGTGAATTCTGGGGTGAAGTAGATGTGGGTTAGGGCTTGTTGAAGTATTTGTTGTGCGTTGGGGTGTTCTGTGCTGACACAGTGTATTGCTGGGGTAAGCCCGTTAATGTTTTCGGTGTGAGTTGTTGGGGTGTTGTGTGGGGCGAAGAGTGTGTTGTGGGAGGTGTTGTAGGTAGGTTTTTCGTAGAGGTAGCTTTGCGCATATTTTCCTAGTGCGTGCGCTATGGCTCGTTCTTTTCCTTGCTGAATCTGAATGAGACGGTGAAGAGGGTTGCCGGTGTGTTCTGGGGTGTTCTCTTCAGGTGTTTGAAGGAGCTGTTTAAGGCTTGTAATGCTTGCTTGTAGGGTGTGTACGGCGATGGCTCGTTGTGTGCAGATGTTTCTACTGTGTTCGCTCTTGCGGGCGTATTCTTCGTGTTTTAGGCGTAGCTGTTGCTGTTGTTGTTCTTCGTGTTGCAGAGTTTTTGTGTGCTCTTGCAGGGTGTGGGTGAGCTGGTCAAGATTCTGGGCGTAGTTTTGGTGTTGTGTTTGAGCGTTTTTAAGTTCTTCTCGGTAGCGTTGGTGTTCAGCGCGGATTCTTTCATATTTGGCGCGTAGGCTGGCTCGTTCGGTAATGCTGTGGGTTAGGCGTTCTTGATGTTCTTTGCGGCGGTGTTGCTGTTGTTGTATCTGTTCTTGGCAGCGTTCTATTTTTTGGTGTTGTTGCTCGTATCGTAGGGTGAGGTCTTGCAGAGTGTGGGTCAGGTCTTCGCATTGTTGGCGGAGTTGTTGTTCTTCTGCTTTTTCTTGGGTGATGGAATCTTCGGTACGGTGAAGATGCTGTTGGTAGCTTTCAAGAGAGTTATTTTTTTCGGTGAGGCGGGTTCTCTCCTGTGCTAGTGCTCTAAGAGATTGTGTTGCTGCCATGATTTTTTCGAGTTCTTGAAGGTTCTCGTGCTGTTCTTGACGGCGTTGGTCAAGTTGTGTTTGCAGAGCGTGGTGTTGTGTTTTCTTGTTGTGGCAGGTGTTGAGAGTCTCGGTAAGTTTTCGGTGTTGGATCTGTGTTTTTTGGTAGAGGTCTTCGTCTTGGGTGTGTTCTTGGTGTTGTGTGAGTGCTTCGTGTGCGAGAAGTTTTTCGCGTAGTTCTCGTATCTGTGCTTGGATTTCGTAAGCGGTGCGGGCGTTTGTGGCTTGTTCGCCGAGTGGTTTGAGTTGGTTGGTGAGTTCTTTGTTGAGGTCTTCGAGACGGTTGAGGTCGGCTTTCATCGCGTGGAGTTTACGTTCTGTTTTTTCTGCTCGACGACGGTAAGTGAGGATTCCGGCGGCTTGTTCGATGAGGGCTCGTCGTTCGGTAGCTGAAGATTGGAGGGCTTTGTCGATGTGTCCTTGCCCGATGATGGAGTGTTCTCCTTTAGCGATGGACGCCGTGTTAAAAAGTTCTTGAACGTCGCTTAGTCGTACGGTAGTACCGTTAATTTCGTATTCTGAGCCGCCTCCGCGGAAGAGGGTTCGTGATATTTCGACGGTGCTATGAGGTAAAGGGAGTTCGTGCTCTGAATTGTCGAGAACGAGAGTGACTTTCGCTCGTCCTAGTGGACTTTTGTGGGAGGTTCCGGCAAAAATGACGTCTTGCATGGCTGATCCACGGAGGTTTTTGCTGCCTTGTTCTCCTAACACCCATAGGAGTGCGTCTACGACGTTGGATTTACCTGAGCCGTTAGGTCCGATGATGGCGTTGATACCGTCGTTAAAGTCAAAGACCGTGGTTGAGGCGAAGGATTTGAATCCACGTAAGGTCATAGAGATGAGGCGCACAGGATTCCTTTCTCCAAGGTGCTATAGGTTGGTGGTAGCCAAAAAATTTGATTCTTTACTAGCACATATAGTGTGAGATTATCCCTTGAGCTAAATATGTACTAGAGGTGTTTTTGGCACCTAGAATGTTCATAGGTTGCCATCAAGGGTTTCCTCTCCCCTGGTGTTTGTGTTGGGTTTATGAGATGTTCTCTCAATAGATAAGTCTAAGACATACACCCCGAACGTGGACGAAAGCAAGTATCGCATTGACCGCTAACTCTGATATCCGTCATTCTGATGTGGCGTTATTATCCATTGAATATGAAATCCCTTCTGAGGTTGTCACATCAACCTATTTTGATGAAAAACTCGCTCAAACATATCAAAGGCTGAGGCTTCCTAAAGGTCTGTTAGAGCGTTTAGCAGGCATTTCTGAACGTCGTTCATGGGGTGCGCAGATGACCTTTGAAGATGGTGCCGTATCTGCGGCGCAAAAGGCGTTAGATGCTGCCGGTATTTCTGGCGATCGTATTGGTTTGATGATTAATGCTTCTGTCACTCGAAGTCATTTTGAACCAGCCGTTGCTGTGGGCATTCATGATCGTTTAGGGCTTCCGGCACACACCTTAGAGTTCGATATGACCAATGCGTGTTTAGGGTTTGTTAACGCGATGACAGTTGCCGCTACCATGATTGATGCTCATGCTATTGATTATGCGTTGGTAGTTGCGGGGGAAGATCCTTCACCGTGGCATGAGACAGCATTACGTATCCTCGACAAGCCTGAAACCACACGTGATGATGTGTTAGCACAATTTGCGACGTTAACTCTTGGTTCGGGGGCGGCGGCAGCTGTTTTAGGTCGCCATAGTTTACACCCGCAAGGGCATCGGCTGGTAGGTTCTGTCTCGCGTGCAGGTACGGAGCATCGTCATCTTTGCGTCGGTGGAAATGCCGCTGAAGGGATGAACACCGATGCTGCAGGCCTGTTGAAACATGGTTTAGAGTTGGTTGCTCAGACATGGGAAGAGGCTCATCATCGAGGGTGGGATTGGACTGATATGAATTCTTATGTGACACATCAGATTTCTAATGCTCACACGAACGCCATTATTGAAGCTGTTGGTATTGATTCGGAAAAGATCCCGATGACTTTCCCCTATTGGGGTAATGTTGCGGCGGCGGCTTTGCCCATGACATTAGCGCAAGAAGCCCCAACATATCGTGTTGGGGATCGTATTTTATGTATGGGGGTTGGTTCTGGTTTGAATACGTCGCTGATGGAGATTCTCTGGTAGTTCTGCCCTGTTCTTGTATCTCAAAAAAGAATAATAGTTTTCTATCCTTCTCCTCCGTGAGAAGGTTCCTCTTTCCCTACATAGCTGGGGTGAAGAAACTCCATGAAAGGTTCCGTTGCAGTGACTCATTCCCTTTTTTCTTCTGCCGCACAATGGCCCGGTGTTGACCCTCAATGGTTGCATCGTCTTGAAGTGTGTTCTACGAGCGCTGTAGATGCTGGACAGCGTCGTTCGTGGAGTTATCTGGATAATCTTCCAACGTTGGAGAAGAATTCTTTGGAGCCGGTGGGCACGATTCTTGCCGTCCATGGAAACCCGACGTGGTCATATATTTGGAGAAATATTCTTCAAGCGGGTGCTCACCCTGAGAATAGGTGGCGTGTTATTGCCGTTGACCAGCTAGATATGGGGTATTCAGAGCGTACCGGCACGGTGCGCCGTCTTGAAGATCGAGTGCAGGACTTATCAGATTTTACGAAAACAATCGGATTAGATGATAGTACACAACCGGTAGTGACTCTTGCCCATGACTGGGGCGGGTTGGTCTCTTTGGGGTGGGCTTTAGAACACCAAAATATTTTGAGCGGAATCTTATTAACAAATACTGCAGTCTTTCATGCTGAAGGTTCAGCTATTCCAGCACCATTACAGGTTGCCCTTGCCCCTGGGGTACACCGTTGGGGTACACAAAAAAGTACCGCGTTCTTAGATGTGACTTTATCTTTGGTGGGGCAAAACCGATTATCTCAACAGGTTCGTGCCGCGTATCGTTCGCCTTATACGTCGTCGAATCTTCGTGAAGGTATCCGCAATTTTGTTGTTGATATACCCGCAACGCCTCAGAGCCCTTCCTATGCAATGATGCAGAACATTGCAGAGGGCATCCGTCACCTTCAAGTGCCAGCTTTTTTTCAGTGGGGTGTTCAAGACCCTGTCTTTACCCGTCCCTATTTAGCAGACTTGATGCGCAGAATGCCGCATGCAGATGTTCATTGTTATGAGAATTCTTCACATTTAGTGATGGAAGACCAAGATGTTGCTACCCCATTTTTTGAATGGCTTCATGAACATTTCATGCAAGAACACACGTTACGTCAGCAGCATGTTCAGCGTCGTGCAAAGAACGTTCATAGTAAGAGTTTCGTTCCCATGGGTGCACAACTTGAACAACGGCGTGAAGAAAAGACGCTAGCTGTTGTCGATATGCATCCCAAAGATTCTACGCGCATAGCACGCCACTATACGTGGGCAGAACTTGCTCAGAATGTAGAACGTGTTGCTAATGGGCTTGAAGATTTAGGTGTTCGACCTCAATCACGAGTGAATTTGATGATTCCCCCCGGCGCACTACTGACAACATGTATGTATGCGTGTCTAAAAATTGGGGCTATCGTTGTTGTTGCTGATACTGGTCTTGGAGCCAAAGGCCTGACTCGGGCGCTGAAGGGGGCAAGACCAGATTATCTGATTGGTATCCCTCAAGCATTAGCAGCAGCAAAGGCTTTCGGTTGGCCAGGGTTCAGAATATCGGCGGAGCCACTCACCGGTGTGATGAAAAAAGTTCTTGGTGTTAGAGCGACTCTGGCAGATTTTACCGATACTAGTGTTCGGTCTCGCCCCGTTCGAGATGCTCAAGAGCATGCAGCAGTGCTATACACTTCGGGTTCAACAGGGCCAGCTAAGGGAGTGCTCTACACTCAACAACAGCTGAGCGCGATGCGAGATGCCATTATGAGCACCTATCATCTGCACCAAAATACGGGACTTGTTGCAGGATTCGCACCCTTTGCCTTATTAGGACCAGCCCTTGGCGTAACAAGTGTTACCCCAACAATGGATGTGACCCAACCTAAGACTCTTACCGCCTCAGCATTAGCTCACGCGGTAGAAGCAATTTCCGCACAAACGGTGTTTCTCTCCCCTTCCGCATTAATGAATGTGGTCAGAACCTCCGTAGCATTAGGAGAGCAAGAAAAACATGCTTTAGCTCAGGTACGCACCGTACTTTCTGCAGGTGCCCCATTGAGCACCTCGCTCTTAGAAGCTGTTCATGCGATTCTTCCGCACGCAAGCATCCACACCCCCTATGGTATGACAGAGGCTCTACCCATCACAGATATATCCTATGAACAGATACAAGACGCAGCCGCTGACGCTGCATCTAAAAATGTTTTAGGTGCAGGAAATGGTGTCTGTGTTGGAACGCCGATAGCAGGTGCACAGGTGAGTATAGCGCCGCTAGACAAAAACGGTGTAGCGGGGGTAGAACATCATCAGATTCCCGGTGTGACCGGTGAGATTCTGGTGCGTGCACCTCACGTCAAAGACCGTTATGACAGGCTGTGGGTCACAGAGCACCAATCAATAGCCACACCGGGCTGGCATCATACTGGAGATGTGGGGCATTTAGATGAGCACGGCAGACTATGGGTTGAAGGAAGACTCTCACATATTATTTTGGGTGCTCAAGGAATATACACCCCTGTAGCGGCTGAGCATGCCGCCGAAAAAATTATGGGCGTACGACGTGCAGCGGTCGTGTCTGTTGGCCCTGCCGGTTGTGCTCAAGCTATTGCGGTGGTTGAAACAGACCCACAGACCCGTAAAAATGGTCTTGCCAGTGTAAAGCTGACACAAAAAATTCGTAACCAAGTGTTTGAGGAAACCGGAATTAGCCTCTGCGCGGTACTTGCCGTGAAAGAGCACCCAACCGATATCCGTCATAATTCAAAAATTGACCGTACATTACTGGCACAGTGGGCAGAGAAGGTTCTCTCTGGAGAGAAAGCGAAAGTATCGTGGTAAAAACACCGGTTTCTTTACATCCTTTACCAGATATTGCACCGGTAAGAGAACGTCAAGAGCGTGTCCTTGTGACCGGCGCTTCAGGGTTGTTAGGTCGAGAAGTTGCCCTCGACTTTTTACGACGCGGATATCAAGTGCGTCTTGTTCAACGCCGCGATGCACAGCTTCAGAAGATATTACCACCGGCTTTAGCTCAAAACCTTTCCCAGATACGCGCCGACTTAGGTGACAAGAACCGTTTAGAAGAAGCTGTTGACGGTTGTGATGGGGTGGTTCATCTAGCTGCTAAAGTATCTTTCGCTGGAAGCTGGGAAGAGTTTTATCAGACGAACGTTCAAGGCACACAGAACCTTCTTCAAGCCGCGGCACATCACTCAATCACCCGTTTTTTGTATATTTCTTCGCCCTCCGTAGCTCATACTGGGGTGTCTTTTATGGGTGCAGATAATACTGCTGCAGCACCCGAACGCACTAGAGGATATTATGCGCGTTCAAAAGCTATTGCCGAACACCTCGTACTCGCAGAAAATAGTGAACGCTTCCACACGGCAGCGCTACGACCGCATATTGTGTGGGGCCCATCCGATACACAACTTGTTGAACGTGTCTTAGAACGAGCTGCAGCAGGAAGGCTTCCCCTGCTGAACGACGGTACAGCACTCATTGACACCACCTATATTGACAATGCGGTAGATGCTATCGTAACCGGTTATGAACGGTTAGAGAATATTCAGGGACAAGCACTCGTGATTACTAATGGACAGCCGCGACCGGTGGCAGAAATAATCCACCACATGTGCACGGCCGTGGGTATTGAACCGCCCAAACGCTCTGTACCAGCAACATTAGCCCGCGCCCTCGGTAGCGTCATTGAGAAAGTATGGGAAAAATACCCTGGAGAAGACGAACCGCCCATGACACGTTTCTTAGCAGAACAGTTATCAACTGCTCATTGGTTTGACCAACGACGAACCCAAGAACTTCTCGATTGGGCGCCCAAAGTATCGTTAGAAGAAGGATACGAACGGTTAGCGCAGTTCTATCAAGACCGATACCGACACTAAAAAGTGCCCTGAAGCGTATCTGCTTCAGGGCACTTCTCTACGATGAAGTTTTCTTTTGACGCGGGGCACGTTGGCATCTCGGGCAACGATAACAGCTCCGTTTCATCATCACCTCACGAATGATGGTACTCTCTACCCCATTTTCTTGGCACCGGTAGCACAGCTGTCCTTCACGCCCATAAGCGTTCAAAGAACGATCAAAATACCCAGATTCCCCGTTAACGTTGACATAGAGGGCGTCAAAGCTAGTTCCTCCAGCTTCTAAAGCCTGTGAGAAGACCTCTTGTATTGAGTGAACGAGTTCTCGGGTCTTTGCCAGGCTCATAGTTTTTGCTTGTTTCGCGTAGTGAAGACGCGCTCGCCATAGCGCTTCGTCAGCGTAAATATTGCCGACTCCTGAAATAGTTGACTGGTCCAGTAGTAGACGTTTGATGGCGCTGGATGTTTTGAGCATTTTCTGTCGAAACTCGTCAATATCAAAATTCGTATCTAAAGGATCTCGTGCAATATGGTTCAGACTTTGCGGAATATACGGTAACGATAATGTGCTTGCGCTAGATGCGGATACAGGGTGTTGTCGTGTATCCGATACGGGAATAAGCGTATCAAGGTACATTCCACCAAAAATTCTTTGATCCACAAAACGTAGCTGTTCAGCAGCAGGTTCTGCTGTGGAGTGATGGTCTTGATTCCCTAGAGTTACCGTGATTTTGAGGTGTTTTTCTGGCGGGAACTTTGAGGTTTTAAAAAGGATTTGACCGCTCATACCTAGGTGTATGACAAGAGCTGTTTCAAGACGGGTACCATCAGCGTTTTCGAGGATGATCCAGAGGTATTTTCCGCGTCGTACGACGTCAATAATTGTCGTATCTTTGAGGGTGTGTGCAAACTCTTCAGGCGTATTCTCGCTACGGCGGATAGAGCGGGTATCGTGAACGTTCACGCCTGTAATACGTTTGCCCAGCGCGTGTGTGAGCATTCCACGGCGTACGACTTCAACTTCAGGTAGTTCAGGCATCCTGATGGTGTGATTGTAGTTCTTTACACGTTTTTTGGGCTGCTAAACGTTCTGATTCTTTTTTGGAGCTTGCAACACCTTGATGATAAGTGGTGTTAGCGATATGAACGGTAGCAGTGTATTCGGGGGCGTGTTCAGGCCCTGAGACGGATACTTCGTAGCGGATGTCCCCGAGTTTTTGGGATTGCACGATTTCTTGAAGTTCGGTTTTCCAGTCTCGTCCGGCGTCAAGGATTTCTTGATCATCGAGCATAGGTGCGATGAGTTCGAGGACGAGGTCACGGGCACGGTCACGTCCGAGGGTGATATAACACATTCCGAAGATGGCTTCGAGGGTGTCGGCGAGAATGGAATCTTTATCTGCTCCGCCAGTTTTTTCTTCGCCTTTTCCTAACCAGAGGTAAGCGCCTAGGTTTAGGGTTCGTGCAACTTTTGCTAGTGCCCATGATGAGACAACAACATGGTGTCGGCGTACGAGTTCCCCTTCAGGCTCGTTGGGGAAACGACGATAAACGTCTTCGGCAATAGCCAGTGAAAGCACGGAGTCACCGAGGAACTCTAGTCTTTCGTTGTGGGGTGTTCCAGGGTTCTCAAAAGAGTAGGAACGGTGTACGAGTGCTTGCTGAAACGTCTCGGTATCAATATTGAGACCGAGACGTTTCAACAATTCTGATGAATCAGAGTTATTCATACTAACTTTACGCGTCAGCTACCTTGCGACCCTTGTACTCGTAGAACAAGGCGTTACCTGCAGAGTCAGTAACTAGCTTTGCCTGGTGAGGCAAAGAATAGGTTACGCGACCGTTTTCAACGGTCTTAACCAGCTGAGGTACGGACGCCTTCCACTGGGAACGGCGTGCGCGGGTGTTAGCACGGGACATTTTCCGCTTGGGAACAGCCACAGCTATCTCTCTTCTCTAGAAAATACGGTTATTAAGTTTATTTATCCTCGTTGAATATGCCGGTTAAAGCACTCCAGCGCGGATCAAGCACCTCATGGTGATGCCCCGGCTCTTCTTCCAGGCGGATTCCACATTCGGAACACAATCCCTGACAAGAGTCCTTACAAAGGGGCTGGAACGGCAGTTGTAAAATGACTGCGTCCCGTAGAGCCGGTTCAAGGTCGATATAATCGTCCTCTACCGTGTACTGCTCATCTTCTTCGTCTTCTGGGCCACCAGCGGGTGCCTTCTCAAAGACGAAGAGCTCTTGAATATCTGCTGACACGGTTTCAGAAACCGGATCAAGGCATAAACTGCAGTCACCGCTCATGTCGGCGGTTGCAGTGCCACTAACCAGAATACCATCTACAACGGATTCTAGCCGGAGATTGAGTTCAATGTCCGAACCTTCTTCCGCTCCGATCAGAGCATTGCCAAAATCCTTTGGCGCTGGTATCACTTTATCGAGGGTTTCCATGGTCCCAGGTTGATGACTCAGGTTCCGAACAGAAACCTTCAGGGGCGATGAATCTTTTCGTGAAATGACGAACTCCCTTATGATAAGTTTTGACCAACTACAAACTCTAGTTGCAGTTCGGCTACATAGCAACTATTCCAGCTTCACGTATTCTATTCAAGCACCGTTAATGTGCTGTTAAGCTCACTTTTCGCGTGATATTTTCTGTGTTAAAGCACGTTGTACAGGCACAGGCACAAAAGAATCAAGCTGTCCCCCATAACGGGCAACATCACGAACGAGCGTCGACGACAGCTGAGAATACCGCGAATCCGAGACCAAAAAACTTGTCTCCACACCACTAAGATGACGATTCATCACAGCCATCTGCGATTCATACTGCCAATCTAAAGAATTACGGACACCTTTAACGATTAAATGCGCGCCACGAGACTTCGCGTAATCAGCAAGTAACATAGACGGCATCAACTCCACGCTCACGCCGTCCAAAAAACCAAAAGTCTCTTGAACGAGCGCAACACGCTCCTCATCACTAAAAAGATAGGTCTTCGCCGAATTACGAGCAACAGCAACAATCACGTTGCCATAGAGTTTGGCGGCACGAGTAATCACATCAACATGCCCATTATGAATAGGGTCGTAAGAACCAGGACAAATAACTAGCTGCATACCCTATAGCCTAACAGTGGAAGCACCCATAAATAGTATCCAGAAACTCTCTACGACACTAACTGCACATAGTACAGAATAGTCTCACCATATTTTTTCTGACGGAACTGCTCCAAACCAGAAGGAATTTCTACCGGCTCCATACGAGAAGAACGCTCCAGAACTACCACAGCGTCATCATTCAAATGTTCTTTTAGGAGGATTAACAGCGTGTGCACCTGCTCATTAGGCATATCATAAGGAGGATCCACAAAGACAACATCCCACGGCTCCCCCTGATAACGCTCCAAAAAACGTTGGGCATCCGATGTATAAATCATGGTGGACGCAGCAGAACTCAACCCTTGAGAAACACGCGCCACATTCTCACGAATCGTCGCAATAGCCGTCGAAGACGAATCTACAAAATCAACATGGCGAGCACCACGGCTCAAAGACTCACACCCTAAAGCACCAGAGCCACCAAATAAATCAAGTACACGCCCCTGCGATAACACCTCGTACCCCTCCAAACTAGAGAATAAAGACTCTTTGACGCGGTCTGTTGTCGGACGTGTCTTATTCCCTGGCACATGAGACAAGGACAAACTACCGCATTGACCGGCGATAATTCTACTCATGTTCTGACGTCCTCCGTTCTTGACCATATATGCACATATCAACCATCATATAAAACCCCGTTCCATCATCCTCGTGAGAGGAATTGTTCATGTTCAGCACCCACAAAACGTTCAATCCATCTCGCCACATCAGGATGTTTACCTAACGTGGGGTCTTCTTCAATGAGAAGACGAGCATCTTCACGGGCCTTTTCAATAATGTCGGCGTCATCAATCGCTCTTAACAATTTAAGGGTGCTCTTTTTGCCCGATTGGGCAGCACCAAGAATATCTCCCTCACGGCGCTGACGTAAATCAATCCTTGAAAGCTCAAACCCATCTGTTGTAGAAGCTACCGCGTCTAAACGATCTCGTGAAGGGCTCCCCTGCTCTTGCTCCGTGACCAAAAGACACGTTCCCGGAAGCTGCCCACGCCCAATACGACCGCGAAGCTGATGCAAACCAGAAATACCAAAACGATCCGCATCTAGAATCATCATAAGCGTTGCGTTCGGGACGTTAACACCAACTTCAACAACAGTAGTACACACTAAAAGCTGAATATCGCCTTCGCTAAAGCTCTGCATCACGTGAGCTTTTGTCTGAGTATCCAAACGCCCATGAAGCATATCGATACGCACACCAGAAAGCACCGGCATATGAGAAAGTTTCTCGAGAACTTCTATCGCCGAATGAAGCTTCTTCTGAGAACTACCCTGATCTGTCGAGAAAAGATGTTCGGCCTCAGAAGACACCTCATCTTCTGAAATGTCCTCACCAACTTTAGGAACAACGACATACACCTGATGCCCCGCATCGATTTCTTCGCGAGCGCGTTCCCAAAGACGGTGCTCCCAGTGTGGGTGTTCTGCTAAAGGAACAACAATACTTTTAATTTTTTGGCGACCTGCTGGTAGTTGGTCGAGTATAGAAATATCGAGGTCGCCAAAAACTGTCATAGCGACGGTACGCGGAATGGGTGTTGCTGTCATGACTAAACGGTGCGGCAGTTCTCCGTCTGCGTTGCGTAAGCTATCACGTTGTTCAACGCCGAAACGGTGTTGTTCGTCAACGACAGCTAAACCGAGGCGCGCAAAGTTCACGTCAGAACTTAGTAGCGCGTGAGTGCCGATGACGATATCAGCTGCACCAGATGCGATGTCAAGAAGAACCTGTTTTTTCTCCGAAGCGGGCATGGACGCTTTGAGCAGACGCACGCATACAGGTGGTTCATCGTCGTTGTGGCTGGTGAGCGGGCGTAGGATTTCGCACACCGATTGGTAATGTTGTTCGGCAAGGACTTCGGTGGGGGCAAGCATTGCGGCTTGTCCGCCGGAGTCTATGACTTGAAGCATGGCTCGTAGCGCCACAACGGTTTTTCCGGAGCCGACGTCGCCTTGTAATAGGCGATTCATGGGGGTGCGTTGGCTGAGGTCTTGACGTATTTCTTCTCCTACATTTTTTTGTCCGTCTGTTAGTTGGTAGGGCAAGAGTTCGAGAAGACGTTGTGCGTACCCGTTTTTGAGGTATGGCCACGAGTCGGTGGTGTGTTCTGCGCGTTGAGCGCGGATACGAGCCAGCGCGCTTTGGAGGATGAAAGCTTCTCGATAGCGTAAGGAATGTTGAGCTTGTTTCCAGGTGTCGTCACTATCGGGGGTATGTAGAGCACGGTACGTCCATGCCAGTGTCGGTATTTTTCGTTTGTGTCGTGTTTCTGGTGGGAGTGGGTCTTCTAGTTCAGATAATGGCGCGTGGTCAAGGAGTTCTGCGATAGCGGCGCTGATTCTATCGGTTGGAAATTTAGCGTTTGCGCGGTAGACGGGAATGGGTGCGTGTGCTTGAGTGTAGGCGTGTGATGAGACGTTGTCTCCGGTAGCACGATGATATTCGCCGATCACAGCATAGTGGGGGTTGGTGAGGGTCAGTTCTCCTTTGTAGGCACCTACTTTTCCAGAGAAGAGGACATGATCTCCTGTTTGCATGTCTCGTGCTGCAGACCACGCGTTGAAGAAGGTGAGGGTCATACGGTGGGCGTTACTGGGGTGAGCGTATCCGTGTAGTTGGTGTGCCGGTGAGGGTAACGTACCGTAGCTGTCAGAGTATCCGCTGGCAGAACCTGTGAGCAGCGGATGGCTGGGTTTTTGGGTTCGGTAACTGTAGACAGTGCCAAGGGGCGCTTCGTCGTTATGGTCTTCTTCGTCAGAGAGTTGGTCACTAATAATAATTTCGGTGATAGAACCTCGACGAGAACGCATGGATCGGGTACGGACGTCGACCACTTGTGCCATGAGTGTGACGTCTTGTTCGTATTCTAGTTCGGAGAAGGGCGTGAGTTTGCCTCGTGGGAGGTATTTTTTGGGGTGGTAGTTGAGCAGTTCTTCAACGGTGTGCACGCCAAGGTGTTTTGATAATTGCGCGGCAAGAGTTTTTCCGAGGTAGACGCTAAGTTTTGTGTTCTCGAGGCGTGCTTCTTGGTGGTATTTTTGGTGAATTTTTTGGGTGAGTTCTTGATGTTCGGTGGCGGTTTGAGCCGTATTTTGGGGTGTTCGACGAGTCTTAGGTGTTTTTTTCGCCGGTTTTTTGGTGCTTTTCTTGGGTGTTGTAGCCGATGTTTGTGAACGTTTTGGTGTTGATGAGGTTGTTTTCTGTGTTTCTGCAACAGCGTCGAAAAGTGTTTGGTCTTTGGGTGTTTTGGTCATAGTGCTAGGATTTCGAGGTTCTCAACGGTGCCGTATTGTTCGAGAAGTTCTTTCACTTGTTGTGGGTCTTTCACGTGAATGTGGATACGCCAATGAGGGATGTCCGCTGTTTGATCAATCATAGCGACAGCTAGACTCTGACCAGATACTTCTAATTGTGAACGCAAAAACATCATTTTTTCTAGAGGTAACGCTATTTCGCAAAGGAGTTCGCGCAGTTCATCAGGCGGTGTATCCGGCTCACCGAGTAGTTCGGCAGGTATTTGAAACAGGTCGTTCGTCGTTGTCTCGTCGATGCTTTTTCCGTTTAACACGCTACTGAGCGCGTTGATGACCAAGAACAGTCCGACTGCCCCAGCATCTGCACTACCGTGTACGTGGCGGGTTGAGGCGGCGCTCTGATAGGCACATTCGGCGAGGAAGAACATGTGTTCTTCAGTATGCGAGGTTGTAATAGGTGCCCGCGCAATATCCGACATGACCGTGAGCATAGTTGCTTCGGCAGGTTCTATCATGGTGGCATGGGCGTGTTCTTGAGCGATAAATAATCCAAGGTGCAACGCTTCGGGGGTGAGTTCTCCGTCGTTTCCTAGTGAGCGGGTCAGAGCGTTGAACCATGCTGAGAGTAATGTTCCGGAGTTGCCGCGGCTTGTCCGTAAGGTTTCTTGTGCTGCGTCAGTGGGGTCGCATCCGTTGTGTAGATGTTCGCAAAGAGTACGGCAGGTAGCTAGTAGGTTAGAACCAGTATCGCTATCAGGGACGGGGAAGAAATTAATGTCGTTGAGTTGTTGGCAGTATTTGCTCAATATTTGTGTAGATTCTTGACACCATTGAGGCCACACAGATATGACGTTGAGAGTGTTCTTCATCGCGCTCATTGACTCTTCCTCATGTGTGGGTGGTGCGTTATCTAAGAGACATTATAGAAACGTATCAGGCAGAACCATAATCTTTATTTCGCATAAGGTGCAAGGTTATGAGAAGTGATCCCACCCGTATTCTGTTGCAGGTTCGTGATTAATAAAAAGTTGTGGTGTGGAGGTGGCAATAGTGCATGTGCCAACGGCTCTAAAACCTTGAGGGAGCTTTTCTGACGATGAAAAAGTTGCCAGCATAGAGTGGTTTTCTCCCCCGTATAGAACCCATTGTTTCGCCAGGTGCTCGGGGGTGGATGTTGCGTATTTTTGAGTATGTTGGCAGAGCCACTGGGCGGCGGGGAGAAGCTTCTTCAGGTCTTTTTCTAGAAGGTGAAGAGAGAAATCCATCGAGACTTTTGACGCTTTGGCGATACGTTGCCCGTCACGTATAAGCCCATCTGAAATGTCCATCATGGAATGAGCATTTTCTGCAGATAACCCAAGTGTTAGAGGCGTGCTGGGACGTTTTTGGGTATATACAAGGTCTAATAATTCAGGGTTATTAACCCCTAAAAATTCGGGACTATCAAGGAGGGCAAGCCCCGCCGCGGCAGTGCCAAGTTCACCGGCAACGGCGATAACGTCGGCAGGACGTGCGTTATTACGTCGTACCGGTTCGCCTAGACACCGTCCTACCGCGGTGACGGTAATAGATATTTCTGTTGATGCGCCAAGGTCTCCCCCAGAGATTGTGCATTCTTGAGCTTCGTTATGGGATAAGGCATCGACAACTCCGTGTGCGCAGTCTTGTAGCCATTGGCAAGGTGTCTGTGGTGGAAGGCTAAGACTTATCAATAGCGTTTGAGGTACTGCACGCATGGCCACAATATCTGCAATGTTTTGGGTGACGAGTTTCCAGCCGACATCGTATCCGCTACTTTGGTGGCCACTCACCCATTGGGTGCGAAAGTCTTGATTCTCTGTTTGAGTATCAATACTCATCACGGTTAGCCCCTGGTTAAAAGAGAAGATGGCGCTGTCATCTCCTGCACCAAGAATACAGGGGTTCGGTTTGTGAACCTTTTCGAGTCTTTGTGCAACACGTTGATTGTGTTCTTCAAAGATGGGTAAGAACATTTCTAAGAGTTGTTCTTCGTTAAAGTCTTTGACGCGCGAGGTAAGGTTCATAGGTCTTTAGCTGTTGATTCGCGCATAAATTGACGGATGACGTAGAAGATTCCGCCAAGCCCAAAAAGAGAGAATAGGACGGTGGGTATATATCCTTCGATGATGGCTTTACCGCGGGTGCGTGCGCTTGAAGCAGTCACCGTATTTGAGCTATGTTCTGCAGATTCAGTGCCGAATACGCCTAAACGTTGAGCGTTCTTTTCAGTATGAGCAGTTTTATGACTGTTATTGAGGTAGTCTTCCACCCATTCTGCAGTATTAGGTTGAGCGTTTTTTCGGTCATTATTGGCGAAGTTGGGTGAGTTGTTTCCCGTAGAGTTTGTCTCTGCGAAAGAGGATGGCTCTAGTGGTGTTCCTAAGCTATTGAGCTGTTCTTGCATAGAGAAGGTTCTATCTTGAGTAGCTTCTTCAGGTAGCTCGTTTTGAGGTGTGTTGTTAGGAAGTTCGGGTGTAACGGTCTCGTATTGGTGAAGTTGCTGATAAGTTTCTTCACGGTCAGCTGTGGTATTTCCTTCTTGCCCAGTTGCAGGTGAGTTTTCACGTTCAGGTGTTGTTGGTGCTGGTGATGGGGCAACTGTCGGTTCTGATGTTTGAGGTGGCGCAGGAGTAGTGTTGGCGCCAGCGCCAATTCCCTCATCAGGCTTTTTGGGTGTTGGATCTTGAGATGGGCTAGGTTCTGTTGGTTCACTAGGTTGAGTCGTCTCAGGTGTTGGTGTTTGAGGTGCACTAGGCTCTGATGAGGCGGAAGGTGTGGGTGCTGGTGATGAGGAGGGACTGGGGGAAGGAAGAATGCCCCCTCCCTCAGCGGGGGCAGATGGTGTTGTTGTAGGCTCAGAATTTATGGGTGGTGTAGGTTCTTCTCGGTCCGCTGGCACGGTAGGTTCTGCCGTTGGTGTTTGCGTGGTAGGAGGATTGAGCGGAGTCGATGGTAGCGCCGTTGGAGAGGCTATTGATTCATGAGTAGGAGGTAAAGCGTCTTGGGCATCTGCCGGAAATGTCATAAAAGATGTAGCCAACGCGCATAGAGCGCTTGCGGTAACAGCAAGAATACTGTGTTGTTTAGCCATGTAAACCTCCTTCATTCTTCCATAAAATGTCAAGCTTTTTACCCACACTATCAGGTGTCTGGGAGGGTACGCGAGTAGTGTGAAGAGGTATTTTCGTGAGTACGACGATAGAATGAGAACGTGAGTATCTTGAAGAAAACCTCTGTTCGTGTCACCTCTGCACTCTGCCTAGCGACTATGCCGCTCAGCGGATGTGGTGCTGGTGCGGTGTACCTGACCCCTGCAGAAGATGCAGCGAACCCACGTTGTGCGTATGCGATGGTGGCGATGCCTCAAGAACTTGGTGGTTTTTCTCAACGGGAGACTACCGCTCAAGCGACAACAGCGTGGGGGAATCCAAGTGTTGTGGTTCTCAAATGCGGGGTGAGTGTACAGGAGCCGGTGTCAGACCCTTGTGTTTCTGTCAATGGCGTAGATTGGATTCTTAAACCTTCAAAAGAACAAGAACAGGCTCAGCAGTCGGTTCAGCAGCCAACAGGAACGTGGGATGCTACAACTTTTGGACGTTCTCCAGCCATACGTGTCACTTTTGACGCCGAAAAAATTTCTTCCTCGACGTTATTAGTTCACCTTAGTTCGGCGGTGAAACAGCTCCCCCAGACTAAGGTGTGCACGAACCTTAGTGACGAGCTCCGTTTAGATTCTTAAACATCATCAGGAGTTTGGCTAACGTCTCTGTGTTAGCCAAACTCCTGATTAAAAGCTTGTTGCCATGATGAGAGGAATTCTTAGGTTTTAGCGCAAGCCTAGTGGGCGCTCAAGGGCCAATGCAATAAGACGATCTACGAGATCTGTGTATTTGAGTCCAGTTTTCTCCCACATTGTTTTATACATGCTGATAGGAGTAAAGCCAGGCATCGTGTTCACTTCGTTGATAACGAGCTTTCCTTCTTGAGTGTAGAAGAAGTCTGCACGAGCAAGACCTTCGCAGTCTAGGGAGAGGAAAGCCTGAACTGCTAGAGCACGAAGACGTGTATGGGTGTCTTCATCTAATGTGGCAGGACAAACTGTTTTGGTCTTGCTCTTAGGATCATATTTTTCTGTGCTGTCATAGAATTTTTGGTCCTCATTGATAATTTCACCAACATATGAGCTGATGGGAAGTTCCGTAGAAGACACTTCAAGTACGGCACATTCGAGTTCGCGACCGTCAATACCTGCTTCAATAATAATTTTGGGGTCGTGTTTTTGTGCTTCGGCAATAGCGGCGTCTAGGTCTGCTTCACATTCAACTTTGCTAATTCCGTAGGAGGAACCAGCACGCGCTGGTTTGACGAACACGGGGTATCCGAGTTTGTTAATCTCTTGTCGAGCTTGTTCAGGGTTCATTTTCCATTGGCGGTGTGTGACGACGACGTAGGGTCCAACATCCAGTCCAGCAGATTCAAACGCAACTTTCATGAAGTGCTTATCCATACCGATAGCAGAAGATGCAACACCACATCCAACGTATTTGAGGCCTGCACTTTCGAGGAGACCTTGCACCGTTCCGTCTTCGCCAAAGGGTCCGTGCAGGACGGGGAATACGACGTCGATGCTAGGGCCTAGACGAAATTCTGTAGCGCCTTCTGAGCATAGACGAAGTTTTGAGTCGCCTTCACCGAGGGGAAGGAAAACTTGTTCTTGTGAACCGCGGAAGTATGCTTTGACTTCTTTGCCTGTTTGAGCTGTTTCTTGTGCCGCTTCGTTCACGAGTTTGTTGATTTCTTCAGGAGAGCTTAAATACCAGCGGCCTTCTTCGGTGATGCCGATAACGACAACATCGTAGGTTTGAGTATCAATGGCGTTGAGTACACCCGATGCGCTCACAAGAGACACGGAATGTTCTGAAGATGTTCCACCGGCAAGTACTGCAACGGTGGGTTTGGTAACGGTGCTATTAGACATGTAACTCTCTCAAAGTCTCTTTTAGGGGTGTCGGGGAAAAGTAACAACACTTATTCTAGCGTTGTGTATGGTTTTCGTGTTTGAGGGTTCTGCCAAGAAGTCGTGGGGCAAGAGTTTCAACGGTCAGGGTTCCGTTCAATACTGCCACGACAGCTTCACAGATAGGCATTTCAACGTGGTGTTGATGGGCAAGTTCGACGACGGCTGCAGCCGACTTGATAGATTCTGCAGTTTGTGTCATCACTTCATTGAGTTGTTCTGGTCGTACTCCCTCAGCCAGTAGTCGCCCGGCAGTGTGGTTTCGTGAGAGAGAAGAGGAACAGGTTGCGATGAGGTCGCCCATGCCGGCTAGTCCGCTCAATGTTTGGGGGTCTGCACCGAGCGCTACTGCTAAGCGGGTAGTCTCGGCAAGGCCACGGGTCATCACTGATGCTTTGGAGTTATCTCCGTAGTCTTTTCCTTCGCAGATTCCCACGCATAAGGCGATAATGTTTTTGACAATTCCGCCTATTTCTACACCAATAATATCGGTTCCTGTGTAGGGGCGAAAATATGAGCAGTTGCATAGTTCAGCCAGTAGCGCTGCAGTAGTTTCGTGGTGTGCGGCGATAACAGAAGCTGTCGGTTGTTCTGCAACAATTTCTCGGGCGAGGTTGGGGCCTGAGAGCACAGCTACGCGTTCGATGGCGTGAGGGTCTCCAGCTTCTTCAAGAACTTGAACAATCACTTCGGACATTCTTAGCCCAGTGTTTTGTTCTAACCCTTTAGCAAGTGATATCAGAATCGCATGTGGAGGGATGTGTGTGATGAAGTTTTTGAGCTGTTCGCGCAATGATTGTGCTGGTATTGCTAGCACAATGATGTCGGCGCCGGCTAAGGCTTCCAAGATGTTGGAGGTGTACTCTAGGTTCTCCGGCAACACGAGCTGTGGAAAGTATGCGGTGTTCATCCGTGTAGCACGGCATTGTTCCATACGTTCGGGGTTTCGTCCCCAGAGGATGGTTTGTATTCCGCTGTTCTTTTCGCGTGCGGTGTCTGCGGTGATTTTAGCAAAAGCAGTGCCCCAGCTACCGGCGCCAAGAACAGCAATTTTGCGGATGTTGTTGGTGTTTTGGGCTGTGGTAGCTGGGGCAACGCTCATGGTTCTCCTAATGTTTTTCTCCGGGTAGTTCGCGCCGTCTGGTGATGGGGTTCCATCGCCCTTCTGGCTCTTTTTCACCTCGGATGTCTTCTAATAGTGCGGTAATGGCTGAGACCATACGCTCTGTGGCAGTGGTGAGGTCTTCTCTAGTGGGTGCCGCTGCTGGGCTGCTTCCTTGAAGGTCAGAGAAGTCGATGGGGTCACCGATTTTAACCTGCACTTTTTTACGAGGGAAAGGGCGGAACTTACCTGTTGGGGATAGAAATTCTTGGTCTCCCCAGTGGGCGATGGGGTAGACAGGAACTCCTGTTGCGAAGGCGAGTCGTGCGGCGCCGGTTCGTGCTGCAATCATCCACCCTTGGGGGTCTTCGGAGAGAGTTCCTTCAGGGTAGATGACCACAGCTCCCCCAGATTCGAGCACGTTTTGCGCGGTCTCTAATGATTTACGCGCGTCGATGGATCCTCGTGCCACGGGGATGTGAGCAAGTTTGCGAAGAATCCAGCCGATGACGGGTGCTCTAAAGAGTGATTCTTTTGCTAAGAATCTGGGTAAAGTTCCGGTGAGGAACACAGGGTAGGCAATCGTAATGGGGTCTACTTCTGAAAGGTGGTTAGAGACGACGAGGTATCCGCGGTCTCGTGGGAGTTTTTCAATTCCCTCGATTTTCAGTCCCATTAAGCAGTGGTAGAGCACTCGTGCACTGTGTCCTAGTACGCGGTATAGTGCGTCACCAGAAGGAGTGGGTTTAAGTCCTGTCAATGCTTGCCGTGGCTGTGAACCTGCCATTTTAGTCGATAACCTCAAATTTTGCGCCAAGGGCTGTGAGCTTGTCACCAAAGTGTTCGTAACCGCGGGAGATGACAGATACTCCGGTGACGTTTGAGGTGCCTTCTGCAGCAAGTGCAGCGATAACGTGGGAGAAGCCACCGCGGAGGTCTGGGACGTTGATGTCTGCGCCACGAAGTTTTGATTTTCCGGTGATGATTGCGGAGTGGCGGAAGTTCTTATTTCCGAAACGGCATTCGGTAGGGCCAAGGCAGTCGCGGTGAACTTGTACGGTTGCGCCCATCTTGATGAGTGCGTCGGTGAAGCCGAAACGGTTTTCGTAGACGGTTTCGTGAAGTACAGAGACGCCTTGTGCTTGGGTCATCGCGACGACGAGGGGCTGTTGCCAGTCTGTCATGAAGCCAGGGTGAACGTTGGTTTCGAGGAAGAGCGGGTTCAGCTCAGTACCGGGGTGATAGAAGCGGATACCGTCGGTGCGGATGTCGAGGCCACCACCCATTTTGCGGAAGACGTTGAGGTAGGTGCTCATGTCTTTTTGGTGTGCGCCACGGACGAAGATGTCGCCACCGGTTGCAAGAGCGGCGGATGCCCATGATGCTGCTTCGTTGCGGTCTGGTAGTGCGTCGTGCGTGTATCCTTCGAGACGGTCGGTGCCTTCGATGATGATTTGTCGGTCTGTTTCGACGGTGATGACCGCGCCCATTTTCTGTAAGACGGCAATAAGATCCATGATTTCAGGCTCAACGGCAGCGTTTTTAAGCTCGGTTTTACCTTGTGCGAGGACAGCGGTGAGCAGAACTTGCTCGGTGGTGCCTACAGAAGGGTAGTCGAGTTTGATGGTGTTACCTTTGAGACCGTCTTTAGGGGCTTTAATTGAAATGCCGTTTTCTTGCTTATCGATTTTTGCGCCGAAGTCTTGAAGTACTTTGAAGTGGAAGTCTACGGGGCGGTCGCCGATACGGCAGCCGCCAAGGTCTGGGATGAAGGCTTCGCCGAGGGTGTGTAGTAGTGGTCCGCAAAGCAGGATGGGGATGCGGGAGTCTCCTGCGTGTGCGTGGATGTCTGCGTTTTCGGCGCGGGAGACGTTGCTTGGGTCGAGTGTTAGTTCACCGGTTTCGCGGTTGTGTTCGACGGTGACGCCGTGTAGTTCTACGAGGTCGGTAACGACCTTGACGTCTTTGATTTCTGGAACATTGCGCAATAGAGAAGGTGAGCTGCCTAAGAGAGCAGCAACCATTGCTTTAGGTACGAGGTTTTTAGCTCCGCGTACTTTCACTTCACCTACTAGTGGGGTTCCACCTTCAATTCGCAGTGCGCTGATCATATGCTTCCAATCGTATAAGTAAGAACCGGATGTTCTTTATGTGCGAGCGATCCGGCATAGCTTGGTGCTGTGCCTATGTTTTTGGACTCTCGTATGAAGAGTCGTCCACATAAAACTACAGTGAACTTTACTTAACAATAAGTCATGAGAGCCCTGTCTTTGTGTTTAGTTTGAGTGTTCAATATCAAAAAGCGGTTCTCATGACATTTTTTCACGAGTTTTTAGGGGTTTTGGGTGCTATTCGGTACACTGTGAACTTTATCAAGAGGGTAAAGCTTGTCCCCTTTTATGTTGGCACAAAATGGTGTTACCTATTTTATTGGGTTTTAGGTAGCCATGCTGGACGGTTTTTTTCGTATTCGGTGATGGCGTCCTCGTGTTGGAGTGTGAGCCCGATATCGTCGAGTCCTTCCATGAGACGCCACCGGACGTAGTCGTCGATGTGGAAAGGTACGGTCAGTGCCCCGCAAGTAATGGTTTTAGTTTCGAGATCTACGGTAATTTCTGTACCGGGTTCGTTATCGAGGGTTTTCCAGATAAGTTCAACGTCATCTTGACGTACTTGGGCGGCGACCAGTCCTTGTTTTCCGGAGTTTCCGCGGAAGATGTCGGCAAAGCGTGCGGAGATAACGACTTTGAACCCATAGTCTTTGAGTGCCCATACGGCGTGTTCACGGGAAGAACCAGTGCCAAAGTCGGGGCCTGCAACTAGTACGCTGCCGTGTTTGTAGGGTTCTTGGTTGAGGATGAAGTTTTCGTCTTTGCGCCAGTTGGCAAAGAGTGCGTCGTCGAATCCTGTTTTGGTGACGCGTTTGAGGTAGACGGCGGGGATGATTTGGTCGGTGTCTACGTTGGAGGCGTGTAGTGGTACTCCGATTCCGGTGTGTTTGATGATGGGTTCCATCGGTGTTGTGTTCCTTGTGCGTTGGGCGGCTTATTTGTGTGGTGTTGGGCTTAGAGGTCGCTGGGGCAGCTAAGTGTACCGCGGATGGCGGTGGCTGCTGCGACTAATGGTGAGACGAGGTGGGTGCGTCCACCTTTGCCTTGGCGTCCTTCAAAGTTTCGGTTGGAGGTGGAGGCGCAGCGCTCCCCTGGTGCGAGTTGGTCGGGGTTCATGCCGAGGCACATGGAGCATCCGGCAAAACGCCAATCTGCACCAAAGTTTTGGAAGATTTTGTCGAGGCCTTCGGCTTCTGCTTGTGCACGTACTTTTTGGGAACCGGGGACGACCATCATACGCACACCGGGGGCAATTTTTTGTCCGTTAATGATGTCTGCTGCGGCGCGTAGGTCTTCGATGCGGGAGTTGGTGCAGGAGCCGAGGAATACGACGTCTACAGGGATGTCTTTCATGGGGGTGCCTGCGGTGAGTCCCATATATTCGAGGGCTTTCGCTGCGGCTACTTTGTCGTTTTCTTCTGCGAAGTCTTCGGGGTGTGGCACGTTGTGTGATAGTGGTACGCCTTGTCCGGGGTTGGTTCCCCAGGTGACGAAGGGTTCTAGTTCGTCTGCGTTGATGAAGATTTCTCGGTCAAAGACAGCGCCTTCGTCGGTGGGTAGGGTTTTCCAGTAGGCGAGCGCTTCTTCCCAGTCTTTTCCGGTGGGGGCGTGTTCGCGTCCTTTGACGTATTCGAAGGTGGTTTCGTCGGGGGCGACCATTCCGGCGCGTGCTCCGGCTTCGATGGACATGTTGCACATGGTCATGCGTCCTTCCATCGAGAGTGAGCGGATGGCGGAACCGCGGTATTCGAGGACGTAGCCTTGTCCTCCGCCGGTGCCGATTTCGGCGATGACGGCGAGGATGATGTCTTTGGCGGTGACTCCTGGTTTGAGGGTGCCTTCGACGTTGATGGCCATGGTTTTGAAGGGTGCTAGTGGCAGTGTTTGTGTTGCCATGACGTGTTCGACTTCTGAGGTTCCGATACCGAAGGCGAGTGCGCCGAATGCTCCGTGGGTGGAGGTGTGGGAGTCTCCGCAGACGATGGTCATTCCGGGCATGGTGAGTCCGAGTTGGGGGCCGACGACGTGGACGATGCCTTGTTCGATGTCTCCGAGTGAGTGGATGCGTACGCCGAATTCTTGGGCGTTTTTGCGGAGTGTTTCGATTTGGGTGCGTGAGGTGAGGTCGGCGATGGTGGTGAAGATGTTTTCGGTGGGTGTGTTGTGGTCTTCGGTGGCGATGGTGAGGTCGAGTCTCCGTAGGGGGCGTTGTTCGAGTCGTAGGCCTTCGAATGCTTGGGGTGAGGTGACTTCGTGGACGAGGTGGAGGTCGATGTAGAGTAGGTCTGGTTTTCCGTTGTCTCCGGTGACGACGGTGTGGGCTTGCCATACTTTTTCGGCGAGGGTGCGGGGTGTGTGTATGTGGGCGTCTGGGGTGCTTTCTTTCATGGTTTTTCCTTGTGCTGTGGTGATGTTGTTTATATTTTGTCGAGAAAGAGTGGAACTTTCCATAAAATGAACTTGCATATCACATATTGAGAATGTAATAATTTTACCTACACATGCATAAATATCTATCATGGTGCTGATTAAGTAGCATCTACCTATGAAGCACCTATCAAGCGTCCCCCACGCTACACACTTGGAGGAATCCATGACCAACGACAAACCAGAACTCAAAACATCCTCAGGGGTAGGAGTTCTCGACAAAGCAGCAGCCATCCTCAACCGACTCGAGTCTGGCCCTGCATCCCTCTCCCAACTCGTTGAAGCAACCGCGCTCGCTCGCCCTACCGCACACCGCCTAGCAGTAGCACTCGTCCACCACCGGCTCGTCTCACGAGACTCCCAAGGACGATTCGCCCTCGGCCCACGTATTGGCGAGCTCTCCTCCGCCTCCGGCGAAGACCGACTCATTAGTGCCGCCGGCCCTATCCTCAACAACCTCAGAAACGTTACCGGCGAAAGTTCTCAGGTGTACCGCCGTCAAGGAGACTGGCGTGTATGCGTCGCCTCAGCAGAACGCCCCATCGGACTACGCGACACCATCCCCGTAGGAACACAACTTTCCATGAAGGCAGGCTCCGCCGCACAAATACTCACCGCATGGGAAGATCACTCTCGACTTCTTGAAGGCCTACGCAACGCACGCTTTACCGCCACCATGTTAGCGGCAGTTCGTAGACGTGGCTGGGCACAATCCGTAGGAGAAAGAGAACGCGGCACAGCCTCAGTTTCGGCACCTGTACACGGACCAACCGGTAAAGTCATCGCCGCTATCTCTATCTCTGGCCCCATTGAACGTCTCACCCGTCAGCCGGGGCGACTCCACGCAGAAGTTGTCTGCCAAGCCGCAGCACAACTAACTGACGCGCTACGCAACGCCTCCTAAAACACTACGAGACAAAAAACTACGGCACCCCCAAGGGTGTATCTTCCAAGAAACTTTCACAAAGGAAAATACACGCCAACAGGGGCCGTAGCGTTATCAAAAAGTTTTAGCACACCTCTACATATTCGGTGAAGTCTCAGGTTGTAGATTCAACTCATAGCCACGCACCTCATGGATACGGTAGCTGAGCCGCTCTAACTCTTCACGCGCTTCACAAGGGGCCTCAAAGTTCAGCGAACGAATATGCGGAAGATACTTCCACGAATCTTCAATACCAGGTAGCAAGTCACTCATCTGTCCCTTGCTTATAAGGCCTCGCGCAAACACATTCAAATGCGCGGTAAATTGTTCAAATCCTTGAGTACGGTACCAAGAGTTCGCGGGAACATCGTCTTGAGTCCACGCTTGAATACGAAAAACGCCGACAGCGCGTAAACGTTCACACGCGAACTCAAACATTTTCGTGGCAACACCCATCTGACGGTATTCTGGCAAAACACCAAGATGCCACATCACACCGCCACGCTCCCCCTCGGTGCTACACACTTGCCCAGCGACTTCTTCATACTCAATATCTAAAAATCCCACGATCTGTTCACCACGAGTGGCAACCACACAGACGGCAGGGTTTTCGTAGAGTTCACGGTAGCGGTGTACGTCGTCAAAATAACTGCAATCTAAAAAGGAGAGGAGACGACAACGCACCCAAGAAAGCTCATCGCGCTCTTCATATAAGCGGATAGAAAGCTCCTTCGGTAACGTTATCTCTTGTTCAGGCACGACGGCTCCTCAATATTTTTAGCGTTGCCCCTGCTCTAAAGATTCACAGAACAAGGCATGTCTGCTGACCTCCGAACGTACAGGATCAACAATGTACTCTTCAGAGACATGGGCAATGTTACCAGCAATCTGACGAGACACTTTTCGCGCATAGAACTTCTGCCCTATCCACGAGAAGAAACGCCCCAATAACCCAACACACAAACCCAAACCAATACCGGTCAACACTAATAATGTGGGGAGCGGGAACGGGAACCCTTCCACATAGGGTGGGGCTGGTAAGCGTAGCTGAAAATATCCGGCACACGCTAAAACGGTAAGCCACAGCAGACCAGCAACCGCGCTAAAGAGCGCAAGCCACTGCACTATGTTCAGCAGATGCCACCACCATTGTTTTTTCTGAGCCTGATAGTCGGTAGTGGCAATACACCGTTCAAGCGCTTGAGGAAGTTCTTCTTGACGGGAGCGAGCCGCTTCACGAATACTATGACTCCACGGCTGCCCAACCCCTTCCGAGACGCCATCTGCAAAACGGCGAATCCCCGAACTCATCACTGACTTTTGCGTCTCATTCATCGGTGGCAACGATGAACGGGTGAGCGTTTTCTCTTCACCAGCACGATGCAAGTTGAGTCGTTTGAGAGGGTCTGGTTTGAATTTGAGCATCCAACGGGTTGCAATCCAACCGGTATGTGCGCTTGCGTGCAGTCGATAAGATTTTTCAGCAACTTTCACAACAGCAGGTGCACCACTAGCTTCGTAGAGCGCATGATCTAGCAGACGTACACCAGTGCCGGTCACACCGTCGGGGTATCCTCCACCGTCGTATTCACCAAGTTTTTGGTGGACAGCGTCGAGGTCTGCGTCGATACGTTCTAGAGCCGCTGATTTTTCGGCAGCAACTCGCCCAAGCGCCCCGCGTAACGATTCGATACCATAACCGGTTCGTGCCGAGACCGCCAAGGGTTTGCTCAAGAATGAACGACTCAGCCCGTCTTCTGCAAGTAGACGTTCGAGAGAATCGAGAACAGCAGGTATTTCTTCAGCATGTAGCTTATCGGACTGGTTCATCACAGCCATCATGACCGCGCCGTGTTCTGCCATGGGTGCAATGAACTCGTGGTGAATGACGGCGTCAGCATATTTTTGTGGATCAAAAACCCAGACGAGCACGTCCACGCACCCTGCCATACGTTCCACGATACGGCGGTTTGCTTTTTCGACGGAATCAAAGTCTGGTAGGTCAAGGAGGATGAGCCCGCCAGAGCGTTTTTCGGTGGCGCTTTTACCGATGGCAGAGCGCACTTTATTCCACAGCCCGTGCGATAGCGGAATATCAGCTTGGTTGAGTGCTTGCACAGCGTGTTCGGGGTGGGTGTCCATCACGACACGGTGTTCTACTTCTAGCCAGTTCAGTAGTTGTTCGCTGCCTTCTTCACCCCAGATAGCTGCTTGCGCGGTGGAGGTGGTGGGGCGTCGTGCTGCACTACGGGCAATATCTTCACCAATGACGGCATTGAAAAGGGATGACTTTCCCGAACCTGTTGCCCCAAAGAACCCAACGACGGTGTGTTCTGAGGAGAGTTCTCGGCGGCGTTTAGTGCGGTCGAGAACGTCTTGGGCGTAGGTGAGCGTTTCGGGGGCGACCCTTCCGGTGCCTTGTTCTACAGCATGGTTGAGTGCGTCAACTCTAGCGGAGAGTGTGGTCATGTGGTTTTCTCGTGTTGCGGGCATCGTTTAGCGTCCCCTTTTGAGTTGTTGAGCAACCTGCGCAACAGTGCGTGCGGCTTCTTGCACTTCGTTGGTGGATGCTCCGAGGTGGTTCTCATCAATTTTTTGGATGAAGGTGGTGGCGTGTTCTGAGAAGATTTTTTGGATACGTAGTTCGAGGTTTTTACGTGCCCCTTGAGCCATACGTCGTACGGCGTCTTCTCCGAAGACTGCTTCGAGGAGTTTAGTGCCAACCACGCCAGAACCGCCGGCAATACCGGCTTCAATTCCGGTCAGTCCGCCGGTCATAGAGAAGACAGCAACCATGAGAATAACGGCTGTGGCGTTGATTCCAAGTGAGAGGAAGCGGGCGCGTTGTCGTTTGCCTGCGCCTTCTTCTGTCATCATTTTCATGATGTCTTGTTGCCATTGGCGGATTTCTTCGGCAACAGTTGCGGGGAGGTCTTCAGGGAGTTTTCCGAGGTCTTCTCCGGCAAGGAGTGCTCGCCCTGCGCGTTCTTCGTTCCAGCGGCGTTGCACGTTTTCTGCCGCTTGTGCGCTCTGTTCTACGATCACTGAGTGCAAGCCGACTTCGAGTGCTTGTTCAACGACGATGGCTTGGCTGGGTTTTCCTCTGAAGATCCCTGAGACTCTGTCGCGCAGTCGTCCGATACTGGTTTCGATGTTGCGGAAGAATTCTCCGGTGCCAACGAAGTCTTGCCAGCGTGAGAGTACTTCTCCGCGAAGGAGTGCGCCGTCTTGTGTGGATTCTATGACGTTTTTGACGGCTTGAATATAGGAGTCTTCGACGATGTAGGTGAGCCGTTGAGCGGTGTCGTGTTGTTGTTCTTGGGCGTGCGCGAGGGTTTTGATGCGTTCACCGGCGGTGCGTACTGCCCCTTCGAGGGTTTGTTGTGCGATGCGGGTGCGTTCTTCGGAGTTTGCGCCGAGTTCGCTGAGCCAGTAAATCAGTGAGGTGATGCTCATGCGTGAGAGCATGCCCTGTTCGTCGCGTTCTTGTTCGTTGACGGTTAGTAGGTGTGCTGGGGTGATTCCGGCACGTTGTAGCATGTGGCGGAGGTCTTCTTCAATTTCTTGTTCCGCGCCTTCTGGTACACGGTTGAGTACGACCGCGATAGTGATGTCGCGTGCAGCGGCTTCGGTGAGTAGTTCCCAGGGTACGGCGTCGGCGTAGCGGTTTGCGGTGGTGACGAAGAGCCAGAGGTCTGCGGCGGAGAGTAGTTGTTTTGCGAGTCGGCGGTTGTCTTCGCTGACGGAGTCTACGTCGGGTGCGTCGATGAGGGCGATACCGGCGGGTATGTTCTCTGTTTGGACGGTGTAGATTTGGTCGGTGAGTGTTGGGTCTGCGCCGACGAGTTTTCCGTCGTGGGTTTGGATGCGTTCGAGGTGTGGCAGGATGCGTTCTGGGGCCAGTGCCGGTGCGTCTTCTTCGCGGTGGATGAGGACGGGTTGGCGTGTGGTGGGGCGTATTGCGCCGGAGCGTGTGATGGCCTGCCCGAGGAGGGTGTTAACTAGTGTTGATTTGCCGGCGCCTGTGGAGCCGCCTACGACGACGGTTAGTGGTGCGTCGAGTGTGGCGAGGCGTGGTAGTACGTAGTCGTCGAGTTGGGTGCGTGTTTTTTTCAGTAGTGCACGGTGTTCGTCGACTTCGGTGGTTTCTAGTGGCAGTGTGAGGTTTTCGAGTGTGTCTCGTGCTCGGCGCATGGCGTCGAGTTCTGCGGTGATGTTTGGTGCGGTGCGAGGTGTTGTGTTTGTTTTTTCCACAGCTTTATCTTACCGGCTGTTGAGTGTTCTGCTGTGGTTCTTGGGTGGAGGTTTTTTGTTTGTTAAAACATATAAGAAAAACCCTCCAACACTATGGTTGGAGGGTTTTAGTGTGTGACCCCAACCGGATTTGAACCGGTGTTGCCGCCGTGAGAGGGCGGAGTACTAGGCCGCTATACGATGGGGCCGTATGGTCTGTGACCTACCTGTGTAGTCTACTAGGTGTTTTGTGTTTGCTACAACTCAGACCCTCATGAACTGCGTCACAAGATGTTAGGTGTTGTGAGGCGTGCCGTTTTTTAGGGGTATAGAAAAACCCTCCAATGAGAACATTGGAGGGTTTTAGCCTGTGACCCCAACCGGATTTGAACCGGTGTTGCCGCCGTGAGAGGGCGGAGTACTAGGCCGCTATACGATGGGGCCGAAAATATTTTCTTTCACAAAGGATAGAAAATATCGCTGGGATACCAGGACTCGAACCTAGAATGACGGTACCAGAAACCGTAGTGTTGCCAATTACACCATATCCCATTATGTGTTACTCGGATGAACTCATCTTTGCAACGAGTAATAACTCTATACGAGTTTTTGTATCCGCGCAAATCAAAAAGCATAGACATGTGTCACATTTTAGCGGTGAAGGTGAACAGCCCCTCATAACAGGAGTGCCCTCATGCCAACGTAGGCATGAGGGCACTCCCCTATTACCCGCACTTATTCGCTGTGCTGTGCAATAGGTGCGGTTGTGTTTTTATGCGCTGAGGTCTGTGTGCAAAGCACGCAAACGATTCAACGAAGATTCTTTACCAAGAATCACCATTGACTCAAATAATGGTGGGCTAACACGCGCACCCGAAATGGCGGTACGTAACGGGCCGAACGCCAAACGAGGCTTAATCTCAAGGCCCTCGACGATGGCTTCACGAAGCACCTGCTGAATGTTCTCAGCCGTAAAATCTTCGAGAGGTTCGAGCACCTCTAGCGCAGCCTGCAACACGGTGGGGGCAGACTCTTTGAGCTGTTTACGAGCATCCTCAGCAATAGTGACCTGCTCATCAGCAATGAACAAGAACCCGAGCATACCGGGTGCTTCGCCGAGCAACTGCATACGCTCTTGAACCAGTGGCGCAGCTTCGGTCAAAATGTTCTGCTGTTCTGCTGAAAGCTCTGCAAACGTTTCAACGGGTAGCACTCCCCCAGCGTGTAGGTATGGGACAAGTCGGTGGCAGAAGTCTTCGGCGTCGAGACGGCGAATATGCGTACCGTTAATGGACTCAGCTTTTTTCACGTCAAAACGTGCCGGGTTAGCGAGAACATCTTTAACGTCGAAGTGTTCTACGAGCTGATCAATGGTGAAAATGTCTTCATCGTGTGAGAGCGACCAGCCGAGCAGGGCAAGGTAGTTGAGCAGGCCTTCTTTGATGAAGCCGCTATCGCGTAGCAAGAACAGGTTTGACTCTGGGTCTCGTTTAGAGAGTTTCTTATTGCCTTGACCCATCACGTATGGAAGGTGCCCAAATTCGGGGATAAACTGTGCCACACCAACCTGCACGAGCGCACGATAAAGCGCAATCTGACGCGGTGTGGAAGAAAGCAAGTCTTCACCACGAAGCACATGAGTAATACCCATAAGAGCGTCATCAACAGGGTTAACGAGAGTGTAAAGCGGTTTACCGTTGGCGCGAACCACCACATAGTCGGGTACGGTGCCGGCTTTGAACGTGATTTCGCCACGTACGAGGTCGTTGAAGGTGATGTCTTCATCGGGCATACGCAAACGCAGAACAGGCTGGCGCCCTTCAGCACGGTATTGCTCTTTTTGTTCTTCAGTGAGGTTGCGGTCGAAGTTGTCGTACCCAAGTTTTGGGTCTTCACCGCGTGCACGGCGACGTTCTTCTACTTCTTCTGGGGTGGAGAAGTCTTCATAAACGTATCCGCCGTCTACAAGTTTTTTGATGACGTCTTGGTAGATTTCTCCACGTTCTGATTGACGGTAGGGGGCGTGCGGGCCACCGACACCAACGCCTTCGTCCCATTCGATTCCGAGCCAGTGCAAGGATTCGAGTACTTGGTTGAAGGATTCTTCGGAGTCGCGTGCGGCGTCGGTGTCTTCGATACGGAAGATAAGTTTACCGCCGGTGTGGCGTGCGTACGCCCAGTTGAATAATGCGGTGCGCACCATGCCGACGTGGGGCGTGCCTGTTGGTGAGGGGCAGAATCGTACGCGGGTTTCGGTGGGGTTGTTGAGTTTGACGGTCATATCTGTCATGGGGTGTTTTTACAGTTCTTTCTTAGTCGATACAAGATGGTGAATATACCGCGAACAGTGTGTGTTAGCGGCGAACGATGTTAATCAGTGAGCCGATACCTTCGACTTCAATCTCAATTTCGTTTCCTTCGTGCAAGGTGCCAACTCCTTCGGGTGTTCCGCTGAGGATGACGTCGCCGGGTAGGAGCGTGAACATTTCGGATGCTGCGCAGACGAGTTCGGTGGCTGAGAAAATCATGTCTGAGGTGGTGCCGTCTTGTTTGAGGTCTCCGTCAATCCACGTTTTGATGGAGAGTGCGTCTGGGTCGAGGTCGGTTTCGATCCATGGGCCGAGTGGGCAGGAGCCGTCGAATCCTTTGGCGCGCGCCCATTGCAGGTCGGTTTGTTGTACGTCGCGTGCGGTGAGGTCGTTAGCGACGGTGTACCCAAAGATGACGTCACGTACACGTTCTGGGGTGACAGATTTGGCGATACGCCCAATGATGATGGCGAGCTCCCCTTCGTAGGAGACGTCTTCGGACCATTCTGGCAAGGTGATGGGGTCTGAAGGGCCAATGACGGAAGTATTAGGCTTGAGGAAGAATTGTGGGCTGGTGGGGGTGCTGTTGCCGAGTTCGGTGGCGTGGTCGTGCCAGTTTCGGGCAGCACCGATAATTTTGGAACGCGGAATGATGGGTGAGAGCAGGCGAACGTCTTGAAGCGGGTAGCTGGTGTTAGAGCGTTCGATTCCGCGGTAGAACGGGTCTCCGAGGAGTTCGGTGATGGTTTCTTCTCCTTCGGCACCTTCTACGACGCCGAAGTGTAGTTGGTCTTCTTTGGTGTATCGAGCAATGCGCATAGTTTATAGGCTACCGCGTTTGAGGCGCGTGCGCATAGTGCTACGAGTTTTGAGGAGGATTATTCTTCCGTACTTCTTGAATTTTTAGGGCTTCTTGGATGAGGTTTTTGAGAGCGCGGTCTTCTTCACCGTATTCATAAAAGTCCCAATCCCATTCTCGCGTTTCAACAGATTCGATATTCTGAGCTTGCGCAAGCTGTTCAGAACTAAGCCGTTCGGCCGTTCCATAGAGGTTTGCGTCCTGAAGGTCTGCACTCTGAAGGTCTGCGTCCTGAAGGTCTGCACTCTGAAGGTCTGCACCCTGAAGGTCTGCACTCTGAAGGTCTGCACCCTGAAGTTTTGCGTTCTGAAGGTCTGCGTCCTGAAGGTCTGCACTCTGAAGGTCTGCACTCTGAAGGTCTGCACCCTGAAGTTTTGCGTTCTGAAGTTTTGCGTTCTGAAGGTCTGCACCCTGAAGGTCTGCATTCCAAAGTTTTGCATTCCAAAGGTCTGCATTCCAAAGTTTTGCGTTCTGAAGGTTTGCGCGCCAGAGGTTTGCGTCCTGAAGGTTTGCGTACGGAAGGTCTGCGAGTAAAAGTTCCGTGTTCTGAAAGTTTGCACCTCGAAGGTTCGCGCCCTGAAGGTCTGCGCACAGAAGGTCTGCGTCCTGAAGGTCTGCGTCCTGAAGGTCTGCACGCCAGAGTTCTGCGTTCTGAAGGTTTACGCCTTGAAGGCGTGCACATTGAAGGTTTACGCCTTGAAGGCTTGAGCAAATGAAATCTGCATGAGATAAGATTGACCTATCAGGAAAAAACACCTCATCGAAGGTCAACCCTGACAAATCAGCATACTGTAAATCAAAAGGCTCAAAAGACTCCTTATACTCATCAGTATCACTGACCTTTGGGAAAATATCAGCAATAACAGAGTTCAAAGTCCTTATCTCAAGAAAAGAACGAGCATTCTTCTTTTGCTCTTGTTCTTCCGTCTGCGAGACCGTACCAAAAATCAGCTTCAATATGTTCTTTTGCTGAACCTTCCGCTGAGCCTCAATAATTTTAGAGTTCTTCCCTAACAGTCCCCAGTCTTTATACAACCCTGCTAACTGGAAGTAGCTTGAAGCGCGCACACCATCATCGCTATCATGCCTATTTTTCAGAATCTCGTGCAAACGTTCATTGAGATCTTTAATCGTCTCGTTATCGCGCCGAGTGTTCTCTATTTTTTGTTCAGTCTTGCGTCGTTTACGTTCTATCTCAGATTGAATGTTGCGATTTTGTTCATGGTTTTCGTAGTTTACGGCAACTGTTACAAAAACACCGATAGCGCCGATAAGACCAGCAAATACAGTAATAATTCCTTGCTGGATATTTGACCACGTTCCATCATATTTTGACCAGACAAGAGTCCAAATACCGATAGAAATAATAAAGGTGAATAGAGGAACTATGTAGTAAATAATTTTACCAATATAGTTTAGTTTTTCTTTCTGACTTATAAAGAATAATTGTAGAGTACATCCTATAACACCAAGACATACAATCCGAATGTCACTAAACCAAAACTGCAAGTCAGACCACGGTTTTTGATTTTCTCCACCCCTGCTGGAGAATACCCATATTCCCCCTATAAGAATTCCACTAACACAGGATAGAACCGAATAAAAAACATCAGATAATGATAATCTTTTATTAAGATAGAAAATGAACATTAGTGGTATAACACCTACACCACTAAACATCCAAATCCTATCGTCACTAAACCAAAACTTCAGGTCAGACCACGGCTTTAGACCTTCTCCACCCCTACTAGAGAATACCCATATTCCTCCTATAAGAATTCCACTAATTAAGGATAGCAACGCATAGAAAATATAAGACAGCTTTATCTTGCTAAAAGATTTTTTTATGCACAGAACAGGGTTCTCTCTGAAATTTTCGTACTTTTCTTTTATTGTTTTACGATTTTTTTCTACCATGGTTTTATTTTCTACGCATCAGGCTGACTATTTTTATGTTGTTTTTGGATTTCTAAGGCTTCTTGGATGAGGTTTTTGAGAGTTTGGTCTTCTTTGCCATATTCACCAGTCTCCAAGTTCCATGCTCTTGTTTCAACAGACTCGATATTGTTAGCCGAGATAAGTTGGTCCACAGTCAGAGATTGCCCTGTGCCGTGGAAGTTAGCCTCCCAAAAATCTGATTCGTGAAAATTAGCTTTGTAGAGATTTGCAGATTGAAGATTTACGCCCCAAAATTTTACACCAGAGAGATTAGCATACTGAAAATCCGAAAAACTAAAATCAGCACCCCGAGCGTCGGCATATTGAAGGTCCGCATTCTGAAAATCTACATTTTGGCATAGTGCGTCCCAAAGGCAGGAATTCTGAAGATTTACATTCCACAATTTTGCATATTGGAAACAAACGTCCTGAAAATTCGCATACTCACATTTTGAATACAGAAATACTACATCTCGAAGAGTAGCCCCACTAAAGTTTACACAAGTCAAATTCGCCGATCTAAGGGTTGCATGAGTCAAATCAGCATGGGATAAATTAGACTCTTTAGGAAAAAACACACCATCAAAATTCAGCCCCGACAAATCCGCATACTGCAAATCAAAGAGCTCAAAAGACTCCTTATACTCATCAGTATCACTGACCTTCGGGAAAATATCAGCAATAACAGAATTCAAAGTCGTTATTTCAATAAAAGAACGGACACTCTTCTTTTCTTCTTGTTCTTCCGTCTGCGAAACCGTACCAAAAATCAGCTTTAAAATATTTTTCTGCTGAACCTTTCGCTGAGCCTCAATAATTTCAGAGTTCTCACCCAGTAGCCCCCAGTCTTTATATAGCGCCGCTAACTGGAAGTAGCTCGAAGCGCGCAGGTTCTCATCGGTGCTATGCCTATTTTTGAGAATCTCGTGCAAACGTTCATTGAGATCTTTAATTGTCTCGTTGTCGCGCCGTTCTTGTTCTGTTTTATATTGTTGTTCTCGCGTCTTACGTTGTTCTTCAAGCTGTTTTTCTATATTTTCTGCTTGAGCAATACGGTTTTCTTCATGATTTTTATAATTGACTGAAACCGTTGCGAGAACACCTACCGCGGCAACAAGACCTGTAAAGCCAGTAATAATGCCTGGGCGCACATCATTCCACTGTTCGTTGCCACCGTAGGTTGCCCAAATGAGCACCCAAATGCCAATAGAAATAGCCCATAAAAAGATGGGAACAATATAGTTGAGCACCTGCGGAATATAACCGAGCTTATGCGGGCGAGAAAGAAACTTATACTGCCCAAATGCAAAAACACCAAAGGCAAGGAGGAGAATAAGCCAAGACCAGCCCCAATAGCTGAGGCTTTCCCACGGCTTATCACCTTCGCCAACACCGCCACCAGAAAAAGCAAAAACAACGATACCCGCGAATAATACCCCACTTATACCCGTCATCAGGGTATATAACCATTTTCCCCAAGGAGGTAACAGCTTTGTGGTAGAGGAGTTATCTTTAGTTTGGTTATTCATCAGTTTTTACCTTGATTGATGTGATGTTCTGAACCTCAGAAAATTTAACTGTATAGATATTTCTGTTGTTTCCGTATACCGTGCTGGTTAAATCCGCCCCACGGAGGTCTGGTTCGGACCGCCACTCCCCCCCACGGAAGTCTTCTTCGGTCAAATCCGGCCAACAGGGCTCTGTATCAATCAAATCCAGCAAACAGGGCTCTGTATCAATCAAATCCAGCAAACAGGGCTCTGGCTCGGGCCAATCTTCCTCATCAACGTCTGCATTGGTCCAATCCGTCCAATGGAGGCCTGTCGCAATCAAATCCGCCAGGTCGAGCTTTCTGTCAAACAAATCTACCCAAAAGCGCTCCGTGTCGGTCAGCTCTGCCTCAGGGAAGGTTATGTCGGGCAAATCCGCCTCAACGAGGTATGCGTCGGTCAAATCTGCCTCATAGAGGTTTGCGTTGGTTAAATCCGCCCAATAGAGGTTTGCGCTGGTTAAATCCGCCTCAACGAGGTATGTGTCGGTCAAGTCCGCCTTAGAGAGGTTTGCGCTGGTTAAATCCGCCTCAATGAGGTATGCGTCGGTCAAGTCCGCCTTATAGAGGATTGCGCTGGTTAAATCCGCCTTAGAGAGGTTTGCGCTGGTTAAATCCGCCTCAATGAGGTATGCGTCGGTCAAGTCCGCCTTATAGAGGGTTGCGCTGGTTAAATCCGCCTTAGAGAGGTTTGCGCTGGTTAAATCCGCCTCATAGAGGTTTGCGTTGGTTAAATCCGCCTTATACAGGAAGACACCGACCAAATCCGCCTTAGAGAGGGTTGCGCTGGTTAAATCCGCCTCATAGAGGGTTGCGCTGGTTAAATCCGCCTCATAGAGGATTGCGTCAGTTAAATTCGCCTCATAGAGGATTGTGTCAGTTAAATTCGCCTTAGAGAGGTTTGCGCTGGTTAAATCCGCCCAATAGAGGATTGCGTCAGTTAAATTCGCCTCATAGAGGATTGCGTCAGTTAAATTCGCCTCATAGAGGATTGCGTCAGTTAAATTCGCCTCAACGAGGTATGCGCTGGTTAAATCCGCCCAATAGAGGATTGCGTCAGTTAAATTCGCCTCAGAGAGGATTGCGTCAGTTAAATTCGCCTCAGAGAGGTTTGCGCTGGTTAAATCCGCCCAATAGAGGATTGCGTCAGTTAAATTCGCCTCAGAGAGGATTGCGTCGGTCAAATACGCCCCAACGAGAATTGCGTTGGTTAAATCCGCCTCAGAGAGATTTGCGTCAGTTAACTTCGCCTTATAGAGGATTGCGTCGGTCAAATTCGTCTCGATGAGAGTTGCATCGGTCAAATTCGTCTCAATGAGAGTTGCATCGGTCAAATCGGCATGAGATAAGTTAGACCGCTGAGGAAAGAATACTTCACTAAAAGTCAGCCCTGACAAATTAGCATACTGTAAATCGAAAGGCTCGAATGACTCCTTATCGTTGTCATGAATATTCGGAAAAATATCAGCAATAACAGAATTCAAAGTCGTTATTTCAAGAAAAGAACGGACTCTCTTCTCTTGTTCTTGTTCTTTCTGTGGAACAGTACCAAAAATCAGCTTGAGAATGTTCTTCTGCTGAGTATTCCGTTGCTTCTTAATAATTTCAGAATTCTCCCCCAATAGCCCCCAGTCTTTATATAGCCCTGCTAACTGGAAGTAGCTCGAAGCACGCAGGTTCTCATCGGTGCTATACCTATTTTTGAGAATCTCATGCAAACGCTCATTGAGATCTCTAATCGTTGTATTATTCCTCTCCTCTTCATCGCTTTTATACTTGACTGAAACTGTTGCAAACACGCCAATAGCACCAATAGAAGCACCCAACGCCTTAACGATAGACTCACGCATACCACTCCAGTCACCATGCAAATTTGCCAGAGCTAAGAGAAAAGAAAAAATAGAAATCACAAAAAGAATAAATGGAATTATCAGACGTAAAACATATACAACATACCCTTCAGATATATCAGCAGTTTTACTATTTTTATTACCAAAATCATTTTTGGTTTTATAAATACAAAAAACGGCTACAGGCAGTAATGCAAGAATTACATATAAACACAATCCACAAATAACTCTCCCAAAGAATATTAAAAAAAGAGCTAAAGAGAACAGGAGTGCAGTAAAATAGTTTATTTTCCTAGAATTATCATTTATCACAATAACACCACACTAAAAACATATATTTATTTTATTTATTGACAATATTGCGCAATCTGTTAATTTCTTCTACATCCTTACCTATTGAACTTTCAATAGATGACATTTGAGATAATCCATGCACCTTCTTCTCGTGAATCTCCACTGCTTTCTTGAAAGAATCGTTACCTTTTATGGAGCCATTCCCGTCAATACCTTGGATGTACATAATATTGGCACCGTCAAAATTAACACCCTCAAGTTGTGAATTAGAAAAATCTGCACCGTTAAGATTAGCCTTGGCGAAATTTACACTGATTAAACGAACGCCGGAAAAATTAGATCTATTGAGATTAGCACCAGCAAAAGTGCAGTTAGACAAACTCTTAACCTTAGAAAAATCAAAGTTATTTAGATTCAGTCCAGAAAAGTCAAAGTTCTCAATTTCTTCAACATCTATTTTTGACCATATTTTCTTAAGGAAAATATTTATGCCTCTACGATGAAGCTCGTCATTTTTTGCTTTTGTAACAAGACCCTCTTTTTCATCAAGTATTTTCCCTAGCAGGTGTTTACGTGACTCTTGGTAGTTGCCTAACATATAAATTCTAGAAAGCTCAAGGTAACACCTGATTGCTTCTGAAACCGTTGAGCCGAAGGACCTCCAGATATTTATTTTTAGTGTCGTTGATTCCCCCAGGTCCTTACCAATCTCTTCTAAAATCTCCTTAACCCTATTTTTCAAGTCCTCATGGGTACGAGCGTCTTCCTTCTTCGCCACAACACATCACCTTTCTCAAAAAACAATAATAAGAACTAGAAATAATTATCGCCCACCACCAGCAAAAACACCACATACTTTCACTAATATGACGCATAAAAATGTGGTGTGCCCTTGCCACCCCTTCAGTCACAAGAACACACCACAAACCTCACACAACACCCTCCCCAATAAGAAGGGTGCTACTACTATTTTGGGTGTTACACCAAACGTGTTAACCAACCATGACGGTCCTCAACCACACCAGTCTGAATACCCACCAGCTCCTGACGCAAACTCAACGTCACCTCACCAGCAGCACCATCACCAGGGGCAGCAATCACACCATCAGCAGACTTCAACGCACCCACAGGAGAAATCACCGCAGCAGTACCACACGCAAAAATCTCAGAAATAGCGCCAGAAGCAACACCCTCACGCCACTGATCAAGAGTAAACTTACGCTCCTCCACCGTCATGCCGCGGTCTTTCGCCAACTGAATAATCGACTGACGAGTCACACCCTCAAGAATGGTTCCCGTCAGCTCAGGGGTTACCAGCTTATTCTCATCACCAAAAACAAAGAATACGTTCATGCCGCCCAGCTCTTCAATCGCATCATCACGGTGAGGATCTTTAAAAATGACCTGCTTGCAACCATGCTGTTCACCCTCAAGTTGAGCAATCAACGACGCAGCATAGTTACCGCCACACTTAGCGGCACCCGTACCGCCCACACCAGCACGCGCATACTGGGTAGACAACCAAATATCTACCGGCGCAACCGTACCAAAATAGTTACCCACCGGAGAACCAATCACCAAATACTTCACCTCATGGGCAGGGCGAACACCCAAATACGCCTCGGTAGAAATCATGAACGGGCGCAAATAAAACGCCTCGCCCTCACCGCGAGGAACCCACTCACGGTCAATACTCACCAACTGTTTCAAAGACTCTACAAAAAGCTCTTCAGGTAGTTCTGGCATGGCAAGGCGACGAGCAGAACGCTGCAAACGCTGAGCGTTAACCTGCGGGCGGAACGTCCAAATAGAACCATCGGCATGACGGTATGCTTTAACACCCTCAAAAATTTCTTGCCCATAATGCAACACGCAAGAAGCAGGGTCAAGGCTCAACGGTGCGTACGCGCTCACTCGCGCGTTAGACCACTCTCCGCCGTCAGCATATGTGCCTTTCCAATCAATGCTGACCATGTGGTCAGAGAAAAAGTCACCAAAACCAGGGTTAGCGAAGACTTTTTCGCGGTCAGCTTCGGTAGCTGGTGAGGGGTTGGGTTCAACACTAAAAGTTAAAGACATCGTCGTTTCTCTTCTCTCAAATTATTCTTCATGCCACACCGGCAGTTAGCCTGCTCGTGTGAGGGGTTGTAGGTTCTTCACGTTCACAAGCGGAGGACGCCCTGTGCGAAGTGCCTCACATACGGTGTGTTCTCTCTATCAAAGCACACCGCACCTACTCAACACTAGATTTTCTCTAAAGCCGTCACAATATCTGCACCAATCACATCCGTGTTACGGCTCTGACCGGCATGTTCTGCCAAGTCATGCTCCACTGCCCGTTCAATACGCGCCGCAGAATCCTCTAACCCAATATGTCGTAACAACATGGCAGCAGCAAGAATTGTTGCCGTAGGGTTCGCAACATTCTGCCCCGCAATATCTGGTGCAGAACCATGAACCGGCTCAAACATGGACGGGTACTGCCCCGAAGCATTGATATTTCCGCACGCCGCATACCCAATACCACCGGTAATAGCACCAGCCTGATCAGTCAAAATATCACCAAAAAGGTTATCGGTTACTATCACATCAAAACGTGACGGGTCAGTTGTCAAAAAGATAGTTGCCGCATCCACATGGCAATAATCCACGCTCACCTGCGGGTATTCGGCACTCAATTGTTCTAAAGTGCGAGTGTATAAACCGCCCGCATGCACCAGCACGTTATTCTTATGTACCAGCGTTAGCTTCTTGCGTTCACGCTGTGCCGCCAGTTCAAAGGCATAACGCATTAGCCGTTGCACACCATACGCCGTGTTCACCGACACTTCGGTTGCGATCTCAGCATCCGTACCAGCACGAATCACACCACCATTACCCACATACGGGCCTTCAGTGCCTTCACGTACCACCACAAAATCAATGTCACCAGGGTCAGCTAAAGGAGAGCTCACACCCGCAAATAGTCGTGAAGGGCGCAGATTAATAAAATGGTCAAACGAAAACCGTAATTTTAGGAGAATCTCACGTTCAATCAGCCCAGAAGGCACCTGAGCAGAACGGGGGTCGGCACCTACCGCGCCAAAAAGAATCGCATCATGCCCACCTAGTTGTGTCAACGTCTCGTCAGTGAGAGTTTCGCCGGTAACGAGCCAATGCTCTGCACCTAAAGAATACGTAGTTTTGGTGAGGGTAAAACCGTCTCGTGTAGCAACAGCGTCAAGGACGCGTTCTGCTTGTGCCACAATTTCTGGGCCGATACCGTCGCCCGGAATAATCGCAAGGTTGAGGGTGCGTTGTTCAGTCATACTACTTAAAGTAGTACGCCGGTTCGTAGCATGGCAGAATACCCACCCAACGTTTCATAATATGAAATAGTACGAACCGGCGCACCCACACGAAGCGGAAAAACTACACCCTAAAAATCAGTACCAAGACACTGCACAATATACTCCTGCACTGCCTGAACACTACACGGCATATCCTTCACGCGACGCTCAGCCTCAAGAATAGAGGCAAAACGTTCAGGAACCTCCGGCTCCGTACCAGTCGCCTCATAAATCGTTTCAGCAAATTTCACCGGCAACGCCGTCTCAAGGCACACAATCGGAGTAGACACCTGCTCACGAAGCCCGCGAGCAACCTTCACACCGTCTGCCGTATGAGGGTCAAGCAGCACACCGTAGCGTTCATAACAATCACGAATCACCGCAATACGATCCTCATGAGTAGACTTCCCAGAGAGGAAACCATAACGGCCACTCACCTCAGAGAACGCCTCATCATCAGCAAGGCAGAACCCGCCAGAAGCAACAGCCGTACCAAACAACTCCCCGACCCTTGCCGCGTCACGGCCCAACACGTCAAAGATAAAACGCTCAAAGTTTGACGCCCGAGAAATATCCATCGACGGGCTAGAGGTCTTATACGTATCAGCCGAAGAACGCACACGGTACTGCCCCGTACGGAAAAACTCGTCTAATACGTCATTCTCGTTGGTGGCAACGATAAGACGGTCAATAGGTAGCCCCATCTGACGGGCAATATGCCCGGCACAAATATCACCAAAATTACCGGTTGGCACGCAGAACGAAACACGCTCAGTGTTCTGGTCGGTAAGGCGAATCCAACACGAAACGTAGTACACAATCTGAGCCAGAAGACGAGCCCAGTTAATCGAATTGACCGCACCAATACGGTACTTCTCTTTGAATGGTGCGTCAGCAGAAATTGCTTTGACAATATCCTGACAATCATCAAAAACACCATCGAGCGCAATATTAAAAATGTTCGGCTCATCAAGACCAAACATTTGAGCCTGCTGAAACTCTGTCATACGTCCAGCAGGAGTCAGCATAAAAACGTTAATGTTCTCACGCCCACGCATCGCATACTCGGCAGAAGAACCCGTATCCCCCGAGGTTGCACCCACAATGCTCATGCGTTCGCCACGGCGTGCAAGCTCATATTCAAAAAGCTCACCCAAAAGTTGCATTGCCATATCTTTAAACGCCGCCGTTGGCCCCTGAGACAAATGCCCCAAGAAAATACCGTCTTCTAACGTGGAGACAGGAACAATCTGCTCATCAGAAAACTTAGGGTACGTGTAGGCGCGGGCTGTGATGGCACGAAGATCCTTGGCAGGAATATCGTCCACAAACAGTAGAAGCACCTCAGCGGCGAGTGCCGCATACCCTTCAGTGTTAAGGACGGTACGCCAACGAGTCAAGGTAGCGTCATCAAGCTGTGGGTATTCGGTGGGTAGGTAAAGCCCACCATCAGGTGCTAGCCCGCTAAGAAGAATATCGGTAAAACGGGCAGGAGTTCGGGTGGTATCTCGCGTCGATATGTACTGCATAGTCTCAAGTCTAGGGGTTTTTATCAGGTTTATGGGTTCTCTTATCTCTATCGGTGAGATATTGCGTTGCATGTCGTGAGGTTACACGCCCTCACAAGAGTCGCTAACCGTGTGCAGTAGCAGAAGCTCCCGCTGAGGCAGTATCAGGCTGTGCCGTAGTATCTGTCATGCTGCTACTTGGTGTTGGAGAAGGCTGTTCAATCGGAGAAGAATTCTGAGGGTTCTCACGGTCATGAGCAACATTCTCTAACGCTCGCTGGTGAATCTTTTTAATCTGAGAAGACACCTGCTTGAGACGCTGATACACCGCCTCATAATACCCGTTCTCAATATCATGAGTTTTCTGATCATAACTAATATCGGTACGGCATCGGGCGTCAGCTTGCGCAATATCTTTTTGTTGCTGCTCAGTACTAGAAGACGCTACATCTTCTGCAGCCTCTACCGTATGCAAATCAGCATACCCAGCTTTTTCCATGCACACAGACCACTGTTCCACCAGTTTTTGATAGTCCTTATCCTGATGGACATCATCACGAATAGTCTGCGCAAAAGTAGGTGCTAATAAGGCAACATTCATGCCATCTTGAACAGTGCCATAAATATACTGGTAGCTTTGCGCCATGCACCCATCACGAGGAATATCCCCACTGTGATAATCCATAAAATCGGTGCTAACCGTACCATTTTGAGCATCCCCAAAGAATGCCGCTTTACCAGCCGTATCATAGTGTGCTTGCGCTAATTCTTGTGAGCTTGGACGGTAGCCACGTTCACTAATTTCTTGTGCGGTCAGTCCCCCAGCAAAAGATATTTTAAGCTGGTATTCTCGTGCTGGTTCTTCGTACACTCCGCCACGTGCTTGCACGCATCGTGCCGTAAATTTACGGCGTGCCTGTTCTGCTTCGTGAGGAGGGAAAATCCACTCTTTAAGTTCGTTGAGGTGTTCTTCTTGAGCTGGAGTATATTTCAGTTCTTCAAAATTTTGTGGTGGCGGTGTGCAACCAGTTAAAACCGTCAGTACAATAGTAGACAGGATGATAAGGCTTCGTTGTGAAGTCTTAGGGTTTTGGGACACGCTCACTCACTCTCAAAAATTTTTACTATCTTAGTATAGTGACAAACTCATTCCGAAACATACTACTCACACCCATAGAAAGGGTGCTTTAGGCAATACCTATGCACAATACACCAGATTTTTCGTCCTCTCGTCGAGGTTTGTTCCGTATGGGCGCGCTAGGTGGCGCTGTCGCTGGGGCAACTGTTCTCACAGCCCGCAGCGTTGCACCCGCACAAGCTACACCTACGGCACACAACTTCCCTGAGAAATTCATCTATCCGGCTATTGCAGGCCCCTCCTTAGCGTTATGGGGTAGCTCCTCTATTGAGGGGGCACGAGCCACAGAAGGTGTTGTTGCCGGTTACGATGTACGCCTGAGCACCCTACTCACACGATACCTTCAAGTGCCCGTCCTCAACTTTGGTCAAGGCTCCGAAACCTCCACCAACATTCTGGCGCGTCGAGGTGCACCACAGTTCACCATGACACTCAAATTCCCTGAAGACCTCATCCCCGCAGAAGGTTCTGTCACCGTACAACAAACAGAATCTACCGCCGTCGAATGGAATGACGCCTCCTACTACCCCGGCTATATTCAAGATATCCCCGGCACATTACAAGCTATCAAAGGCGCACCCGGCTCATATACGTTCACACGCACCATCGCCGGAGAACCACGCTACGCACCCGCAACAGTAGCTAAAGCTTCAGTATTTTCCTCCTATCAGCAGATGATTTCTTATTCATCGCACCACCTTGTGCAGATAGGACGCAACAACATCACCGAACTCGACCGCATCAAAGAACACACCCAACTCGCTGTTGATATGGCACCAGAACGCACCATCATTCTCGGGCATTTCGCGGTAGATGGAGACGGCCCCGACTCAGGGCGTGCCAAAGCAGTTCGCGCATACAACGAGTGGGGACGTCAAACCTACGGTAACGCATTCATCAACCCTCAAGAATACCTACGAGAAGTCACCCAACAACCGTGGCTACGCTACGGCGACTTGAACGGTTCTGGGGTGTGGAACAGTAAAGAAGACGCAGACGACTACCAACAAGGCAGACTCCCCCGCTCCCTCTACGCCACCGACGGTATTCACCTCAACGGCTGGGGCTATCTCGCATTAGCCCGACAAATTCAAGCTGTAGTCACCGAACTCAAATGGTTTAGCTCCTAAACCCCTACATATTAAGTATGGTGTCTCTCATGTTCTAGAACATGAGAGACACCATACTTTCTACGAGCTTTCTATCGCCAGTACTTTACTCTTTGTCGTCCTCATAACGAGGGAACACAGGAGAAGGCTTCGGCAACTGAGCACCAGCAACCAGCACCTGATCAAAGAAACTAAAAGTACGCTCCGACTCGGCAACACCCAAAAGGTCAAGCATTTTAGACATCGACTCTGGCATCACCGGCTGAACCAACAACGCCACACGACGCAACGTCTCAGCAGTCACATACAAAACAGTGTTCATGCGTTGCGGGTCAGCCTTCTTCAACTTCCACGGCTCTTCAGCAGTGAAATAACGGTTACAATCAGCAACAACTTTCCAGATACTCTCCAACGCACGGTGGAAAGCCTGCTCCTCAAAGTCAGCACGCACACTTTCATATAAAGCAGAAGCATCATCAAGCATCTTCTGGTCAGTATCCGAGAACTCACCAAATTCAGGAACACAACCGCCACAATTCTTTGCAATCATCGACAAAGAACGCTGCGCCAAGTTTCCTAAATCATTCGCCAAATCAGCGTTAATACGGTTCTTAATCGCCTCAGGAGAATATGAGCCGTCCTGACCGAAAGACACCTCACGCAACAAGAAGAAACGGAACGGATCAAGACCAAACGTCTTCACCAAATCAGCTGGACCAACCACATTACCAACAGACTTCGACATTTTCTCACCATCAACGAGCAAGAACCCGTGCGCAAAGACACGCTGTGGTAGCTCAATACCAGCAGACCACAAGAAAGCAGGCCAATAAATAGCGTGGAAACGAGAAATGTCCTTACCAATCATGTGAACGTTAGCAGGCCAATACTTTGTGAACATCTCACTATCAACATCGGGGAAGCCTACACCCGTCAAATAGTTGGTGAGAGCGTCAACCCACACATACATCACATGTCGATCATTACCGGGGACAGGAACACCCCAGTCAAAAGTTGTACGAGAAATAGAAAGATCGTTCAATCCCCCACGAATAAAGCTTGCTAGCTCATTACGACGAGTCTCAGGATAAATAAAACCTTCATTCTCATATAGTTCAAGCAAACGATCCTGATACTTAGACAAGCGGAAGAAATACGACTCTTCTTCCGTCCACTCCACCTCAGTGCCAGTCGTCTTCGCATAACGCTGACCGTCACGAAGCTCCGTCTCGTCCTCCGCATAATAGGCTTCATCACGCACAGAATACCAGCCAGCATATTTATCAAGATAAATATCGCCATTTGCTTCCATACGCTTCCAAATAGCCTGTGAAGCCTCATAATGATCTGCGTCAGTAGTACGAATATAACGGTCATACGAAACGCCCATCATATCGTCCATCGCACGGAAACGAATAGCGTTCTGATCAGCAAGCTCTTTAGCGCTCATACCAAGCTTAGCTGCGGTAGTCTGCATCTTCTGACCGTGCTCATCAGTACCAGTCAAAAAACGGACGTCATAACCGTCAAGACGTTTAAAACGCGCCATGGCGTCAGTAGCAATATGTTCGTATGCGTGACCAATATGAGGGTCACCATTCGGGTAAGCAATAGCAGTGGTGATGTAATACGGGGTTGAACTCATACCCATTACTTTATATGGCGCTACAGATAAAACGGAACTTTTCACAGTCTTTATCCATAAATAGCCCATAATTCACATCAATATACAACAGCACCACCAACACAAAGAAGGGAGTGAACACCCAAAATGGTGCCCACCCCCTTCTACTGCTAACGCTTAGCTATTGTGCAAGGTTCACACACGCAGCACGTGAAGCATTCACAATATTCTTAATGCTATTGACAACTTCTGCACTAGGAGCAGAATCAAGCGCCAACACAGCCACCGCCTGATCGCCCTTATCCCCACGAGAGACCTGCATACCAGCAATATTGATTGATGCCGTACCCAAAAGCGTACCCATCGCAGCAATCATGCCTGGGCGATCTTCATACTCAAGGATGAGCATATAATCCGTAATCGGAATCTCAAGGTCATAGCCACCAATATTTGTCAGCTTCTCAACAAGTTTAGGGCCAGTAACCGTACCCGAAACTTTAACAGTGCTACCTGATGCAAGTACCGCCGAAAGAATCGTCTCATTACGGAAGTATTCTGTCTCCTCCGTAGTAGTAAGCTCCACCTCAATACCACGTTGTTGAGCAATCATCGGCGCATTCACATAAGACACCTTCTCCGAAACAACATCAGTGAAGACACCCTTCAACGCCGAAAGCTTCAACGAAGTCACATCTTTTGTAGCAATTTCTCCAGCAACCTTAACCTCAACATGAGTCATCGCCTCACCACTGCTAAGCGCCGTCACAATACGCCCAAGCTTCTCAGCCAAAGGCACACCTGGGCGAACATCCTTATCGATAGCGCCACCGGCAACGTTAACAGCGTCAGGCACGAGGTCACCTTCAAGCGCAAGACGCACCGAACGAGCCACCGACACACCAGCTTTTTCTTGAGCCTCAGCGGTAGACGCACCCAAATGCGGGGTACACACCACGTTCGGCAACTCAATAAACGGAACGTTCTTTGCAGGTTCTTTCACGAACACGTCAATAGCGGCACCAGCAATCTGGCCAGAACGCAACGCAGCATCTAACGCAGCCTCATCAATAAGCCCACCACGAGCAACGTTAATGACGTAGGCGGTGTTCTTCATCTTCTTAAAAGACTGCTCATTAATCATGCCCATAGTCTCTGGTGTACGTGGCATGTGAATCGTCAAAAAGTCAGCACGCTCTAATAGTTCATCTAGCTCAACAAGTTCAACACCCATTGTTGCTGCACGAGAAGAGGTCACAAATGGATCGTACGCAATCAATTCAGTGCCAAAACCTTTAAGACGTTCTGCAACCAGACTGCCGATACGTCCCAAACCAATAATGCCAATGGTCTTTTCGTAAAGTTCTACACCAGCATATTGCGAGCGCTTCCATTGGCCTTCTTTCATGGAGGCAGATGCTGGTGCGATGTTGCGGGCTAGTCCGAGGATGTGTCCGACGGTGAGTTCTGCGGCGGAGATGACGTTTGAGGTGGGTGCGTTGACGACCATTACGCCGGCGGCTGTTGCTGCTTTGATGTCGACGTTGTCGAGTCCTACTCCGGCGCGTGCAATCACTTTGAGGTGTTTTCCGGCGGCGATGGCTTCGGCGTCGACGTGGGTTGCTGAGCGGATGAGGATGGCGTCAACGTCGGCTAGTGCTTTGAGTAGTTCAGGGCGGTTGGTTCCATCGACGGTTCGGATGTCGAAGTCGGGGCCGAGTGCTTCGATGGTTGCTGGGGAGAGTTCTTCTGCGATGAGAACGACGGGTTTATGAGTCACGAAAATGTTCCTTAAGGGGTATTCAAGGCAGTCTTGAAGGGGCGGTACCGTTCACCCGATACGGCGGTAACGCTCATGGTATGTTGGTGAGCTTTTGCGCTCATGTTTGTTGTGGAGACGGTGCTGTCAGTTCACCCTGACGGCCAACAGCACCGGTTAGTAGACTATCTTACCGTTGAGTTTCTTGATGGTGCTACTGTGTCTTAGCCGTTACGTGGGATGTTGCCAAGACCATGAGCAGAGCCGATGAGGGCGGTGGCTCTCATCGGCTCTACTTTTTGGGGGGTGTTTATGGTGTGTTAGCGTTGGGTGCTTCCGTCGGTGTAGTCGTCTTGGACTTTGTTCCAAGAGAAGAGTTTGCGTAGTTCACGTCCGGTTGCTTCGATGGGGTGAGCTTCACCTTTGGCACGTAGTTCGAGGAATTCTTGTGCACCGTTGGCTTGGTCGTCCATGAAGCGTTGTGCGAAGGTTCCGTTTTGGATGTCGTTGAGCACCGCGTTCATGTGTTCTTTGGTTTCTGGTGTTACAACGCGTGGGCCGGAGACATAGTCGCCGTATTCTGCGGTATCGGAGCAGGACCAGCGTTGTTTGGTGATGCCGCCTTCGTTGATGAGGTCAACGATGAGTTTGAGTTCGTGGCAGACCTCAAAGTAGGCGATTTCTGGTTGGTATCCGGCTTCGGTGAGAGTTTCAAAACCATATTGGATCAGTTGTGATACGCCACCGCAGAGTACTGCTTGTTCGCCGAAGAGGTCGGTTTCGGTTTCTTCGGTGAAGGTGGTTTCGATGACGCCTGCACGGGTTGCGCCGAGACCTTTTGCGTAGGATAGCGCTAGTTCTTGGGCGGTTCCGGATGCGTTGACTTCAACGGCTACGAGTGCTGGTACGCCACGTCCGGTTTCATATTCGCGACGTACGGTGTGTCCGGGGCCTTTAGGTGCGACCATGGCGACGTCAACGCCTTGGGGTGCTTGAATGTAGCCGAATCGGATGTTGAATCCGTGTGCGAAGAAGAGGGCATCGCCTTCTTCAAGGTTGGGTTCGATGTCCTGGGTGTAGACCTGTGCTTGTACTTGGTCTGGAGTGAGGATCATGATGACATCTGCGTCTGCGGTTGCTTCTGCAACGGTCATGACGGTGAAGCCTTCTGCTTCTGCTTTAGCTCGTGATTTGGAGCCTTCTGCGAGTCCGATGCGTACGTCAACGCCGGAGTCGCGCAGGTTTTGTGCGTGCGCTTGACCTTGGGAGCCGTAGCCGATGATAGCGACGGAGCGTCCTTGGATGATGGATAGGTCTGCGTCATCGTTGTAGAAGATTTTTGCTGCCATGAGAGGTGTTCTCCTTGGTGTTAGTGTGTGGTGACTGTTCTGGTGTTGAGCAGTCGTATCTAAAAACTTGCGTCGGGGTGCGCCCGTGTTGGGACGCCCCCCTGTGGTGGTAAGTGGTTTAGCTTCTGAGAGCTTTTTCACTCATGGAACGTGGCCCACGTGCGAGTCCGAGTGTTCCGGCTCGGATAATTTCTCGAATGCCGAAAGGTTCTAGCACGTCGAGCAGGGCACCGAGTTTTTCGGCGGATCCGGTTGCTTCAATGATGACGGACTCTGTAGAGACGTCAACCACTTGGGCGCGGAAGAGGTCTGCTGCTTGGGTGACTTGCAGACGTGTTTGCGCATCAGCTTTAACTTTGACCATGATGTGGTCTCGTTGCACTGAGGTTTCTGGTGTGAGTTCAACAATTTTGAGGACGTGAATGAGTTTATTGAGCTGTTTGGTCACTTGCTCTAATAGGTTTCCTTCAGCGTCTACCACAATGGTAATACGTGAGATGCCGGGAACTTCTGTATTACCAACGGCGAGGGACTCAATGTTGAACATTCTTCGGGCGAAGAGTCCGGAGACTCGTGCCAGCACGCCGGGTTTGTCTTCAACTAAGACGGAGAAAGTGTGGCGGCTCATGGCTTAGTCCTCTCTTTCAAAGATAGGTGAGGTGTCTTTGGCGATTTGGATGAGGTCGTTGGAGACGCCGGTGGGCACCATGGGCCAGACCATGGCGTCGGGGCTGACGGTAAAGTCTACGACGACGGGGCGGTCGTTGATAGCAAGCGCCTGTTGGATGGTTGCATCAACATCGGCGTCTGATTCGCAGCGTAGTCCGACGCAACCGTAGGCTTCTGCTAGTTTGACGAAGTCTGGGATACGTACGGTGCCGGCCCCCGTGTTGAGGTGGGTGTGTGAGTAGCGTCCGTCATAGAAGAGGTTTTGCCATTGGCGCACCATGCCCAGTGAGGAGTTGTTGATAATAGCAACTTTGATGGGGATGTTGTTTTGTGCGCAGGTGGCTAGTTCTTGGTTGGTCATTTGGAAGCAGCCGTCTCCGTCGATGGACCAGACGATTGCGTCGGGGTGTGCTACTTGTACGCCCATGGCGGCGGGCACGGAGTAGCCCATGGTTCCGAGGCCTGCCGAATTGATGAAGTGGCGTGGTTTTTCGTGTTTGAGGAAGTGGGCACTCCACATTTGGTGTTGTCCAACACCGGCAACGTAGTAGGCTTCGGGTCCGCTCAACGCTGAGATGCGTTCGATGGCGTATTGGGGTGAGCCGAGTCCGTCGTCGGTGGTGGTGTATCCCAGTGGGTAGTTTTCTTTGAGGGCGTTGAGGGTTTGCCACCAGGGTTCGAGCGGGCTGAGTTCTGTTGCGTAGTCGGTTTCGAGGAGGCTGTTGAGTTCGGGTAGTACTTGTGCGAGGTCTCCTACGATGGGTACGTCTGCGTAACGAATTTTTGAGATTTCGGCGGGGTCGATGTCGATATGAATGACTTTCGCTTCGGGTGCGAAGGATGAGAGGACGCCGGTGACGCGGTCGTCGAAGCGCGCTCCGAGTGAGAGCAGTACGTCAGCTTTTTGGAGTGCGGTGACTGCTGGTACGGTGCCGTGCATGCCGGGCATTCCGAGGTTTTGTGGGTCGGAGTCGGGGTATGCGCCGCGTGCGGTGAGTGTGGTGACGACGGGTGCATGGGTGTTTTTTGCGAGGCGTTGCAGTTCTTCTGGTGCGTTGGCGCGTACCATTCCCCCGCCGACGTAGAGTACGGGACGTTGTGCTTGTGCGAGCAGTTTTGCTGCTTCACGGATTTGTTTGGAGTGTCCGCGGGTGACGGGTGTGTATCCGCGGATTTCGACGGTGGGTGGCCATGAGAAGTCCATCATGCCTTGTTGTGCGTCTTTGGTGATGTCTACGAGCACGGGGCCGGGGCGTCCGGTGGAGGCGATGTGGAAGGCGGTGGCGATACAGCGCGGGATTTCTTGGGGGTCACGGACCATAAAGCTGTGTTTGGTGATGGGCATGGTCATGCCGACGATGTCTGCTTCTTGGAAGGCGTCGGTGCCGATGACGGAGCTTGAGACTTGTCCGGTGATGGCAACGATGGGTACGGAGTCCATGTTTGCGTCGGCGATGGGTGTGAGGAGGTTGGTGGCTCCGGGGCCTGAGGTGGCGAGGCAGACTCCTACTTTTCCGGTGGATAGTGCGTATCCTTGGGCTGCGTGTCCTGCGCCTTGTTCGTGGCGTACGAGGATGTGGCGAATTTGGGTGGAGTCAAAGAGTGGGTCGTAGGTGGGGAGGATGGCTCCTCCGGGTAGGCCGAAGATGTCGGTTACGCCGAGTTTTTCGAGGCTGCGAATAATCGCTTGTGAACCGGTCATGCGTTCGGTGTGGGTTTCGGTTGCGGTGCTGTCGTTGTGTTTGCCAACGTTTTGAGCGAGTACAGCTGGTGTCATCGATGGACCCGTGGTCATTTTCTTTTGCCCTTTGACGTTTTAGTGGTGGTGATGCTTTTCATGGTCGTTGACGGGTGTGTCTGCCGATCATGTTCGCAACAGGTTTTGGTGTTTTCCTGATACGAAAAAACCCTCCGCCTGAGTGGAGCGAAGGGTACGCATGCATGGAACACAACAAAGTTTTGCCTAGGCTAGCGCGCCCTATCTGACGACTAGAAGGCTAATAATGTGTTGTGAACTGCGTTGCATTTGCATAGCTATAATATTTGTCGTGATGGGCGGTAAAAGTCAAAGACATCTCATCATCCGACACGTTATTGTGAGGTCTTTCGTCTTTTTGGGCGGATTATGCGCTGTTTATGTCGTCTTTTAACGAGCGTGACCTTATGTTAAATATGACGTGCAAAACATCAATAATGTTTTAATAGTCGCGTTAGAGGGGCGTTTACCCTAGACTGGGGTTCATGACCACACATACGCTTTCTAGCGAGTTCATTACGGCAGCTTTGCACCCAGTATTTGATGAGCAGATTATCAACTATGGTGCTTATAACCTTATTTTTGCTACAGGTCATGCGTTGTATCGCAATCCTGATATTGCTATTCAGCAGCAGGATTCTCAAGAGTATTTCATTATTGGGTATCGTGACACTCCGCGAGAGGTCATTGTGGCTCCCGTACTTTTGCCGCAGGCTTTACCGGCGGGGACTCCTACCTCTATTGATAATACAAACGCGATTCGTGCCTATAGTTTGAATGAAAATACTTTTGGTTTGGAGTCTACGACGGGTACGTCTTTTATTTTGACGATTCCTCAGAGTATTGAGATTGTTTTAGAGAATGGTTCGGGTGTCTTAGAGCAGTCTAGTGATATTCATGATTTTCAGAGTTTTCTGAGTGAGTCGTGGCTTGAGGACTAATATTTTGATGTTTTCTGCGTGTTGATACGCTCTACAGATGTAGAAAAGGGTGGTTACCGTTTTTGTTGGTAACCACCCTTTTTGTGTGGTGCGCCCCGTGGGACTTGAACCCACAACCCATTGATTAAGAGTCAATTGCTCTGCCAATTGAGCTAGAGGCGCATTCTCGTTGCCGAAGCAACGAATAAAAACTATACCTCGGTGAGGAGGAAGACGCAAATTTTCAGACAAGAGATATGTGGCACACCGCGTATCGGGTGAGTCAGCGTTAAAGCATTGAGGGCCTGACTCGTTCGAGTCAGACCCTCAATATTATGTGGTGCGCCCCGTGGGACTTGAACCCACAACCCATTGATTAAGAGTCAATTGCTCTGCCAATTGAGCTAGAGGCGCATTCTCGTTGCCGAAGCAACGAATAAACTATATCCGACATTATGAAGATATAGCAAACCCTACACTCTCAATGTTGCATAAAACACAGTTGATGGGGTTTATTTTTCTCGTTGAGCACGAGCAGCGTCAAGAAGTTCAGGGGTAACAATGTCAAGCACCGCAGTTGTTGGGCCAACAACTTGAGACACCTCGACGGGAGCTTCCCCTTCAGGTTGTACGGGTTCAATGTCTCCGGTGAAGTCGGCAAGTCCTACGGCGGCACGATGTTCTTCGTGAGCACCGTGAAGAACGATATCGTTGCCTTCTTCCTCCGAGAGTTTACGTACAATATCGACGAGCATCTCACGAAATTCAGGGTTAGCTAATGCACCCAAGGAGGCGAGATTCTTATCAATTTTTTCAGCGCGTGCAAGTACGTCTCGTCCCTCGTCAGTAATATCTAAAAGATAGCTACGCCGATCATTGGCGTTGCGCACCCTGTAAACATAGTGATGAGACTCTAGACGGGATAAAGTCTTTCCCATGGTTTGAGCCTGCACTCCAACAATGGAGGCGATACGAACTTGTGAAGTTTTTCCTTCACGAGCAATGACACCAAGAGCAGTAACTCCGGCGTGAGTTAATCCCAACTCACGCAGGCGGTTATTCCAGCTATGTTCAAGCATACGAGCAGACGTAGATAACAAACGATTAATTGACCAATTACCAATATCAGGCATGTATCCAGTATAGGTAAAGTCTTTACATATTTTGACGGAATCTATACTTTGGCAAGCAAAGAATAATCACATTCAGACCTCACACACGGCCTGTGTACATAGTTTCATCAAGCAAACCTCAGGTTTTTAAGAACGCTCTCAGAACACCGAGAAAAACCGTAAAGCCTCAAGAGATGAGAACATCACACCTAAGCGTTTCACATATTGGACACAGGTTTGGTTTTAGTGACTCCCCCACCCTAAACAATCACCCACGCGCACCTAGTGCAAAACATCTGCCACCCGATAAGATAGACCCCTAAACAACACCCACCCCCTATAAATAGTAGGAGCATTCAATCATGGCAGAACGCCTCGACATTGGAACACCAGCACCAGCATTCTCACTCAAAAACAGCAACGGAGAAACCGTCTCCTTAGAACAATTCTCCGGACAAAAAGTCGTACTCTATTTCTACCCCAAAGCAAATACTCCCGGCTGCACCAACCAAGCCTGCGACTTTCGTGACAACATCACCTCACTACAAAGCCACGGATACGTCGTACTCGGAGTATCCCCCGATTCCCCTCAAGCACTCCAGAACTTCACCCAAAAACAAGAACTCAACTTCGAACTCCTATCAGATGAGGACCACACTGTAGCGGAGTCTTATGGTGCATGGGGAGAGAAAAAGAACTATGGAAAAACCTATATTGGGCTTATTCGCAGCACCTTCGTCATCGACGAAAACGGAAACATCAGCCTCGCTCAATACAATGTGAGAGCTAAAGGACACGTTGCAAAACTACGCCGTGACCTCGGTATTGACCCCAGCTAACGCACATTCCAGCGCCCTCATCTCAAAAATTCTGCATTATTTTCTCTGCCGATTTGCACAGCCAAAATATATCGTGTACTATTTCTAGAGTTCGCTCAGCTGAACATGCGCGAGTGGTGAAATTGGCAGACACGCAGGATTTAGGTTCCTGTGCCTTCGGGCGTGAGGGTTCAAGTCCCTCCTTGCGCACTGCATAACATCATAGAAAAGATAAAGCCCGGTATATACTGGGCTTTATCTATATCTACAGGTCAATACAGCTCTTTCGTCGACCTTACCGCTCACAAGGGAAGTGTGTTTCTGTGTCTTCTGGTCTCAACCGCCGCAAACTTTTCCGCTACGGGTCACTCTTTGCTGCCGCAACAGCATTCAGCGCCTGTTCTGCACAAGAGCACCAAGACACCACAACACCACACACCAACGACACAAGTACCTCCCCCACACCCACCAAACACCAGCCGGTCACTCTTCGATTCGCAAACGCAGCACCCACCTCATCATTAGATGTCGCCACCAGTGGCACACTCGAAACAGCACGCATCTCAGCACAAGTTCTCGAGCCCCTCCTCAGAGCAAACGTCGACACCGGACTACCCGAAGCATCCCTTGCAACCAAATGGGACGTATCCTCAGACAGACTCAGCTACACTTTCACCCTACGAAACAACGTCACATTCCACGACGGAACACCCTTCAACGCAGATGCCGTCCTCAAAAACTATCAACGATGGGTCCACGCAGCAGCCGACACCACAGCATACTCCCACACCGATTACCTACAACTTTTCAGTGGAGTCACCGCACCAGACCAAAGAACACCGCTAGTCACAGACTGCAAAGCCGTCGACGAAAAAATTATCTTCACACTTTCACGCCCCTCAACATCTTTTATTAAGGCACTCACCCAACCAGCATTTGGCATTGCCTCCCCCGCCTCACTCAATGACGAATACCATTTCAAAAAACTACCCGTAGGAACAGGCGCATACACCCTCAAAGAATGGGACGGGTCCACAGCAACCCTCGAAGCTTCCCCCACCTATTGGGGAACAGCACCTGTTATTGAACGGCTCATCATCAGCACCATCTCCGATTCTGATAAACGCTACTATGCTCTACGCAACGGAGACATCGACGCCTACGACCTCGTAGCCATCGACAACTATGTTCCGCTAGCACGCTCTGGCAACCTCATCCAACCACGAGACCCTTACGCCATCTGCTATATCAGCATTAACACGGATCACCCCGTCCTCAACAAGGCGCTCATGCGTCAAGCCATAGCTCACGCCCTCGACCGCCACGAAGTGGTACGCAATAACTTTCCTCAAGGAACAAACGTCGCAAACGACTTTTTACCAGCGCTATTCATGATGAAAAATGATGACACACGCGCCTACTATAACTACGATAAAAACCGCGCCAAAGAACAACTCGAAGCAAGTGGATACAACGGCGAAGAACTCACCTTCTACTACCCCACAGGTGTTTCTTTAGCAACCATGGAATCTCCCGAAGCCATCTATGCCTCTTTAGCCGCAAATCTCGTCTCTATTGGTCTCAACATCAAACCAATGCCCGTCCCGTGGAACGAAGGGTACCTCGACGTTATTAGTCAACACAGCACAGAACGTGCCCTAGCATTGACCGGGTTCGTAGGCTCCTACCGCGACCCAAATGCCTTTATCTCAAGAGTTCTAGCGCCCACCTCAGAAATCGTGCATTCAGCCGAACACAGCGAAGCCACCTATATCGAAAACGGCGAATTAGAAATCCTCGAAGAACCAGCACCCGAAAACCACAAACTCGACGCACCAACTGACGAACAACCCAAAGACGATACAGAAGCTCCAACAACAGAAAAAGACGACGCCCCTGCACCAGATAGCACTTCACTGGCAGAATTACCGCGAGAAAAAATAACCTATCCACAAATTCTCAGCGCGATGAGAGCAGCAGATCAAATCAACGACGTTGATAAACGCCGTATCGCATACCAAGCAATTAATCTGCACATCGCATTATTAATGCCTGCTATCCCTATCGCGTACCCTATTTCTTCGGTAGCTCTTGGCCCACGCGTCGATTATTACCCGCTCAGTGCCACAGGCATCGCAAATTTTGCGTCGGCAAAGGCTCACTCCTAAAAATTATCGTGTCTTTTTCAGGTTGCAAGCAAAAGGGTTCACCGTTGAAGGCACCGAATAAGTTAGTCTAAAGCTCAGAGGTTTTTGTGCATCACCATATGCCTCAAAAATCTTTGTGGTAAGTCAAAGAAGACTTACCTCGTATTGACTTATCATCTCTTGGGAGTAATAACCGTGGCTACAACGGAATCGACTGACGTCGTACTCGTCGGTGGTGGCATTATGAGCGCAACCCTTGGTGTTCTGCTCAAAGAATTAGAGCCATCATGGAATATCATCATGTTTGAGCGTCTAGACCGCGTAGGTCAAGAATCTTCTAGCCCGTGGAATAATGCCGGCACCGGACATGCTGCACTATGCGAACTCAATTACGCACCAGCAGGTGCAGATGGTACCGTCTCTACCGCAAAAGCATTAGGCATCAACGAACAGTTTTACACTTCTCGACAACTATGGGCCTCGCTCGTCGCCGAAGGAAAACTCACAGATGCCTCCTTCATCAACTCTGTACCGCATATGTCTTTAGTCTTTGGTGAAGAGCACAGCGCCTACCTCAAGGCACGTTTTGAGGCGTTCCGTCGCGAAAAACTCTTTGAGAGAATGCAGTTCTCTACAGACCACCAAGAAATACACCAGTGGGCGCCACTGACCATGCAAGGACGTCATGCTGAACAAAAAGTAGCAGCAAACTGGTCCCCCGAAGGAACAGACGTCGATTTTGGGTACTTGACCGAACAGCTCACCAACTACCTCACCTCACAGGGAGTGAGCGTACGATACGGTCACCACGTCACTCAACTCGTCCAAGACACCAACGGGCAATGGAAAATTACGGTCAAAAACCGTTTGAACTCCGAAGAACACCTTGTGGTTAATACTCGTTTTGTGTTCTTAGGTGCTGGCGGTGGAGCATTAAAACTCCTCCAAAAATCTGGTATCCCAGAAGGAAAAGGCTACGGAGGGTTCCCCGTATCTGGCCTATTCTTAAGAAACACCAACGAAGCCACCGCAACAGAACATTGCGCCAAAGTGTACGGTCAAGCTTCTGTCGGCGCCCCACCTATGTCGGTGCCTCACCTTGACACCCGCTATGTTCGCGGGCAACGTTCCCTACTCTTTGGGCCTTACGCCGGTTTTAGTACAAACTTCTTAAAACAAGGATCATTTTTAGATCTTCCGCTATCGGTACGCCCCGATAACCTCTACCCCATGATTCGTGCAGGCCTCGATAACCTCTCTCTCGTAAAATACCTTGTAGGGGAACTTGCAAAGAATCAGTCAAGCCGTATTGACGCGCTACACGAATATTATCCGTTAGCTCAAACCGACGAATGGGAACTAATTCAAGCAGGTCAGCGTGTACAAGTCATGAAACGTGACAACGCTAAAGGCGGCATCCTCCAATTTGGTACAGAACTCATTTCTGCTCACGATGGCTCTCTTGCTGCGCTTCTTGGCGCTTCCCCCGGTGCATCTACAGCTGTTCCTATCATGTTGAACCTACTGCAACAATGTTTCAAAGAACAGTTCCCAGCATGGGAGTCTCGTATCCGTGAACTGATTCCGGCTTTCGGCGTTCGACTCAACGAAACACCAGAACTTGCCGACGAAGTACTAGAACACACCTCAAAGGTTCTAGGACTCTCGTACTAACACCCACAAGATACAGACGATCCATGTATATCAGAGTAGAAGGCGTGCAAAGATTTTTTGCACGCCTTCTACTCTATTGCCACTTGTCATAACCCTTATCAACATAAAAATACAGTATCCCAGTATTTTTGAGGGAAGCTAACAGCTAAAGCCCAAGAGTTCTAGAAGCACACTGAACAAACATGTTAAGCTTACGTAGCAACTCATTCGCATCGACTAGGAGTTCGGATGTCTTTAGAGGAACAAACAATCACTCGCGCTCAAGAAGCCCCCGCACCAGAAAAAGTTCATAAACGCTACACCATCAAAGAAGTCACCAAATTTAACTGGGGGTACGTCATCAAACGCGCCTTTAACAAGTTTGGTACTGACGGTTGTACCGATATGGCAGCAGCGCTCACCTACCATGCAGTGCTCTCTATCTTCCCTGCTCTACTAGCAGTAGTTTCTCTCCTCGGTGTCTTCGGACGTGGACAAGAAACCACACACGCTATTATCGATTTCATCAGTGGTATCGCACCAGCAGAAGTTCTTTCTATCGTCGAAGGACCCATTTCACAGCTCACATCTTCTAGTGCAGCTGGTTTAGCTCTAATCACTGGTGTTGTCGGTGCGCTCTGGACAGCTTCCGGATACATCGGCGCTTTTGGACGTGCACTCAACAGGCTTTATGGCGTAGTTGAAGGCCGTCCCATCTGGAAACTCCGACCGCAAAATCTCTTAGTCACTACAATTCTCGTCTTCATGCTTGTTCTCATGCTCATGGTACTGCTCATGAGTGGTGGAGTCCTCACCTTCATATCAGATAGCGTCCCAGGGCTCGACCTCACCGCCTTTACCAGTGTATGGCTCTGGTTCCGTTGGCCTATTATCCTCTGCCTCGCCGTTGCACTCGTAGCATTGCTCTACCACGGCACGCCCAACATCAAACAACCCAAATTACGGCTCTTCTCTGCTGGTGCAACCTTCGCACTTGTCTCTATGGGACTTGCCGGTTTAGGCTTCTCATTCTACGTATCAAACTTCGGTAAATATAACGCCACCTATGGTCTAATCGGCGCTGTCATCGTCATGCTCTTATTCATCTGGATTATGAACAATGTGCTACTTCTCGGTGCAGAAATTGACGCAGAAATTGAACGTATGCGCGAACTACGTGCCGGTATTTCGGCAGAAGAATTCATTCAGCTTCGCCCACGCGATAATACTCAAGCCATCAAAATTATTGAGACAAAAGAGAAATTTATTGCTGAGGGGAAAGCGATTCGCCTATCCCAAAACGGTTTAGATTATCAGGCGCTCGCTCAAAAACTTGAGAAAGAGAAATCTTCACCTCAACAATAGGTGCTTATTTTCTGCCCTCGTACACCCTGATAAAGGGATGGGGTGTACGAGGGCAGAACGTTATCTTCCTCATTTTCTTTGGTCACCTATAGCGGTGCGCACTACAGTGGACTGGTGACTATTTTTCCTCCTCTTTCGTATCGGATATTCCCTGCTGCACAAAACAGCCCAGAACATTCCCCTATCATCTTTTTACACGGCTTCGCCGCAACCGGAGAACAATTATGGGTGCGCACCGGATGGGTCAAACGGTTCACCGCTGAAGGGTATCCTTGCATCATCGTTGATTTGCCATATCACCGCAATGAAGACCTCAAAAATCCAGACCCATCACTAACCTATACGGGTGATATTCCATTATCTGAAGAACACGGATTCTTCGTATCAGCAGCTCACGCCGTGGCACAATTTATTGACGAGCTTGACTCCCCTGCCCACCTTGTAGGGTTTAGCGCTGGTGCCCGTATCGCGTGGGAAGCTAGCTCCTACGCAGGTCATAACGTGCTCTCTACAAGTATCGGTGGGCTACCTCAGCACGATCATCTACCGCTCATCGCACAATATCTTTTAGGTTCCTTAGAGCAAGAAAATATTAATCCGACATTCCCCGCCGTCATCAATCATTCGCTCATACGAGAATCATCACTCAAACATTTTGCGTGTTTGCCGTTAGCTTTTGATTTTGACCCAACACTTTTACACCCGCTCTGCCCTATTCTGCTGGTGCGCGGCAGTGAAGATAGCGTAGCCGGTGATTATTCGTGGCTTACTGAGGCTCTGACCGAAGCCCACGTTCCCTATGAACAGCTCATCTTAGACGGACGTAACCACGTCAATGCTCTTACCAGCGGAGTCTTTAAAAAACGTGTGTTAGCGCTCGTTCAAGAAAGCGAAGAAGCCTTTATCATCTAGAGCAGATTCTCTATCTCTTAGTACAAGAAACATGGGTGTGCCCCTGCCGAACAGAAAAGCTCAGCAGGGGCACACCCATATTTTATGGGGAAGAGCCTTATGAGGTTGTCGACGACGGAGGGTCAAAATCTTCTAAGAGTGGAAGACGTTCTTCGTAGGTTGCTCTCCATTTGGCACCATATACGTGAGATAAGAGCGCAAAAAGAACAGCAGCAAATAGCGGAATAAGCATCGCTGATTGTTGCCCTAAACGCTCACCCACGGTTGCCGCCCACACATACCCTAAAGCAAGCCCGCCAATATAGGTGGTTTGTATTGCAGATAAGGCTAAGCCCACGTTGGCACGCGCCGCAATAGCAGTCATAATCGACTCCATGCACATCAGCGATGCGCCAAGTAGTCCACCGTAGATGGCAAGAACAACAGTAATCCAGAATTGAGATTGTGGGATAGACAGAATCAAACCCACCAATAACAGTAGATGAGCGTCTAAGAGCCAGCCCTGCCATGTGCCTAAACGTAACCGTAGAACCGTCAAAATAACGCAGGTGCAAGCGCCAGCAGTTCCCATCATGCCAATATAAAACCCCACAAATTCGAGGGTGTCAGAATGTAGACCACGAATCACCAATGCGGTCTGTGTCGAGCCGATTGCTGTACCAATGCAGGCGATACCAAGCATCGGCAAAGCCCCCAAAGGAGGTGGATTACGTACAGTAATAGGTGTCGTCTCAACAGACGAGTGCGAAAATTTGAGCGTTACGATGGCTTTAGGAAACCATAGAATAAAGAAGATGGCGAAGACGTCGATGAAGATAACAGCATACAGTGACGATAATGCTCCCGAAAAAATAGCAATAGCGCCCACACTTGCTGCAGCCAGAGGCAACGCAATAACATCAAGCATAGATTCTAAAGCGATAGCAGAGTTTAGAAGCCTACGATCTTGAGTAGCCGTATAACGTTCACTCCAATAACTGCGCATCGCAGCGCTCAAGGGGATGGTAGTTGCCCCTGCTAATGCAGAAGCTATCAAGAAGATAGGTATTGATCCGCTGGCACGGTTAGGAGCAAATTGCACCGTTTGCACCATCAAGAACGCTACGGCCGGAATATTCAATGTTGCCGTAATACACACCACCGAGCGGTAGCCAAAACGTTGAGCCACACGCCGGTGAGTTCTTTGCATCACCGCTGAGCTCATGGTGATAAGCCCCGCCGCATACGCTCCAAGAGTAATCTCGCTCGTACGTGTTCCCATACTAATGAGCACCGCGAGCGCCACCATGTAGGTGGGAAGTCGTCCAAAAAGTGAGAAGATGATAAATTTTTTGCCGACAATTGAGGTGAGGTAGATGAGGCGGTTTTGCAGGTAGCGTACGGAGTGTCGTATACGCAGTGTTCTGGTGTAGCTCGGTGTTTCGGTCTGTTTAGGATATTTGGGTGACAATATCTGACCCTTCTGGTGAGCTGACCAAGGTGATGTGTTCTGGTATTCGGGTTTTGAGTTCGTTCACGTGTGAGATGAGTCCGATGACGCGTCCTTGTTCGCGTAGTCCGTCGAGTGTTTCCATGACGTTGTTGAGAGTGTCTTCGTCTAAGGTACCAAATCCTTCGTCGACGAAGAGGGTGTCTATTTCTATTCCTCCGTGTCGGTGTTGTACGACGTCGGCTAGTCCGAGTGCGAGGGAGAGTGATGCCATGAAGGTTTCTCCTCCTGAGAGTGTTTCGGGTGAGCGTTGTCTGTCGTGCCAGTGGTCGTATACGGCTAATCCTAGACCAGATTTGCTCTGTGTTTTGTGGTCGCTGTGTTGGAGTTGGTATCTTCCGTGTGTCATGGCTTGGAGGTGTTCGCTGGCTGCTTGTGTGATGTCTTCAAGTTGTGCAGCAAGGATGTAGGTGGTCAGCTGCATTTTGAGGGTGTTGTCGGTAGATGTTGCGTGCGCAATTTTAGCGAGTTCTTGTTTCATCTGTGCTTGAGATGTGAGCTCTTCGCATGTTGCACGGTGTTCTCGGTATTGTGCGAGGAGTTGTGTGGTGGTGTTTTGGGCTTGTTCAAAGGTGAGGGTGTGTCCGAGGAGGACGTCTTTATAGGTGCTCAGGTTTTTGGTTTTGTGTTGTTGGTGTTCGAGGTCTTTGGCGCTTGGTGGTTGGTGTCCTTGTGCTAGTTCGTTGGCGACGGCAACCATGTGTTCGTGGGTGAGGGCTTGTGTAATGTAGTGGGTGTTTGCATCGTGGTTTGCGATGTCTTCTTCCCATTGTTGTAGTTGTGTGGTGGGTATGGTGGCGTCTTGTATTGTGTGGATGCTGGTGAAGGATGATTCTTCTAGTTTTTGGTGCCATTCATCCTGATTTTTTTGGTGTTGTTCGCTGATGTTTTGTGCTTGTGCATGGGCTATTTTGAGTTCATCGAGAATACTGTTGAGTTTGTTGAGGTTTTGTATTCTTTCATTCAAGGTGTAGTCGGTGTGGTGTTGTTTGAGGGTGTTTTCTTGGGTGGTGATGTGTTGGTGTTGTTCGTTGAGAGTTTTTTGGTGTTCTTCGTAGCTGGTGTGGTGTTGGATGGCTTGTTCTTTGAGTTCTTGAAGCTGGTGTTCTAGGGAGTCGAGTTGTTCTTTGAGGGTGTTGCGTTGGTGTTGGCGTTGTTCTGCTTGGTCTTGTTGTTCGCGGTGTGTGGTGAGGTTTTCGTGGGCTTGGTGGATGGGTAGTGCGCCGTTGCGGGTGAGTTCTTCGAGGTGTTGGGTGATACGTTGAACGTTTTGGTGGCTGTTTTTGGTGTTTTCGGTGGAGTGGTTTAGTTGTTGTTGTGCTTGGTCAATGTCTCGTTGTTCGACGAGTTCTTCGGTGGCGTTGTGGTGTGCTGGTGCGGGGTGTTCGCAGGATCCACAGACAGGGCAGGGTTCGTTGGGTGTGAGGTTGATTGCGAGGCTATAGGCGGCTTGGTTGTAGCGTAGTTGTTGTAGTTTTTCGAGCTGTTGTGCGTCTTTTCGTCGTTGTGTTTCGTAGGTTTTGTAATGTTCTTGTTCTTTGTTGAGGTGTTCTTGTTCTTTTTCGTGTTCTTGGGATAGCGCAAGGATGTTTTGTGCTTGGGTGTATGCCTGTTGGGCGTGTACGAGTTCTTCTTCGGTGTCTGCTAGTTGTTGGTATTGTTCGTTGAGTTCTTCGTAGCGTTGTTGTGTTTTTTCGTGTTGTTGTTGGGTTTGTTCAACGGCTGCGCTCAGTGTTTTTTGGCGGGTGAGTAGCTGTTGGTAGTGTTTTTTGGCGTGGTTGAGTTGTTCTTCTTCTCGTGCGAGTTCGTGCAGTGTTTGGAGTAGGTGTGGGAGTTGTTCACCATATTTTTTGAGGTTGGTGTTGTGTTTTAGTGGGTGTTCGCAGAGTTCTGTGATGAGGGGCAGTTCAATGCTTTGAGGGTTGTGGTGGATGTGTTGGTGGTGTTCGGTGCAGAGTTGTTGTATATGTTGGGCGAGTTTTTGTTGATGTTGGGTGTTGTGTTCTTGTTGCTGTTGGGTGTCGATGAAGCGACGGTAGAGAGGTAGGAGTTGTTGTGCTTCTTGTGCTCGGCGTACTTTTTGGCGTTGTTCCTTGATGTGACTGGTTTGTGCGCTAAGTTGCTGTTGTTGTTCTTGTAGCTGGGTGTAGTGGTGGTGGTGTTCTATACGGCGTTGGAGCTGGGTTTTGTGTTCGTGGTTGCGTTCTAGTTCTTCTGCAATGTTTTGGTGTAGTTGACGTACTAGTGGCAGTACACGTTGGATGATGGTGTGGTGTTGTTCCATGTGTTCTTGACGTTGGTCAAGAGTGTATGTGTCGTCATCTTTTGGGGTGGTTGGGGTGTGTTGTTGGGTGAGTTGTTTGAGCTGTTGTAGGTAGGTGTTGTGTTGTTCTTCGGAGAGTTCGTCTATGAGGTTTTGTGCAGCGTGGTTGAGTTCTTCTTCGAGGTGTTCGATACGGCAGTGTTGGTAGGTGTTGAAGAATTGTTCCTCAAGGTGGCGGAGTTGTTCCGTTATCTGTGTGGTGTGTTCGTTGGCTTGTTGTGCTTGTTCTTTGAGGAGTTCTTGTATTTTTTCGAAGGTGTCGATGGGAAATAGTTTTTTGAGGAGGGTTTCTCTTTCTGCTGATTTTGCGTTGAGAAACTTCGCAAATTCGCCCTGTGGTAGGAGCATGATTTGGGTGAATTGTTTTTCGTCGAGTCCGATGAGCCCGGTGATATAGGTGGCAGCGTCGTTGATTCGTTCGGCGAGGGTGTCCCATTGGTGTGTGGCGGTATTGAATTGTTGGACGTGAACTCGGTGATGGTTTTTTGTTTTTTTCTGCGGGTTTTGCCATTCGGGGCTACGCCAGATTTTTAGTCGAGTGTTGCTGATAGTGCATTCTAGTTCGACGGAGGGAATGGCTTCTGGTGTGGCGAAGTGGCTTTTGAGGTCTGCTCGTGCGCTAGAGGTTTTTCCGTAGAGCGCGAAGCAGATAGCGTCAAAGATAGTGGTTTTTCCTGATCCTGTGGGCCCTGTAAGGAGGAAGAGTCCGCTTTCGTTAAGTTTTTCGTAGTCGATGCTGACGGTGTGCGCAAACGGGCCAAAGGCGGTCATTTCTAGTCGATGTAGTCTCATCGTTAGCCTTCTTTCGCTTCGAGTTCTCGCTGTGCTTGTTGGACGATGCCGTTGACGTATGTTTTTTCTGTTTCGGTCAGTGGATTTTGTCGGACGTGTTCGAAGAATTCGGTGCAGGTCGCAACGACGTCGTGACTTTTTTTGATACGTTCGCGGTATGTTTTTGGTTCTGTTTCGCTGCGTTGTTCTGGTTCAAAATGGAGCTCAGCGATACTCTGATATTTTTGGCGTAGTTGTTCAAGAGCACCAGTGGGGCGGGGTGTGTCGGTGATGTAGATTCTGCAATAGTGCTCATAGTAGGCGCTGTATTCGGGGTTGTTGAGTAGTTCGTGTAGTGTGCCTCGAAGGGTTTTGAGGTTAACTGTTGTGCGCCAGTGATGTTCTTGGATGTTTAGTGCCCCGTCGTCAGTAATGTCGAGAATCCACGCCCCTTTACGATGTTTTTCCTCTGAGTAGGAGTACGCCAATAGTGATCCGCTATAACGGATGGTGTCGGTAATTTTTTGGGGACGGTGTAGATGCCCTAACGCGATATAGCTGAACCCTTTAAAGGTTTGAGCGCCTACGGTGCCTAACCCGCCCACATGGATGTTGCGTTCTGATTCTGAGGGTTCTGCGCTGGTCACAAAACAGTGCGCCATCATGATAGAGGCCGTGATGTTTTGTTGTTTTTGTAGATTTTTTTGGGCTTGTTTACTAGCATATTCGAGAACGTGCGCGTGGGTTGGTTCCACCTCAAAGCGTGCGCTGGCGCTTCGTGGTTCGAGGTATGGGATAGCGTAGATAGCTACTTTTTGGTTGTCACGTTCGATGATGACCGGCTGGTCAATGTTGTCGATACTGGTGCGCATGTAAACTTCGGAGCGTTCAAGAATTTTTGTTCCAAACCCTAAACGGATAGAGGAGTCGTGGTTACCGCTAGAAATGACGATAGCGCACCCTAAAGCGTTAATAGTTTCGAGGGTTTGCGACAGCATTTTGACGGTATTCACACGTGGCTGAGCCTGATCGTAGACATCTCCACTGAGAAGAAGCACGTCGATAGATTCGGTGCGGATAGTATCTATCAGTTCTTTCAGAAGTTCTTGGGTGTGTTCTTCTAGGGAGAACCCGTGGAATGAACGTCCAAGATGCCAGTCAGAAGTGTGCAGAATACGCATATCCCCTAGTTTACCTATTGGCGCTTAACACTGCAGAAGTTTTTCTTCAAAGTAGTTCACTGTTGAGTTATCTAGAGTTTAGAATGGCAGTTATGATTTCTGCAGAAGGTATTATTGCCCCTAGCCCCGAGTCGCCTACGTATCGAGATTCTCTTCGAGGTGTCTTATGGGGTACCGCTCTAGGAGATTACGCTGGTAGGCAGGTTCTCTCCCCCGAGTCTTCTTCAGAAGAGGACATTTTAGAAGATGCGGTGGTCCGTCATGAGATTTTACGTTCACTCTTCTCGCATCACATCACCTGTTTTACTATCTCTCAAGATACTCAGTTGACTCTTGTCACATTAGATGCTCTTACAGAAGTTCTTGAATGGAATAATGAGGGTTCTTCAGCGGATGAACTAGCGTGCCTGTGGTTAGCGTATTTGCGGTGGTATCGTGGTACCGGACATGTTCTCGAGTCTGAGGCGCCGGTATCTTTACCACGTGAGATTGATAGCCACCCAGCCTTACAAAAAGCTCATGCTATTGACCCTGCTATTTCTCGTTCTTTGAATACCGGTCAGATGCAAACTGTAGACAAGCATGTTTGCCCCGATGAGCAAACCACCGGTGCGTTAGCACCTTCTGCTGTTTTTGGTTTTCTTCCGATTGAGCAAGAAAGTACTGTCATCTCGTTGAGTGCACGAGCTGCAGCTCTTACCCACGGGCACCCCGAAACAATAGTTTCTTCTATTGCGTATGCATTGTTAATTCGTTATGCCATTGCGTATCGTGACGTGGTGGAGCAACCCATTCGGCAGGCGGTTCTTTCGGTCTTGGAATGGATTGATTCTCTTCCGCAGCGCGGTATTCCCTCTGACGGTGAGAAGATTCGTTGTGTGTTACGCCAGGCAAAAGCATTATCTGAGCAGGAAGTTCCAACACATCTTTTAGACGAGGCGTTTCGTCATGAGCAGGTTTCTTCTGCGGTGCTCGGTCGTGGTGTGTTGTCTGCTTTGGTTGCGGAGAATCGTGAAGAAGTTTCTGCTCTTGACGCGATTGCTCATGCGGTGCGTGTGCCGTTGGTGTCTGATTCTTCTGCAACGATTACGGGCGCTCTTTTGGGTGCTGGTTATGGTTCGAGTATTTTTTCGCCAGAATTTACGTCGCGTCTTGAAGTGCTTGATGTGATAGATGAGGCGCTCAATCGTTGGTGTGCCCAGTTGGGTGGTTCTGCTGTTCAGCAGAAGAGCTAGATTACAGTTCTCATATTTTTGAGTTGATAGTGGCTTGTTTGTGGGTTTGTCTCATCGACAAGCCACTATTTTCATAGTGAACGGCTCTATGTACGTAGGTTCTGATGTTTTGTGAGGTTTAGTTCTGTTGTATGAGGCTTTGACGGTGCGTTTGTAACCAGTGGTCGGCTCTTTCGACGGCTAAACGGATAATACCGCCGCCTTTACCGTTATGAATGGCGTACGCTACCGCTTCTAACGCCACCAGACGAGAGATAATTTGTGCCCGATGAATCTCATCTTCTCCTAAGAATGAGCTGAGGCAGTCCCACCCGTACCAGTTCCCTAAGGACGCGTAATCGTAGGCGGGGTCGGCAAGAGTCGCGTGATCCCAGTCGATGACGCCAGTAAGTTTATCCCCGTTCCAGAGGATGTTATGCCCTGCAAGGTCATTATGGATGAGTACGGGTTCAACCTCGGGAAGGTCATGTACTTGTTGAATAATTTTCTGCGCTGTTGAACGGTTCGTTTTGAGAAGACGCGGAAGCACATCGTGTTCGAGGGCACTCAGCCCGTCTTCTCCGCCCCAATGCTGGTGTGCAGAATCAAGGTATGGTTCCATCCCCTCATAATCAACACGGTGTATTTCGCGGACGAGTTGCGCTAAATATTTTGCTGGTGCAGGCCCGGGGTTTCTTGGTTCGCCTTTAATCCACCGTAGCCCTACTGCGGTAAAGCCTTGGCGGGTGATGGTTCGAGTAATGGGGCGAGGAACTTCAAAAGAAAAATGGTGCGGTAAACGGCGAAGCACTTCTGTACGACGCGCCACATTGCGGGCAACTTGGTCACTTTTTGCCACGCGAATACTCAGTTCTCCACCCATATTAATCACAATATGGGCGGAGCCGCTGGTGCGAATATCCCACCGATCTTGTGAGATATTCAGACCGGCTTGAGCCATCACAGCTTGAACCACTGGCAGGTATTGTGCCTGCTCTAGATACCCGTGATGTGGTGTCATCGTTTACTCCTACGCCGCTAACATCTGAAGAACTATTGTTCGTCTGAACCGTGTTCGTCAGATAACAGTGCAATCAGGTGAGGAATCAGCGCTTCAAATGCGCGAGCGCGGTGACTCATCGTGTTTTTGACCTCGCGTGGTATTTCTGCGCAGCTTTGCCCCACGTATGGTGCTTCGAGGTCTTCGGGTACGAGAATGGGGTCGTATCCGAAGCCTCCTTCTCCGCGTGGTTCACGTAGTAGCGTTCCGCGCATGTACCCGTGTTCGACGTGTTCTTCGCCGGTGGGTGTGACGACGCTTGCGGCACAGCAGAATTGTGCTCCACGATGTTCGTCGTCAATATCGGATAGTTGGGCAAGTAGTAGGTTGAGGTTTGCGGTGTCGTCGCCGTGGTGTCCGCACCAGCGTGCCGAGAAGATACCGGGGGCACCGCCGAGCACATCAACGCTTAGTCCGGAGTCGTCGGCGATGGCGATAAGCCCTGTTGCCGTTGCAACGGCGCGCGCTTTTTTGAGGGAGTTTTCTGCGAAGGTTACGCCGTCTTCGACGACGTCAACAGCACCTATGGTTGAGGCGTCGACGACGTCTTCGTCGACGTTGAGTCCGCTAATTTTGTCGCGCAGAATCTCTCGTAGTTCGCGTAGTTTTCCGGTGTTGTGTGAGGCGAGGACGATGCGGGCTGGCATGTTTATTCTCCTAGTGTTTCACGCTGAATACGGGTGAGTTCTGCTGTTCCTTCTAATGCTAGGTCAAGGAGTGCGTTAAGTTCGTCTCTGTCGAAGGGCGCGCCTTCTGCTGTTCCTTGTACTTCGATGAATTTTCCGTCACCGGTGACAACAATATTCATGTCGGTTTCGGCGCGGACGTCTTCTTCGTAGGGTAGGTCAAGCATGGGTGTTCCGTCGATGATGCCGACGGATGTTGCGCAGACGCTTCCGGTGATGGGTTGTGCGTTGCGGTTGATAATGCGTTCTTTTTTAGCCCATTCGATAGCTTGTACGAGGGCGATGTATGCGCCGGTGATGGCGGCGGTGCGGGTTCCGCCGTCTGCTTGGAGTACGTCGCAGTCGAGGACGATGGTATTTTCGCCGAGTGCTTGGGTGTCGATGACGGCGCGTAGGGAGCGTCCGATCAGTCGTGAGATTTCGTGGGTGCGTCCACCAATTTTTCCTTTGACGGATTCGCGGGTGGAACGGCTGTTGGTGGCGCGTGGTAGCATTGCGTATTCTGCGGTGACCCATCCTTTGCCTTGTCCTTTGAGCCAGCGTGGTACGCCTTCGGTGAAGGATGCTGTGCAGAGGACGCGGGTGTTTCCGCATTCGATGAGGGCTGAGCCTTCTGCGTTTTGTGACCATCCGCGGGTGATGGTGATGGGGCGTAGTTCGTTGTGTGCGCGTCCGTCTTTGCGTGTTGTCATGAGTTGTTCTCTTTTCTTGTAGGTGGTTGGTGTGCGGTTTTTAGAGTCGTTTTCCGATGACTTTGAGGGTGGTGGTGTGTGCTGGTATGTGTTGTGGTCTGGGGTGTACGACGTAGGTTGCGCTGGCTTCTGCTATTCCGATTCCGCCGTCGTATACGGTTTCGGCTTCGGCTCGTATGGTTTCGGGGTTGTTCCATACGGGTAGGTGTGTGAGGAGGAGGTTGCGTGCGCCGGCTTCTTTGGCGGCTTCTGCTGCGCGTTTTCCGGTGAGGTGGATGCCGCGTAGGTGGTCGTCTCGTCCTTCTTGGTAGGCGGCTTCGCAGAGGAAGAGGTCTGCTTGGTGTGCGGCTTTGACGAGTCCGGGGCAGGAGTCTGTGTCTCCAGAGTATGCGATGATGGTGTGCCCTTGGTCTGAGTCGCATTCGATACGTAGCGCGTAGGGTGCTACGACGGGGTGGACAACATCATAGGGTGTGACGGTGAATGGGCCGATGTTGACGGGTTGTTCTGCTTGCCATTCGTGGAAGGTGAATTCGGTGTCCATGCTGGTTTCCATGGTCAGTCCGTGCGTGTTGAGGAGGTATTCGTGGATGCCTTCGGGTGCGTAGAGTGGGATGGGTGGTTTGTTCCATCCGCGGGGGTCCCATTTGACGGCGACGTGTACGCCGGAGAGGTCGATGCAGTGGTCTGGGTGGAGGTGGGAGATGAGGATTGCGTCGATGTCTTCGAGTTTGACGTGACGTTGGAGGACGCCTAATGCCCCGTTGCCCATGTCTACGAGTATTCGCCAGGTTTTGCCGTTGAGGTCTGTTGCTGAGATCATGTAGCAGGATGCTGGTGATGTGGCGCTAGGGAATGAGCCGGAGCAGCCGATGACGGTCAAACGCATAGATGATGAACCTTATTTGTTGTGCTCGTTCATGGCGGGTGAGACGCTGAGACGCGGGGTTTCTGGTGTCATCACTGCTAGTGAGCCGGTGGGGTATTGGTGTGCGATGGATTCTGTGTGTCGGACGCTGGTGACTTCTGGGCCGAGGAAGCGTCGGGCAAGTTTTTCGAAGGATTCTGTTTCTCCGGTGGCAAGGAATTCGTGGGAGGTGCTCAGCCCTGCTTCTCGTTCCATGCCGTGGTGTACGAGTGCACGGTAGACGTCTTTTGCTGATTCTTCTGAGGATGAGACGAGGGTGACGTCCTCCCCCATGATGTATGAGATGACGCCGGTCAGTAGCGGGTAGTGTGTGCATCCTAGGACGAGGGTGTCGACGCCTGCTTCTTTGAGGGGTGCGAGGTATTTTTGTGCGGTGGCGAGGAGTTCTTCACCAGAGGTGATACCGTTTTCGACAAATTCAACGAATCGTGGGCAGGGCACGGAGTAAATGTCGCAGGTGCTCACGGCGAAGGTGTCTTCGTAGGCTCGTGAGTTGACGGTTGCTTCGGTGGCGATAACGCCTATTTTTCCGTTGCGTGTTGCTGAGACTGCTCGGCGTGCTGCTGGTTGGATGACTTCTACGACGGGTATCCCGTATTTTTTGGTATAGCGTTCGCGTGCGTCACGTAGTACGGCTGCTGATGCGGTATTGCAGGCGATGACGAGCATTTTGACGCCGGAGTCTACGAGTTCGTCCATGATGCGTAGGGCGTTGGCGCGTACTTGTGCGATGGTCAGTGGCCCGTATGGGCCGTTTGCGGTGTCTCCGACATAGATGATGTTTTCGTGTGGGAGCTGGTCCATTACTGCGCGTGCGACGGTGAGTCCGCCGACTCCGGAGTCGAAGACTCCGATGGGTGCGTTGGAGGTGGGGGTTGCTGGTATGCGAGTTCCCCAACTCGTTTGTATGGTGGCGTGTTTTTGGTCAGTCATGGTGTTTTCGAGAATACTGTGTGTGGGTGTTGTTGTGGTGTTCCTGAGTGTTATGTTGTGGGAAAGAGGATAAATCTCACGCTGTGGTGTGAGCCGGGTTAGTTTTCGTCGGGTAGTTGGCTGAGCATTGCTTCCATGAGGGTGTCTTGGAGCCATGTGATGAAGTTGTAGACGAAGGACATGTATTCTTCGACGGTTTCGACGGTGTTGTTGTTGGTGTATTCGCCGATTTTCTCGGCTTGTTCTTCACTGTGGATGTTGAGTCTTTCGCCGAGGGTGAGGCGTACGTCGTTGAGTGCGGAGGCCCATGCTTGTGCGTGTTCGTCGTTGAGGGTGATGTTTTGGTGTTGTACTTGCATGTGTGCAAGTTTGAGGTTGCCTATTTTGTGTTGGCGTAGTGAGAGTTCGGTGTAGCGTCGGTATTCGTCGGCTACTTCTGGGTCGTCGGATGCGACGGGGAGCATGCGTGCGACGGCTGGGTCTTCGGGGATGTCGGTGTTTTCGGTGATGCCGATGAGTGCGGCGAGGGGGTCTTTTTCTGGTTGTTCGTCGGGGGTGAGTGCGGTGGCTACGTCGTTGAAGAGTTTGCCGAGTAGTTCTGCTTCGGTGGCGGAGAATTGTGCGGTGTATCCGCGTGGTGTGGCTTTGAATCCTTGTGCCATGTTAGTTTTCTGCCCTTTCGAAGGTTGCCCAGAGTCCCCAGCTGTGTAGTGCTTGGGTGTGTTTTTCGGCGGTTTCTTTGGTGCCGGTGTAGACGATGGCTTTTCCGTCGTTGTGTACTTGTAGCATGAGGGTTTTGGCTTTGTTGGTGCTGTAGCCGAAGTGTACTTTGAAGACGTATGTTACATAGCTCATCAGGTTGACGGGGTCGTTCCAGACGATGACGTTCCAGGGGGTGTCTGGTTGTTGGTGGGTGCTGGCCTCTTGGTGTGGGGCTTCTTGTGGGGCAATTGACATGGTTGCTCCTTACGTCCTGGGGTGGGTGAGCTCTCGTGTGGATGGGTGGTCGGTAGCTACTGGTCTATCCTATCGGTTGAGCTGTCTTTGGCCAGTGTGGTGTGGAGTGTGGTGTTGTTTTGTGTCCAGCAATCTACTTACATGCAATTTTACCTTATGTATTTAGCATAAAGTTCGTGCTAGAGGTTATATAACGTTCTTTCAGGCAGTAAAGTTAGTGTCGTGTCTACTTCAACAGCTTTATTAACTGACCATTATGAATTGACGATGCTTCAGGCAGCGCTTAAGTCTGGTACGGCGCACCGTCACAGTGTTTTTGAGGTCTTTACTCGCCGTCTTCCTGCAGGCAGACGCTACGGTGTTCTTGCCGGTACAGGACGTTTCTTAGAGGGCCTTGCAGATTTTCGTTTTACCACCGCAGAGCTAGATTATTTAGCGGATGCGCAGGTGGTCAATGATGAGACGCTCTCGTATTTAGAGAATTTTCGTTTTAGCGGAAACATCTATGGTTATGCTGAGGGTGAGGTGTTCTTCCCTCATTCTCCAGTGTTGCAGGTGGAGGGCACTTTTGCTGAGGCCTGCATTTTAGAGACGTATCTGCTGTCTATTTTGAATTATGATTCTGCGGTGGCTTCGGCGGCGTCTCGTATGTCTGTTACCGCAAACGACCGCCCGTGCCTTGAGATGGGTAGCCGACGCGCCCACGAACAGGCGGCGGTGGCGGCTGCTCGTGCCGCCGTCATTGCCGGTTTTGAGGGGACGTCTAACCTTGAGGCAGGCAGACGCTACGGTTTGCACACGATTGGTACGAGCGCTCATTCTTTCACTCTTTTGCACGATAGCGAAGAGGAAGCGTTCCGCGCACAATTAGCTTCTCTTGGTAATAAGACCACTCTTTTGGTGGATACCTATGATGTGGAGAAAGCTGTTCGTTTAGCAGTTGATCTTGCTGGTCAGGAGCTTGGCGGTGTTCGTCTCGATTCTGGCGATTTGGTGGTTCAGGCGCGTTGGGTGCGCGAACTTCTTGACTCTTTAGGAAATACGAACACGAAGATTACGGTCACCAGTGATTTAGATGAGTACGCTATTGCGTCCTTAGCTGCTGCCCCTGTTGATTCGTATGGTGTGGGCACTAAGCTGGTGACTGGTTCTGGTGCTCCTACCTCATCAATGGTGTATAAGGTTGTTGCCCGCGAAAATAGTGATGGTGTGATGGAGCCTGTTGCTAAGGCTTCTCGGGGTAAGGGTTCTCATGGTGGGCGTAAGTCTGCTGTGCGCCAGTTGAATTCTCGTGGTGTTGCTACGGCAGAGCTGATTGGTGTTGGGCCGACCCCGTTGAAGGTTGAGAGTTCTCGTGAGCTACTTGTCGAGTTCGTCAAGGACGGGCAGCTTCTGCCTGGTTTTGTGGGTGCTGAGGGTGTGCGTCGTGCGGCGGAGCGTCATCAGCGTTCTATTCAGGAGCTTCCGTATGCGGCGCATCGTCTTTCTGCTGGTGATCCGGTGATTCCTACCGAGTTTATTGACCAGAAATAGGGTTTTTGCTTTTTTGATATGGTGTTGCCTCACCTCCGTAGCCGGCTGGTTGTGTGGTGAGGCAACATGTACACACAGCATAGATGTCTAGAAAAGAAACGGGTTTATACCATGTCTAAAGCGTTGATTATTGTCGATGTTCAGAACGATTTTTGTCAGGGTGGTTCTTTAGCTACTGAGTCTGGTGCGGAGGTTGCGTCTCTCATTAGTGAGTATGTGGAGAACAATCATCATAAGTACAGCACGATTGTGGCGACCTTGGATTGGCATATCTCCCCTGGTGAGCATTTTAGTGATACTCCTGATTATCAGGTGTCGTGGCCGGTGCATTGTGTTGCCGATAGTGAGGGCGCGCAGACCCACCCTAACCTTGATACCGATTATATTGACGGGTATTTCCGTAAGGGTGCGTTTGAGGCTGCTTATTCTGGTTTTGAGGGGCTTCTTGCACCGGAGGATACTGTGATGACCGGTGAGCGTGATGCTCAGGCTCAGCAGGTGGATGATTCTCCGAAGGTCTCTCTTGATGATTGGCTTCAAGAGCATGAGATTGCTGAGGTTGATGTGGTGGGTATTGCCACCGATTTTTGTGTGAAGGCTACGGCGCTTGACGCTATTGATGCCGGCTATGACACTCGTGTTCTGTTGGGTTTGACAGCACCTGTGAGTGAGCAGGGTTTGTCTGATGCTGTTGAGCAGTTAGAGGACGCGGGCGTTACCGTCGTAGAAGACTAGCACTCCCCCGCTTTTTCTGCCGTTAGAGGCTTTTACGGTGAGCGTACTACGCACCCCACATAGGATGGTGTGTAGTATGCTCACCGTATTTTCTTTAATGTTTTATGGTCGCTCTACACTTATACCCGCCTAGTGGGTGTTGTTATTTTCTTCCAATAAACCAGTCAGCCAGCTTATCGATGCGTGCCCTAATTTGGTCGGCAGTTGCTTGTGCAACCGCTGGCCCACCACAGGCGCGACGTAGCTCGTTATGAATCACCCCGTGCGCTTTTCCAGAACGAATAGCGTAGGCAGAAACATTCTTCGCTAACTGATTTCTGAGGTTCTTGAGCTGCCGGTGATCAACCACGGTGGGTGTGCTGCCTTGTGGTTTACGTGCAGCGTGTTCTTTTTGGCGTGCTTGAAGTAGCGTGCTGACTTGTTCGGCGTCTAGTAGCCCGGGGATGCCGAGGAAGTCTTGTTCTTCTTCGGAGCCGAGTGCTACACCGCCGGTGCTGTATTCTGCGCCGTCATAGAGCACCCCATGAAAAGACGCTTCAGAGCCGAGTGCCTCAAATTTTCCGCGGGTGAGTTGTTCGCTGGCGCGGTCTTCACGGTTGGCTTCGTCAATGAGGTGGTCATCGAGTCCTTCGTTGAGCGGGTCAGCGGGTGTGTTTGCGGTTTTTCTGTCGAGTGCGTGGTCTCGTTCGGTTTCCATTTCGTTGGCGAGAATCATCAGTTGCGGTACTGATGGGAGGAACACCGACGCGGTTTCTCCTCGTTTGCGTGCACGCACAAAACGTCCGACGGCTTGTGCGAAGAAGAGCGGGGTGCTGGTTGATGTTGCGTAAACACCGACGGCGAGGCGGGGTACGTCGACGCCTTCGGATACCATGCGCACGGCAACCATCCAGCGTTGGTTTCCGGCAGAGAATTGGTCAATTTTTTCGGATGCGGTTTTGTCGTCGGAGAGTACAACGGTGGGTTTTTCGCCGGTAATGGCGTGGAGTTTTTCGGCGTAGGCGCGTGCATCTTGGTGGTCTGTGGCGATGACGAGTCCGCCGGCGTCGGGTACAGTTCGGCGTACTTCGGTGAGGCGTTTGTCGGCGGCGGTGAGCACGGTGGGTATCCATTGCCCTTGCGGGTCTAATGCGGTGCGCCATGCTTGTGCGGTGACGTCTTTGGTGAAGCCTTCACCGAGTTGTGCCGCCATTTCTTCGCCGGCGGAGGTGCGCCATTGCATTTTGCCGGAGTATGCCATGAAGATGACGGGGCGCACGACGTGGTCTTTGAGTGCTGGGCCGTACCCGTAGGAGTAGTCGGATGCGGAGCGTCGTATACCGTCTTGGTCTTCTTCGTAGCGGACGAATGGGATGGGTGAATCGTCGGAGCGGAAGGGTGTGCCGGTGAGGGCGAGTCTGCGTGTGGCGGGTTCGAATGCTTCGCGTAGCCCGTCTCCCCATGAGAGAGCGTCGCCGGCGTGGTGGATTTCGTCCATGATGACGAGGGTGCGCCCGTTTTCGGTGCGGGCACGGTGTAGTAGGGGTTTGTGTGCTACTTGTGAGTAGGTCAGTGCTACGCCTTGGTATTCTGCCCCGTGTGAGCCGTCGGAGTTTTTGTAGTTGGGGTCGATGGCGATGTGTACTTTTGCGGCGGCGTCTGCCCATTGTTTTTTGAGGTGGTCTGTGGGGGCGACGACGGTGAGCCGGTTGATGACTCCGCGGTTGAAGAGTTCTTTGGCGACGGTGAGCGCGAAGGTGGTTTTACCTGCGCCGGGGGTTGCTACTGCCATGAAGTCGCGCGGATTTTCGCTGAAGTATTTGTTCATGGCTTCTGCCTGCCATGCGCGTAGTTTGGTGGCGGTGCCCCATGCTGCACGATTGGGGTATGCGGGTGAGAGTTCGGTGTTGGGTGTGTTATGTGCGTCGAATAGTGATTCTTGTTCGTTGTTTTCGCTCATGGTGTTCTCTCCCCCTGTGTTTGTGGTGGCGCCCGTGTGCTTTATGTGCGTGGGTGCTCTGTTGAGTTTAGTGCGCTTGGCTTGTTTTCTCTACTTGCGCACGAGTTCACGTACATCACAAGGGAAGGCAGGTGGTGTGTTTTTGTGGTGTACGTGAACTCTTCATAGGTGGTGAGATTCTGTGCGTTTACAGGGGTGAGCTGGAGTTTAGTTGGTGTGTTGTGTTGTGCTCCGGTTCAGCCGTTCCTTTATTGTTCGGATGATTTTCTGAAGTCTTTTTTCGGTAGTTTCTGGCTCCATCCCAGAGGCTTGGTTCTCCGCTTGGTTCTCGAGGTGATGATTCGTTTCCCTTTTCGTGGAGGTTCCGCGGCAATAATTATCTCACGGTATTGTTCACATAAATTCTTTTTTTCTAGAAAAACTTTATCATCTAGAGCTGAGAATCTATTTATGGAAATAAACAAAAGGAAAATAGAAAAAATATAAAATAAGGAAAAAATAAGAACTCCAAAACCTATTTCTCTTAAAATTTCACTACCCAGGCTTGGAAGACCAAATCCTATAGATAACAGTATACTAATTAAAAGCGGGTGAATCACGAAAAAAATTCCCTGCGCGACCTCAAAGACAATTCTTTACCGACAGACCACACCAAAAAATACAGACCCACAGTTAACAAGATTAACACCCCAGTTAATATCAAAAAGATTAACAGCCCAGTTAATAGATTCCATTTTAAACAACCATAGATTCCGAATAACATAACGGCATAAAAAACATCCCTAGAACTATTGTAAAAAAAAATATATAAAAAATTTCTCAATCTTAGGATGCTTTTTAACCTTTTCTACAAGAAACTTATCCACCCCTTTTTCTGGCAGATTATCAGAATAATAATAATCCAACACAGAAAAACATGCGAAAAATTTAGAAACGAACCAGATAGAAATTATCACATAGAAGATTATCCAACACAAAAAATGAGGGGTACTTGCTGATATTATTAGGAGTAATATTAATAGAAATAAAGTAGAAACAAAATTAAGAAAATCCCATGCAAGATAAACTAAACCTTCATTTCTCTCAGAACATGTTTTCGCATTTAAATGCAAATTTTGCACAGAGGGAAACTCTTTAGTCCAAAAAAATGGAAATTCCTTAGTCGGCAAATAAGATTTTTTTAGAAAAGACCGAAAATTTCTCCAGAAATAAATCTTGCAATAATTGTTCGAATTATTAATGGTGACATTTTCATTTATTTTCCCTTCAAGAAATTTCCATACTTCATATTGGCTAACCCTATATTTATCTGCTTTATTCTTGATATACTTCCGCATAGCAGTAAGACCTAAGAACTCAGCATTAGCAGCCTGTCCTTCTTCTATGTATCCACTCTTTTTAGCTTTATCTATTTTTTCTTTATCGCGCCCAGAAATAATCTCAAAATCAGTTTTCGCATTAAACTCTTTTTTGAGGTCTTCTTTCCAGTCTTTATGTGCAGAATCTGCCATAAGAACTCCTTACTAGAAATATAGCGAAACCTGCAGAGAACACACCGCCTCCACCTAACCAGCCTTATTATAAGCTGAACTAAAATTTTCAGCACCTACACTTCGTCACAAAAGCGCACACAAAAAATGACCCTACCCAGCCACATAGCTAGATAGGGTCACCTCACAGCTTCAGCTAATTCTCGCCGTCGCCATCATCCTTACCCGGACGCAAACCATCATAAATTTCCTGACACTGCGGGCACACCGGAAACTTCTCAGGGTCACGCCCCGGAGTCCACACCTTACCGCATAACGCACGCACAGGATTACCCGTCAGAGCAGACTCCATAATCTTCTCTTTACGCACATAATGGCTAAAACGCTCATGGTCACCCGGCTCAACAGTCTCCGTCAGCTCACGCTCCAACAACGCAGTGCCACCACGCGTATCCGGCGCAAAAGGATCTTCAACTCCAGGAATAGAAGACATCTCTCCTCCTCACAAACAGCAATACATCAATAACCACATACTACACAAAAGAAAAGTATGTTACCTCTTCAACTGAGCAAAACACTCAGGAGCATGACGCTCATACCGGCGAGCGCTCACACGCATCACACACCACACGCACAGCACACCATACACCAGTGACACTGCGCCCGTGCACCATGCCCACATGTCCTGCCCCGTCAACAAGTAGACGCCGTACAGCACAAAGGTTGGTATCAGCGCCGCAAAAGTCAATAACGAGACACCTAAACGTGCCAGAACCAAACCAGCACCGCCCGTATTCTGCGGTGTTTTGAACGGGCCAGAACCAGGTGGCGGAGTCGGCGGCGGCAACGTCACATCAAATAATGAGCTAATAGCAGCAGCCGTACAAAAAGCACCAACAGAACCACCAGCAAGAGCGAAGAACTCCACAAAACTAGCGCCACGATACCATAAGAAAAATGTTAAACAGAAGAGCAGAATCGGTAAGAAGAGAATGCTCAAACCATAGAAACGGCCCCAGCGGTCATCTTTTCCGCTCAGTGGAGAAATAAGATGCGTGGCCAATGCAGAATCATCATACGCCACCAAATAATAGAACGTAGAGCCTATCATCAACGCAATAAACAATGGCCCAATATCAGAAAAAGCGCCACTATCCCTGCCGGCAGAAGCTGAGAACGCTTCACCAAAAGTCATCAACACATAGAATGCAGGCGGAATCACCAAAAATGCACTCATGCGAGAATCGGTGAAGAAAGAATGTATGGTGCGAGCGGCAACAACCCAACGTGCATGAGCTGGAAAATGCGCAAAAATACCGATATTCCCTGCTTCTTTAGTGCGTGTACCGGTTTGCGCTGTTGAAGCACCCAAATATTCCATCTCATGGGTGAGCAACTTATTCCATAGCGTCCAACCAGCCACAACATACACAGCAGTCAGAGCACAACGACCGGCAGCTAACCCCCATGCGCCGTCAAGAACATCACCGGGAACAGCCCATATAACGCCCAGTGGGCTCCACGCCAAAATGTTAAAAATGGTTGGAAGATAATCCCAGATAGACGCCACAGCACCAGCAATCAGCATGAGAAACGGGACTAAACAAATCATCAGAATAACCGTGACTACCGACATCACGTTACGCAGCATACGATTCTGGTAAATGCGCTGTCCCACCATATTAATCAGGCGAGACATCATCATCATTAACAGTAGCCCCACCGGAGCACACAAAACATAGCTAACCAGCACTAACGGCTGATGAATGAAAGCACCAGCAGTCACAAGTGTGGCAAGAGCCGTTAAAAATCCGGGAACACCTATGAGGTTGCCCCACAATTGCGCCCATTGAATATCTCGTGCCGACAACGGGTACGGGGCAAGCTTATCGAGGTCAAGGGCATTATCAACCCATGCAAAGAACAAGGGCACCACCAGCCAGATAAGACTAGCCACCACACCAAAGCACAGCGCCCATATCTGCTGTTGGGGTGATTCTGTGCCGGCTGTCAGTGACGCAAAAGCCCACACGGCAAGAAGACCAACCCCATAGAGCAAGGCGATAACGGTGCCAACGATAGCCCACGTATTACGTTTAAAAGAGGCAAGAAAATCTGCCCATTTTAGTTTGAGGAGGACTTTAACCATGAGATTCCCTCCGAAACAACACGTCCGCCAACCAGTTCAATAAACCGCTCTTCTAAAGTCTTGCCGGCACACACATCATCTAACGTGCCAGAAGCAACAATACGTCCCTCGTTCATCACTGCCACGTGGTCGCATAGGCGACCCACCAAATCCATCACATGTGACGAGAGCACAATCGTTCCACCCGATTGGATATACCCGCGCAAAATATCCTGAATATTCGACGCAGAAACAGGGTCTACCGCCTCAAACGGCTCATCAAGAATCAGAAGTGAAGGGGCGTGAATCAGCGCGCACCCTAACCCAATTTTCTTTGTCATACCAGCAGAATAATCGCATACGCGACGCCCACCAGCATCACCCATTTCAAGGACGTTCAACAAGTCGGCACTACGTTCTTTAACCGTCTGACGGTCTAAACCATGTAACATGCCCGCATAATATAAAAGTTGTTCGCCGGTGAGCTTATCAAAAAGACGCACACCATCAGGAAGAACACCCACCTGCTTTTTAGCGGCAATAGGGTCTTCCCAAATGTTTATTGCGCCAATATGCGCTGTTCCAGCGGTAGGACGCAACAACCCTGTTGCCATGTTCAGAGTGGTCGTTTTACCAGCACCGTTACGTCCCACCAGCCCAAAGAAGGAGCCACGAGGAACGTCCAGATTAATACCGTCTACAGCCACCTTGTCTCGGTATTCTTTGACCAAATAGCGTAGGCTCAACGCCATGGACTGTGACGGAGCAGAATGCTCTGGTGTTGGAATCTGCTCGCTCACTTGGGTAAGGTCGCGTTCTTCGGTGTCTGGTTGAGAAGGTGTATTCCACGGAATCTGATCTGTCATGAAGCGTTCCTCTCGTTGCGAGCGCATACTATTTCGGCACATCATCTAACAGTTAAATAATAAATGCTGTGGTTCACAGTCTAGGTGTTCTTGTCAACCACAGCAAATATTCGTCGCTCATACTACGCGCCCAACACCGTACCGGTGCAAGCGGTTAGGCGGTGTGTGGCGCTCTCTTTTAGAAGAGGGCGGTCATTAAAGCAGTGCGCGCTTTAACCACACGAGGATCAGCAGAACCAACCACATCAAAGAGCTCTACCAGACGTTCACGCACCGTGTTCTGAGCAGAGGCATCCACCTGTTTAAACACGTTAATAAGACGGTTAAACGCATCCTCAACATGCCCACCCGAAATATCAAGGTCAGCAACAGCCAACGCCGCATCAACATTCAACGGCTCTTGTGCCGCCTGAGCACGCACCTGCACCGTATCATAGGCAGACACCCGTGATAGCAGATTCACCTGAGACAACCCCAGCTTAGCGTCCTTATCCCCTGGGTTCTCGGCTAAAGCACGCTGATACGCTTGCTGAGCAGAAGCATAATCACCACGGTCAATAGCGTCTAACGCCTCTTGATGTAACGGAGGTAAAGGCTTCTCGGCAACCTCACCCGCCGAAGGAGCGAAACCGCCTGGAAGCTGGTGCTCTGCAGCAATCTGAAGAACCTGTTGCAACAGCTCTGTCGCCTGCGCAGTATCAATCGGAGCGTTAAACAAAGGTGCCGGACGCCCAGCAAGAACTGCTACACCTGCCGGAACGCTCTGCACCTGAAATGCCTGAGCAATCTCAGGGTGAGCACCCACATCCACCGACGCCAACAACAAATTACCGCCAGCAGAATTGACGACTTCCTCAACGGCACGCAACGTCTGCTCCGAAGCGGCAGACTGTGCAGACCACAGCACAAAAATAACAGCACCTTGCGAAGACATCTGAACATACTTCTGAAAATCCTCGCCACTGGTAACCTCATACCGGTAACTCACCACAGTATCACCAGCAGGTGCAGAAGACTCAGCAGAAGCCGGCTGTTGAGCCAACTGAGATAAGTCAGGTGCACGACGTACCGAGGACGGAATAAAAGGTTCATGAGAAGAAGCCACAGTTTACCTCCTACAAATAAAAGAATGTTGCGTTATCTAAAATCTACCGTTTTTTCTCGTCATAAAGCAGTGTTTCTAGCCGTCGGCTGAATCCTACTCTCAGGAATAAGGTATAAAGTTGTCTCAGATACACCGTACATCAAGACGAAAATAAAAAATTATGCCCAAAGAATCTGCAGTCGAGAAAACTTTCAAACATCTCAAAGAAAAACTCAACCAATGCAAAAATAAACGCGTAGGCTTACCCAGCCCACAACCTCGCCCACGCTTTGAACCACCAGAAGAGCCCGAAACGTTAACAGAAGAAACTAGCATCGACACCATCGAAAACACGGCAGAAGAAACCGACTCTTCACCCAACACCTTCGAAGCGCCCGCTATCGCTATCGCTAACCCAGTCCGTGTCGGCTTCCTCCTAACCGTCGGTGTCGGTGCAGCACTACTAGCACTCTACTTCCTCACCAATATCGGTCCACTCGCCGGCTGGATTGTTGGGGCGCTCTTTATCGCCCTCGGACTCGACCCCGCCGTACGCAAGCTAGAAAGTCTCGGCCTTCCACGTGCAGCCGCCGTACCCGCCGTCGTCGTCACCTTCGCCCTCATCGTTGTCGGACTCATCTCATGGGTTATCCCAAAAATTGCGCGACAAACCATCCAATTCGTCAATTCTTTCCCCAACGACTTCGCAGACTTCCTCAACTCACCACTTTTCACCTCCATCGACGAAAAATTTGGTATACGTAACTGGGTCACACACGAAGTATCAAAAACATTCCAAGGACTCACCTCAGACTCCAACGTTGTCAGTTCCTTCTTCAACACCCTCGTCAACGCTGGCTCAACCGTTGCCAACATTCTTACCGGAACAATTATTGTGCTCTTCTTGAGCCTCTACTTCCTCTCATCACTACCCCTGATGAAAGCATGGTTTGTTCGACTCACTCCCGCCTCAAAACGTGAAACCGTCAGCAAACTCACCGACAAAATCACCGAATCCGTTGGTAACTATGTTCTCGGGCAAGCAGCCGTAGCCTTACTCAACGGCACTTTTGCACTAACCGTCATGCTCATCGTAGGGGTTCCTTTCCCCGAGCTCTTCTCACTCATCGTCGTCATCCTTGCCTTTATCCCCCTTATTGGTGGAGTCTCCGCAGGAATTATCGTCTCCGTATTCTCGCTCACCGCTGGATGGCAAGTCTCTCTAGCATTCGCTATCTGCTACTTCATCTACCTACAAGTTGAAGCGTACTTCATCTCACCGCGCATCATGTCTAAAGCTGTTGCAGTCCCCGGCGGTATCGCCATCATTGCAGTGGCTGCAGGCGGAAGCCTCTGGAGCGTACTCGGTGCACTCATCGGCATCCCTGTTGCGGCGTCTTGTCTCATCCTCGTTCAAGAAATACTCGTACCGAGACAAGACAAAAACTAAAACCGTATAACACCAATACAACGGGGTGTGGGGTATGAAGAACGATTCTTCATACCCCACACCCCGTTCTATTGCAGGATTACACCTAAAATATCAACGGCGACGAGTCTGCCAACACCGCTGATGCCAATGCCGACGCTCAGCAATAGCCTGAGCCTTACCAAAAAGATGATTTTCTTGCCACACCACCAAATGTGCAACACCGGGGCTAATAGTTCGCCCACATTCAGGACAAATATAATTCTTGCGAGCGTTCACCGCAGGCATATACTGCACATACCAGTGACCATCTGAAGCGACCTCAACCGTCGGAGACGGATCAAGAATCCTCGAAATATCACGGCCAGAAGAAACAGCGGCACGCTGCCACTTACTAGGAGCACGGCCAGAATTGCCATTACGGCGACGAGAAGAATTGCGGGACATAAATACTACTATCGTACATATCCGGCTCACACTCAAATACACGCCCACAGAATCGACACCCAGCGCCTGCACAAACTGTTAGAGTTATGTGCGTGCGACTTGTTATAGCAGAATGTTCCGTAGATTATGAGGGCAGATTACGTGCCCACCTCCCCCGTGCCACACGCCTACTCATGCTCAAAAATGACGGCTCGGTACTCATCCACTCCGACGGAGGCTCCTATAAGCCCCTGAACTGGATGAACCCACCGGTCAATATGCACGTCCTAGAGGGAGAAAAACTCACCCAAAGCAGCCAATTCACCGAACTGGCAGACCCCGAAATACAACAATTATGGACGGTACAAGCAGCCAAAAGCGACGACCGTCTTCTCATCAGAATCTACGAGGTCATCGGAGAACTCTCCCACGACCTCGGCATCGACCCCGGACTCGTCAAAGACGGCGTAGAATCCGATCTACAACGCCTCCTTGCCGAACAAATCGAAACCCTCGGTGCCGGATACACTCTCGTCCGCAGAGAATACCCCACCGCTATCGGCCCTGTTGACATCATGGCACGAGACGCCAACGGCGCATCCATTGCCGTAGAACTCAAACGTGTAGGCGACATCGACGGTGTTGAACAGCTCACCCGATACCTCGAACTACTCAATCGTGACCCGCTACTTGCCCCCGTCAAAGGTATATTCGCAGCTCAACGCATCAAACCGCAAGCGAGAACCCTCGCAGAAGACCGCGGTATCCGCTGTATCAGCCTCGACTACGACGCCATGCGCGGAGTAGACCAATCAGAAAACCGACTCTTCTAAACCCCAAAATATAACACCATATAAAAATTCATCAGGCTCTTAGACTCACTGTGTTAGAGCACCACCATTAAAAACAAGAGGTGTTTGTTTCTTCGCCATTCTGAACAGAAGGAGAAGAAACAAACACCTCTTCTCATATGAGGTTTATTTAGACCTTCGCGTGCTTAGCAGCAATAGTGACGCGGTCATTAGAAACCGTCAAAAACCCCTCTTGAAGAGTGGTCGTCATCGGCTCACCAGAAACCGGCTCAATGTACAGCTCACCATCTTCAGCAAGAAGAACACACGTCGGGATATGCCCCGGAAGGATACCCAAATCACCGGTGACAGTGCGAGCACGAACATATTTCGCCTCGCCCTCCCACACACGGTGTTCACGAGATACAACCTCGACTTTTAGTGCCGTCATTACTTGGCTCCAGTCTGTGCCTTGATTTCCTCGTAGCGGCGGAAGACATCGTCCATACCACCAATGTTGTAGAACGCCTGCTCAGGGATGTGGTCTACATCGCCGTTGCAAATCATCTGGAAGGACTCAATGGTGTCCTTCAACGGAACAGTTGAACCCTCAACACCAGTAAACTGCTTCGCAGTGTAAGTGTTCTGAGAGAGGAACTGCTCAATACGACGTGCACGAGAAACAACAACCTTCTGCTCTTCAGAAAGTTCGTCCACACCAAGAATCGCGATGATGTCCTGAAGTTCCTTGTTCTCCTGAAGAATAGCCTTCACACGGATAGCAGTATCGTAGTGTTCGTTACCGATGTACTGCGGATCCAAAATACGTGAGGTTGAAGAAAGCGGGTCAATAGCAGGGTACAGACCACGAGAAGCAATCTCACGAGAAAGCTCAGTTGTTGCATCCAAGTGAGCGAAGGTTGTCGCTGGAGCAGGGTCAGTGTAGTCATCCGCAGGAACATAAATAGCCTGCATAGAGGTAATAGAGTGACCACGAGTTGAGGTAATACGCTCCTGCAACAAGCCCATCTCATCAGCAAGGTTAGGCTGGTAACCCACAGCAGAAGGCATACGACCGAGAAGGGTGGATACCTCAGAACCTGCCTGAGTGAAACGGAAGATGTTGTCGATGAAGAGCAGAACGTCCTGATTCTTCACATCACGGAAGTATTCCGCCATGGTCAAACCAGTCAAAGCCACACGAAGACGAGTTCCCGGAGGCTCATCCATCTGACCGAACACAAGCGCGGTGTCTTTAAGAACGCCGGCTTCTTCCATCTCAACCCAGAGGTCGTTACCCTCACGAGTACGCTCACCCACACCGGTGAATACAGAAGTACCACCGAAGTTACGAGCCACACGGGTAATCATTTCCTGAATCAAAACAGTCTTACCAACGCCCGCACCACCGAACAGACCAATCTTACCGCCCTTAATATAAGGGGTCAGCAAGTCAATGGACTTAATACCGGTCTCAAGCATTTCGGTAGAACCTTCAAGTTCTGCGAAGCCAGGAGCAGTACGGTGAATAGGCCAGTAAGTGTCAGCCTTAATCTCGGAGTTATCGACGTCAAGAGCGTCACCGAGAACGTTGAAGATGTGTCCTTTCACACCGTCACCCACAGGAACAGAAATAGGTGCTCCAGTGTCAACAACAGCCTGTCCACGCACCAAACCGTCGGTCTGCTTCAAAGAAATTGCGCGGATGATAGAGTCGCCCAAGTGCTGAGCGGTCTCGAAAGTAATCGTAGTAGTAGTGCCACCGAGAGTTAAATCAGCGGTGAGCGCATTGTAAATATCCGGTACCTGACCGGCAGGAAACTCAACGTCGACAACAGGGCCGATGACGCGCACGATGCGGCCAGTAGCGCCCTGAGTCGGCGTAGCTGCCGATTCATTTACAGTGGAGGTCATAGTTCTCACTTACCTAATAAGAGAAAGTTATTGGTTGGTCTTCTGCTAAGATGCGGCGAGGGCGTCAGCGCCACCGACAATCTCAGAAATCTCGTTAGTAATCTCAGCCTGACGAGCGTTGTTCATCAAACGAGTGTACTTCTTGACAAGTTCATCTGCGTTATCACCAGCAGACTTCATCGCACGCTGGCGAGAAGCAAGTTCACTAGCAGCAGCTTGCAATAAGCAGGCGTACAGACGAGACGCCACATAACGAGGCATCAACGCGTCCAGCACTTCCTGAGGGCTAGGTTCAAACTCGAACATAGCATCCTGTTCAAATTGCTCTTCATCAAGGCGAACACCTGGAACAATTTCTTCACCCATACGACGTGCTTCTTTAACAGCAATCGGTAGTAGACGAAGAATCTTTGTTTCCTGAGTTACCATCGACAAAAATTCGGTGTACACGATATGTAATTCATCGACACCGCCCTGTTCGTAAGGACGTGAATATGCATCAAGCAAAGCTTCACGCATTTCAACAGCCGTTTCGACGTTAGGGTTATCAGTGTTACCCTCCCATGCACGCTCATAAGGGCGTTCACGGAATTCAAAATATGATTTTGCTTTACGGCCAACAAGGTAAAGCTGAACCTCGCGACCTTCGCTACGCAACTTCTCAATCAGACCCTCCGCTTTTTTCAAAACGGATGAAGAGTATGATCCAGCTAAGCCACGGTCACTCGTCATCACCAAAATAGCTGAACGACGATGCTTAACAGACGTATCAGTCAACAACGGGTGTTGAATGGGGTGCTGAGTAGCAATAGCAGTAACAGCCTTTGTCAAAGCAGCAGCATAAGGGCTTGCAGCATCTGCGCTCTTACGTGCCTTATTGATACGAGAGGTCGCGATCATCTCCATCGCCTTGAAGATTTTTTTCATCGACGACGTCGAATTAATCTTCTGGCGGTAAACCCTAATTTGGGCTCCCATAGAGCTTCCTTTCAGTCCTAGCAGTTGTGCTGTTCTACGCTGTTAGGCTCAGAACAGCACAACCACATCAGGATTATCGCTAACCGATGGTTTCCTGAGATACGTCCGCATCAGATACTGGCTTATGCTCCTCATGACCAGCGTCTACGAGGTGGCTAGTACCTTCAGAGGAAAAGTTACGCTTGACCTCAGCGACCGCATTCTTCAATGCAGCTACAGTGCTGTCTTCAAGCTTTCCGGACTCGCTAATAGCGGTCAAGACGCCAGTGGAACGACGGAGGTAGTCGATGAACTCTTTCTCAAAACGGAGTACGTCAGAGACCTCAACGTCATCAAGGTATCCGTTCGTACCTGCCCAGATAGAAACAACCTGCTCTTCAACCGCGTACGGGGTGTACTGAGGCTGACGCAAAAGCTCCGTCAAACGAGCACCGCGGGTGAGCTGCTGTTTGGACGCATCGTCCAAGTCAGAAGCGAACATTGCGAAAGCTTCCATTGCGCGGAACTGTGCAAGGTCGAGTTTGAGCGTACCGGAGACTTTCTTCATGGCCTTGGTCTGTGCGGCACCACCCACACGAGAAACCGAGATACCTACGTCAACTGCAGGACGCTGGTTTGCGTTGAAGAGGTCAGACTGCAAGAAGATCTGTCCGTCGGTAATGGAAATAACGTTCGTAGGAATGAACGCGGAGACGTCATTTGCTTTGGTTTCGATGATGGGGAAACCAGTCATCGAACCAGCGCCTAGCTCGTCAGAGAGCTTTGCGCAACGCTCGAGCAAACGAGAGTGCAAGTAGAAGACGTCGCCGGGGTATGCTTCACGTCCTGGTGGGCGGCGTAGAAGCAAGGAAACAGAACGGTATGCTTCTGCCTGCTTTGACAAGTCGTCAAAGATAATCAAAACGTGCTTACCACCGTACATCCAGTGCTGTCCAATAGCAGAACCGGTATAAGGTGCTAGATACTTGAAGCCTGCTGCATCAGATGCAGGAGAAGCAACGATGGTGGTGTATTCCAAAGCGCCGCGTGCTTCAAGGGTGCTACGTACTGCAGCGATAGTCGATGCTTTCTGACCGACAGCTACATAGATACAACGAACCTGCTTTTGAGGATCGCCAGATTCCCAGTTAGCTTTCTGGTTCAAAATGGTGTCGACGGCAATAGCGGTCTTACCGGTCTGGCGGTCACCAATGATGAGCTGACGCTGTCCGCGACCGATAGGAATCATTGCGTCGATAGCTTTAAGACCGGTCTGCAATGGTTCGTGCACAGACTTACGCTGGGTAACACCAGGCGCCTGTAGTTCTAGCGCACGGCGACCTTCAGCTTCGATAGGTCCCATGTCGTCGATGGGGTTACCCAGAGGATCAACAACACGACCAAGGTATGCGTCGCCTACGGGTACGGAAAGAACTTCACCGGTGCGGTGTACTTCTTGTCCTTCTTCGATACCGGTGAAATCGCCAAGGATAATAGCACCAATATCGCGGGTGTCTAGGTTCTGCGCCAAGCCAAGAGTGCCGTCTTCAAAACGAAGCAACTCATTAGCCATGACGGAGGGAAGACCCTCAATGCGGGCGATACCGTCAGATGCTGACGATACTCGACCTACCTCTACTCGTTCTACTTTGCCGGGTTCGTAAGACGCTGCAAACTCGTTTAGCGCGTTACGGACGTCGTCGGCGTTGATGGTCAAATCGGCCATCTTTTGTCCCTGCTCTCCTAATGTGTGGTTCTCCCCCACAGGTTGTGGGTGAAAACCGAAACTTGCTTTACGGTTGGCACGTTCTTCTAACCACCATGGTGAGAAGAAACGCACCTTCCATCTGTATCTGCTAAATCACTATTGCGTATGCAATCCGTAGTCTTAGGCAACGATAGAGCGGTTGAGCTCGTTCAGACGTGACTGGACGGTGCCGTCAAGAATCTCGTCTCCAACTTGAACCTTGAGTCCACCTATTACCTGAGGATCAACGGTGATGTCTAGCTTCAGTTCTTGTCCATAGGCTTGTGAAAGCCCACGGCGCAACTTTTCGATGTGTGCGTCGGTTAGAGGTCGGGCTGATACAACACGTGCAACCGAGCGTTTTTGACGTTTGACGATAATTTCAACGAATTTTTCTGCCAAACGTGCAGGTGTCATTCCGCGAGGTGCGACGCTCACACGTTCAATCAACAACTGGCCTTCAGCTGTTGCTGGAGAACCAGCAAGAGTGAGGGCAAGTTTTTTCTTTGCTTCTGGTAGTGCACGGTCGTCGGTAAGAGCGATCTGTGCTTGTGCAGAAGAATTCAAAGTGTTGATGAAAGTGAGTAGTTCATCAAGAACCGTCTCCAAAGTGTTGGTGCCTGCGCGTACCTCTGCAGCTTGAGCTGTTGCATCAACAGCCACGTGCTCGAGAGCATCAGCTAAATCACGTTCAGCAGACCAACGTGCAGTTGCAGCCGCTACAAAAACGTTCAGTGCTGACTCTGAGACCTTACCGCGAAATACTTTCTGAACAATTCCTTCGCGTGCTTGTTCACTACGAGAAGGGTCGGTCAGAGCGCGTCGCAGACCGCCATCAGCGTCTAAGACGTCAACAACAGCAAACAGCTCTTTAGCAAGATAGTCAGGACTTACTGCACGCTGTGCAGTAAGAACCGCTTCCACCTTCTTCAGTGATTCAGTAGATACTCCTGCCATTACCGAGCTACACCTGCGTTCTGTTGCTCGGTTTCAAGGTCAGCAAGAAAACGATCTACTACACGAGCTGATCGCTCATCATCGTTAAGGGATTCGCCAACAATTTTGCCAGCCAAAGATGTTGCTAAAGTTCCTACCTCAGAGCGAAGAGAAACTAGAGCAGCTACACGTTCGGCTTCGATAGTCTTCTGTGCATTATCGGTAATGCGCTGAGCCTCAACAGTTGCACGTTCTTTGAACTCAGCAAGAATTGCTTCACCCTCAGTACGAGCTTCTTCGCGAATCTTCTGTGCTTCCAAACGAGCGCTTTCAAGCTGTTGGTTGTACTCTTCGCGTGCTGCGGCCGCTTCTGCCTGAGCTTTTTCAGCTTTAGCAAGACCGCCCTCAATAGCCTCTTTACGTTCCTGATAGATCTCTTCGAACATCGGGATAACGTATTTGGTAACGATGAGGAGGAGGATCAGGAACCCGATGAAGACAATGACCATTTCCCAAACGCTCGGGAAGAGAGGGCTAACGCTGTGCTCCTCTCCAGCAGCCATCAAATATGACATAGGGAAAATTCCTGTTCTATAGATTAGAGAATAAGGCCTGAGCCTTTATTACATAATGAACGCGAGAATGAGACCCAAAACTGCAAGTGCTTCAACCAAAGCGAAGCCCATGAAGAGCATTGGCTGAAGAGTGCGCTGTGACTCAGGCTGACGAGCAACGCTAGTCATGTAAGCAGCGAAGATTAGACCAACGCCAATACCGCCACCGATAGATGCAAGACCGTAGCCGATAACACTCAGGGAGCCTGCGATTGCCATGTTGTTTCCTTTCAACAGTGCTCGTTTGTGTTCTTGTTTCAACGAGCAGAGTTTTGATTATGTGGTGATTACCCGCATGTTACGGGATGCTATATCCTTCAAGCTCTTGATGAACTTGAGAAAACTTTTTTAGTGTCCTTCTGAAACTGAACCCTGAAGATAGACAGCTAGAAGCAACGTGAAGATGTACGCCTGAATGCACTGAATCATCAATTCAAGGAAGTAGAAGAACAAACCGAGAGCACCAGAACCGATAGCTGCAAGAGAACCAAATCCCCCCACCTCAACAATGAGGTACTGAGTCAAAGAAGCAGCAACCAAAATTGCCATATGCCCACCGAACATCGTCGCAAAAAGACGAAGCGCGTGTGTAACAGGACGAATCAGAAGATTTGAGAGGAACTCAATCGGCACAAGAATGATATAAAGAATGGGAGGAACACCAGAAGGCATGGTGAGATCTTTAAAGAAAGCCCCAAAGCCCTTGCGCTTAATACCTACACCAACCCATGTAAACCATGCGAAGCCTGCCATCACATAGGCTGCACCGGCGTGAGACATCGGAGGTAGCTGAATACCAGGAATAGAACCAAACAGGTTATTAACTAAGATGAAGAAAAAAGCAGTAAAAAGCAAAGGAACAAAGGGCTTATATGCCTGAGCACCGATGAGTTCTTTTGCTAGAGAGTTCCGAATAAAAAGATAACCACTCTCTGCAATGAATTGTTCACGTCCAGGAACCATCGCACGCTTGCGACCTGCATGCATAAAAAATGCTGCAACGATGACAACGGAAAGTATCACCAGCAGCATCTGCTTGCCGAAACCAAACGAACCAATCGTGAAAATATCGGGAAGATGAGTATCTTCAACCGTGGGAGGAACATATCCCGCGGCGGTAACAAGCCCGTTTACGATCAAGGCAAGTCCTTTCTTGCATCAAAGTATTTAGTCAAAATGACCGTGTACATATAAATTATGTTATTGAAAAATAATGTGTGACTCAATGAGGTAGCTAGCCACGGTTCGTCATGTGATACCAAACGAGGTAGAACCCTCCGGAAGCACCTACCAAGGCACCAGCAAAAACTAACCATCGAGTTCCTAAAAAGTGATCCAGCACAAAGCCTACCAAACTCCAGATAGCAATACCCAATATGACATAGAGCAAAGTCATGATTGCCCCAGCAATTCCGCCACCTGCAACAAGCTCTCCCGTAGTACGAAGCTTTTTATCGCCACGCCACCAAGGATTCTGTGCCTTACTCACTCTTCATTTCCTTCACACTTATTCCGACATTTACCTCAATCATGATCAGCAAAATACAAAATGCGCATTGCCATAATGCTCTTCATTGTCATCACTAACCACACCAACGTAACCATCAAAGCGCCAGATAACATCCAACCATTCGTCATCGTTTGCGGCAAAGGAACAACCAGTAGCAACATTGCACCAATCATTACTTTAATGACGTAACACACCACCATTTGGCGTGCCACGTTTGCCATCGAAACACGTTCAGCACGATGAGCCACAAGAACATCTACGCTAAACCATATATGAACGATGAGACTACCTACCAAAAAAGCTAGAAAACCCCAGCGCCCTTGAATAAGTGCTCCCACCATAATACCTGTGATCGTTACTGGAATAACAATTTTACTCACCGAAAAGAAAATGTTTTTCCAGACAGAGCTACTTTTGTTCATGAACAGAACCCTGCTCTTGAATCTCCTCACGAGATTCTTTTTTAAACTTCCTAATCAACTGCGGAGAAAACAAATACACACCAAGCAACACAAAAGTCAACAAACCAGCCCAGATAGCTTCCTGAGTTTCATACGGCAACGTCACAATAGCAAGCACTGAAATAAAAATAGTCAACAACGAAACGACTAAAGCACTCTGAACATGAGACAACCCAACATCCGTTAAACGCTGATAAGCATGCTGACGGTGAGGGCAATACCACTTCTCTCTGCGATAGATACGCAACCAAAGAGTCACACCCGTATCTGCCAAATACACCAAAACAGGAGATAACAAATACTCTAAATACACTCCAGAGAGAAAAGCGCCAACAGCCATTGACGCAATAGAACCACCTAAAAAGTAAGAACCAGAATCCCCCAAGAAAACATTATTTACACTTCTAAGATTCCACGGTAAAAATGCTAAATACGCCAGTGATAAAGCAGACCCACCAATAAACAACCAATTGAGATCATTCACCCAACCGGCATAAGCATAAAATCCGCCAACAATAAAACCGTGCAACCCAGAAATACCGTTCAGGCCGTCCATAAAGTTTGCAACGTTGATATAAGCGGCAATGGCCAAAACCGCTAGAGGAACCCACACCCACGATGTATGCAAAGAATAGGTCAGCAAAGATGTCACTACCACGCCGATAGCAAGTTGAATACCAAAACGCCAAAGAATAGGAACGCCTCGATAATCTTCGAGCCAACCAAGAATTACTGAACCAAGCATTCCCGCCAAAACAGAAAGTGCAACAGAACGGTCGATAGAAATCATGCCGAAAACAATCGCGAGAGTATAAGCGATACAGGTGCCAGCAGCAGCGGCAATACCCATCCCCCTCAATGTCTGACGGTGATGCGAAGAACGTTCAGTTGGAATATCCACCATGTTCCATTTTTTCAGCAAAGGAATAATTGCCCGTGGCAAGAAAAGACTCACCATAAAAGCGACGAAGGCAGGAACCCACATCATAATGTTTTCCACGACAACACCCCATTCTGAAAAGGCACGAGAGGATAACAGGTCATCCTATTTTCGCCCATACCCACGGTGATCAATATAGTTTTGACGCCATTGCGCATAGTCTAAATCTGCTGGTGCAAACGGCGGAACATGAGCATGAGAAATATGTTTGTTCTTCTCGTTCGAAACGTTTTTCTCTTCTTTACTAAAAAGAACTTCCTCTAACTTTTCGCCGTCCCGCAACCCGGTGTATTGAATATCAAGATCAGGGCGCTTATACACATCAAGTATTTGCCGAGCAATTTTCTCGATGGGAACAGGCTGTCCCATATCCAGAACGAGAACTTCGCCACTATTGCCCAAGGCACCAGCAAGAAGGACCAACGCACATGCGTCATCAACCAACATGAAAAATCGGGTGGCTTTAGGGTCTGTCACCGTTAAAGGCTTACTATTACAAATCTGTTTCATAAATAGCGGTTTAACAGAACCTCTGGAACCAAAAACATTTCCAAAACGAACGGAAACATATTTTTTTCCGGTAGTTTTCCCGTACCAGCTACACAGTCTTTCAGCTGTACGCTTAGACTGTCCCAAAGCACTCTTCGGGTCAGCAGCTTTATCAGTAGAGATATTCACAAAAACATCAACCTCTACTTTAGATGCAGCTTCAAGAATGTTAAGTGTTCCTTGAACGTTAGTCTTCCAGCCCTCTTTCGGATTCGACTCAAGAGCAGCCACATGCTTCAACGCAGCAACATGAAAAACCACATGTGGACGATGTTCTTCAAAAGCCTTGTTCACAGCCTCAACGTCACGAATATCAGCAATCACGATACCGTCATCAGCTAGAGAACCAGAATATTTAATTCCATAAAGGGCCTCTAAAAGCAACGTCTCATCACGATCGAGCATGATTAATTTTTCTGGCTCATACTCCATAATCTGACGGCACAGCTCAGATCCAATAGACCCACCAGCACCAGTTACAAGAACACGCTTACCCTGTAAATATTGAAAAATGTCCTGGCGATCAACGTTATAATCAACTTTTCCGCGTACAGACTCAATAATTCTACGATCTATTTCAAGCTCAGGATTTCTCATTAAAGGGTATTCATAATGGAGATTCCCATTCATTCCAGCCGTCACTCCAGCATAATGCAAAAAATCCACACCCAAACTTCGCATCTCCTCCGCAACCGTCTGATACCCCAGCGGCAATTCTTTCTTTGCACAAATAACGGCAGATGCGCCAAGCCTCGTCACCAAATGACGAAGATCTTCACGGGTTCCTCGAATAGGAATACCCTGAATACGATGATTACGTAACGAAGGATCATCATCAACAAGTGCAACAGGATGATAGAGAGAGCTCGGGTCCGATAACAGGTTCGTCACTAATTGTTGCCCAAGAAAACCTGCACCATACACAATCACAGGAACTGCCTTATCAACAGGCGAACGATTCTGATATTCCTGAAGCATCCTCTTAAAATAACGGAACACTGACATAATAATCAGAGCAAAAGGCGCAACAATTAATATTGCTGAGCGAGGCACACCAATATGCCACGAAAACTGAATAAGAACAGCCTGAATAACTGCCACAGCAGATAAAACGGTATACCCCAGAAGCTTCGTCTCTGCAAAAGAACCATACGGTAAACGATTACTGTACAAACCAACGGCATACCCAAATCCAAGCTGAATACTTAGAGCTATCACAGCAACGACAGAAAAACCGAATGGGTTAATCAGCTCAAAACTTCCATACCTCAAGAAGAACCCAATGAATAAAGCAGCAATCCAAGCACCAGCGTCCAAGGCCATACGGTAATAAATCCACCGCTGTTTATGGGCGTGCTCAAGGCGTGCAGAAGAATCATGCACCATATCACTGGACATATCCGTCATGAACATTTTTCCTTCCGCAGGTTATTATCAGCCTGCCCGCTACCAATCAACGACCGAAAAGCCTTTTTACGTAATCCAACAGGAACAAAACGATACACTAGACGAACACCTAAATTCGTCACAAAATCAGTCTTGTTAATCATACCGCCGTTATAAAGAGTCTGTTGCACTTTCACATCCTTAGTAAAAGCGCCCACACCACCACGACGGGTATACACACCAGCACCAGTACGATATTTCACCAAAGAATCAGCAATATTCTGGAACACAAAGCCAGCAGCATTCATACGGCTCCACAACCAATAATCCTCAGCTCCGGGGACTTCCTCATAACCCCCAACAGCCTCCACTGCAGACTTACGAAAAATCACCGTAGGATGAAACATCGGATTTCGATGAGCAAAAGCAGAACGAATCTGCTCAGAACCAAGAACAGCATGCCGTTCAGACTCAATATAAGAAGCATCCAAAGATACTTCAAACATCGACGAACCAAGCACCGCAACATTCTTGCCAACCAACTCAGGAAGCTGACGTTCAAAACGATGCGGTAAAGAAATATCGTCAGCATCAGCACGAGCCACTACATCATAGGAACATTCTTTAAGACCCTCATTCAAAGCATTTGCAAGACCCGCATTACGAGGTAACGAAACCACCTTAATCGGACACACCTCACCTTTTCGAGAACGAGCACACCAACGCTCAATTACCTCATCTAACTCAGGTGTTAGAACACCATCTTTGACCAAAACAAACTCATCAGGAGCTCGATTCTGCTCAACCGTATTCGAGGCAATAGCACGGTCAAGGAAACGTGCATCATCACGAGAATAAGTGCTCATCAACACCGAAAACTTCTGCTCAGGCGAAGAACACGACACACACTGCTGACGAACATCTGAAAAATCATACGCCCCAGCAAGCACGTCCTGATTAGAACGAAAAGGCTTCAAAGAACTTTTAATACCATGATAGAAATAGCCGGCATATTTTTTTTTCTTTGAAGTACGCAATAAAGTACTACACCACAGTCTTACCGTAGAACCGCTGTACAGCACTTTTTCTAAAGGAGTGAGCGTACGACAACGTGTAAACACCCATATCTTATTACGCACATCATTATAAAAACGTTTCCCGGGGTCAGCATCTGTTGTGCCGAAAGTCTTAGTATGGTGAACCACCACAGAATCATCCACAGCAATAGCATGCCGATGATGAGCCAAACGCGTAGAATACTCAAAATCATCATTCCAGATGAAAAAATCAGCCCAAGGCAACCCCACACGACGCATCACAGCAGCATCCATGAGCAACGACACAAAAGACCCAGAACGAATTGGACGCCCACCCACTTTTTGCGCCAACTGATGTTGACGACGAGTAGCCCCAAACATGGTACGCATCGTATTCATCGGATGGTCAAGACCGTTCTTCCACACCACACGAGAAGCAACAAAAGCAGGGCGTTCCGAACGAATCACCGAATAATCACGCCACGCGCGATAACTGGCTAAAAGAGTATTTTCTAAAGGCTGAGTATCGTCGTCCATCACCCACACCAAATCTGCCTGATGAGTAAACAACGCACGATCAATACCAACAGCAAAGCCACCAGCGCCACCAGTATTTTTAGATAAATGAATAATATCTAAAGGAATGTCATATTCAAGGTTATCTAAATATGCAGCCGTCCCATCAGTAGAATCATTATTTACCACCACAACACAATCAGGACGGCAAGCACCCTGTCGTATTCCCTCCATGGTCATACGCAGAAGATCCAACCTGTTATAGGTCACAACGACCGCTACAATATGGTCCTGAGAACTCGTCGCTGAGTTAGGTACTCGTTGGGAGCTATGAAGATGCGACATTACCTCTAGACCATAACCTTTCTAGGATTCATACAACTCTAAGCACCTGCTAAGAGCTCAAATCGTCGATGCCCTCTACTTATCAGTATTGAACAACTCTAGCTAGTTTACTGAACATCAGACGGTGATACCCCTTTTATCACCCATAAGATACCTAAAAGGTTGCTGTGTCTGTTAGTGATTTTGCACCACTTATGATTATGTTAGGTATATCAGCCCGTCATTAACCTTATCGACGGGTCTAGAAAGGGGACATTGTGGCTGAGGCAAGCTGGAAAGTTATTGGAGCAAGCGGATTCGTCGGGTCGTCCATTATTGCACGTCTACAAGCAGACGGCATCGACAGCGACCCTATCGAAGCTCCTCGTCTTGCAACATCACAGACAAATCCGCAAGCACTCATCAAAGAAGCCTATAGGCTCGAAGGAATCATCAACTCTCTGGCTGATTCTTTTGCTGGAGCAGACGTCGTCATTAACGCATCAGGATTAGCTGCCCCACACCAACAAGAGTTAGCACCTCTCATCGGAGCCAACGCCCTGCTACCAGCAGTTATCGCTATTGCAGCCCAACGTACCGGTGTCAAAAGAATACTTCACATGTCATCTGCCGCAGTACAAGGTTCCTCCCCCGTACTCAACAACGAAATCAAAACCTCACCCTTCTCGGCATATTCTTTCTCAAAAGCACTCGGAGAAAAAGTACTCCTCATGCTCTTAGAAGAATCACAACAACACGCTCGCACACCAGAAATATGTATTATCCGTGCAACCAGTGTGCAAGGCTCAGGACGTAAAACCACAGAATCCTTTGCAAAAATTGCGTCTTCATTCCTCGGCTCAGTTGCCGGAACAGGTCAGCAATCCTCACCTGTTTCATCATCCTACGCATTAGCAGAATTCGTGTCCATGGTCGGTCAATTCCCTCAACGACTACCAGCAATCGTTGTTCAGCCGTGGGAAGGAAGCACCTGCTCCTCCGTTCTCATTGATGCTGGTCGACGACGCCCATTCACCCTACCTCATCAACTATGCCAAGGCATCGTTAGAAGCGGCTACGCTTTCTCACGCCTTTTAGACGACCGTTTTCAAGGCACTGTACGCCGTGTAGAAGTCATGTGGTTCGGACAAAGAATAGATGACTCTTGGGCACGTCATCATGGGCTCATTCCAGAACCAAGAATCCAAGAAGTCCTCAGAAGCGCTCATCTTGCCCTTGGACGCAAAAAAGACCGAAAATACCACTCCTCTTAAATGCCATAAAAACCCATAAGTATGGGGGGGCTTCTCACCTTGGTTACCTTGGTGAGAAGCCCCCCATACTTTTATAAGTACAACAGATTATTCTGTTGAATCCTCGTCTTCGATACCGTCAAACACCAACGAATGAGCCTGAGCAGTACTCAACGGCTTCGTCACCGTCGTATCTAACGGCTGACGGACAGAACGCACCGGCTGAGCCAAAGAACGACGCTGATCAATACCAGATACCGGTGAAGACTCCGAAACAAGACGTTCATGTAAACTACCCGAAGCCGGCACTGGTGCTTGACGATAACTAGGAGTATCCGACGACTCATCAGGCTCTAAAAAGTCATCATCAAGTTCAGAGAATTCATCATGATTCTCCTGAGGATCTTTCAACTGGCTACGAGACTCTAACTCAGCTTTCGTGACAATCTCCGGAACAACTTCACGTAAAGCATCAAGAGAAATAGCACCCTCACGAACAACGACAGCCTGCTCCCCCGTGCAATCCACAATAGTAGAAGCCACCGGAACAGTATGCTCAGCACCCTCACCGTCAAGAGCACGAGAACCAGCATCAAGAATTAGCTCAACATCGTCACCTAACTGGTCTAAAGCTTCTTGCGCGTCCACCGCGGCAGGACGACCTGTCTTATTCGCAGAAGACACCGCTAACGGGCCCGTTAAACGAAGCACATCAATAGCAACCTCATCGTCAGGAACACGAAGAGCGACAGTTCCTTGAGTATCCCCCAAATCCCAGTTCAAAGACGGCTGAGAGTAACAAATAATGGTGAGTGCACCGGGCCAAAACGCTTCTGCCAAAGCAGAAGCATCAGCAGAGAGCTCATCAGCAAGGCCAGGTAAAACAGAAGAACTATAAATCAACACCGGCGGAGGCATACGCCGTGAACGCCCCTTAGCAGAGAGTAACTTAGTAACCGCTTCAGGAGAAAACGCATCAGCGCCGATACCATACACGGTATCGGTAGGAAGAACAATCGTTTTCTTCTCTTTAATAGCTTTCTGAGCAGCAGCAAGCGCCTCAGTACGGTTCTGTTCGGTATCGGTTGAATACAGGGTAGCTTTCACGTGGTTTATTCTCTCATGTTCTCAAAGAACTCTACGGATATTCTCTTAATTATTCTGCGAATAATTCGGTTTCTCACCGGCAGTATGTCGTGCACGAGAGGCTAAATCGTCAATAGATTCAATAGCGTTGAACCCTAAAGACTCAAAAGTCTCAACCATCACCTCACGCTGAGTCTGAGCATGCTCCATGATGCAATACCCACCAGGCTTCAGAAGTTCAAAAGCCCGAGAGGCAATAGCCCGCGGAATTCTCATACCGTCCTCACTACCACCATAAAGCGCCATATGAGGGTCGTGTTCACGGACTTCCACATCACACGGAATAGCGTTCTCAGGGATATACGGAGGATTACTAACAACAATATCGTAGCTCCCCTCTTCTCCCTCGAGAGCATCTCTGGCATCAGCTTGCACCAAGCGAACGCCCGTTCCTTGAAGATTACGCTCTGCCCAAGCATACGCCAAATCGCTCAGCTCAACAGCTGTCACCTCTACATGAGGTCGTTCTGTTGCCAAAGCCGCCGCAATAGCACCAGAACCAGTACACAAATCAAGAATACGGATAGGAGAATCTATAACAGAACGTAACCTATCTACACGCCCTAAAGCGTGTTCGACAAGAAGTTCTGTTTCAGGACGAGGAATAAAAACACCAGGCCCAACAGACAATTTAAGAGAACGGAAATACGCAACACCGGTAAGATGCTGCAACGGAATCCGCTCAGCCCGTAAAGACACCAGTTCCTCGTATCCGGCAGGAACAGGCGCACCCACTAACGCTAAGGCTTGAACTCTCCCGCGAGAAATAACCTCTCCGGTTTCTTGTTCCAGAAGATGCGCTACAAGTAGCTGAGCATCAGCCTCAGCCTGATCGATTCCAGCTTCTGCTAAGTGCGCCGATGCCCGACGAAGAGCGGAATCAAGCTCCTCATCGGGCATAAGCATAAACTCTGAACTCAAGAATCTAGTTCTCTTCCTGACCTAACTGCTCCAGACGAGCCGCTTCGTCCATGGCAATAGCAGACTGAACTACCGCTTCGAGGTCTCCGTTAAGTACCGCATCAAGGTTATAGGACTTATATCCAGTACGGTGATCAGCAATACGGTTCTCAGGGAAGTTATAGGTGCGGATACGTTCAGAACGATCCATGGTACGCACCTGAGAATGACGCTTTTCAGCATTCTCAGCATCAATCTGTTCTTGCTGCCATGCCAGAAGACGAGCACGCAACACACGCATCGCCGCTTCACGGTTTTGAATCTGAGACTTCTCATTCTGCATAGCTACTACAATGCCAGTAGGCAAGTGAGTAATACGCACAGCAGAGTCTGTTGTGTTCACTGACTGACCACCAGGACCAGAAGAACGATACACGTCAATCTTCAAATCATTCTGGTTAATCTCAATTTCTTCAGGCTCATCCACTTCAGGGAATACCAAAACACCGGCAGCTGAGGTGTGAATACGTCCTTGAGACTCAGTAGCGGGAACACGCTGAACACGGTGCACACCGCCTTCGTACTTGAGATGTGCCCAAACACCCTCTGCAGGGTCTGTTGACTGCCCTTTAATAGCAACCTGAACATCTTTATAACCGCCGACGTCGGTGCTCGTCGAAGAAATAATCTCTGTCTTCCAACCCTTAGACTCAGCATAACGAGAATACATGCGTAACAAGTCTGCAGCGAAAAGACTTGCTTCGTCTCCGCCTTCTCCGCCTTTGACTTCAAGGATGACGTTACGTCCATCGTCAGGGTCACGAGGAATGAGAAGACGGTGTAATTTTTCGGAGGCCTCGTCAAGTTGTTGTTGTAGAACAGGGACTTCTTCAGCGAAGTCTGGGTCTTCGGAAGCCATTTCTTGAGCTGCTTGCAAGTCTTCAGTCAAAGTGTTGACACGATGATAAGCCTCAACGATACCGTTCAACTCAGAATAGCGTCGCCCCAGTTTACGGGCTTTACCCTGATCTGCGTGAACTGCTGGGTCTGCTAGTTGTTTCTGAAGATCAGCATGCTCATCAAGCAGAGACTGAATTTCGTACAAAATATGCCTTCTTTACTATCCGCGAGAGCGTCCATCCCTCGACTTTTAGTGCAAATAATAGTGGTCGATATGATACGTGTGTGCCGTCTCATCAAAAGACGGCACACACCAACTATCTCTAGTCTCCTGTATTCGTTCCCAAACCGGACTTTTGAACGGTCAAAAGGAACTCAACATTTGATTGGGTTTCGCGTAGCTTTGAGGTGAGTACGCCAAGAGCCTGCTCTTGTTCCAGACCAGCAAGAACACGACGCAAACGCCACATAATCTTAATTTCTTCTGGTGAAAGAAGATTCTCTTCACGGCGAGTACCCGAAGAGGTAACATCCACCGCAGGGAAAATTCGCTTATCTGCCAGCTGACGAGATAGACGCAATTCCATGTTGCCAGTGCCTTTGAACTCTTCGAAGATGACCTCATCCATCTTAGAACCAGTCTCAACCAATGCGGTGGCAAGAATGGTCAAGGAGCCGCCTTCTTCAATGTTGCGTGCTGCACCGAAGAATTTCTTAGGTGGGTACAGTGCCGCAGAGTCTACACCACCAGAGAGGATACGACCAGAAGTCGGCGCTGAAAGGTTATAGGCACGTCCCAAACGAGTCATCGAGTCAAGTAGAACAACAACATCCAGCCCCTGTTCAACAAGGCGCTTTGCGCGTTCAATAGCGAGTTCAGCAACGGTTGTGTGGTCATCTGCGGGACGGTCAAAGGTCGAAGCAATCACTTCACCCTTGACAGTGCGCTGCATGTCGGTGACCTCTTCAGGACGTTCATCAACAAGCACCATCATCAAGTGAACTTCAGGGTTATTAGTCGTAATCGCATTAGCGATGGACTGAAGCATGAGAGTCTTACCTGCTTTAGGAGGTGAGACAATCAATCCACGCTGTCCTTTACCAATCGGTGCAATGAGGTCAACCACACGGGTGCCCAGTTTCTTCGCATCGGTTTCAAGACGTAGACGTTCTTGAGGGTATAGCGGGGTAAGTTTGCTAAAGTCACGACGGTTCTTTGAAGTCTCAGGGTCAAGACCATTGATAGAGGTCAGCTGTAGTAGCGCGTTAAACTTTTGACGGTTGTTGTGCTTATCGTTTTCACGAGGAGCGCGGATAGCACCGACGATAGCATCGCCTTTACGTAGCCCGTATCGTTTGACTTGATTGAGTGAAACGTAGACGTCAGAAGGTCCGGGGAGGTATCCGGAGGTACGTACAAACGCATAGTTTTCGAGGACATCTAAGATACCGGCGACAGGAACGAGTACATCGTCTTCGCTGATTTCTGGTTCGTCGTAATCATTGTGATGGCGTCGGTTGTTCCGGTTGCGACGTTCGTTTTGGCGTTCGCGTCGGTTGTTTCGGTTGCGTCCACGGCGGTCTTCATCAGGACCATGTGAATTTTCGCGCTCGCGGTCGTTACGGTCACGGTCTCCACGCTCACGGTCACGGTCGTTACGGTCTCCACGGTCACGGTCGTTACGGTCATGACGATTACGAGTACGCTTACGCTGAGGACGCTCATCATCCTCAAAACGTTCTGAACTCTCATCAGCAACAGAAACATCCTCAGCAGAAGTATTCTCTACCTCTTCAGAAGAAACATTCTTCTTCTCATCATGCTTCTGCTCAGAACCCTTACGGCGACGATCAGTACGAGTACGAGTACGGCGAGTAGTCTTCTCAGACTCCCCCGCCTCCCCATTCTCTTGCTCCTGAGCTGAAGATTCTTCAGAAGACGGTGAAAGGCTCTTCTCCTGAGCGTTACGGGAAGAACGACGACGCGTAGTTTTCTTTTCACTCTTCTCGGTCTTTGACGGCTGAGCAGAATCTGCTTCACCCGCTTCGCTAGAAGTCTCTACCTCAGCAGCAGAAGATTCCTCAACCTTCTTTGCACCACGGACGGTACGCTTACGAGTAGTTTTTTGAGCTTTAGCAGGTTTCTGCTCCTGAGATTCAGCACTTTGCTCTTCGCGCTCAGCCATTGCACCACCACGCTGATGGTTAGAAATAGCTTCAACAAGATTAGATTTACGCATACGTCGTGCACCCGTAATACCTAGCTGTACTGCTAGAGATTGAAGCTGAGTAAGTTTGAGAGTGCTCAAAGACGGCGATTTAGTTTCCTCCGCACCAGCGGTACGGTCGGTAGTTTCAGCCAAGAAGGTTCCTTCCCCCTCGATATTCGAAATAAGATTCGGTAATGATCGGCACAACAGAATAAGTGCCACACCAGACATCAGATAGCCCAGTGAATAGTTAACCCACATGCATCCGCACACACCACACACCGACATCGAAAAAGTTGGTGATAGGGCAGACACAATATTCCAAGAAAACAAGGAAAAGAGTTTCTCAAGAGAATGTCATGTGAAAGTTAGACGTCCAAGCGCACGGCTATGCACATGCTTGAAAACGCATACGAATCGTAAAGTCTTCCATTACAAAATATCAGCACTTTACAACATAAAACACGAAATAGCTGCTTCTTAGCTATCCCGCCTTGTGTCAAAGAAACACCATTTTTCTTCACCATAAGAGGTCAGATAACGGTTTCTTCTCCAGTAACTATAGCACCTTCTCTATCAATATCTACAGGTAATACACGCCAAAAAAGCTTTTCTGACCCATATTCGCCAATATCAGAACGCTCAAGGCCCTCAGCAATAGCATCCATCACCTCACTACGCTCCGACATCGAACGGCCCAAAACCATCACCGTCGGTCCAGCACCAGAAATCACCGCACAGTACCCACGCTCACGCAAAAAACACACCAGTTCATACGACGGATGCATCGCATCAGCACGATACTGCTGATGCAACAAATCCTCGGTCGCCGCAAAAAGATGCTCCGGATAAGCATGCAAAGATTGAGTCAATAACCCCGTACGCGCAGAATTTACCGCAGCATCACGATGGCTCACAACCTCCGGAATCAACGCCCGAACACTAGCAGTAGACACCTCATACTCTGGAATCGCAACCACCGGAAAAATTTCTTCATGCACAGCAACATTCAACGTATGCCACTGCCCCAACTCACCATACGACAACGCAAAATTACCCTCTAAACAAGGAGCAACATTATCGGGGTGCCCCTCCATATCCGAACAAATCGTCAAAAGTTCGGCAGCACCCTTACGCAAAGACTCCGGCAACAACGCATTAGCCGCATACACACCAGAAACAATGGCAGCAGCAGAAGAGCCCAAACCTCGAGAATGAGGAATATTATTCTTCGCCCGAAGATGAAGACCAGGCAACCCCTCTAAACCGACAGCCTCCCACAGCCTCATCATCGCTCGAACCACTAGATGAGAACTATCACGAGGCACACTCTGAGAACCAGCACCACAAATATCAAATTCTAAGCCCTCAGAAATGCGGGTCACCTCCAACTCATCGTAATGACACAATGCCACACCCAACGAGTCATAGCCCGGCCCCAAGTTAGCACTCGTAGCAGGAACACGAACACTAACGCGCCGACCCACCGGAATATAATCCGCCACGAAACCACGTGAAATACCAGAAGAAACAGGCATAGAAGTCACACTTTCTCCACAAACACAACAGCACACAAGGAAAAATTACTCCCCTTCTACCGCCACAACAGAAATAATCTCGCGAACACTCTCAAGAGAATCCACAACAGCCATCGTCCGGCGTACCGAAATATCACTTGCACGGTGAGTAACCAAACGAATCACCGCAGAATCCCCCGAACGATCTTTCACCTGACGCACAGCCTGCAACGAAACCCCATGCTCAGCAAAAATACGCGAAACATTAGCTAGAACACCGAGCTTATCTTCAACCCGCAAACCAATAGCAAAACGAGTCACCACTTCGTCCATACCAACAGCACACAAACCAGCATAGGTAGACTCTGGGACGCCTGATCCTCCAAGAACCATACGTCGCGCTAACGACACAAAATCACCTAACACGGCAGAGGCAGTCGGAGCACCGCCTGCACCAGGCCCATAAAACATCAGCTCACCGGCGTCACGAGCCTGAACAAACACCGCATTATACGCATCATGCACAGACGCTAAAGGATGCTCACGCGGAACAAGCGTAGGACTAACACGAATATTAATCCCCTCACCTTGACGCTCACAAATAGCCAAAAGTTTAATAACATACCCATCTAATGCGGCAGCCTGAACGTCCTCCGCAGTGATAGCACTAATACCCTCACAATGTACATCTGCCAGCGTAAACTCAGAATGAAACGCCAACGACGCCACAATTGCAGCCTTAGCAGCAGCATCAAGACCTTCAACATCAGCCGTCGGATCAGCCTCTGCATAGCCAAGCTCTTGTGCCTGCGCTAAAGCATCAGAAAATTGCGCCCCAGTGGTATCCATCTGATCAAGAATGTAGTTAGTCGTCCCATTCATAATGCCCAAAACACGTTGAATCTGATCCCCCGCAAGAGAATCACGTAACGGACGCAGAATAGGGATAGCACCAGCAACGGCTGCCTCATACGAAAGCTGAGCGCCGCTAGCCTTCGCTGCTGCTTGAAGCTCAGCACCATGCTGCGCCAATAAAGCCTTGTTGCCAGAGACCACAGACTTACCAGCGTTAAGAGCACGAAGAATACGAGTACGCGCCGGCTCAATACCGCCGGTAAGCTCAATCACAACATCCGCAGCGTCAATCAATGATTCCGCATCAGTTGTATACAACGATGCAGGAGCATTCCAATCACGAGAACTCGTTACATCACGTACAGCAATACCAATAAGCTCAATATCAGCACCGATACGCTGTCCTAAGGAAACAGCGTCCTCTAAAAGAATACGAGCAACTTGAGAACCAACAGTACCCGCTCCTAAAAGGGCTACCTTAATCTTTTTCATCGGGTACAACTCACCAATCTTTCTATGGATAAGGGGTGTATCGTCTCCTTCCCCATCACAGGAGAGAAGCGCTCATCAACTATCGTTATTCTTGCAGGTTCTACAAAAGAACGCACGCCTTAGCTTAGAGATATCCAAGCGTTACGGCAGTGCGTTCTTTTATGTCGTTATATGAATCAACATCAACTATTGTGTTATTCCTACATCATAAGAAAGCATCTCATCTTCGCTTTGACCGCGAACAATCACAGATGGCTCTCTATAAGTCGCTGTAGAAACCACCGGCGGACGCGTCAAATAGTTGTAGTTTGAGCTCAACGCATAGCAATACGCACCAGTTGCCGGAACAGCCAACATGTCGCCGGAACGGATATCTTGCGGAAGATAAACATAACGCACCACAACATCTCCCGATTCGCAATGCTTACCGACCACACGAGAAAGCACCTGCTCCCCCATGGGAGCACGATTCGCTAAAACTGCCGTATAGTCTGCTTCATACAAGACTGGACGAGCGTTATCACTCATACCACCGTCTACCGACACATACCGGCGGACACGCGTCTGACCATTCTCGTCTTCAACAGCAACGTCTTTGACCGTTCCTACCGTGTATAAAGTCATTCCAGAAGGACCAGAAATAGAACGTCCCGGTTCAAAACTCATATGAGGAATAGGCATCGACAGACGCGCACACGTTTGCGCAATAGAATCTGCTAGTTCTTGAGCAATATGTTCAGCTTCACGCGGAGTATCTGAGCAGGTGTACCCAATACCGTAACCGCCACCTAAGTCAAGCTCAGCAAGGTTGATACCTAGACGCTGATTCAGATATTGCATATATTCAAGCACCTTTGTGGCAGCAGCGATAAAACCATCTGCCTCAAAAATTTGCGACCCAATATGGCAATGCACACCACGAAAATCAAGGTGTTGGCTTTGATGAGCTAACACCGCTGCAACCGTGGCATAAGAATCTTCTTGGCCGATACCCAAACCGGTTAACGTCTGCGAATCTAACCCGCTCAGTTCAGCTGTTCCAGACACCAACGACTGACCAAATTTTTGATCTTCGTGTGCGGTTGCAATGAAATCATGAGTTGAGGCATGAACACCAGGAGTCAAACGCAAAAGTACCGGCGCAATAACACCCATCGATTCAGCAATCCGAGCAATCTGCTGAACTTCAGGCACAGAATCAGCGACGATACGACCAACACCGTACTCTAAAGCACGACGAATCTCAGCGTCAGACTTGTTATTACCGTGTAAAGCAACTTTATGTGCCGGCACACCGGCACGGATAGCTAAAGCAAGTTCCCCGCCCGAAGCAGTATCAAGGTAAAGCCCTTCGTCATCTGCCCAGTGAGCAACAGCGCTACACAGAAAAGACTTACCAGCATAGTAGATAGATACCGGCGCCCCGACTGCTTCAAAAGCTTGCTCAAAAGCAACTCTAAAGGTGCGAGCGCGCCGACGAAAAACAGACTCCGAAAAAACGTATTGTGGAGTGCCGAAACGTTCACGCAGCTGTTCAACCGGTGTTCCGTCGACGAGGAGTTCGCCAGATTCTGCCCGTGAAAAGTTTTGCTCCCAAATGGTAGGTTCAAGAACTTCTGGGTGTTCGGGCATTTGTAGCCACGACGGCGCGTAGAGAGGTGTTTGGTCGCTCACGTTACATTCTTTCTGGTGCGGTTACACCCAGCAGGTATAGCGCGTTGTGAAGCACCTGTGCGGTGGCGTTGTTAAGGAGCAAGCGACTGCTATGTACGGCGGTAATTTCTTCGTCACCACGTGGTGCGACACGTGAAGCACCGTACCAGCGATGGTATGTTCCAGCCAATGTTTCGGCGTAACGTGCTACACGGTGAGGTTCACGGAAGAGCGCTGCTTCTTTGACGGTGTTAGCGTATTCTCCGAGCACGCCAAGGAGCTGAGCGTCGAGTTCAGAGTCAAGCGCTTGTGGGTCAAAGAGGTCGGTGTTCACCCCGGCAAGTTCTGCGTTACGTGCGACAGCGCAGGTACGAGCGTGTGCGTATTGAACGTAGAATACGGGGTTTTCGTTGCTCTGCTTGGTGAGTAGATCAAGGTCAATATCAATATTTGAATCCACAGAGTAGCGTGTCAGGGTGTAGCGTGCGGCGTCTACTCCAACTGCTTCGACGAGGTCTTCAAGGGTGACGATGGTTCCGGCACGTTTAGACATACGTACAGGTTTTCCATCTTTGACGAGATTGACGAGCTGGCCAATCATCACTTCGACGCGATGTGGATCATCGCCAAGTGCGGCGGCAGCAGCTTTAAGACGTGCAGTGTACCCGTGATGGTCTGCACCAAGCATGTAAATGGCGATGTCTGCGGGGTTTTGTGCACGGTGAATCTTATCTTGGAAGTAGGCGATGTCTCCGGCGATATAGGCGGCGTTCCCGTCAGATTTGATGACGACGCGATCTTTATCGTCACCGTAACTGGTAGATTTGAGCCACCATGCACCATCAGCGAAGTACAGGTTTGATGATTCTTTGAGCTTTTCGAGGAGCTCATCGACTTTTCCAGATTCGAAGAGGGAGTTCTCGTGGAAGAACACATCAAATTCCACACCAAACTCTTTCAGAGAGCGTTTGATTTGGGAGAACATGAGTTCGACGCCTTCAGCGCGGAACACTTCTTGGGGGTCTTCACTCTCAAGAGCATGAGGATGAGTTTTGAGAATGTCCTGAGCAATTTCAGAGATGTAGTTTCCACCGTAACCGTCTTCGGGTGCAGGTTCGTTTCGTGCGGAAGCAAGAAGGGAACGTGCGAAACGGTTAATCTGGTTGCCGTGATCGTTGAAGTAGTATTCTCGTACAACGTTTGCGCCTTGAGCTTCGAGAATACGTGCGAGAGAATCTCCTACCGCAGCCCAACGGGTACCACCAAGGTGGATAGGTCCAGTGGGGTTAGCGGAAACATATTCGAGGTTAATGGTTTTTCCGGCGAGGGTGTCGTTGTGTCCGAAGGCTTCTCCAGCTGTGACGATGGTGCGTGCAAGTTCTCCTGCTGCGCCTGCTTCGAGGACAATGTTTAAGAATCCGGGGCCTGCGATGTCTACTGATGCGACACCTGAAATATCTGATATGGGTTGAGAGAGAATCTGTGCAACTTCTCGAGGATTTTTACCCACTTTTTTAGCAAGTTGCAGAGCGATATTGGTCGCCCAGTCGCCGTGTTCACGGTTCTTTGGTCGTTCCACTTTAACGGTGGGAAGTTGTTCTTCACCGTTGAGGGTTAGTTCACCAGCGTTAACGGTGTTAGAGAGGATTTGTGCAATTGCCGTTGAGAGTTCTTCAGGTGTCATGCTGATAAGTTTACCTAAAAGTATCGGTGAGCCAAGTTTCTCTATAGGGTAAATCGTAGATTCGGCGTCTCCTCCCCACTTTTAGATGTTTGGTGTTGTTGATATTGCACCTAAATTGTTCATCGCAAATATCGTCTTCCTCGGGTGCTTCTGGTATCGTGGATAGTCGTTGCATCCATCGTCCGTAGACGATGTAGCACCGTGCCCCCGTAGCTCAGTGGATAGAGCACCAGTTTCCGGAGCTGGGTGTCGAAGGTTCGAATCCTTTCGGGGGCACTTTTTTCTTCCCCAAAGATACTTCTCTCAACCACAAAAAACTATCCAATGTGATTCACCGTTACAAAGAATCAAGCTGTCAAGGTTTCTACCGCCCCACTTTGAACATCACCTAAAGTTGCGTACCCATGTCTGAGAAAAAAACTTCGCCTCAAGCCCCTTCTTTAAGCGCTCTTGCCGCTACTATTCATCACGCCCCGACCCGTATGAGCAGCTCATCGGCACAAGAGTCACACAAGAACGTTCATCGTTCATCTCGCGGTACAAGTAAATCTGGTGCCCCAAAGAATACACGGCGTTCCCGCCGTTCATCATCGCAGGGGGCAAAGCAGCCACCAAAGCCACGGCGAGTTATTGCACCAGAAAGTATCACCTACCCTGCAGACCTTCCAGTTTGTACGCAACGACAAGAAATCATCGATGCCATTCGCTCTCACCAAGTTGTGATTGTTGCTGGTGAAACTGGTTCAGGTAAAACAACTCAGCTACCTAAAATTTGTTTAGAAATGGGATTAGCAGAATACGGCATGGTCGGTCATACCCAACCACGACGTATTGCAGCGCGCTCGGTAGCAGAGCGTATCGCCGAAGAGTTAGGTGAAGAGCTCGGTCACACCGTCGGTTATCAGGTACGTTTCACCTCACAGGTGAGCGATACTTCTGCCATCAAATTAATGACTGACGGTATCCTCCTTGCAGAGATACATCACGATAAGCTGCTAACAAAGTATTCTGTTATCATCATCGACGAGGCACACGAACGTAGCCTTAACATCGACTTTATCCTCGGGTATCTCAAACAGATTCTTCCCAAACGGCCAGATTTGAAGGTGATTATCACCTCGGCAACTATTGACCCAGAACGTTTTAGCCGACACTTTTGTGCAGAAGAACTCAGCGCCGACGACGAGCTACCCCCTCATGCGCCACCAATTATCGAAGTCTCGGGAAGAACCTACCCTGTTGAAATCAGGTATCGCCCGTTATCAGAAGAGGCAGAACACCCTGACGAAGACTCCGAAGACCTAGCAACAGAAGATAGAGACCCTATCGACGGTATTCTCGACGGCATCGTTGAGCTATCACGTGAAGGGAACGGGGATATCCTCATCTTTTTCGCCGGAGAACGAGAGATTCGAGATGCTCAAGAAGCTATTGAACAGCTTGTCCGTAACACCCCTCAACTGCCCCGCTACGAAGTTTTACCGTTATATGCTCGGCTCTCTTTAACAGAGCAAAATCGTATTTTCCGTACCGGTTCAAAACCTCGTATTGTACTGGCAACAAACGTAGCAGAGACATCGCTAACAGTACCGGGTATCACCTATGTGATTGATACGGGCACGGCAAGAATCTCACGATACTCAGCACGAACTAAAGTGCAGCGTCTGCCCATTGAAAGAATATCGCAGGCGAGCGCACAACAGCGTTCTGGTCGTAGTGGCCGTACCAGTGCCGGTATTGCGATACGTCTCTACTCTGAAGAGGATTTTCTTTCACGCCCAGAATTCACAGACCCCGAGATTCTACGCACTAACCTCGCCGCCGTCATCCTCAATATGAGCGCTATGGGTGTAGTTCAGTCCATTGGGGATATTGAGCGTTTCCCATTTGTCCAGAAACCTGAGAGTCGAGCCATCAACGACGGCGTCGCCTTATTGAGAGAGCTCGGCGCGTTAAGTATGAAACATTCTCATAGCCGACGTCGCGGTTCCTCACCACTGACCGCTATCGGGCGTGCCATGTCTAAGCTTCCTTTAGACCCGCGTTTGAGCCGTATGATAGTTGAAGCTCAAAAACGTGGATGTGCTAAAGAGATGATGGTTCTTGCTGCTGCGTTGACCATTCAAGACCCTCGAGAACGTCCCTACGAACAGCGCGCACAAGCAGATACTTTCCACCGCCGTTTTGTCGACGATAACTCTGATTTTTCCAGTTTCTTACTGTTATGGCAGTATCTGCATGAGCAGCAAGAAGAACTTTCCTCATCACAGTTTAGAAAGCTTTGTCACCGCGAACATATCAACTTTTTGAGAGTTCGAGAATGGCAAGATCTCTTTGCGCAGCTACGCGATATTGCCCAAGAAGCAAAGATTAAGGTCAGCGCTGGGCGCATCATTGAGCCGGCAGCACATGAAGAGAATTTGCACAAGAGTGTTCTTTCGGGTTTGCTCTCTCATATCGGGTTAAAAGATGAGCGCACACGCGGAGAATATCGTGGAGTCAGAGGAACACGTTTCCATATTTTCCCTGCCTCGTCACTATTCTCAAAAAAACCAGAATGGGTGGTTGGTGCAGAACTTGTAGAAACATCAAAACTATGGGCTCGAACCAACGCCAAAATATCCCCAGAATGGGTGGAAGAAGTCGGCTCGCACCTCGTTAAACGACAATATGATGACCCTCATTGGTCAGCTGCTGCTGGTGCCGTCCTCGCTCACGAGAAAGTAACATTACTGGGGTTGCCTATTATTGCTGACCGTAAAGTTCAGTACTCTCGTATTGACCCAGAATTATGTCGCGAGATATTTATTCGCTCAGCACTTGTTGAAGGCGACTGGAAGACACGACATCGTTTCTTCAAACGTAATCAACGCGCTTTAGCCGATATTGAAGAATTAGAGACGCGTCTTCGACGACGAGATTTACGTGTCGATGACCAAGCTCTCTTTGATTTCTACAACCAGCGTATTCCTGCCCATGTGGTCTCAGCACGACATTTTGATCGGTGGTGGAAAGAAGAACGTACTCGCAACGAACACCTTCTCGATTTTTCGACCGACCACCTCATCGACCACGAAGCAGCCGATTACGATGAAAGCCAGTTCCCCCGAACGTGGACCGTCACCACAGACGGTGGTGAGCTACACCTCGATTTACGATATGAGTACGCCCCTCACCCCGTCGATACAGCATCATCTGCGCATACTGATGGTATTGCGGTGCAGATACCGTTACTCTTTTTGAACCAGCTCACCCCAGAACCTTTCCAATGGCTTATTCCCGGTCTTCGTGAAGAACTAGTCACAGCATTAATTCGTTCATTACCAAAACAGATTCGCAAGAATTTTGTTCCAGCACCAGACGTTGCTCGCCAGGTCATAAAACTTTTAGACGAAGAATTTTCTCCGATAGAAGATGTTTTTGACCAGTCCGTGGCGCGGTGTCTTAAACAGTTGCGTTCAGTGCCTGTGCAGCCCGAAGACTTTGATCAGCAGAAGATACCTGAACATCTACGTTTCACGTTCCAGGTGCGTAATCATCAGAACGTTATCGTAGGAGAAGGAAAAGACCTTCTTGCTTTGCAAAGCTCTCTTCATGAACAGGTACGAAACGCGTTAGCCCAGTCATTAGGAGCTAGTGTTGAGGATATTGCGGCACTTACTGCTCTAGGCAAAACGGCTCATACGGTTGCACAATCTTCAGTGCCCAAGCCATCATCACAGAAGAAAGCTGGCGCTGAGAGCCAAGGAGATTCGACAGCTTCTGATAGTTCAGTTCGTGAACGTTCAGGTCTGTTGCACTGGCCAGAAGAAGATTTTCCGCGAACAATAACTCGCACTATTGCAACCCAACAGGTTACGGGGTATCCGGCTCTTACCGATCAGCACAAGAGCGTTGGTTTGCAGATTTTTTCACAGGAGGTGGAGGCCTGCTCCTCACAACGTCAAGCGGTCATACGGCTTCTAAGTCTTGAGTTACCGTCGGTACTTCGTTATGTTAGCGATCATCTTTCGCATCAGGAGAAACTGATTTTTACCCAGAATCCGCACGGTTCGGTAGATCAGTTGGTTCAAGATTGTTTAGCAGCTGCTATCGATTATCTCACCCCAGAAAACCCGCCATGGACGAAAGCTGAGTATCAGATACTTTATGATCGTGTACGAGCCGATTTAATAGATACTGTCTTTGAGGTTACGAAGCTTGTTGCAGATATTCTTCGTGAGTCTACTGCTGTACAGAAAATGTTAAAGAAGGCTACCTCTTTATCGGTCATCCATGCTGTGAGCGATATGAAATCTCAGCAGGAGAATCTTGTTTACCCGGGGTTTGTCGCTCAAACGGGGTATCAGCATTTAGCGCATATTCCGCGCTATCTTCAAGGTATTTCACGCCGTCTTGAAAAGTTAGGGTCTCAGCTACATCGAGATCATCAGCAGATGCTCATTGTACAAGAACTCGAAGATGCCTATGATGAGGCAGTTAAATCTTTACCAGCTGGTACGCACGTTACCCAAGAGTTAAAAGATGTTGGTTGGATGACCGAAGAGCTACGCATCAGTTTCTTTGCACAAAATTTGGGCACAGCATATACGGTCTCCGAAAAACGTATCAAAAAAGCTTTACGTGAGGCGTTAGAAAAATCCTCTCGAAACTAGCTCATCCACGGTTGTACCGGTTCGTGCTGTTCAATGCTGTGGGGTGTGGGTAAAACTAGTGTCAGTTTTACCCACACCCCACAGCATATATGGACGCGAGTTATTTTGCTAAGGCCTCACGTAAGGACTGTGCATGTTGTGCTAGTTCTTCTGGCGGAACGTCACGTTGGATAGCTTCGGGTGAGAAGTCTGCCATGCTATTGGCAGGGTATACGTGAAGGTGAGTATGCGGAACTTCAAAACCAGCAATCATCAAGGCGCTACGTTCTGAGTCAAATACTGTACGTTGAGCTTGTGCAATTTTCTGTGCCACAGCAAAAAGGTGGTTACGTAGACCATCAGGCAAGTCGACCCAATGGTCTATTTCTTCTCGAGGAACGACAAGCGTATGTCCAGGGTTCACTGGTTCAATCGTCAAAAATGCTGCGCATTGGTCATCTTCATAGACGATGTGTCCAGGTAGTTCGCCGGTCATAATTTTTGTAAAGATGGTGGTCATCAGGTGTTCTGCCTTTCTTTGAGCAGTTCGTCAAAACTTTAGGAGATTTCTACGCTCTCTTTGGGTTCAAGTAACGAAAATTCTGTTCCATACCGTGCGGCAAAGTTCTTCGTGTGTGTGCCAATCATGGTTCGACCAGAATCTGCTAACAAAGAATCATGAATCTGGTAGGCACGTGGAGCACGTACTGAAGCCACAAAGTCAATAACCTCACCAATTTTATTCCACGGTGCGTGGATCGGAACAAGGAGCGTTTTAACGTTGACTCCATCAGGAACAACAAAATTGTCACCGGGGTGGTATAAGTTATCGTTGATAAAGTACCCAACGTTGGGAATCATTGGGATGAGCGGATGAATCAACGCATGCTGACCACCAAATGTTTTGATATTAAAACCGTCAAGAGTGATGCTTTCTGCACCAGCTACAGCCTGTATCTGGGAGTTAGGTAGGGTGCGAGACATCTGTTCTGCAACAGGCGCCGGCGCGTAGATACGCACCTCAGGATGTTCTTGAAGATAAGGGTCAACACGTTCAGGGTCATAATGGTCAGGATGCCCGTGGGTAATCAATAAATAGTCGGCGCCCTCGAGAGCTTCAGATACTTCCGAGAAGTTTCCGGGGTCAAGAACTAGTGTTTTTCCTTCGTGTTCAAGACGAACACAAGAATGAGTATATTTCGTAAGTTTCATGTATCCACCCTAATATGAGTGTGCTTTATAGTCTCTCAGATTATTCTAGAGATGGGGATAAATATCGTAATATAGCGTATCTATATCCCCTAGTGTAAGGTGTTGAAAGTATATTTTCGGTGATATGAAGGGCTAGAGCATGATGGCTGAATCTCAGACCGCTAAACCTGAGGTGCGTAATACAAAGCAGCGTCGCATTGTTAAAGCAACGTTAGAGGGCTTAGACGATTTTATCTCAGCCCAAGAATTACATATGCTCATGGTCTCACGTCAAGAGTCTGTTTCTTTAGCAACAACGTACCGTATTTTGCAATCTTTAGCAGAATACGGTGAGGTGGACGTACTCAAAACCGAAGATGGAGAATCTATCTACCGTAAATGCGAAGTAGAGCATCACCATCATCATTTACTCTGCCGCCGTTGTGGTGCTGCAGTTGAGTTAGAAGCGCCTTCTATTGAGGATTGGGCCACAGCTGTCGGTGCACAATACGGTTATACAGATATCGACCATGTTATTGAGGTAACCGGTGTTTGTTCCTCATGCCAGAAGAAAGACCTCCCCTAGCAGAGTTCTCGTTTTATACGATATTTATACCCGTGATGGTACGCTCACGGTTCGACGTCCAGAGCCACTATAACGGCGGCGTACTGCGCTGATAGCACGGCTGACGAGATACAAGATGAAGGAAATGCTTGTAACGTATGGGCTAATCGGTAAAGAGCCAGCAAGCGCAAGCATAATGCCACCAACAATAGATATCTCGGCAAAAAGAATAGATAATGCTAACGCTTTTAACGGGTTAGCGCTTAGTTGCAAAGCTGCAGCAGCAGGAGTAATCAGTAGCGCTAGCACCAGTAGAGACCCTACAATCTGCACAGATAGAGCAACTGCGACTCCTAAAACTAGCATAAAAACCATGGACAAAAATTGCAGTGGTACGCCTTTAGCACGAGCAACGTCAGGGTCTAAAGAAGCAAAGGTGAGAGGCCTCCAGATAGCGATAAGAATACCGATAATAAAGATGGCGCCCACTATCATGTAGTTCAGTTGTGACTCATCAACAGAAACAATTTGTCCGGTCAGAAGAGAAAACTTGTTACCAGAACGTCCAGGGTATAAGGACAAAAATAAGATGCCCATTCCTAACCCAAATGGCATCAATGCACCAATAACGGAGTTTGTACTATGTGTTTTCGAACCGAGTACGCCCATCAATAAGGCAGAGAGTACTGAGCCAACAAGAGATCCGGTGACGACGTTATATCCCAGCAGGAGAAACAGCGCTGCACCGGCGAATGACATTTCAGCGATACCGTGAACGGCGAATGCATGGTCACGCATCATGACGAAGGTGCCAACAAACCCTCCAATGAGTCCTAGTACTGCACCTGCCAGAATAGAAGGCATGAGCAGTTCAACCAGTTCTCCATACCTGTCGAAAACAAAGATTTGTGAGAACAGGGAGGAACTATATGCAAGAGTGGTGATCATGAAAGTTCTCCCGAGTTAGTGCAATGGGTGTGTTCTTCAACGGTTGCCCCTGGCGCATGGTTTTCTCCACCAACGACGATATATCGCCCATTTGTTTTGATGACGCTCACCGGAGTCTGATAGAGGTTGGTCAGCACTTCACTGCGCATGACTTCTTCGACTGTTCCAATCGTAAAACGCCCGTTAGCAAGGTAGAGGACTCTATCAACATGATCAATAATGGGGTTTATTTCGTGGGTTACGAAGATGACAGTCCCTTGCTGTTGGCGATTATATTGGTGGATGAGTTCAGCAACAGCGTATTGATGGTTTAAGTCAAGAGAAAGTAGGGCTTCATCGGCGAGAAGAATTTTTGGGTTATGTGCGAGTGCTTGGGCTATGCGGATACGTTGTTGCTCACCGCCAGAGAGTAGTCCTACGGGAACGTTTGCGTATTCTTCTGCGCCGACAGCTTCTAAAAGTTCTTCGACTCGTGCTTGTACTTTTCGCCGCCCGTGGGTCAGTATTCCCCAACGGTGCCCGTCGATACCTAAACGAACAACGTCACGGGCACGTAACGGGGTGTGTGCCGGCATCATTTTTTGTTGTGGAATATATCCGACGCCGGGGTGTCCGGTGCGTGCTGGGGAACCAAGGATGCTGATTTTTCCTTGGCTGAGGATTTCTAGTCCCAAAACAACTTTGAGGAATGTTGATTTTCCGGAGCCGTTGGGTCCAAGTACTGCAAAGTATTCTCCTTGTTCAACTGTGAGGTCAAGGTCTTTCCAGAGAGTTCTTTGCCCGTAGGAAAGTCCGCCTCCGCGAATGGTGATAGCAGTCTTAGAGGCGGACTTTGTGATGTTGTTGTGCATATTTTTAGGAAGTTAGCGATTCTTTGATGTTCTCAATGTTTTCTTTCATCCAACCTAGGTAGTCTTTCCCTTCAGGTAGGGTTTCGGTGAATGATACATGAGGAATCTGTGCTTCCTGAGCGTCTTTGAGCAGTTCTTCTGTTTGTGGTGAAGAGGTCTGTTCATTATAGGCGAAGAATCCAACCTGTTTTTCTTGGAGTTCTTCTTTAACCTGGTTCATGATTAATGGTGCAATGTCGCTACCGGATTCTACAGCTGAGGTTAGTTCTGAAGGTGTTGCGTCAGAGAATCCTGCCATGGTGAGTAGGTATCCGGGGACAGGTTCTGTTGCAATATATTTTTTGCCTTCAGCATTAATTCCTCGAGTTTGTGAGATGAGTTCTCCCAACTCTGATTTAAATTTTCCGGCTGCTTGGCGGTATTGTTCAGCGTGCTCGGGTGCTTCTTCTGCGAGGTCTTCTGCGATAGCTCCCGCAAGTTTTTGCATGGCCACAAAGTCATACCAGACGTGCTCGTTAAAGTCCCCGTGATGGTGGTGATGGTGTCCGTGCTCGTCGCCGTGTTCGTGGTCATGCTCGTCGCCGTGTTCGTGGGCGTGGTCATCGCCGTGTTCGTGGTCATGCTCGTCGCCGTGTTCGTGGGCGTGGTCATCGCCGTGTTCGTGGTCGTCGCCGTGTTCGTGGTCGTCGCCGTGTTCGTGGTCGTCGCCGTGTTCATCATCTTTATGAAGACCAGAAATCTCAACAGCATTCAGCACTTTCTGATCTTTATCATCTTGACCAGCCATATTTTCAAGGAACTGATCGTAGCCACCACCGTTAAGCACCACCAACTGCGCATCTTTAACACTCAAACGGTCAGCACTAGTTGCCTCATAAGAATGAGGATCCTCGCTCGTTGAGTTAATAAGAGGAGTTACCTCAACAGTATCCCCACCAATACTCTCAACAATATTTGCATACACATCAGTGCTCGTCACAACTTTAATAACGCCTTTTTCGGAGTTCTTCGCCGACTCTTCATTCTTTTCGACGGTGTTTGAGCACGCGCTCAAACTAAGTGACGCAATAGAAAGAAATGCCATTCCTGTCAAAAACTTTTTCATAGTGAAAGCTCCAAACTCTATAAACCTCTGAAAATGGTTCTCATTTAGCATACTCTATTATCAGCTAAACATTGCTCATCACAACGAGTACTACATCACTTTTACTCCCACACCCCTCACCAACATATAGCAAAAGGGGTAAACCACTACTGGTCTACCCCTTAAACTTTTATACCAACTTACGAACGACGCGAAGACATATCACGCTTACGCACATGTTCCTGAGTCGTATCTCTAATCTCACCTACAAGCTGTTCTAAAACATCTTCCAAGAACAACACACCACACGACTCCCTATCTGGAGTCGCAACATGTGCCACATGACAGCTCTTACGTTGCATCACAGCAAGAGCATCATCAATTTCCATCGACGGAGGAACAACCGACATCGGCCGAATAGACCCCCACGGTATAGCCTCCTTACGGCGCTCCCCCACCACTGACAACGCATCTTTAACATGCACATACCCCAGATACGGGCCACCCTCTGACGATTCAATCAAAAACCGAGAATAACCAGTATGAGCAACAGCGCGCTCAATATCTTCAGGAGTACTCGAACGAGGTAACGTCACAACAGCAGAAGGCAGAATCATAATCTCCGAAACCTTCTTCTCAGAAAACTCTAACGCCCCAGAAAGCACACCCGAACCGTCAGCAACAGTTCCTTCAGCCGTCGACTCTGCAACAATATTCTGCAACTCATCCAACGTAAAAGTAGAAGATACCTCGTCCTTCGGCTCAACCTTCATCGCCTTAAGCGCACGGTCTGCAATGCTATTTAAAAACCAGACAATAGGCCCAAAAAGCTTTGAAAACCATACCAAAGGTGGAGCAATCCACAAAGCTACCCCCTCAGCCGCCAACGACACCGCAGCATTCTTAGGAACCATTTCACCAAGAATCACATGCAAAAACGTCACCAACACCAAAGCAAGCAAAAACCCTAAAGTATCCGCCACAGCAAGAGGAACACCCCAATGCTCCAACGGGCCAGCAACCATATGGTGCAAAGCAGGCTCAGAAACGTTAAGAATCAACAACGAACAAACAGTAATACCCAGCTGACAGGTTGCCAACATCAAAGAAACGTTTTCTAACGCATAAAGGACCGTTTGCGCTCGCTTATTACCAGCTTGCGCTAAGGGCTCTACCTGAGAACGACGGGTAGACATAATCGCAAATTCACCGGCAACAAAGAAAGCGTTACCGGCTAAAAGCAGTACTAAAAGCAACATTGCGGTAATATCATTCATTATTTTTTACCCTCGTTAGCAGCTGCCAAAGTAGTTTCACGGTAGGAATCTTGCGGGATAAAACGAATCCGGTCTACTCGCCGCTGTTCCATCGCCTCAATTTTAAAAGAGCCCTGTTCGACAGCAAGACTATCTCCCACTTTGGGGATACGCCCCAGACGATCCATCACATATCCGCCCATCGTTTCGTAGGAGGCGTCGTCCTCGATATGGAGAATGTTAATATACTCGTTGAGTTCGTCCGGTCGAAGTAGCCCCGAGAACAACCAGTCTCCGTTACTGAGCATGAGCGGCCTGTCTTCGGTTTCAAGAAGCTCATGTTCGTCAGATACTTCTCCAACGATTTCTTCGATGAGGTCTTCTAAGGTAGCCATGCCAGCGGTTCCCCCATATTCGTCTAAGACGATAGCTAACTGGAGTGCACCATTGCGTAGCTGTAACAGTAAAGAATCCAGATGAACAGTCTCAGGAACTTGAAGTATATCTTCCATCAAAGTTCCCGCTTGCAGAGTTTCACGAATTTCAAGAGGAACACTTACCGCACGTTTAATGTGAACAACACCCACAACATTATCTTGGTCTCCTCGATAGAGAGGAAAACGCGAGTATCCTGTTTCGCGTGCAGCTTTGACGACGTCAGCAACACTAGCAACGTCTTCTAGCATGACGACTTTACGTCGTGGTGTCATCACGTCTGCAGCGGTGAGTTCAGCAAATGAAAGAGTTTTATCAACAAATCGCGCAGTGTCAGAATCCAATACGCCTTGTTCAGCTGAACGTCGCACCATAGAAGAAAGTTCTTCAGGTGAGCGAGCGCCAGAAAGTTCTTCTTTCGCTTCCATCCCAAAGAGGTGAAGAATTTTATTGGCAGAGCCGTTCATCAACCGCACGAAAGGCGAGATGATTTTGGTGAAAACCAATTGTGCGGGGGCTAATGCGCGAGCCACTTTGTAGGCTTCGGCGATGGCGAGGTTCTTGGGGATGAGTTCTCCGAGAATCATCGAAAGTAAGGTGGCAATGGCCATCGCAAAAATGAGTGTGAGAATATTTGCCAGGCTATCAGGTAATCCCCACGATGAAATGGTGTCAACAACAAGGCTCTTCATCGCGTAGTCAAGTGTGTAGCCAGTAAGCAGTGTCGTGATGGTGATACCAATCTGACAGCTTGAAAGCTGTGTAGAAAGCGATTTGAGGCAACGGAGTACTTTTTCGCCTCCAGAATCACCGCTATCGATTTCTTTTTGTACGGTGGATTGGTCCAGCGCAACGAGGGAAAATTCTACGGCAACAAAGAAACCTGTACCAAGGATTAGTAGAAGCCCTAGTAAGAGTAATATCCACTCCATCTCTAACGCACCACCGGCTTCATTGCACGGGCGCTTTGAGATAGTAGGGCCAGATGATGGGCTTTAAAATATTGGTCGCTCATAGTGTTATATTCCAGCGTGAAAACGTCGGTCATATATCTATGGCGATAACTAGAAGGTTCGTCCATGACACAAGATTCTACCAAAGCAGTTGTCTTAAGATTGTTGAGAACATCCATTCTGTTTCAAAGTGAGAGGTAGCTATCTACTTGAGGAAACAGAGCATACATACACGTTCAATATGCACCAGTTCACATTTTATTGCGAAATGATTAGCGTCAAGGTGGAAAGTTCAGGTAAAAAATTACTAAACTGAGTTGAAGCACACACCACCAAGGTTTTTGGTGGTGCAAGCATCCCACAATACAACAGTGAGAAACCACCACTGACACTTCAAAACCTTTGAGGTTTTAGCGCGAGGCTCTCGCTGCTCTGTATGAAACATGACACTTATGGAAGAGGCGTAGAGACTGTGCCCACACTGCCAGAGCACCACGTGCCCGAAGAATTTGCTGGCAACGAATGGCTCGTAGAAGAGTTGTTTGAACAATACCAGCACGATAAAAACTCAGTATCACAAAGCTGGTGGCCTATTTTTCAGGCAATGCAGGCTGAACAAACGAACACCACCCCAGCTCAAACAACTCAAAAACCAGTAGCACAAGCTCCTGCCGCTACACCATCTCACCCCACACAACGTGCTACAACACCAGCACCAACTGCTTCCCGTCCCACACCTCAAGCAACTAAAAAACTCCCCCATAAGACAACAACTGAACCTGCAAACGACGCCCCCAAAGAGGACAAAGAAGTTCCTTTGCGAGGACCAGCAAAAGCAGTTGTCACCACGATGGAAGAATCGCTAAGCGTCCCAACTGCAACGACGGTTCGAGCAGTGCCAGCAAAGCTTCTGATTGATAACCGTCTGGCCATTAACGAGTACCTTAAAAGAACTCGTGGCGGAAAAATTTCTTTCACGCACATCATCGGTTATGCCGTTATCCGAGCCGCTGTTGCGTTACCTTCAATGAACGTCCTCTACGGAACGAACGATAAAGGTAAGCCTGTTGCTATCCACCCAGCACATATTAATTTTGGTTTAGCCATCGATATTCCTCGCCCTGACGGCTCACGAAACCTCGTCGTACCCAACGTCAAAGGCGCCGAAGAACTTAGCTTCAGCGAATTTTGGGAAGCCTATGACGACATCGTCAAACGAGGTCGTGACGGGCAACTAAGCGTCCAAGATTTTCAAGGCACAACCATCTCATTGACAAACCCCGGCGGTATTGGAACAGTCCATTCTGTGCCACGTCTTTCCAAGGGCCAAGCATGCATTATTGCAGCTGGTGCACTCGATTACCCTGCCGAGTACCGCGGTTCATCAGAAAAAACTATCGCCCAACACGGTGTCTCTAAAATTTTGACCCTTACCTCCACCTATGATCACCGCGTTATTCAAGGTGCCGGTTCAGGTGAATTCCTACGACAGATTGAACACTATCTGCTCGGCGGAGACGGATTCTACGACCAAATCTTTGAAGACCTCCGCATCCCCTTTGAACCAGTTCGTTGGGCAGTAGATAACCAAGTAGACCCTTCAGCGGAAGTATCTAAAGTTGCTCGTATTCAGCAACTCATCCACGCATACCGTGTACGCGGACACCTCATCGCCCAAACTAACCCGCTCGGCTATGAGATGCTCTCACACCCCGACCTACGCATCGAAAATTACGGCCTCACTCTTTGGGATCTTGACCGCATCTGGCCAACAGGCGGTTTTGGCGACAAGGATTCGCTCACTCTACGAACCATTCTCCACCTCCTCCGCGAAGCGTATTGCTCCACGATGGCGGTTGAGTATATGCACATCGAGAACCCACAAGAGCGCCATTGGTTCCAAGACCACCTTGAGCACGGGTACACCAAACCATCACGAGAAGAACAATTCCGTGTTCTTGCGAAGCTCAACGCAGCAGAAGCATTCGAAACGTTCCTTCAAACCAAATACCTTGGGCAGAAGCGTTTCTCTCTCGAAGGTGGAGAGTCACTCATTCCTCTGCTAGATTCTGTCATCTCCGAAGCAGCCAACGCCGGACTCTCTGGTGTTGGTATCGGCATGGCACACCGTGGACGCCTCAACGTTCTCGCAAATATTGCTGGAAAGTCCTACGCACAAATTTTCCGTGAGTTTGATGGGGAGCTTGATCCTCGTCTCAGCGGCAGCTCCGGTGACGTCAAATATCACCTCGGCACCGAAGGCATTTTCAGCTCTGACGACGGTAACCAAACGCAAGTCTATTTAGCAGCCAACCCTTCACACCTTGAAGCCGCAAATACGGTACTTGAAGGCATCGTCCGAGCAAAACAGGATGTTCTTGAAGAACACGGCATCACAGGTTTCCCGGTGCTACCTATTCTCGTGCACGGTGACGCTGCATTTGCTGGTCAAGGTGTTGTGATGGAGACACTACAGATGTCCCAGCTTCAGGGGTATACCACAGGCGGCACGGTTCATATCGTTGTTAATAATCAGATTGGTTTTACCACCTCGCCTGATGATGGACGTACTGCCACCTACTCAACGGATATTGCCCGTATGGTCCAAGCACCTATTTTCCACGTCAATGCAGATGACCCTGAAGCGGTAGTTCGTGCCGGACAAATGGCTTTTGAATACCGCCAGATGTTCCATAAAGATGTTGTTATCGACCTCATCTGTTACCGCCGTCGTGGACATAACGAAGCTGACGACCCGTCAATGACTCAGCCTAAGCTCTACCACGAGATTAATTCTCATGAGTCGACCCGTAAACTCTACACAGAAGCTCTTGTTGGACGTGGAGATATCTCCCATGACGAAGCCGAACGAGTACGTAAAGATTATCAAGACCTTCTCGAACAAATTTTCACGGAAACTCACGCAGCGTTAGCGTCCACAACGCCTTTGGTCACTGCTGATGCGGCAGCAGTATCTAATATTGAACGCCCCGCCGCTCAACAAGGTGAAGATGATGTTCGTGTACCGGGGTCAACTGCTGTTAGCACTGAAGTCATTGAACGTATTGGTGCGTCTTTTGTCGCTTTCCCTGAAGGTTTCACACCTCATAAGAAGCTCAAAAAGCTGATGGAACAGCGTCAAGCGATGGCTACAGACGGTGGTATTAACTGGGGCTTTGGTGAGCTGGCAGCTTTTGGTTCATTGTTGTTAGATGGCGTTGATGTGCGCATGTCTGGTCAAGATGTTCAGCGTGGCACTTTCGTGCAACGACACACTGTCTTACATGATGTGCACAACGATAGTGAATGGAACCCACTACAGCATCTGTCCAGTACACAAGGACGTTTTAGCATCTATAATTCTCTGCTCTCCGAATACGGAGTTCTTGGTTTTGAGTACGGTTATTCGGTAGAACGCCCTGATTCCTTAGTAGTCTGGGAAGCCCAATTTGGTGACTTCGCTAATGGTGCACAAACCATTATTGATGAGTTTGTTAGCTCTGCAGAGCAGAAGTGGGCGCAACGTTCTTCACTCGTATTACTTCTACCGCACGGTTTTGAAGGTCAAGGCCCAGATCATTCTTCGGCACGTCAAGAACGTTATTTGCAACTTTGTGCAGAGAACAATATGACGGTGGCTATTCCTTCAACACCTGCTTCGTACTTCCACCTATTACGGCGTCATGCACTATCTCGCCCGCATAAACCGCTTGTTGTCTTCACGCCAAAACAGCTATTGCGTCTCAAGGCAGCGAACTCTTCGGTGGAAGATTTCACGCAGGGTAGCTTCCAGCCGGTCTTAGCAGATACTGCAGGGTTGAGTCCTCAGGATGTTAAGCGTGTGGTGTTTGTCAGTGGACGTCTCTATTACGATCTTGAAGCAGAACGTGCCCGACGGGCAGACCGCACCACTGCAATTATTCGTGTAGAACAGCTCTATCCTTTGCCGTTAGAAGAGATTCAGGCTCAATTAGCTCAGTATTCTCAGGCAGAAGATATTGTGTGGGCTCAAGATGAACCAGCTAATCAGGGTCAATGGCCGTTTATAGCGTTATACCTGTTGCCAGAGATTGGGTATCGTATGCGGTTGGCTTCTCGTCCAGCTGCTGCGGCTCCTGCTGCTGGTACAGGTAAACGCCATACGGCAGAGCTTGATAGCCTCATCGAAGATGTTTTTGACAGCTAAACATATCTGTCAGTCGATGAGACACGTCCTCAAGGTGTGTTCTGAAGCCTGCAGATAAGTAGCAAAAATGCCATCAGAATAGTATTTTCTGGTGGCATTTTTGTTCTTTTTCAGGTTCTTTTTCTCAACTCACCTCTATTTAGAACACAGAAGTGCGTATAGAGTTTATTCTTAGTAACAAGAGAGTGAACCTCTAAAGAGGTTTACGCCCATAGTTTTGACAGAAAGATTCTTGTGGATCAGCGAAATATTCGATTAGTTGCCGTTGGTGACGACCTCTTAGCTGGCGTAGGCGATCCGCGTGCGCTGGGCTGGTTTGGTCGTGTTCTTGCCCGCACACCTCAGCACACTGCAAAGGTTTCTGCATATAACCTTGCTGCCCCGGGGGAAGGTTCTGAACTGCTTAACGCACGTTGGTTTGATGAAGCTAGCCGTCGTTTTGCTCAAGGTGCAGATAACCGTTTGGTGATTGCACCTTCTACCTACGATATCGACCTTGATATTACAAGTGCGCGAAGCCGTTTGAACTTGGCAAATATGGTAGATATGGCTTCCCAAAACAATGTGAAGGTTTTGGTTGTAGGCCCTCCTCCATCCTTAGATACTGAACGTAACCGTCGTATCGCCGACCTCAACGCTGCGTATGCTGATGTTGTGACCCGCCGCAATCACGTCTACGTTGATACTTTTAACCCACTTTTGCACCATGAGCAGTGGCGTAATGACTTAGCGGCTAATGACGGGCGCCCCGGGCAGTCTGGTTACGGTCTTATTGCGTGGCTTGTCCTTCATCGTGGCTGGTATAACTGGTTGCAACTACCAGAACCTATCTAAACCACGTTATACCCCCCGCTTTTGCCCCCTTGAGAGAATATGTGATGTTCTTTTCCTTAAGAACATTCTTCGCCTGAGGTGCATTTAGCGGTGGAGTATGCCAAAATAGAAAACGGTGTCTCTTGTTGAGACAGGACATAAACACAAGATTTTCTTAAATCATTTGTGTTGAACTTTTATAAGGAGGCTCTCATGAGCAAGCGCGGTCGTAAGCGCAAGGACCGTCGTAAGGGCGGCGCAAACCACGGTAAGCGCCCCAACGCATAAGGTACCTTGATACTTTTCAGCTCCTCAGCTTATTACAAGCTGAGGAGCTGTCGTTTAAGCTGACACAGCAGATACCACTTTCGCGCGGATTTTATTCAGATTTTTCGGAGCATTCAAGGATATGCCCCTGTTTGAGGTTATTGATAGTCCCTAGAATACGAGCTTTTAAATCAGACGGTGCGCTCTGCCGGCAAGAACGTTTCACCACAGAACGAATCACGCACTCAAGATCGTATTCTTGTGCACAATCGTGGCATTCTGCTAAATGATTTTGCAGTTCTTGCAAATCTTCGCAGGAAAGAGCGCCATCAAGGTATTCGTAAATTCTAGTGAGTTTTTCGGAACAAGAAGAGTGAGACATCTTATGCTTCCTTTTGAGTGGGGGTCTTTAAACCTTGGCTATGGGCATATTCGGCGAGAGAGTCTCGCAGGAGTTTACGTCCACGGTGCAAACGAGACATCACTGTTCCCACGGGAGTATTCATAATCTCCGATATCTCTTTGTAGGAGAAACCCTCCACATCGGAGTAGTACACCGCCATACGAAAATCTTCTGGCAGGTTTTGTAATGCGGTAATCACGGCACTATCTGGCAGGTGTTCTAGAGCTTGTGCTTCTGCAGAGAGCAGCCCCGTTGACTGGTGAGAGCTAGCCTTTGCAAGCTGCCAGTCTTCAATAGTGTCACTGTGCGTCTGATACGGTTCACGCTGGCGTTTGCGGTACAAGTTAATATACGTATTGGTCAGAATACGATATAACCAGGCTTTTAGATTGGTGCCATCAGCGTATTGATGGAAAGAAGAGAAAGCTTTAGCATACGTTTCTTGTACGAGGTCTTCAGCGTCAGCAGGATTTCGTGACATTCGTAAAGCGGCAGCATACAGCTGGTCCACATACATCATGGCTTCTCGTTCAAAGCGTACCTTATGCTCTTGAAGATTCCCCTCGCTAGGAGGAGGTGGAGAAGCCGTCGCTTCTGGTGTTATGGGCATGTTCATCAATGACTTTCTGAGTGTGTTGCTCTTTTGTCTCTTTTCTAGCATATCGAGTCACTTTATGACGGAACATTATTTTTATGCGCGTCATTTAGCAGGTATATCACTTCGTGTGCTTAGTATCGTTATGACAGACTTTTAGCAAAACTCGGAAATAATTCCGCTCCAAGGAGGAAAAATGTCTTTTGTACGTCGCCTTGCACGCCCACTTTTGGCATCAAGCTTCATCATCTCCGGTGTTGAGCGTTTACGTGATGCAGACTCAACCGTACACCTCAACCGTGCTCTTGAGCTCAGCTCCAAAGCTGTCCCTCAGCTAGAGTCATTCAAAGGGCAAGAAAAACTAGTTGGACAGGTCATTGCAGGAACACAGGTTGTTGCTGGAACTCTTTTCGCTCTCGGCAAGTTCCCTCGCCTATCCTCCGTGACTCTTCTGGGCACCGGCATCCTTAACGCATACGTTGAATACCAAGCAACAGAAGCAAACTCTTCAGAAGAACGTGCTTCTCGCCGCCGCCACGCACTCACCAATGGTTCTCTTCTTGGTGCTATCGCTATTGCAGCAGTAGACCGCGATGGCAACCCCTCCCTCGCATGGCGCGCTAACCAGCTCAGCGAAAAAATGGCAAAGAAATCTGAAAAGATTTCTGCTGATGTTCGTGAACGCACCGAAGAATTCCTCAACAACTAAACTCTAAACTTTTTCATAAAATGTACCTCGCCTCACCGTAGGTGAGGTACATTCCGTTAAACGAACATCCCCCCCCCCGTTCAACAGGCAGTGGTATTTAGCATGAACCTGCGTAGAATGGTGAAGACAGGTTTGAAGAATATCACCAGCCCCATCCATAGCATGAGCTATTCTTCTATCAACAATTGTTAACGAAAGTGTGTCTGTGACTGAGAAAAACATCCCCGGTACGTCTTCAGAATCTCCTCATATCTGGAACGCCCCCTACGGTGGTTCTCATCCGCACGCCCAAGCAACCGTTGCCATCCCCGGTTCTAAATCTCTTACCAACCGTTACCTCCTTCTGGCAGCAATAGCAGACTCCCCCAGCACTCTTCGAGCGCCCCTTCATTCTCGTGACTCCGCACTGATGATTGCGGCACTCGAACAATTAGGCGCCAAATTCGAAGAAATTGCAACAGACTCCCCTTTCGGCCCAGACTTGCACGTCACCCCCATCAACTTTTCTAGCACTACACCCTGCCACAAAAATATTGATGTCGGTTTAGCCGGCACCGTCATGCGTTTTGTTCCACCATTAGCTGCGCTGCTATCTGGTTCCTTCTCTTTTGACGGTGACCCGCATGCACGCAAACGCCCCATGGCACCTGTTATCGAAGCGTTACGCTCTCTCGGTGTCAGAGTAGAAGACAACGGCACTAACGCGTTACCTTTTACCGTGCACGCCACCGGAGATATTCACGAACAAAACCTCCATATCGACGCCTCCTCCTCTTCACAATTTGTCTCCGCATTGCTCCTTGTCGCATGCCGTTTCACTCATGGGTTACGTCTTGAACACTCCGGTGCTTCACTTCCATCAATACCTCATATTCAAATGACCGTTGAAACCCTCAAAAATGTTGGTGTTAACGTCGAATACCAAGAACCAGCAGCATGGATTGTTAAAGCAGGATCATTTGCAGGTTTTGATGTTCTCATCGAACCAGACCTTTCTAATGCTGGGCCTTTCCTCGCTGCAGCAGCAGTTCTCGGAACACAGGTTGCTATCCCGCATTGGCCTAACAAAACCACCCAAGTCGGGGCGCACTGGCAAGAAATTCTTCCCCTCTTTGGTGCAAAAACAAGGCTTCAGGAAGGCACTCTCATCGCCCAAGGCACACCACAATTTATTGCCAACGATCACTCTGAACTAACAATTGACCTATCACATGCCGGTGAACTAGCACCCACAGTTGCCGCTTTGTGTGCACTTCGCCCAGGAACAAGCGCGCTACACGGTATTGCACACCTAAGAGGTCATGAAACCGACCGGTTAGCAGCTCTCGTCACCGAAATTAACCGTGCTGGTGGTTCTGCAACAGAACTACCCAACGGAATACGCATCCACGAACCCATCCATGAACCTGCGCTCATCCACAGCTATGACGACCACCGTATGGCAACAACCGGCGCAATCTTTGGGTTAGCGGTTAAAGGTACACAAGTGCATAACATCCAAACCACAGCAAAAACACTCCCCGACTTTGCGTCCATGTGGCACAACATGCTTGAAGAATTTGCCCAAGAGGTGAAACGCAATGGCTAAAGAATACCGCACAAGCTGGGACGAACACGCGGTACGTATCCGCCCCAATAAAAAGGGTTCCCGCCCACGTACCAAAGAACGCCCCAAATATGAGGACGCGATGATTGGTCGTATCATCACCGTAGACCGTGGACGGTACACCGCCATAGTTGATGAAGGCACCACACAAGAACGTTCAGTACTTGCAGTACGAGCTAAACAATTACACCGTCAAGCGATCGTTGTAGGCGACAGGGTTGCCCTCGTCGGTGATACCTCCGGCCATGAAGGGACGCTTGCACGTCTTGTTCGCATTGAAGAACGCGACACCGTACTACGTCGTAGCGCAGACGACACAGACCCCTATGAGCGAGTTGTGGTCGCAAATGCCACCCAACTCATTATTGTTGTTGCAGCAGCAAACCCCGAACCTCGCACAGGCTTTATTGACCGTTCTATTGTTGCCGCATTCGATGCAGGTATCACGCCCATCCTGTGCATCACAAAAACTGATGTGAAGCATCCGCAAGAAATTCTTGACTACTACGCTCACACCTCATTAAAGATTATGCTTTCAGGCTCTTCTGATGGTCTAGCACCTAGCGAAGAAAACGCCCAAGGGCTCGATACAACGTTGATTGAACCTCTCACACAGGTTTTAGACGAACATGTCTCCGTGCTTTTGGGTCATTCTGGTGTCGGTAAATCTACACTTGTTAATGCTCTCACCGGCGCCCAGCGAGACACTGGGCATGTTAACGCGGTAACAGGGCGAGGGCGACATACCTCATCCTCAGCTTTAGCATTACGACCTTCACAGTCTTCAGAAGGTACGTGGATTATTGATACCCCCGGTATTCGCTCTTTCGGGTTGGCACATATTCCCGCTGAAAATATTGTGTCAGCCTTTGAAGATTTATCGCCAGCGAGCGCCCACTGCCCTAAAGGTTGCACCCACGGTTATGATGCTACAGAGTGCGCTATAGCAGAATACGTCCAACAGGGGCATGCTGGTGAAGCGGGTGAGGCTCGCCTTGAGTCTCTTCGGAAGCTTCTTGGTGTTGCAGAAGATTCTTCTGCAAACGCCGATAAAGAACTTGGCGTTGTGTACTAACAGTCTCTTCTCAGAAAGACAGAATTTTTATGGCTAATGTTTCTTATACTGACGATTTGCGTTTAGCGCATATCCTCGCCGATAGTGTTGATAGGTTGACGCTGTCACGTTTTCAGGCTCATGATTTTACCGTTGAGACAAAACCTGACCTTACACCGGTAACCGACGCAGACCGTGAAGCAGAGCAGCTGATTCGTTCTCAGCTTTCTCGTGTGCGCACTCGTGATGCTGTTCTGGGTGAAGAATTTGGTCAGAGCGGTTCGTCCCCTCGCCAGTGGGTTATTGACCCTATTGATGGGACAAAGAACTTTGTGCGTGGGGTGCCAGTATGGGCGACACTGATTGCTCTGATTGATCAGGGGGAGCCGGTGGTTGGTGTTGTTTCTGCGCCTGCATTGCAACGACGCTGGTGGGCTGCACGCGGTACAGGTGCTTATACGGGGCGTTCGTTAGCGAAGGCTACCCCGATTAAAGTGTCGCAAGTATCGACTCTTGCCGATGCGTCGTTCTCGTATTCTTCGATGACGGGGTGGAAAGAAGCCGGCAAACGCGAAAAGTTCCTTGAACTCACTGATACGGTGTGGCGTACCCGCGCCTATGGTGATTTTTGGTCGTATTGTATGGTTGCCGAGGGCGCTGTCGATATTGCTGCCGAGCCAGAACTCAACCTCTATGATATGGCGGCACTTGTGCCTATTGTGCAAGAAGCTGGTGGGCGGTTTACCTCTTTAGAAGGTGTTGATGGCCCATTTGGTGGTAATGCGATGGCGACGAACTCTCTCTTACATGATGAGGCGTTGAAATATTTAGGTACACAATAGTCTTTAGACAATACGTTCTAACACATGTACGCCATCTTAAAAAGAACACCTGCTGTTACCCTCTCATTGATGGGGAATAACAGCAGGTGTTCTTTATGCATATGAGGTTATAGGTCTTGTGACGAGTCGTCATAGCTTTCGCAAATAATTTCGTCCACGCTACCAGGCTCGACGTTATCGCAGTCTGGGTCAAGGTTTCCTAGCTCTGGGAAGACAATCAAGAAGATCGTCGTGCAAATCGCTGAAAGGATGGCGAATCCTAACCCAAGGTTCGCGTAAAGTTTTGATTTGCTTCGATAATATGCTGTTTGCGGACGCTGCTTAAACCGTTTAAACGCAATCGTTGCATAGATAGTTGCAACGATGCACGGAATATAAGCTAGACCGCTTGCACCAAGAAGCATAAAGGTTAGCACCAGCGCAAAAACACCACTGGTGAGCGATACTACAGCCGGAAAATATGAGATTCCGCGCTTGTCCGCAGGGTGCGCACCGTAGGGTCGCCGGTATTGTTCTGGTACTTGGTATTCTTCGGGCACATCACCTAACCGTGGTGCACCATACACAGGCTCTGCCGGTGCTGGTGGAACAGTATTCTCAGGTTGTGGTGTGTTCTGGTCGGTAGCTACGTTCATCAGTGCCCTTCCCCTGCTTTCCGACATGTACGATAAGTCGTCTAGCAATCATTTTTCTTTGAAACCATTTAACCACACTCCATAACCAGCAAACCAGAACTAGACGAAGTTTTATCTGGTCAGATGAGTCCTGACAACGGTTCTCTCTTCATCAACACTGCTCCACGTAGTAAGAACATACATAAACCTTAGGCTCAACAGCACCCTATCAAAACACTTATTAAGTATGAAGCACTGTAAGACTTTCCTAACTAGCATCCTTCCATAAAACACCTTAGAGTTCGATATATCAGATACACTGCGACAACGAAAAGGTGACCCACCATGTTCCTTGCATGGAAAGAAATCATTCACGAGAAGAAGCACTTCGCACTCATCACCATCATGATTACGCTCATTGGAGTACTCGTCTTCTTCCTCACTGGATTAGCAATCGGCCTACAATCTGCCATGTCCCAAGGCGTCACCAACCTCAAAGCAGAAAACATCCTTCTCTCCCAAGACTCCAACCAGAATATTCAAGCATCTCTCATACCAGAAGACACACTCAACGACGTCAAAACCTTCAAATCCGCTCCCCTAGGCTTCGGCGCACTCACGCTCAATCACAACGGCCAACAGACCAGCGCCACCGTCTTCGCCATCAACCCAACAGACTTCACCGCCCCAACCATCACAAAAGGGCGCATGTTTAACGCCCCGTGTGAGATAATCGTCGACGACTCGCTCATTCGAAAAGGCTACCAACTTAACGACATCATCTACGCACCCCAACATGACGAGCCATTTACCATCGTCGGATTCACCCACCACGCCACCTACGCGACAGCCCCCATCGTCTATATGAGCATCCCTGACTGGCAAGACACCGGAATACAATACCAAGGCACCATTTCTGCCATCGCCACTACCGAAAATATCAGTACTACAACCCTTGCTCATACAAAGCTCAGCTCACAAACACTCCCAGAATTTATCAAATCTATTCCCGGCGTTACCGCACAAAACCTCACCTTTGGGATGATGATTAGCGCGCTCGTCCTCGTGTCAGCTGTGATTCTCGGAATCTTTATCTACGTACTAACTCTGCAAAAGAAACACCTTTTTGGGGTCATGAAAACACAAGGAGTTAGCAATTCTGTGATTGGATGGTCCGTTATCTGGCAAACCCTCATCCTTGCCGTTACAGGCTCAACCGTTGCCGGATTACTCGTCGTCATCATCGGGCTAGCACTACCAGAAGCAGTGCCATTCACTATCCCATGGTTACTCTTCACCGCAGTTGGTGCGATGATGGTGTTCTTTAGTCTGTTGGGGGCATTATTCTCCGTCCGAACAGCCACCGCCATCGACCCACTCCTCGCACTCAAATAGGAGAACAACCATGAACCCAACGCACCATACAACCAGCAACACAACGCCTGAGCATAACGTCATCATCCAACTCAAAGACGTCTACAAGACCTTTACACAAGGTGACGAAACTATATACGCACTCAACAGCACCAACTTCACCGCCCGCCGAGGAGAATTTATTGCACTCCTCGGCCCCTCCGGCTCCGGAAAATCCACACTGCTCACCCTCATTGGTGGATTACAACAACCCACCGGCGGAAGCATCCACATCGACGGCACAGAACTCAACAGCCTCAACGAAAAAGAACGCGCACACACCCGACTCAAAACCATCGGATTCGTCCTACAATCATCAAACCTTATCCCCTACCTCACCGTCAACGACCAACTAACGCTTTTCGACCGCATCGCAAAAACACGCAACACCGCAGGATACACACAAGCTGACAAAGACGAACTCCTTGAAACCCTCGGCATTCTGCACATCAAAAACAAATACGAAACAAAACTATCCGGCGGTGAAAAACAACGCGCAGCAATAGCACGCGCACTCTACGCACAACCAGCAGTCATCCTCGCCGACGAACCAACGGCCGCCCTCGACACCAAAAAAGCATATGAAGTAGCAGCACTACTCAAAGAACAAGCACAAGAACACAACACCTGCATTATCATGGTCACCCACGACGAACGCCTCACCCAGCACGTAGACACCGTCTACAGAATGGAAGATGGAATCCTTAATAGAGAGTAGAGAAGAGAAGATAATGCAAACAAAAGATTCCTAGAAGTTAGAACTGTACCTCGAAAGTTCGGGTTACAGCCTTAAGGCAACAAACCTAGATATTTATACAACTAATTTTTAACAATCTTTGTCTAATTCGAGACTTCCAGTCTAGAATAATCCGCAACAAGAGTCGTAATATGGCAGGCTCTAGTCATCATCGACTCATAGGCAAATGTAACACCAGAACCCCATCTTCTAGTCGTGGCTAAAGTTAAACCGCCATACCGACTGGAGCGTTCCAGGTACTAAGCATCCCCAAAGTTCAGCGCGAAACGCTACGTCGTGGTGCGCTAGGTCGCGGAATAAGCCGGCTCACAGCACGTATAACAGTAACAGCTTTTTAGCATACCGCCCCTATCATCGGTTTCTAGCGCTAGCCGGAGCGCTTCCGCGCTGTTGGCGTGGATGTCATCTCACTAGTAGTTAGAATCTCACCAGAGTAAATGACGGATTGTGGACGGTCCTAGTCATTTCAAAAGCTAGATAGTGCCGAGATTGTTGATTAAAACTACAAAAATAAGGGATTTTACACTATTATATGATTGCCGGAGTCGGTTGAAAGCGCCACCCCTCCGAGGGGTGAATGCACTTTGCACTATCCAAATCTAGCTAAAGGAAACTGCTATGAGCCTACGACGCTTTCGCCGGTATCGAAGTCGTAGAACTTGAGAAGATGATGACGCCCCTTCGAAGCTGCTGCTTCATCGGGCTTTTCTTTATGCAATAGTTGCTTTGCTGAGTCTTGATTTCTTCCTGCAACGTTCACATCCACAGCTGGTGCAACAGCAAACCGTCCGGTCTGCCTTCTTTTTTTCGTCGGCAAACCAAATACCTAAGAGATTACTGGTCGAATGGACATTCAAAACCTATCGAAAAGCTTCGGCTCCGTCAAAGCACTGGACTCAGTCTCCTTCTCAACGCCTACCGATGCGACTGTCGCGGTCATCGGGCATAACGGTAGCGGAAAGACAACGCTCCTTGAGATAATAATGGGGATTCAGCAACCAAGCGAGGGGAAAATTGACCTCTCTGCAGAACTATCAGGCGCTCCGTTGAAAGAGAAAATTGGTGTCGTCTTACAGAAAAACAACTTCTACGAATCAGCCACAGCCTTAGAGCTGTTGCGCCTATTCTCCACCTACTATTCAGGGCCGGTACTGCCTATTGACGATCTCGTTGATCTTCTTGACATGCGTTCGTTCATTAATAAACGATACGGCGCGCTCTCTGGCGGTATGCAACAGAAAGTCAACCTTGCCCTCGCCTTTCTCAATGACCCCTCCGTAGTGGTTCTTGACGAACCCACGACAGGTCTAGACCCGCTTGCCCGCCTCGATTTCTGGACCACACTACGTGACCTCTGCATCGGGCGACTGGTTCTGGTCTCATCGCATTATATGTCTGAGGTTCAAGAAAATTGTACCCATTTAGTACATTTAGACCGAGGCAAGCTTCGTTACGCGGGTCAGATTGATCCTCTCCTTGAGCAAACCGGCGCACCAGATTTGAATAGTCTCTACATACGTATCGCACAGGAATCGAGGTCCGCTCATGCTTCTCGAGCAACTCAAAATTGAACTTAAAATTTACCTTCGGCAACCGCTTTACCTCTTATTTAGCGTGGTAATGCCCGCTATAAGCTTCGGAATATTTGGATCAATTTACAAAGATGCTTCTTATGGCGGCCTAGACTTCTTTGCTGCCTATATTCCAGGGTTTTGTGTCATTATTTTGTTTGCTACCGGTGTGTTCAACGTTGCCAACCAAGTAGTTTCAGAACGAGAGCGTGGGATATATCGTCGCCTATCAGTCACTCCAGTAAGTATGTTCAGAGTGATGTGTGTTCTTGTGCTCAAAGTATTTCTCATTTCTGTGCTCTCTTTCATGCTAATACTACTCTTAGCCTATTTTGTTTTTGATATTACCCCTCCAGCCCTGTGGTCTTTCATTCCAGCTTTCCTCGGAACAGTAATCGTTGCCCTGGTATTCGGATTCACCTTCGGAGCGCTATTCGACGAAACCGCCAAATTCTCAGCCGTAGGCATGGCAATATTTACTCCCCTGATGCTTTTGAGTGATGCCACGCTTCCTCTGCAAATAATGCCAGAATATCTCAAGACAATTGCTCAGATAAACCCGCTCTATCGGCTCAATCTTCTACTCAGAGCAGCTTGGGATCCAGCGGCTCATGCCGTTTCCGGTGGTGTTCTGTTGGAGTCTGCGGCGGTCCTGGTGGTGCTTCTAAGCGCAATATCAACTGCCGCATACCTACGTTGGAAGGCATAAACCTGACTCCGTTTGGTTCTTCATCACGTGCTAGGTAGATAGTCCGTATCTGTGAGTGAGGACCAGCAGTCACCATCGCATCCTAGCCAAGGCCTATTACTCCCAGAAGATAGCAACACGCTACCCCACAAACCCCGATATTTATGCCTTCGGGTATGAGAAAGAAGATGCTGGTTTGGATTGTATCCAAACCAGCATCTTCTTGGTCATAACACGTCAACCTCAGTGTTTTTCGAGCATCAGCGTGTTATTGCTGATTACCTGCATCTGAGGGGGGGGTGACACTGTTACTGTTAGGAGCGGAAATACTATGAGGCAGTGCCAGGTCCAAATTCGATGACAGCACACCCCTTCAAATTTCTCTGTCCAAGAGCTCTGCCAGCCCTGTTGAATACGTGGGTTGAATACATGGGCAAGATTAGGTAGATCAAATCGTTATAAAACGCCTGAACTTTACCGTAAATATTCATTTATCTGCCTCTTAACATGAAGTACCGGACAGATATTTCACCGGTTGACGTGAAGTATCGACCTGTCGGACTCGTTGTGATGTGAACTATTTGGATCCCTGAGCAACCTCGCGGGCTAGGTAGGTAGCTACCTTTAAATCCATGCTGGGGTCTGCTTGACGAATCTCGCGAAGGAGCCTGACCTGATTCTTTTTCACGTCAAGTCCGGCTCTCTGTGCTACATTCCTTGCCCAAGCAAGTGCTGCATCCATCGGCTGATCCGAGTCTAAGAAAAGATTGATAAGTTCAACCTTCGGGTTCTTGCCATTAATCCAGCTCATCTGAGCCCCTTTCTGTCACTGCGAACTTCTCTCTCAAGAAGCTCACAATCTAGTAGCCTGCAACGAGAGCAGTCCCAACCGAAGCTACCGGATGCGCCAAAGCTGAACGAAAAGCACTCAAGCGAGGAAACCGCGATAAAAATCCAGGTCGACGGCCTCAGCTACACTGCTGGTGCTTCGTCATACTCAGATATCATGAAATCTAACAGCATAGCCTAGATTTCATATACTACGATGAGAGGATTCCGAGAAGTCATCTGCACAGAGATGATAGATTTCCTCGAGGCTCTTCATAGACCTTGATAGTTGGCATCCTAACGGGATTTTCGTGTCCCGGTCAACAGCAACAGGCTAATATAGTTGAGTATCTCATAAAAAGGCTCCAGCGATATTGCTGACCTGCGTAGCCCAATCAAAGCGCTCAAAACTGGCTCGAGCGTCTCTCCCCTGCCCAACCAAAGCCACGATAGAAGCACATCGGGCTTCGGAGTCTATCAGGTGTAAAGCCCAAAACTCAAAGGGCTCGTTCCATCATACTTTTGTATCCAAAAGTGGGTACTAATAGTTGCCTCCACACAGACTATGGATACGTTTAAAGAGCGGTGATAGTTTTTCGTGAGAAGGTTGCACTCTATAGGTAGAGGCGGAATACATCTCGCATGCGAACGATTTTGTCGATAATCTCGTCAATGAGTTGCGGATAATTGGCTGGTTCATCAAAATTCAGACCTTCGATGATGTATTTGATGCGTGAGGCTTTCTTGTCATCCATTCGATACCAGCTCAGTTCGAACCCTAACGCGTGGTGGATATCCTCGGCCTGCTCGTAGAACTGATCGAACAATTCTTTGTTGTCATTAATATAGACTTCTAGCCCGATTTCACCAGAGACACTCAACAAGGTGATAGACAAGTGTGCTTCTGAAGTTCCCATCGCTACGTCGTACCAGTGATCGGTTGACGCCTTACGCGGATTGAATGGTTTACCTTTCTCAACCAGCGCTTCATTGAGTGCTGTCCAAAACTCTAACCGAGCTGCTTGTAGTCGGCTTTGTTCTTGACTTCCTGCTTTACGGTTGGTAGCTTTCGTGAAGTCGTTAGGTTTTTCTATCACTTCAAACTTCGGCGCAGGTAGTGAATCGCCAATCTTGTAGGCATGAATCTCAATCAAGAAGAAAGAGATCCCGTCGATGGTTTTCAGGTTCAGCCACTCGATAGCGGCGCGGTGTTCTTCTCGTGCTTCTTTGACGATCCACACGATGACGTCAGCGTCCAGCCCGGAAGCATAAGTGATGATTTTGCCGAGGTGGTCATGGTCTGTTACTTCGAGCTGGTTTTCAATGATTACGTTAATATTCGATGTTTCATCTCGCGCAACAAGATCGGCTCGGTATGCGCCAACGAATGCTTCTTGCTGAATATCTGTGAGTGTGAGCCCGATGGCGTCATTGAGATCTTCAATGTTTTCTGGTTGCGCTAGCCAGTTTGAAAACCCGTATTGTTCGTGTCTCCATAATTCTCGAACGTTGACTTCTACAAGTTTTCCGAACACATCTATCCCTCTGATTAGTTTCATGCATGCGGGGACGCCATTGCCCCGTAGGAATTTTCTCACGCGGGTGAAGTAACCACAAGTTCCAACGGCTAGCAGGTCTTTGAACATCAATTTACCAAGGCAGGTCAGTCAGCCCGGTAAATGTTTTGACTACCCTATGCATTCCGACGCGAGGCTACGCCTCTTGACACTCCCCAGATACACGCCCAAAAATCCTGCCAGACCCGCACGCAACGAACATTGAAGCTCCCACAGGTGCTTCGCGGAGCTCCTAATACCGCGTCAGCAGTAAATCCGAATGGTTAGCAGGGAAAACCCACCTATGGACATGAAAAAAAGATGCTGGTTTGGACTGTATCCAAACTAGCATCTAGGTGGTGGAGTTCAGGGGCAGATGTCGAACTCCGTGCCTACGGGGATTATTTGTTACCTGTTGTATTGGAATATATTCGTCGCCATTGGCAATACTTGTAATCATCACGACCATACTCATTTGAAGAGACTGTGAACCAAGAATCAGAAATAGCGGTCTCTTCATGAGATATAAGCGAATGCTATGATGAGGGTTATGGCAAAGAGCGGTGTTGTGTTACCCCTCGAGGTTGGGTTATTGCGGATTTGCGCCCAGGGGCTTGTGCCACGCATGTTATCATCTGATGTCGTTGGTGTGGTTGAGCATTTATTGGCGATGCAAGGTCAGCAAGTTTCGGCTTTTCCGCATGCCTTGTTGGTGCGTAGCCGCGGTACTACTGGAAGAGATGTAGCCGCGGCTTTTGAACAAGGTGTTTTAGTTCGTCATCGTCCGATGCGCGGAACTGTACATATCACCCATGCCCGCGATTTTCATTGGATGCGTATGGCATTAAAATCAGAGTATTCCTCCTGGGACCAGAAACACTACGACCATCTCGGTATTAATGAGCACGTAACCAATCAGGCTGTTGAAGTTGCTCGCCAAGCCATCAGGGAAAGAAATGGGGCAATTTTCCGTAAAGAATTATTCACTACTTGGAGTACTAATCTCAATACTTCTCATCTTGACCTCAAAGATATGCGGCGCTGGTGTCAATGGCTGATGTTCCGCCTAGCCCATGATGGTCAACTAATCGAAGGTCCGATGCGAGCCAACCAACACCTGTTCATTGATGCTTCCGTACTTCCCGCTGCTGACAGCCCCGAATCAGGTTTCCGCCTCACCACAGATAGTAAAGATAACGGCCGAAGAGAAATAGCTCGCCGTTATATCTACGGGCATGGGCCCGTCGGCATTGACGACCTTTCATGGTGGGCTGGAATAACCAAAACAGCAGCTGCTGACTACCTTGAAAAAGCATTAGAAGCTGATACATCACTAAGTCGCTACCAGGTCGAAGAGGACCGGCTTATCCCAGCTAAGGCAACAACTGACGTTAGAGAGCGCAAGCGCCTGCTTTATATGCGCCGGGACCTGCCAGATTTGCTTGCAGGCCAAAGAAAAGAAGCCCAAGAACTCATGTTCTTACCCTCTTTTGATGAATTGTACGTAGGGTATTCCAACCGCACTTGCCTGACTGACTCTGCAGGTGATGACTTGATTTGCCCATCCCATAACGGCATGTTCAGACCTCTTATCATCAGCGAAGGGAAACTAATTGGTGTGCGCCCGGTAGCCCAAGGACTGCAATGGCTGGCTAAACCTCCAAAACGACTTGCAGACAAGACTGAACGCCTCGTACAGGATACTCTAATTCGCGTTAACGGCTAACTCCAAGTCAACGTTAACTCACCTATAATTTTCTACCGGATGAATCTTAGTACGTCATTACTCAGGGATTAGGCAATAGCCTAGTGAAAATGCCATCGCTAGAGGCGGTGATGTTGGTGTACCATTAAGCGTGTTTAAAAGGTAATGGTCGGTATCCAAATCCGCGACCGCTACTTGCAAGACAGTGCCAATTTCACACATCGTCGCGGTGATATTACGTGAGATTCTACGATTTAAAGCAAACTTGTAGTATTCGTTAGTATCAACTAGCCGCCGATAGGCCCGGCTATTGTTAGGGGTTAGAGTAGCTATGCCCTTAGCTTTTGACGGGCTTGTTTATTTTGGAGTTCGCACCGCTAGATTATATCTCGGCTTCTCCTAAAAGGTTGCGTGCTTCTAGGAGCTAAGTTGCGATGAAATTATGTACGACTTTTTGCGCTTCTAGCTCGTTTTCTTCTCACACCCCGTCGCAGTAAACCAGCCATTTGGTAGCAATGGAGTAACGGATTTTATGAAGATATTCGGTGGCAAGAATGTCTGCTCACCCCCACGTTCGTATAGTCGTCTGGGTGCAGGCTGGTTAGTTGCTCCCATTTTTGCGAATCAATATAGCTAGGACTAGACGCGACTTTCTGAGCGAATTTATAAACCGATGCCACCCCGTTTCCAGTTACTATCTGGTAATGGTGGGTGCAAATAAGAGCTTTACGGTCGAAAAATTCTTGTCCTAGCACACCCCATAACGCACCAGTATCCGGGGTATCTGTGACACTTCTTATCTTCTCTCTCATACCCCTACGCAGCTCATAAGTATGCGTTATTTATACTTCTTGTTTACCGTAATCAAGTCCTTATCGTTATCCTTATACGTGCTGACAATTCCGCGTTTTATCAAACATTCAAGCAGTGCTTTGTCCGCTGAAGTATTCGGAACGCGTGGATGTTCTCGTCCTGTTTTTGTTAACTTCGAGTACTCGCCACCCATCGCATTTAAGATTGTGAAAAGTTTGTCGCTCGGGAGATTCTCGAGGTGTGGCTCAAGAAGAGATACGATGTCCCTTGTGTCAGTCCCTGCCTCTGCCATCTTTTGTAGGACAGAGTGAGGAATAGTGCATTTATATTGCACAGCTAGTCGTGCCAATACTTTGAGTTCTTCTTGCCCAGCATCCTCGACATACTTTACAGACTGCTTAACGATTTCCAGCTTGATTGAATCGTTAATTTTATCGTCGGTCAGGATCGCCATTAGATCCGGTTTCACTAGTTCCGGTGTCATGTAGTTTACGAAGCCCGTTGACTCACGGATGAATGCCTCTCGCGTTGGCCAATCAGTTGTTGCAAGGCACTCGTAAGATTCTACGGTATCTGCAATAATGCTGTGCTTTAGCAGTAACGCAAACAAGTCGCCCTTCTCTGCAGTAATATTGCTAATATCGACAGTCTCATCCAATTTCAAGCTTGCAACAAGGTTTGCTCGCGTCGTTGCGTCCGGTAAAGTTTCCCGCGATGTAAGAATCTTAATTGCCACCGTGTTTTTCTTATCTTCTTCAACCGACTCCACCTCAGTGATTGCATCTTTTTTAGACAGTAGCTGAGCAAGGTTCTCATCGATTCCAAAGGTATCAACGTATAGGCTCACGTTATTGAATGTTTCGGGGAACCGCTGGTACGATGCCAACACCGGCCACACTTTCTTAGAGATATCACTCAGGTTGGAGACCTGACATGCTGGCGCAGCGTTCTCAATTACACGGGCTAGGACATGTATATCATACTCAGCTACTTCAGACGCCCCTTGCCCGAGTAAATCCTTAAGCAAGGATACGAGTTGTTCACACGTGTTGACCGTTGTGGAAGTTCCTTCGACCGCACGCAGATAGGTATCTATATGTTCGAGGACGTAATAATAGACCGTCTCATTTTCCTCTCGGATAACGTCTAGTGCCACAGTCTCTTTATTTTCAATTGCGAGTGTCAGGTTCTCATACGTAATGTCATACAGACTGCGTGAGATAAACAACGAGCGCACATTTGGAGAGAGAGGCATTAGACTAGGTAGCTTGATATTCGCCTTATCGAAGAACTCACCAACTTGCTCTATTTGAGAAGGTGTTCCGTCAGTTGTGAGCACTGAAAATTCCGCGTAATGCATTCGCAAATAATCAATAACCTGTTCATCAACACATTGTACCTGTGATGAGAGGTTCGCTAGTGCAACATCCATTAGCTCCAGCAACGAAGCTTCGTCTAGTTCTACCGTGTTCACAAGATAAACAAGCACTCGCGAAGAGAGCTCCGTAAATCGCCGAATAAATTGCGGGCAATGCTCACCTGCGGCCAAGTATGCTTGCAGAAATTGTGTCTGTCTCTCTCCCGCACTATCTAATGAAGAAATCATGATATCGGCTGCGTCTTCGTCAGTCTCAAGAATCCGATCAAGAATCGCGATGTTGTAGAGTGCCGGATCTTTTAGCGCGTTCTTGCTACGTTCTCTTATAACTGCGTCGACGTCCTCCGTGCTAAGTTCAAAGTGCATATCCATCAGGTCACGTTCAACGTGGTGGATGATAAAGTTAGTCGCTGCTGGACTTACTCGGTCACCATGGAATGTGGAGGTGTAAAGGGTGAAGTTACGGTTAATATACCCTTCTCTCACTAGCTGATATACGAGTCCAAGCTTCAGCAGTTTCTCAGCTACAAAGTTAAACGGTTGTTCCTCTCCCTCATAGGTGACACAAAACTCAGTATGTTCCATGAGTTCACCAATATCGGCGCTACGAAGGAATTTAAGATTCTCGGTCTTCTTTTCGATATCTTTGTTTAGTGTGTCACGGATTGAGACATCCCACTCCTTAGCATCGAGTGAGTACCCCAGCTCTTTTTCCAAATAACTCCGAGTAAAAGACAGCCTTTCGCCAGAATAATTACCACGCCAATTTAATACGGGATTCCCATTAGCCGTGACAAAACTATTCCAAAATTGGACGCTCTGAAGCTCCTCGGTGGAAACAGCCTGGTCATTGTATCTATACTCCTCACCATAACGGTGGTAAGCGGCAGCATCCGTGACCCGTTCAACATGCGCTAATAAGCGTTCTCCCAATTCAACACTTCGGTTTGTCACCCCATCGATTTGTGTAAGCTGATTCTGGAGTTCTCGACGTTCGCCCTCAATCCGCTTGATATTCTCAGCTATAAATTTCCGGCTGAAATCGTATAGAGTGTCTAAGTTACTCTTGCCAAGTCTAATCATCTCAAAGTCCGTGAGGTGCGTACTCTTATAGAGCATCATCGCAAACAGTTCAGTCTCGCTCAAATCGAGTTGCTCACCATCGCCTGAAAAGATTCGATCTCGAAAGACAATAAACTCATTGCGGATATTCTTCAACAACCGCATATCAGGAACATATTTTATAGCTAAATCGAGCAACTCCAGCTCAACCTTATGTTCAATCTCTCCTAATAACTGTAACGCTAAGTTTCGAGCACTGCGATGCGTGATGAAGGGAACCACCGGAATAACGAGATCGAAGAACTTAGTCCGATTCGCACGCACCACCTCCGCTTGTGCAGGATCGTCACTTGAAAATGAACTTACCTCAAGATTACGGCCTTCCATTTCTAGACCAATTCGGTCGAAGATGCTGTCTTTAATCGCGTAGATGAAACGGACCGGCTTCCTAATCTGAGGTGAGGAGTTAAGCAAAGTATTGAGAGCACGCAACGTCTCAAAAATATACGAATTGTTGAAGCGATCAATATCCTCGAAAATTACAACATCACAACCAGACACATCAAAAAAGTAGACAATCTCATCAAGGTACTGGTCGAAATATGAAACAGAGTTATCAGCAAGTGTAACCGTCGCCGCCCCCGTCGAGAACTGCTTGATGTGCATCTTCCCGTGGAACAACCAGCGGAATATCAGTATGGCAATCGCCATAATTACCCAAATCATTAAGTGTATGCGATCCGCTAGAGTCTTTAGCACGGTGAAGGTCTCTGCAATCTGGTCAGTCCACCCAGTTAACAGGAAAACGACGGTACCCAGGAGCCCCAACAAGATCGCAATACCAGATTCTCTCCGCCACTGAAAACCTTGTATTCGACGAAACCGCGATGCCGGAGTCTTACCAGGTTCCTCTCTATAAAGCAGCTGTTTCACAATCTCCTGTTGGATACGATTAGTTGGGGTCATTGCTTGCTTAGGCACTGACTCCTCATCATCTGGTACCTCAATCGGCGCAAGCGTCGATAACGAAAGTTCGACAACGCGACCATCAAGCCGATTCCCGAGCTCACGCAAGATACTACTTTTGCCGACGCCGTAGTTACCAGACAACGCAATGTTACGGATTTTATCGTCTTCAAGCGATCTCTCGAGCGCCGCGACATAAACACTGTGCTCAGCTTCAATATATTCAGGGACGAGTGGAATAAGACTCCACTGGGACTTTTCAGTCGAATCCGTCGAGGCGTGTCCTATCACTACGATTCCTCCCATTGGGTAGACAACCTTAAACATCATTGTCGGTTTCAGCTCATGTCGCAAACCACGCTGGGTGTCTCCTCCACCCCATATGACGCAACATGAGTTATGCCCCTTGGAATGTGTCCTATACTACCGACAGACGCGGACAATCCAAGAAGCCACACCACACGAACTCGACCGAGCATCACGATCTAATCCCGATTACCTGACAACCAATACTTTCCGCGAACAGCTACCTACCCCACGCCATTTCAACCAAGAAGTCTGCACCACCAAACACTACGTAATTCACTTTGCCAATTAGAACCTGAGTAATCACTTCGTCACACATACTACGTGAACAAGGGGCAACGCCATCAAAGTAATCAGAAAGAGTCGTTTCTGCATGCAAAAATACCCGCGCCTTGGCATGGCAACAAAAGGACTAACTCCCACCGAGTCAAAAGTGTGCCCATTAGTAGGATTACGACACCAATGTAATCCTGGGCCAAGCATATAAAAAGGGGAAGTACGAACCCTCCCAAAAGAGTTCGACACTTCCCCCTCAAGTGGAGATGCGGGGAATCGAACCCCGGTCCGACGTGGCCTTGTCAGGGCTTCTCCGTGCGCAGTTTACGCTTCGGTGTTTTCGGCTTCGGTACTTGCGTAAACACATATACCGCCAAACCTATTCGTATAAAAGTCCTTCACTCCCCTACGACGAGGAAGTGAAGCAGTGGCCTTATAAAGCTGATACTAGAAACTCTGAGCTTAAGGCAAGCTCAGGCTAGCAGACTGGACTCGCGCTTAGGCAGCGAGTGCGAAGTCAGTGCGGTTATTAGTTTTTGCACTTATTTTTTGCAACGGGTATTAACGAGTATCCGCTACATCCTCGGCACGCTTCACCTGTCTCAACTCACGTCGTCGAAACCGATCATCCCCAATATTCTTTTATCAAAGAACTCCATGAAGTGAAAGTTATCTGCTGGTGCGAGCCTAAATCACACTACAGGACCATTCACTCATGGAAACACCATCCTACACTATAGGTTGAGTGTTTAGCAAAGGTTTAGGAGTTAGAAATTTCTACGTCAACGCCTTTGGACTTTGAATCAGTGTAATCGGTGATGCACTGTTCTAGCTGGGTGGGGTTGTCTTGGTATTCTTTGCAGTGTTCTGCTGCTTCAAAACCGATGTTGATAGCCACACTCCAGAAGAATGCCATCACAATAGCAGCAAGGATGGAGAGCACACCCAAGATGATGCCGGCGATTGCTTTACCGCGTCCAGCCATGGGGTATGGCTTGAGCTTACGCAACGCCATAATACCTAGGATGAGGGCGATGAGGCCCAGTAGACCGCCGATGACGAGCCATCCGCTCAAGAAGCCGAGAATACCGAGAATTAGAGCGGCAAGTGACATTCCTTCGCCGGGTACTTTCTGCCCGGGCATAGGTGCGTACGCGTTAGGCTGAGGCATCTGGTATCCGCCTTGGGGTGCTTGGTTGTTATACCCGTTGTGTGAGTTTTGCTCAGGCTGAGGGGTGTTGCCATAAGGATTTTCAGACATGATTGTTCTCCCGTTTTTTGTTATGTGTTTGTTCAGCTATCCGAGGTTTTTGTATCGCATAGCTCGACGTGCTTCGAGACTATCTTGTTTCTCTCGTAGCGCTTGACGTTTGTCGTACTCACGTTTACCGGTTGCTAACGCGATAGAGACTTTGACCTTGCCCTTTGTGAAGTAGAGTTTCAGCGGAATCACTGCATACCCTGTTTCACGAAGTTTTTGGTCAATTCTGTTGATTTCACTGCGGTGCATGAGGAGTTTTCGTCGCCGTTTCGCGGCGTGGTTCGTCCATGAGCCACGTCCGTATTCGGCAATGTTGACGCCTTCTAACCAGAGTTCGTTGCCGTACATCTGGCAGAAACCATCGACAATAGATGCTCCACCGTCACGCAATGATTTCACTTCTGTACCTAACAATACAATGCCGGCTTCATAAGTATCAATGATGTTGTAGTTGTGTGTAGCTCGACGGTTTGAGGCAATGACATGGTTATTTGGGTCTGCCCCTGAGCTTTTCTTTTTCTTCGCCATCTAAATGTTCACCTCCTATCCTTCTGCGCGTTCGGTAGCGCGCCATCGAATACCCGCATCGATAAAGCCTTCTAACTTTCCATCGAATACGGCACTGGGGTTACCTTCTTCGTAGTTTGTTCTGAGGTCTTTGACCATTTGGAAGGGGTTCAGAACATAGGAGCGCATTTGGTCACCCCATGTTGCTTTGACGTCTCCTGCGAGTTCTTTCTTCTTTGCGTCTTCTTGTTCTTTTTTCAGTAACAAGAGTCGGGATTGAAGAACGCGTAAAGCTTCAGCTTTGTTTTGAAGCTGAGATTTCTCATTTTGCATGGAGACAACGATGCCCGTAGGGATATGAGTGAGGCGAACAGCGGAGTCTGTTGTGTTAACGGATTGTCCGCCGGGCCCAGAGCTACGGAATACATCAATCTTAATGTCGGAGTCGGGAATGTCAATATAGTCGGTTTGTTCGATGAGTGGAATAACTTCTACCGCGGCGAACGATGTTTGACGACGTCCTTGATGATCAAATGGGGAGATGCGTACGAGTCGGTGTGTACCGGCTTCTACCGAGAGTTTACCGTAGGCAAAGGGTGCTTGCACTTCAAACGTTGTTGATTTGATGCCGGCTTCTTCTGCGTAGGAGGTGTCGAGTATTTGGGTGGTAAACCCGTTTTTCTCAGCCCAGCGAAGGTACATTCGTTGAAGCATTTGAGCGAAGTCTGCTGCGTCTACTCCTCCTGCGCCAGAGCGAATCGTGACGACTGCTTCACGCTGGTCGTATTCGCCGGAGAGTAGCGTGACGACTTCGAGATCAGCAAGTTTTTGTTGAATATTTTCTAGCTCTGTTTGCGCGTCGTCAAGCATGGTTGGTTCGTCTTCTTCTTCAGCAAGTTCGACGAGGGCTTCAAGGTCGTCGATGCGTGAGTGAAGACGTTCTAGACGTTCTAGTTCAGATTGTTTATGTGACAGTTGTGAGGTTACTTTTTGCGCTTTTTCTGGGGAGTCCCATAGGTCGGGCGCGCCTGCTGCTTCAGATAGCTCTGCGATAGAGTTTTTGAGCGCGTTAATATCGCTCACCTCGGCAATTGATGCGTAGGTTGAGCGTAATGTTTTAATCTCTGCAGAAAAATCTAATGAAGCCATGACTCTTAAGCCTAACTGAAAAACAATAATTCTGCTGTATGTTTACTGTTCTAGACGGCTACGAGCAGAACTTGTTGCGCTTATTTCTACTCCTTCAGGGACGACAACGCTCACAAGAGGGAGTTTAACCCGCGCACGCAAGGTCACAAGGGCGGTCTCGGGTGTAGATGCTCCTGTTGGTGAGGACAGTATCAAGGCCTCAAATTGTGTGTATGCAGAACTTTCTCGAAGAAAATTTTGTGCACTCTCTCGTACAGAGGCGTCGCTTAGAACGACTCGAGGTTTTACCCCACCACGATGTAATGCTCTAATCTCTTGTGCAGCAGCAGAGCTAGTGCGGTCCGCAAGAACTTGCAATTTTTTATGTTCTACATATACGGCGCTAATTCCAGCAGTAACAGAAGCAATGAGTAGAAGGACTAGACATAGCCCGATCAGCAGGAGCGTGATACTCCCCTGCTCTTGTTCCACATGAGCTGGTGTAGAGAGGCTAGTGGCGTCTTGTGGTTTTCTTATCAACGGTATTTTCCTATCCATACAGAACTTGTGGAATTCATCGTTGCAATAGAACCAACATCAAGTAAGGGCATCAAAGGTAGTTGGACGTCCACACTAGCTGTTACATCAATCCGTTGTTGGCTGTGGCAGTCATTCACACAACTTAGTTGAAAATGTATTTGTTCACCGTTGAGGTTATAGTCTTTCCCTACAAGTTCTGCAATATTGCGTAAGGCTCTAGGGTTGAGCTCTTTCCCACCTGCATCATGAATGGTCTGCCCCAGTTGTGCAGAGATGGAAGAGGCTGCTAGAGCACCAGAATGTAGGGTAAAAACGGTGAGAAGAAAATAGACGGTAGGGATAAAGAGCATGACGCTTAATCCCACGAATTCGATCAAGGCGTTGCCGTCTTCTCTTGTGTTCTTTTGAATGAACTTTGTGATGATGGCTTTAAGGCAAGAAGATGCGTTCATCTTTTATGTTCCTTCTGGTGTAGGAACTATTGCGTGTGCCGCTACATCAATACCATGTTCAAACCCGAAAGGTCCTACGACCGGTAGGGCACCATGCACACGAATTTCGAGAGTCTGATACCCATCTACCGTAACGAGTTGATAACTCACCTCTGATGAGTAAACGGCTGGAAGTTCAGAGGCGATGATGTCTCGTGTGCGTTGTGCACCGTCAGAGTAGTTACGGTCGAGGAGGGCGCCATATCGTGCACCTGTTGAGGCAGCATCAATCAAAATATTGCGAGTATAAATCGCAAAGGTTATTTGTAATACCAGCGCAAAGAACAAGACAGCAAGAGAACTGACCATCACAAATTCTGCGGTGGCGTTACCGTCTTCTGCGGTGTTGCGTATTTTTTCTTTGGACAAAGGATGCTACCTCAACGGGGTGTGAAAGAATCTGAGTTCTTTTGTGCTCATCAGCTTAAGCTCACGCTTACTGACCAATCATTCCGATAGCGTTATTGAACATGTTCAGCAACGCATCTTTTGCGACGACGAGCAGCGCGGCAACAAGGATTGCGGTCATCATCGTAATCATCACCCAGCCGGGGACGTCTCCACGTTCTTCTTCTGTTTTAGCTTGTAAAGTCCAGATAAATGCTGTGACGGTGGCAAGAATTTTTTGGATGAGCTCTTTCATGAGTGTTCTCCTTAGGTAGTTTTTTGGTCGTAGAGACCCGTCTTTTTTAGAAGTTGAGGTTGATAAGCGATAGTCCTGGGAAAATCGCGAAAACAACCGTCAATGGCAAAATGAAGAAAATAATGGGTGCCATCATGGCAATCTCTTTTTTTCCTGCAATTTCCATTAACTCTCTTTTTGCGTTGTCGCGTACGTCTTGTGCTTGTGCTCGAAGAACATCAGCCAGTGGTGTTCCTCGTTCGATGGCGACGACAATACCGTCCACAAAACGTGATAGCGGTGGTAAAGAAGTACGCTGCGAAAAATCTTGAAGGGCGTTCACGAGGCTGTCTCCTGAGCGCATTTGGGAAAGAATCTTTTGGAACTCTGTTGCAAGTTCGCCAGAGGAACAGTTGCAGACTCGTTCGATGGCGCCGAGGGCTGATTCTCCTGCGGTAACCGATAGTGCCATGAGTTCGGCAAGGGCTGGGAACTCTGCAATCATTTGGGATTCTCGTTGTTTGATGTTTTGAGTCAGCCACCAATCTCGTGCAAGGAATCCGGTGATGGCGCAAAAGATGGAGAGTAAGAAGGCTGCGATAAAGTCTATATTTCCTCGTAATGCGCCCGTGCCAAAGATGAGTATGCTCAATAAAAGTGACGTAGTTGCCCATACGAGTTGTTCAGCTCTAAAGGTTGTGACGTCCATGGAACTGCCACTGTGAATAAGGCGTTTTTGTAAGGCTACGCTGTTGGCGGTTGACGAGTTGAAACGTTGCTGTATGGATTGGGATATGGGTCGGATGAGTTCAACGCTGCCGCTGATGAGGCCTAGATGTTGGTTTCTCGCGTGGAGGTGCTGGGTTTTCATCTCGATGGCTTTGAGTTGCGGGGCGATACGATCGCTAAAGTCTGTTGTGTGCCCTCGATAGAGTGCATCTCCTACGAGCCAAAGGCCGGCGGCTAAGATCAGGCTGAGTATGAGGAGGATGCTCATACGAGGACTCTTTTCTCTTCGGGTAGCTCGCCAAGTTTGAGCATAAGACGGTAAGCAATAATTGAGATGATGAGACCACTAAGCATGACCATAAATCCAGAAAAGCTATTGTAAATATGGACAGTTCCTGGTTGGGTTGCCATGAGGCAGAGTACGACCCAGGGTGCTGCGACAGCAAGTTTTGCGGCGTTGATGGTCCATGACTGTCGGGCTTCAAGTTCGGATCGGGTTCGGGCGTTTTCTCGTAAGAATTCGCTGAGTGTTCCTAGAAGTTTGCTGAGGTCTGTGCCTCCGACTTCGCGTGTTACTTTGAGCGCTTCGACGATGTTATCTGCGGTGGGGTCTGAGAGTCGTTCTTTGAGTCGGTTAAGGGATGCGACGAACTCGCCGGTAGAACGATAGTCAGCAGAGAATTGTTCGAAGGATGGACGGAGTTCTTCTGGTCCACGGTATTGGAGTTGCATCAGAGCCTCTGGCAGGGAGAGTCCTGCGCGGATGGCAGAGCGTAGATGGTCTACGACGTCGGGCCAGAGTTCTCGCATGAGAGCTACACGTTTCTTTGCTCGCTGACGAATCATCATCCATGGTGCTATACATCCTAGGCAGGTACTCAATAGTGCAAGGTTATATAGTGCAGTCAACGCAAAAATCACAAGCCCCAGAAACAGCGCAAAGCATATGCTAATAAGGTAGAACATTTTTGCGGAGACTCGGTGTACGTCTGCTTGGTGAAGTAAAAGTCTTATTTTTGAGTCAAAAGTATTTTTTCGTGGTTCTTTGGCTGGTTGTTCCCAACAGGATAGCCAGATGAGGAATACCCCAATGCCTAAGGTCAAACCCAAAATAATGTTCATGAGAGTTCCTTAGCTTTGCCCTAGTACGTTCTCAAAGGTGTAACCCTGTTGAGCAAACTTTTCTGCTGCAGGTAGTTCAGATGCGTATAAGGTGAAGTCTTCTCCGTCTCGTTTAAAAATAGTGCTTGTTTCGATAATCCCGTTTTCTACGCGATTTCCTAGCGCAATAATTTCTTGAACGTGGCGTTGACCGCGACGTGTTCTTGTGCAGTGCACAACGAGATCAAAACAGGATGCAACGGTTGGAACCACAAATTGCGAGGAGATATTTTCCCCTGCAAGAAGGGGTAGAGTGCACATTTTGGTGACGGCATCTCGTGCAGAATTAGCGTGGATGGTGCACATACCTGGTAGACCAGAGTTTAGCGCGATAAGCATGTCGAGGGATTCTGCTTCACGGACCTCTCCGATGAGTAGCCGGTCAGGGCGCATACGTAGCGCTTCTTTGACGAGCCTACGTAGGTGTATTTCGCCTTTTCCTTCGAGGTTAGCTTGCCGACATTGCATACCAACGACGTCTCGTAGTGGGACGTTGAGTTCAAAGATTTCTTCGCAGGTGATGACGCGTTCTCGTGCTCCGATGCTTGAGCAAAGACAGTTGAGCATGGTTGTTTTCCCTGCTTGCGTTGCACCGGAGACGAGAATGTTCAGTCCGCTGGCGACAGCCGCATCAAGGAATCGAGCGGCAGCGGCGTTCAATGACCCTAAACGGACCAGGTCGTTGAGGCTTCTAGCGCGCGCAATAAATTTTCGGATGTTGACGTTCCAATGTTTCTTGGTGATGTCGGGGATGACCACGTGCAGGCGGCTACCGTCGGGCAATGAGGCGTCGACGAAGGGTGTGCTGAGGTCTAGCCTGCGTCCAGATATTTTGAGCATGCGTTCTACGAGAGAGCGGATTTGTTCACTATTGAGTGTTATTCCGGTTAGTTCAGATTCGCCTGCTCGAGCAACAAAAATTTCGCTGGGAGAGTTAATCCAAATTTCTTCAACGCTGGGGTCTTCAAGGTATGGCTGTAGCGCACCAAACCCACAGATTTGGTGGATGAGCCATTGTCGTGCGTTCGTCAAATCTTCAATGCGTGGGAGAGTTCCACGAACCATGCGTGTTTCGTAAGCGTTAAGAGCTTGATCGATGAGTTGATGCGCTTGTTGGGTGTTGTTGAGAGGGTCAATTCCACTTTCACGGATGAGCTCTCGAACATCGTCTTCAAGGATTTGATGCCCTGAGTTGCGTTGTTGTGTTAGGTGCATGGTTTTCTTTGCGTTTGTATGGCAGTGGTTAGCCTAAACATCAGTTCAGACATAAAAAATCTAAATCTACAACATTTTTATTTCAACTAAATATTATTTTTGTGGATAAGTTGAAGACTTTTGGGCACCTTGGAGCATATGTTTTTACCCAAATGGCCCACTAATTTTCACTAAACGTTTAATGAAAGTGCTAGTCAAGAGTTCTTTCAAGAAATAAACATGTTAAGTTGTCTACAGAAGACCCCACAAGAAGTAATAAAACGTTATCCCTTGCCATAACGCAAACATGCGGGTAACCTGCCCGAGGTTACCCGCATGAATATCTATCACAAGATGAAATTATTGTTTAGGAGTCGAGACTCTCACCGCGCATAATTTTCACGGCATCGTCAACAGGCCCGTCAAAAACCATATGTCCACCGTCCATGATGATGCCACGATCACAAATCTTTGAAATCATATCTAGCTCATGGCTCACCACGACGAGAGTCTTTCCCGCCAAACACAACTGGCGGATACGTTCCAGACACTTCTTCTGGAATTTTTCATCACCAACAGCAAGAATCTCATCAACTAAGAAAATTTCTGGATTTGTGTGTACTGCTACCGCAAAAGCAAGTCGAAGATACATGCCTGAAGAATAAAACTTCACTTCAGTATCCATAAAATCACCAATTTCTGCGAACTCTTCAATAGAGGCAAATTTTTCGGTAATTTCGTCTTTGCTCATACCAAGGATAGCGGCATTCAAATAGACGTTATCGCGTCCGGTCAAGTCAGGGTGAAAACCTGCGCCTACTTCAATCAGTCCTGCGATACGTCCACGAGTCAGCACCCGGCCAGAATCAGGAACCATCACACCAGATATCAGCTTAAGCATGGTAGATTTTCCAGAACCGTTTTTACCTAATAAGGCAACACGCTCCCCCTCACGAATATCGAAAGTCACTTCGTTGACGGCATTAAACTTTTCGTTCAGGTCACCTTTACGTCCGCTGACAAGCCAAATAAAAGCTTCTTTCATGGAACGCGTATGACGCAGCACAAAACGTTTGATAAGCCTATCAATGCGGATGACTACAGTGCCGTGAGGGTTGACTGGAGGTAAGTCAAACTTTTTAACTTTCATCAATAATCAGAGCTCCTGAGCGAAGTTGCCTTCACAACGACGGAAGAAAATATCTCCCAGCCACAAGAAGAACAACGACACTAAAATCGCTACAGGCGTCCAAAACGTCAGTAGATGAGGTGGAATCTGTGCAGCAACCGAAGATGCCAGCTCTGTTTCATCAAGAGTTGGCATCCAAAAAGCATAGTGATAAAGCTCTACAGCAATAGTCACAGGGTTCAGCAAGTAAAGGTTAATGACCCATGGATAAAGAGTGTCACGCACCATCGTCCACGAATACAGCACAGGAGAAATCCACGTTGCAATCATCAATAACATATCAACGATGTTTTCAGAATCTCTAAAGAAAACATTGGCAACGCCGAAAATCAGCCCCAGCCCCGAAGAGAAAATCATAATGATAATCGTGGCGACGATAACCGCACCGAGCTGTTTCACATCTGGTGACCAGCCTGCAAAAAAACAGGCTACTAAAAGCACTACCACTTGCGGAACAAAATGTATTAGTGCCACCCAAACTGTTGAGACAGAGAACAACTCACGCGGTAGGTAAATCTTTTTAATCAAAGCACCATTAGCGATGAGCGCCCGCGCACCATTACTAAACCCCTCGGAGAAGAAGTTAATAATCACCATTCCAGAAAAGAGGTAGATGGCGTAGTTGTGCATTCCTCGTTCTAGGCCCAAGAACACGCCAAGGGCAATATAGAAAACACTAAACTGCACGGCAGGTTTAATGTACGACCATAAAATACCTAACACAGATCCGCGATAACGAACCTGAATCTCCTTATCAACAAGAAGTTTAAGAAGATATTTATGGGATGGTATATCGCGTAGACCGCGACCTGAGCCCGGAACGCTTAAAGGAATATCAGCAAGTTTTTTCATCGAGTAATTTCAGATTCAGTATGTTGATCAAACGTTTTCTTCCATGACTCAAAAGAAGTCAATTCAGTAGCAGCTGCGCGGTATTGCTGACGTAGCTGAGGCCAGCTCTTAAGAATCTGTGCCGTCAGTTTTGTTGATTCAACAAGTTTAGAGCGCAACTGCTGCGGGTCACGTTTATACCATGAAACGGCAGAACCTTCTGCGTTAGAAACCAAAACAGAATCATACTGGGACATACGCCACCAACGGTTATCGAGGTGAGCAATATGTGCCTGTGGGCGGTTCTTATATGTATCTTCAACCGGTTTGACAATCTGCTTTGCAAGGGTTTTAACAGCCCAAGGAACTAAGCTCTTATACGATGGTGGCGCAAAACCACGGCCATTACGCGGAGGCTTATGCATCTTTGGTTCGGGGAAGGACTCGATGTCTTCTTTGAATTGTGCATCCGAGTACTGTTGTACAAGTTCACGAATCTGGGGAAGACGCTCAGACAAAATCGTATGTAGCTGTTCGGGGCCTTGAAGAATATCGCGTAAAGCCATAATTCTTCCATGCTCGGTAAAGTACTGCATCGAAATAAGATGTTTCACATCCGCAAACGAAGATTCTTGTAAGAGCTTTCCTCCACGCTCATAAGGTGAGTGAAGCAATGAAGTGATGATGCGGTTACGAATGTGGAAGTATGCCTGCCAACCAACAAGATCATCTTTATCTGCCCATGAGACGTGCCAAACAGCTGCACCAGGTAGAGATACAGTGTGGTATCCAGCTTCTTTAGCTCTTAGACCGTACTCCACATCATCCCATTTGATGAAGATGGGTAGAGAAAGACCAATTTCTTTGATGACTTGCGTTGGGATAAGGTCCATCCACCAACCGTTGTAATCGACGTCGGTTCGTCGATGCAACCATGGGGTGTTGCGTAAGCTACCGTGCAAGAAGTCATGTCCAAGGAACTGATCTGCGTGAGGTAATGAGGGTTGGAAACGGTAGCGGTTTACGACTTCACCGAAGGTGTGTAAGACCGTACGGTTGTAGAGGTCAAACATGTGTCCACCCACAATAGTAGGTTTACGGCACATGTCGGCAAAAGTGAGTAGACGAATAATAGATTCTGGTTCAACGACGACGTCGTCATCTAGTAGAAGGGCGTAGTCGCTACCGTTTTCTACTGCTTCATACATGCCGCGAGCAAAACCACCAGAGCCGCCCAAGTTACCTTGATTAATGATGCGCAGTTTTCCAGGAAGCTGCGCTGCAACTTCTTCAAAGCCTTCAGCATCTTGAAGTTTTTGGTTACCTTGGTCAACGATAAGAATTTCTTGAAGGTTTTCCAAAACTTCTGGATTTTTTGCCAGCAGACGTAGGTTATCTAGGCAGAAGTCTTGTTTATTCATAGTGGTAATCTGCAAAGTAATTTTCCCTGCAGTTTTACCGTTATCTTCACCTAACCACTGAGCAGAGTGAAGAATCAGGTTATCTTCACCGCTAGCAATAAGCTCGAACCAGTACCAGCCGCCGTCACCAAAGGGTTTAAGCGTCAAATCGAATTCTGTAGTTTCTTTACCAGAAAGGCTCTTTGAATCAACACGCTGAATAGACCCGCGTGCATTGGACTTATACACAACGATAGTTCCAGTACCGTTCGTACGAGTTTGCAAACGCACAGAGGTCAGAGGCGTCCAACGTTTCCAATAAGAAGCGGGGAAAGCATTGAAGTAGGTGGCGAAAGAAAGTCGTGTTCCAGAACGAATCAAGGTAGAACCGCGACCGATAAAATCCTCAATCTGAGTTTCTGATACCTGAGAACCGAGATGCGCAGAATCGGTACGTTCTGTTGTTTTTACGGTATCTAAGGAATCGTTCGAGGTAAGTGCCCCTGAGACGTGTGAAAGTTGCACGCCGGTTGCGATACCAGAATCTACGTATAGCGGAATCGTATCGGTCTGGTCTCGTTCTGGGAAGATGACACGTTGTAGGGTCTTCATCGTTACAGTTTCAGTGCTCATCATTTATACCTCGACTCCGCCAGAAACAATCTTCTGGCCTTTTTCGAAGTGAGGTCTAATTTTGTTATCAAACATGGATAGTGCAGAGCCAATAGCCATGTGCATATCAAGGTACTTGTAAGTTCCAAGACGTCCTCCGAAGAGTACGCTCTTCTCCCCCGCAGCGAGATCACGGTAGGCAAGAAGCTTTTGACGATCGTTGTCAGTATTAACGGGGTAATACGGTTCGTCGCCTTTTTCTGCAAAACGAGAAAATTCACGCATGATGACGGTTGCATCTTTGGTGTAGTCACGTTCCGGATGGAAGTGGCGGAACTCGTGGATACGGGTGTAGGGAACGTCTTCATCGGAGTAGTTCATGACAGCGCAGCCTTGGAAATCTTCCATTTCGAGGACTTCTTCTTCCAAATCAATAGTACGCCAGGACAAATCACCTTCTGCGTAATCGAAATATCGGTCGACAGGGCCAGTGTAGACAACAGGAATCTGCCCAAGAACTTTTGAACGGGAGTACTCATGTCCGTCTTCAAAAAAGTCCGTGTTCAGGTGAACCTCAATATTTGGATGTGCTGCCATACGCTCTAACCATGCAGCATAACCGTCTACAGGAAGACCTTCATATTTATCGCTAAAGTAGCGGTTATCGTAGTTATAACGCACAGGAAGACGAGAAATAATAGACGCGGGGAGTTCCTCGGGGGAAGTCTGCCACTGTTTTGCAGTGTAGTGCTTAACAAATGCCTCGTATAGAGGGCGACCAATCAAGGAAATACCTTTATCGTTAAGATTTTGAGGGTCTGTTCCAGCAAATTCTCCAGCTTGTTCTTGGATGAGAGCCTTAGCTTCTGTGGGAGAGTATGCGGCGTTGAAGAACTGGTTGATGGTTCCTAGGTTGATAGGTAGGGGGTAAACGATGCCCTTATGCTGTGCGTATACGCGGTGTTTATAATCCGTGAACTTTGTAAAACGGTTGACGTATTCCCAAACACGTTCATTTGAGGTGTGGAATAGGTGCGCACCATATCGGTGTACTTCAATGCCAGTGCGCTCTTCTTTTTCGCTGTATGCATTACCGCCAATGTGAGAACGACGGTCCAGAAGCGCAACCTTCAGTCCCAATTCAGTAGCGGCTTGCTCTGCGATTGTCAGTCCGAAAAGACCTGAACCTACGACAACAAGATCAGCGTTCACAAATACTCCTGTACTTCTCGCTTGAGTTATGAGCCGCTCAAGCTTTCTTTATTATCTTGGCGTAGCCCTCAACAGCGCTACAACGGGTGGTTCTTATGATGCTTTTATTAAAAGACATATCAACAAAAACATTCAGTAAACAAACTACCTGAATTTCTATTGTATCTCTCGTGTTCGCGTAGTGGTTCATTCACTTGAAAATGATTATTCCGTCAAAAAGTGGTGTGTACATCAAAATGTGTCTTATTTTTGGGGAAAACTTTCAGGAAATTCTCCGATACGACCTTAGTTATCCACATATTATGATGGGCTATTGAGCCCTTCTGGTGTCAGCAGCTCTAATGAACCTATGGAGCGCTTTTTCTTGATATATCACCACATCAGTGGCACGTATACCCCTATCTATGTTGAAACTACCGAAGACACGTGTGGGGCGTCATTACAAACCGTTCTAGAACAGTTCTCGCAGGTACCGCCACTATATCTTCACAATATTGCTCTCTCAAAAGTTGCTGATATTAGTTCATTGCCTTCTGGAACTATCCTAAGCACTCAGCCGGAAAAGACTCCTCACCCATCAAAGATTATCTGTTATCTTTGTGTCGAAAACGGACCAGACTGCGGCATGATATACCCCTTAACACGTGGCACATACATTATAGGACGTTCTGATTGCGATATCACTATCAAAGATATGGCTCTATCCCCGCATCACGGGAAAATAACGATTTCGCCTACACAGCTATTTTTTCATAACCAATCTCGCCCAGCCATCCCGTTATCTCTAAATACCCCGTTCCGGATTGGTAATTCATTCTGTGTACTAACTCAAGATTTATCGTGCAGGCATAGTACTCTCACACCCGAGATTCTCGCTCCTCTTGAAATCACGCCACCAGTAACTGCCAAGCATACTCTGCAACGCGCATTGATGACTCTCCTGCCATTAGCGATTGGAGTACTCATCGCGTGGTTAATGCATACATGGATTTTTCTGCTCTTTTCAGCCGCGACTTCTGTGCTCATGGGTGTGCATTGGGTCAAGAGCAGACACGAAAACACGCAATACCGTGAATTTATACAAAACAAAGCACAAGAAGATGCAAAACAATCTAATAATGTCCATCATGCAGGATGTCCTGGTTATCGTCCTGAACATCAGCCAAGAATCTTGTGCATCGGAAAAACTCAGCGTTACGCAGCACTAACTCACAAGAGCGCACCACTAACACGCTTACCTTTTATGCATGATATCGGGTTCTTTTTGAGATACCACGAAGAAGATACCGTCCATATCTATACGCATACCGCGGCAGGAACTCTACGTTCGTTACTCATACAAATATGCTCTCAACACAAACACGCCATTGTTTTCACACCAGAGTTTATTCACGAATATCCTGAAGAATATGCACTATTAAAAGCACTGACGCTGATAGCAGATACAGACACCAAGACCCCTCATAAGCCGTGGGTTATTGCAATTTATTCGTCAGAACAACCGTATCGTGTGCAAAAAGAAAAAAATTATCTCTTCATCTGCACTACGGAAAAGACCCTCTCGCCGACCCCATATACCTCAGAAAAAAGCATTACTCTGCGACAACAAAACCCCTATACTCCGCTACTAACGGCATATGTCCCGAACTGTTTCTCCCGACAATTACCAGAACACGACCAGCAAGCTATAACAGTACTTGCCAACCAGATGAGCATCCAGTCCTTCGCAAACTCTATTAGCAGACAATTGCAACAACATACACAATATAAACGTCAAATCTCATCTAGCAGTATTGAGTCTTTCCCTCTCTTTACACAGGTAAATTCCACGAATAAAACAGCTGAGGGAGGAATTCCCTTAGAGATTGAAGTACTTATCGGAGTTGTTGACGGAAAAGAACATTACCTAGGGCTCAATCAGGATGGTCCGCATTGGCTTATTGCAGGAACCACAGGTTCTGGAAAATCACATTTGCTGCGGGCTTTGCTCCTATCAATGGTCTACCGCTATGCTCCAGAACGTCTTGGGCTTATCCTCATCGATTTCAAAGGGGGAAGTACTTTTAGCCCGTTTGCGCAGATACCGCATACAAGAGCTTTTTTAACAGATCTTGACTCATCTAGCGTGCAAAGAGCATTTCTTTTCATACGGGCGGAGCTACAACGCCGAGAAGAATACTTTGCAACGTTAGGTGTTAGTTCCTATAGCGATTACATCGGCCAATATGATCCAAATTCTCAGCTACTTCCAGAACTTATCATCGTTATTGATGAGTACAAAATGCTCATAGACGCCCACCCAGAGGCTCATGCGCATATCGTTACTCTTGCTACTATTGGGCGTTCTTTAGGTGTTCATCTCATTCTCGCAACCCAAAGACCGCAAGGAAGTGTTGCATCAGATATTCGAGCAAACATCACGACCACATTGTGTCTTCGCGTTTCGTCGGCGCAAGAATCCATGAGTCTTATTAATAGTGATGCAGCATCAAAAATATCAACTTCAACACCAGGTGCAGGGTTTATTTACCAGACAGACGAACAGCTGCTGCCATTTCAAGGGGTATCTATTGACGTTCCGGCGAGCGCTCCGAAACCACCCCTACATATCCAATATGTTGGCTCTTCATATCAGTATCCATTCCCTGCCGAACAAAGCCATGATGAAGACACGATACTCCGTAGCTATCTAAAAAATCTTGAAGATGAGAAAACTTTCACTAGCCCCATTCTTCCAAGCCCCGAAAAACATAGTCTGCATTACAAGAATTCTCGCCCTCAGGAATATTTTGCTGGAATATTAGAGCTCCCTGCTCAAGGGGCACACCATAGATTACAGTTTTGTTCGGAGGAAGGAACTTATGCTCTTATCGGAGCACCTGATGAAAAAGAAACGCATCTTTATTCTTTCCTCAGACAAGGTGCACAGATGGGTGCTGAACTCTACGTGTTTACGGCAGATACACGCTTTTATGAAAAGATGAAAGCACTTCAAGGACAAGGAAAGACACCACGTTTTACAGTTTTGACAAGCCCTTATGACCCAGAATTTTTGCGCCATATTATCGAATATCTTATGAAACATCCACCTCAGGATAGTCCGCAAGTCATCCTCTTTGACGCACTTGACCTTTGGCTCGAAAATTATACTCGCGAACGGTCCTTAGAAAATCTCATTCTTGCGCTATTGCTCGAGCAGATACCGCAACGTACAGTATTAGTCACTGCACATCAGATGTTAAAGGGCAGATTCTCTAACATTGCACGTACGTCCTTGTATTCGGCACACACTGTTGAACACGATCCGTTACGTGCTCACCAACGCCATTACCCCGTACCAGGTTCTGAACAGTTCACGGTAGAAGGCGAAGCACTGCACCGTATCAAAGGAGCAGAAAACGTCAAAGCAGGGTTGTTCTACCCCTCCTATTGTTCTTATGAAGAATTAGAACAAGAACTTCCTATAGCAAGACCATTATTTACGCAGGTTCCGGAGCATATCTGTTGGGAACGATGGGAAGAGGGTCTCAAGGATTCTTCCCATTATCCAGATGATAAACACCTAGCTGTTGGTATGAGCACTACGCAAGATGCTGTATCTATTGCAATAGAATCCGGACAATACACTCCTATTGTCGGGGGTGTTCGCAGTGGAAAAACAAATGCGCTCAGGGTGCTCCACAATAGCAACCGAGACTATGATAGTTTGCTCATTCATGGGCAAAAAGTGGGGTCTGTTCAAGAGGTTAAGGAACTTTTAGAAAAAATATCAGAGCCAGAACAACTCATTCTTTTTGTTGATGACGCCCATTACCTTAGCGCAGAAGCACAGAACATACTGATAGATTTTAGTGCTCAAGCTCAGCATATATTCTGTGTTTATAGTGCAGAACCTCGTTGGTCTCATACGCCACTAGCATTAGCGTGTAAAACGGCGAAACAAGGCATACTTCTACAGCCGCAGGGACATGCTGAGCTACAGTTCTACCCGCAACTACGACTACCCTATAACGTTATGACAGAGGGCAAGATACCTCCAGGTAGAGCAGTGATTATAGAACCTTACCAACAGTTCTGTTGCCAGTTGCCTCTGGCTACTGAAGATACTTAGACACCGTAGAGCTAAATAATAAGATGATGTTTATCCCAGCAGTTAGAACTGTTAAAAGAGCGAGGATATGCCCCGAAGCAATAACGGCTTGAACCGCAATAATGATGATAAATAGTTGCCATACAAGAATCATCGAACGAGCATATCTACGAGCCTGTAGAAGTGCGTAAGCGCTCCATCCAAGGCACCCTGCAATAGCAATGAAGCAGAGAGTCAGAGGTAACCCAATGGTAAGGTTTGTTGCAAAGACAGTCAGTAATATGGCGTATATGCTGATGCATAGAGCTTGAAAAAAGACCAGCGCTGAAACTGTTTTAACAGCTGCTGGTGCGTGATGTTCTAGCATCAGGGCTCCTTGCGTTATAGAACTATTAACCGGATGATATCCTATCTCAGTTTTAGGTCCCTCAGAAGAGCCCCTTTTACGCTCTGTGATAGAACACTCAAGTTTTATTGACATTTTTCCGGTTAAAACTCTTGTCTATGAGTTCATTACGTGCGAACCTTATTGAGGTTTGATATGGCCCCTAACGTTAGGGGCCTTGATTTGTTGTAGAAGCATCATTGAACTCTTAGTTGGGTGCTTCAGGTCTATAAGGAGAACGTGCTCATGGATTGGCGTAGCCGTGCTGCTTGTTTGGAAAAAGACCCGGAACTCTTTTTTCCCGTAGGAAATAGTGGTCCGGCTCTTCTCCAAATTGAAGAAGCTAAAACGGTGTGCCGCAACTGCACGGTTATGGACACCTGTTTGCAGTGGGCCATCGAAACTAGCCAGGATTCTGGTGTGTGGGGTGGAACAAGCGAAGACGAGCGCCGTGCCATTAAACGACGTGTCGCCCGAGCTCGTAGGGCTTCCTAAACATACCGCATCTAGTAGCGAGGTTTCTTATCTCTAATCAATGATTAGAGATAAGAAACCTCGTTTTTTATGAGGACCTCAAAGGACTGCTCCCCCATTGGGCGATGGCAGGCTATGCACCTGCGTCGATAAGGACTGCATCGATAATGACCTCAGTGCCTCTTGGCTCAGCTGAACGCCAACGGATAGATCCGTTCAATTCGCTTGCGACAAGAGTACGAACAATTTGCATGCCAAGTCCCTCATCATTGCTAATCGTTAAAGAACCTGCGTTGTCTGAAGCTGGAATACTCCTATCTCCCATACCAATACCGTCATCAGTAATCGTAATTTTTAAAGTATCTTCATGGGCTTTGTTATGTCCCCTCTCCCCACGGAGGGTGACAGTTCCTGCCTGACCAGCTAATCCATGTTCAACAGCGTTAGCAACAATTTCGTTGATAATGAGCGCTAGTGGGGTGGCGAATTGGCTCGGCAGTTCTCCAAAAGTTCCTTCAAGGACGGTTCGTACTTCTTGTCCGGGAGATGCGAGTTCTGCGGCAAAACGAAATTGACGCTGAATTAGTTCATCAAAATCTACGCTTTGAGTCAGCCCTTGAGAAAGAGTCTCATGTACTAACGCGATAGTTGCTACTCGTCTCATAGCTTCTTCAAGACCTTGTTTAGCTTCTTCGGTGTGCATGCGACGAGATTGCAAACGGAGTAAAGCAGAAACTGTTTGAAGATTATTTTTAACACGATGGTGTATTTCTCGGATGGTGGCGTCTTTGGTCATCATCTCTAATTCACGCCGGCGCAGTTCCGTAACGTCACGGCATAGTAGCACTGCGCCGTATCGTTCTTCGCCAAGTGCGGTAGGACGCCGGAACGGAATTGCACGAAAAGTCACGCTTGTATTGTTTGCTCGTACCTCACCACGCCATGGCATTCTGCCCGTCAGCACTAGGGGAAGAGTTTCGTCTGCTTTTTCGCTACAAGGAATGAGTTCTCGTGTTTTATCGACAAGACGCGTGTCTTCTAGTTCTTCTTCTAAGCCTAGTCTTTTATAGGTTGAGGCGGCGTTGGGGGACGCAAAAAGTACTTTTCCTTCGGCGTCAAGAGTAATCACCCCGTCACTAACTCGTGGGTTGCCACGAGAACTTCCTACGGGAGCTGTAAACTCGGGCCACGCTCCGCGAGTCACCATTTGTAAAAGATCCATAGAAAACTTTTGACACATCAATTCAACTTTGGGCGGAATACGCGCATCAAATAGCTCAGTGTGAACGGTCAATAGGGCGATAACACGTTCTTCTCGCACAAGAGGCACCATACAGGTGTTGGTTCGCGTACCAGTTTCTGGAAGCACATGAGAAAATTTTTCGACAGTTTTATGAAGCCATGCTTTCTCTGCATGAGGGATGAGGTCTTCATACATTGCTTTGTTCACCATATCGCGGTGAAACAGTGTATGTACGGTGGAGGGACGTACTTGCGCCACGCTAATGAATTGATGTGGCGGTTCTATATTTTGAGGTAACCACAGGACGAGGTCTCCGTGTGCAGCATCAGCGATAATCTGCCAGTCGCCAAGAAGTAAATGTAGCCATTCAGAGTCTCGTGGACTAAGGTTCTCAGAATAGATGGTGGCTTCTCTAAGCATTCTTCTGCCCCTTGATGTGCAGCTCGTCTTGGTTATCTACACACATGACGATACCACCTGTTAGGTGGAGTTTTTCTTCCTCCACCACCGTTTTTTCGGAGGTTCTGGACTGTCGTCATGGCGCTTAACACTGACTAGTGTAGGTTCTTCCTGGTTCTTATCTTTTTTAGAGCTTTCTTCAGGTGTACTCAGTTCCGATAGCATGGTGCGTATTGATTGCGTTATAGGAGATTGTGAGGATAGTTCAACAACGGTTTTCCCGGAGAGAGAGCATTTATCGACGATAGCCGGTTCGTAGGGGATGAAACCTTTGATAGGTTTTTCAGGGCCAAATCGTTGCCATGCTTGTAATATTTTTTCTTCAGGATGATTTCCAACTGAGGTTGAGCGAACTTTGTTGACCCATATATCGGTGGCGGTTTCGAGATTCCGTCGTTGTTGGAAGTCTTGAAGTTCTTCGTATGAACGTAAGAGTCTGGGGATTCCTAGTACATCAGCGCTACCAAGCAGAATAATTTTGTCTGCAGATTCTAAGGCGACGTGGGTTGCGGCGTTACGACTTGGTGCTACCCCGTCAAAGGTAATTTCTTCATCTTCTTCTAGGCAGAATCCTGTGTCAATAATGATGAGGTCATAGTTCTTGCGCAGGGTTGTGAGCAACAGTTCAAAAGCTTGAGAGCGGATTTCTGGCCAGCGGTCGCTGCGGGTAATTCCGGTGACGACGTCGAGGTATCCTCCTTCAATTTTGATGGTACTTATGATTTCGTGAATATTTTCTGCCTCTAGTGTTGTTCTATCAGCAAGGTGACATAGCTGCGCTAAGCCAGAATAATCTTCTAACATTCCTAAGAGCGCGCTCACAGCTGGGGCGTAGGTGTCAGCATCGATAAGACATACTTTTTCTTCTTTTTGGGTTGCATAGGCTGCGAGGTTTGTGGCAATTGTTGATCGCCCGGGTGAGCCTGCTCCACCCCAGACGGTAAGAATTTTTGCGTGGTGTAAGGTTTGTGGTTGGGGTTCTTCTTCAGTTCTGTGTTGAGAAGTTATCTGGGTTTTTTCAGTCTCTATGTGGTTGTTATTGTGTGTTTTGTGGTCTTCTGTAGAGGTGATGTGCTCAATATGTTTGAGAAGTTCTTGTGTTTCGGTTAGAGAGCTGATGGTATGCGCCCCGGCAATATGGCGGCTTTCTCCGGGGTCTACGATGATGAGGGTGATGACCTGAGCTTCGGAGAGCTGATGCACTAAAGATGCTGTGAGATCTTCATATCCGCTGACGAGCAGGGCAACACGTGCAATACCGCTGTGTGCGATGCCGATGAGGTCACTGAGCTCTTGAACGTGTCGCACAACGCTGATGGCGCCGCGTTGACGTTCGATTGCTTGGATGTATTGTCCAGCGGTATCACCTAAAACGACTACGGGGATATTCATAGTTTTTCCTAGAAAGATGGAACTAACGATATTTTGCTGTCGTTAGATGTGGCGTGAAGGATAGAGGATAAGACGTCTTCGCTCACAAGTAGTTGCAGTGCAGTCTTTCCGGTTGATCCGAGAACGGAATCTTCACTATTGATACGGGCAATTTCAGCTTGTTCCATGAGACGCACGGGGGTTGCGTATCCGTTACCGTTTTCGTTTTTCGAGGAAACCCAAACGTCTACTAGATCTCCGGCTTTGTACCCTGATGCGACGGTGGCGTCAAGAACGATGGTTGTTTTCTTACGGTCATTTTGTTCAGCTTCTCCTAGAGAGTTTTTAGGGACGAGCTGATGAGCACCAATAAATTGGGTTGCGATATGCGCTGACCCGTTTTCGTCGGTAGAGAGATATTGTGAGGATGCTTCGCTAAGGCGAACGTCTACTTTTTTGAGGTCTTTTTCGGTGATTTCTTCTCCGACATAGATTTCTCGGGTGGTGACCCAATAGGGCTTTGTTTGGTTTGATATGTTGACGACGGCGATAACTCCTGTGAGCGAGAGCAGAATGAGGAAGAGCCCAATCAGCAGCTTCGGGTCTTTGAAACCGGGTTTTTGTAGGCGTGAAGTAAGTGTTTTAGAAGCTTTTGGGTCTGTTTTCATGCGGGAGTTCTATCAGTTCTCTAGGAGGTTTTGGGATTCGGATAACAGCCTACTGAATTTTCAGATTCTTAGCATCTCAAAAGCGAAAGTTTCATTTCTTTACTATGAAACTGTGGATAAAGCTCCTTGTGTCAGTCAAAAGGCAACATATCTGAACGTTTACTATCAAAGAACACGAATAAGGGGTTATAGTAATGAACAACTATCACCTTCTTCAAACGTCAACAAGGATACTTCTATGGTTAAGCAACGTTTTTATACACTGACAGAAGTTGGAGAAATCCTCAATATTTCCTTAGCTCAGGCACGCGCTATCGTACGCTCAGGTGAACTTCCTGCCATACAAATTGGTGGACGAGGCCAATGGAGAGTCGAAGACGTCAAACTCGAAGAATATATTGCTCAAGCGTATAAGAAGACTGAACAAGCTATTGAACATCACCAGATAGCCTCATCGTTTTAATCCCTACGCACTGCGCAGAGAACAGGCTGCCCCAATATTCTCTAACCCAACGGTTCGCATACCTGTAATATGTCTTGAACGATATTGCCCGTCTAAGGGGTGTAAGGCTACCTCGATAAAATCGAGTCCTACTTTTTCAATCGTCCCTTCAGTTGTTGTCACAAAATCGCGATGAAAAATACGTAGGGGTGTTCTAGCTATGCTGAGCGCTCGAAACGCATAAGAAAAGTTAAGTTTCCGCATCAGAGTTCCGGTATCGACCTGCGCATGATGGTTGCCTCCTTCCCACCACATAATAGAACGCAGGGGCAGGAGTATATTTTCTGTACCCGAGCGTAGCTGCACCCAGCCGTTACCGACAGTCTCAAGTTCAGCGTTCCATGAGATAGATGAGCTGCAGCAAATACGAATATTTTTTCCTTGTTGAGCCGCTAAACGATCTAGTTGCTGGACTTTCGCAAATTCTGCACGTTGCAATTCATGCGCAGAAGATTCTAGCTCTTGCTGTCGCAGAGAGTCGAGCTGTGCTTCATAATCTCTAAAAATTTTTTCCATTGATACTTGTATATCCCATCTTCGATGTTACATGAGATTATTTTTCTATTTTCTATGAAAAATTATTTAAAACTCTTTACTTTTTGCATAAAAACAGTACATACTCTATCTAGATGTATCAAACAACATCAAACGATATGATAAGAGGTTTTTATGTATCAAGCGAGAACATTAGTTAAGCTTCCAACGAGCTGTTCAAAAACTGATTACCTTCTGAGCGTTGGAACACCTCTCCTGGCAGCATGCAGTATTTGTTGTTCTCTTCTAGCACTATCCACGACAAAGCCAACACGCAGTGATTATCTATATCTTCAACTCGTCCTTTGTCTAAGTGGCTTAGTTCTTCTTTGGTGGTGCACCAGTATCTTCTGTATTCTGCGTTCATACCGTATCCAGCAGAAAACTCATCAACGGTATCTCAACCTTCCATCGTGGATACCTACTTGTCTCAAAAATTGTTCACTAGCGCTTCTTGGTGTCAGCATTATATGCACTCCTGCACAGGCATATTCCCCCAACCCGACAGCAACCGCTATCACCTGTGTAGAACAAGACCATCTAAAACCTCTAGAGCACGAACCAGTTAGTGCACCGTTGACGACACTCTTTACCTCAAAGGCTTCCCAACACTATTCGCCAGAAAAAACGTCTTCTGTCCGCCACACCCAAAATAGCCCTTTGCACCATGTCGTACTCTCAACGTCAGAAAAAGAGTATGTCCCGCTCACACCGCTCTTTGGCGTCACCACATCGACAAGAAATGCAGAGCCTAAAAGCGATTCAAAAGATTATGTTGTTCGCAAAGGAGACACCCTTTGGAGCATTGCACAAACATATTTAGGAGAAGAAGCAACGCCTCGTAACACCATGGAGTATAGCTACCGCATCTACCAACATAATCAAGAACGCCTACGCGGTTATGAAGCACCCATATACCCCGGAGAAATACTCGTTCTTCCCAGCATCTAAAAGCACCCCACCTTACACCTATATACCAACGACGATATAAGGACATATCATGGCCATCCACCACCCCGAATCCACGCCAAACCAACAACGCTTTACCGTCATCTCAGCAGAAGAATACGAACGTTTCCGACAGGCCTTAGCTCAAGAAGAAAACATCAACTTCCGCCCTAAAAAACCTGTTCATCCAAGTAACGCAGAATGTAAAGCTATCGAGATTATGTGTGCAGGTATTAGCGTTGCAATCCTTGAAGTCTTTGCAGGGCGCCGACCACCGCAACACATTGCGCGCTGGCTTAGCCAAGAATGCTATCAACGAGTGACGCAAAGAGCGCAGCTCACCCAACAGCTCCTACGGCAGCAGAACACCAGAACACGTATCAAGCCTTTTGCTACACCCAAAACACAACTACCTAAACCCCGACGTGCTAAAGCACAAAAAGTACGGACAGATACCTTTGAAGTGTGTCTCATCATGGAAGATCTGACACGAGTACGAGCCATAGCCATGAAAGTGGAAAAAGTTTTCTCCAAATGGAAAATCACAGCTCTAGAAATTGCATAAAACAAGTGGTGGAGTGTTTGACCGAATACGGTCAAACACCCCACCACTTCTAATAATAAGAAATAACGTTACTTATTCTCATCGACCAGATCATTCTTACGAATCTCAGTCTCAGTTCCGCCATCTTCTGACGGTGCGGAATATTGTAAGAACTTTGGCTGAGCAGGAATCTTCATACCTAAAGGAGAAGACTGCGTACGCTGTTTTGCTAAATCAACATGATACAAATAGCTAACCGACTCTTCACGAATAGCATCCATCATCGTCTGATACAACGCATAACCTTCACGCTGGTACTCAATGAGAGGATCACGCTGAGCCATAGCACGTAAACCAATTCCCTCTTTAAGGTAATCCATCTCATAAAGATGCTCAGGCCAACGTTTGCCAATCACGGAAAGAACAATACGACGTTCAATCTCACGCATAGACTCAGAGCCAATACTCTCTTCACGCTCTTGGTACACTAGCTCAGCATCAGCAAGAATCTCTTTAACCAGTTGGTCACGAGTAATCTTCGTCCGGTCACCAGCATCCTCAGCCAGATCTTCAGCAGTAATCGTGACAGGATAAATACTCTTGAGAGTGTCCCAAAGCTTGTCGAAATCCCAATCTTCTGCGTGATTATCCCCTACCTGCGCGTCAATTGCAGAGGTAAGAACCTCACGAGTAAAGATTTGAATCTGTTCTTTAAGGTCATCCCCCTGCAAAATCTGGTTACGGTCCTTATACATTGCTTCACGTTGACGATTCAAAACATCATCATATTTAAGGATATTCCTACGCTGTTCAGCGTTACGAGATTCAACCTGCCCCTGAGCCGAAGCAACGACACGAGAAACCAGTTTCGAATCAAGAACAGTGTCATCAGGAGCATTAGCCATAAGACGTGCAGCTGCCTGACCATTGAATAGACGCATCAACTCATCTGATAGAGAAAGATAAAAACGTGATTCACCAGGATCACCCTGACGTCCGGAACGGCCTCGTAGCTGGTTATCAATACGACGAGACTCATGGCGCTCTGTACCAAGAACATACAGCCCGCCAAGAGCAATCACTTCGTCGTGTTCTGCGCGAGCGGCCTCTTCACATTCAGCAAGAACGCTAGGCCATTTCGCCTCATATTCTTCTGTATTCTGCTCTGGGTCTAGGCCAAGCTCTGTCATCTTCTCAACAGCATTAAACTCAGGGTTACCACCTAGCATAATGTCAGTACCACGACCAGCCATATTGGTAGCAACAGTAATAGCTCCCTTACGGCCAGCCTGCGCTACGATAGCAGCCTCACGTGCGTTGTTCTTTGCGTTCAACACTTCGTGACGGATACCTTCACGTTTGAGAAGCTTAGAGAGATACTCGCTCTTTTCCACGCTGGTTGTGCCCACCAGAACGGGCTGACCTGTTTCAAAACGCTCTTTAATGTCTTCAACAACAGCGTTGAATTTAATAATTTCGTTCTTATGTACACGGTCGGGGTGGTCTATACGTTGCACTTCTTTATTCGTAGGAATAGCAACCACGCCAAGCTCATAAGTGCTCATAAACTCTGCAGCTTCAGTCTCTGCAGTACCCGTCATGCCAGAGAGCTTCTCATACATGCGGAAATAATTCTGCAAGGTAATAGTTGCCATCGTCTGGTTCTCAGGCTTAACTTCAACAGCCTCTTTCGCTTCAATCGCCTGATGGATACCTTCGTTATAACGGCGTCCGGGGAGGATACGTCCAGTATGTTCATCAACGATGAGAACTTCACCATTCATGACAACATAATCTTTATTGTTTTTAAAGAGCTCTTTAGCTTTAATAGCGTTGTTTAAGAAACCGATCAGAGGAGTGTTTGCCGGTTCGTAAAGATTTTCAATTCCGAGGTGGTCTTCCACCTTGTCAATACCAGATTCGAGAATGCCGACTGTACGTTTTTTCTCGTCTACCTCATAATCTTTTTCAGGAAGAAGAGTCTGCACGAAACGCGCAAACTCGGCGTACCAGCGGTGCGCCTCCCCTGCAGCAGGACCAGAAATAATCAACGGGGTACGAGCCTCATCAATCAAGATGGAGTCAACCTCATCGACAATGGCAAAATTGTGTCCGCGTTGAACTTGCTCTTCAACACTCCATGCCATGTTATCGCGCAGATAATCAAAACCAAATTCGTTATTTGTACCGTAAGTGATATCTGCAGCATATTGTTTACGACGTTCTTCTGGAGTCTGGTTCGAAAGAATAACACCAGATTCCATACCTAAGAAACGGAATACACGCCCCATCAAATTTGCCTGATACTCGGCAAGATAATCATTGACAGTTACAATGTGCACGCCTTTACCAGATAACGCGTTGAGGTAGGCTGGCGCCGTAGCGACAAGAGTCTTACCCTCACCGGTTTTCATCTCTGCAATATTGCCAAGGTGCAAAGCTGCCCCGCCCATGAGCTGAACGTCATAGTGGCGTTTTCCAAGAGTACGTTTTGAAGCCTCACGCACAACAGCAAAGGCTTCTGGCAAGAGGGTATCAAGAGATTCACCATCTTTAATACGTGCACGGAACGAGTCTGTTTCTGCACGCAGTTCGGCGTCACTCATATTTTCAAAACTGCTTTCGAGCGAGTTCACTGCATCAGTGTACGCACGAAGCTGTTTGAGAATTTTTTTATCCCCTGCGCGAAGAATCTTCTCTAAGAAAGATGCCACGAAAACTGACTCCTTGAGACGAAAACTTTAAATACGGTACCGACACTTTATGTCAGCACATCATCACTATTCTAGGTTAAAAACCGGCTAATATGAGAACGCTTTTCGTATTACTCTCTCAGCAAATCCTTATTTTTAGAGGACATCCCCTAGAAATAAGGCTTTTAGAATACAAAACAGCACCAAATAACTCAACGCCACGTTTTATGAGCCGTCCAGTATTTGGTGCTGTTTCAGCTAGGCTAAAGCACCTGAGCAAAATCCCGAGGCACTCTAAACACTACTTTGATAAAGACTAAATAAGAATCTTACTCAGCATCATTCTCTAAGGAAATAACGCCGTATGTCCATCCTTTACGACGGTACACAGCAGACGGTGCACCCGTTTCTTTATCCAAATAGACGAAGAAGTCATGTCCGACAAGTTCCATATGATCCACAGCCTCTTCTGCTGTTAAATGTGTGGCAGGGAAACTTTTACGTCGAATTTCTACGGGTGAAGAGACTTCATCTTCCAAAGAATATTCTGTAGAAAATGCAATTTCTTCGACCGGCACATCATCTAAATGTATCTCAGAGACAGCAACCTGCTCCGTCACAACGGGGAGAGATCCGGTTGCTTCAGAAACTGAGATAGGACGTTTTGTTCCTGATTTGCTAGGTTTCCGTCGATCTCGAGCTCGCCGTAAACGTTCAAGGAGTTTTCCATAAGTGTCGTCAAAGACCGCGAATTTATCTTCTCCAGTAGCTTCTGCGCGAAGAACAGGGCCTTTGCCGATAACAGTAATTTCTGTACCAATAATTTCTGGGCCAGAATGCCCCTCTTTAGTGAATTTTATTTCGATGGTGCTAACACGGTCACCTAGTTGCTCAAACTTTGCAACTTTATCTTCAACATGTTCACGCAGACGCTCAGTAACTTTAACGTTTCGTCCGATGATGTTAATTTCCACAATTCCCTCCAGTATATTTGGGGGCGTGTACTTAGCTGCGACTCCATCCGAAGAGGAGCTAAGCCGAGGAATTCGTCTTTGATTCCCTATAACTACCCTAATTCAAAACATGTCTTGTGTCACGCAAAATATTCTTTCAGTTAAGAATAAATACACTACCCACAGGTAACATTCACCGTTCTTTCACCCAAAGACATGCCCTAGCGCTACCCATCGTAAGCGGAAGACTCACACCGATACGGGACGTAAGCGAGCGTCGCTGCTCCAATCACCTTGCCACCAGCTGCAGAGACAACACGGTATCCCTCTGCCAACGTCGCCCCTGTCGTCAACACATCATCGAGCAAAATACAGTACACACCACGAACGTCATAATAAGCACCCATAAAAAATAACGGTGGCAAAGCTAAACGCATAGAATGGGCTAAACGTTGATGACGCTGAGCACTTGTCAAAAGTTTCTGCCCAGCCTCGTATTTTCTGCCCCATCGCCTTTTCTTCGCCAAAAGACAATACGATGTACAAGATAAACCAGCGTACTCCTCTACCAGCTGGCACACACGTTCTGCTAATAGTTGAGCAGGAACATAACCGCGTCTTCGCGTTGCACTTGGCTCAGAGGGCATCGGGACAAGAACCACGCGATGAACAACACCTTCTACATGCTGAAGGCAGCTCATCACAGCACGCACCAGCCCCGTAGCAAAAGTATCAAGAAGATCAGTACGTGAACCGTTCTTATATGCCAAAATACTTCGAGCTAACTCATGTTCATAGACCCCAGCAGAATATATTGGACACCCGACGCCATCAGCCCTAGAGCAATGAACATGCACAAGTGAATGACGGACGCAAAAATCACAATGAGAGCATAAAGCTCGAGCAACAGCCTTCGCCCCATATGCCCCACAGCTCGCACAGACTCGAGGACGTATCAGCTCAAGAACATCCTCCCAGAGAACACGTATATAAAAACCCATAGAAAATAGCACACCATCAGTATCTCCCGATAGCGTTCACCATATCCTAGGACATCCGTATATCTGTGGATAAGACGACGAATCATCCTTACACCATGATGACCGTCTAAACGTTATCCCGAATAACTGACATCATGCAGTGGAATGTCGATACGAGACCAGCCACGGTCAACCAAGGTGTAAATACGCCCGTCCTTCGTCTGCGCGATAATCTGATTATTCCCTGCTCCAGAAGCAATAAGGGACAAACTATCTAAGCGTTCAACAGAAGTAATCTCTCCCGACAAATAAATAATCTCAGACTTTCCGGAAACCTCGTCTGCCGCAATGAGGCTCTGGTCGCTCGTCCACGAAACATCAGTAGTATCAAGGGTTGTCCCTAAACGGACAGGAGAGGTCAGCTCAAGTGGTTGATGGTCTGAACTACGGTGAATACCAGAGACCCACACATACGTTTCGCCGTCAAGAGTTGCAACAACCGCCGCACGCGCACCATCACGAGAGACACGAACAGATTTAACGTCGTATCCTTCTAACCATGGAGAACGAACATCAACCTGCTTTTTCTCCTGCGAATTCACGTACGAAACAGCACGCAATCGGCCTGTAGAATCAGCACTCCACAACCACTGGAATTGGTCAAAAGATGGATGGGTTAACCCAACACCATCAAACATATGGGTAACTTTCTGATCAGAGACCCAAAATAGTGACTGTTGCGAAGAATCCAAAAACGCAAAGTTCTTGCGAGTGTAATCCATTGCTAAGTCTCGAGGACTAGCTAACCCAACATCAACAATTTTTTGTTGATCTGCATCATTGAAAATTTCGCTACGAGTCACCAGCTGGTTCCCATCAAGAGCAACAATGTTACCCGATACACTGGGGTTAACTTGCGGGGCAACATAGTTATCAAGAGAGCCAGCTTTCACCTCTTGGTCGTCAAACGTCAATTTAACGGAGTCAATACCACCTAATAACGACAAGGTTTGTGTCAGCTGAGAATTAATCCGTTCAATATCTAACTGTGAAATATCCGCGTCTAGTCCATCTCCATGTAAGCTCACTTGAGCGACAGTCTGCTCAACCGGAACAGAATTGCGAGTTAGTGTTGTGCCCGCAGGAATAGCGCTACTGACAGCACCCTCAAGGTACGGTGCAGCACCTTCAAGAAGAACCTTCGTAATAGAGGTAACAACCGTCGGGCGATCAGCAAACCAACGAATATCAGGTACAGCATAGGTATAGGTGGGATCATAAAAATACAGGGTATATGTTGCAAAAACCTGAATAAAATCATGATGATTCATTACAGTTCCTTGCGGAGCCTGAGCAATACGCCACTGACCGTTGACTTGCACCACTTTAAACTTAAGCTCTTCTGGAGAGACTTCCGCATAAGATGTTGCAATTCCCCGCCGGTCAATAGAAGTTGCGACAGGAACCGTCACAGAATATTCATCGCCATGGTGGACGTCATTGCCTGCAGTATCTGGGCTTATATCTAATGTTGTAGAATCTCGATATACCAAAGTACGTTCATCAGGTATCCACGAATTAGAGAACTCTTCCGTCAGATACTCACGAGCCACCTGATAATCATCTTTCGCACCAGCACCAGCACGCAAAAAGCCTTGAATAATCTCCGTGGGACTTGCCCCGTCCTGAGGAGGATCAAGCACGATACTGCTCCGAGTGTCGGTATTTGTACTTTGAGAATCTGCATAGTGATTCACAGAGCCACTTTGTGGAATACTTGCACAGCCACTTACGCCAACAAGAAAGCATAAGCCCAAACCAAGATAACGAACCTTGGTAGAAGAATATATTTTTTTCATCTAACTTTCACCATGCTGGTTCTTATCATCAGCGTCAAAAACATCGGGATCGGTAGAAGTCGGAACGTCAATATCTAGATACTCATCGGGAGGAAGAGGATCCCCTGATAACCGTACGGGAGATTTTCCCATAGGTTCTCCTTGACGGAGAGGTAAAGTCATACGGAAACAGGCGCCTTCTGCCGGACGTCCCCAACATTCTAAAGTGCCACCGTGCAAACGCACATCCTCAGCAGCAATAGAAAGCCCCAAACCAGTACCGCCAAGAGTGCGTTTACGTGAAGGGTCTGCACGCCAAAAACGATTGAAAACCTGTGTTACGTGTTCTTCGCTAAGACCTACACCGTGGTCACGAACAGCAACACCTAGTGCCGTCTCAGAGGTTGCAATATATACGTCAATCGGCTGGCCTTCGCTATGTTCCACAGCATTAAACAACAAGTTTCTTAACACTCGTTCAATACGGCGGTGATCTATCTCTACAGGTATATCACTATGATCATGATGAACCCTTAGCTCAGTGCCAGTACGTTGCAGGTGAGGTTCTACCGAAAGAAGAACCTCCTCAAGTACTGCCATGAATTGTACAGGCACCGCATCCAACGTCGCAGATCCAGCATCAAAACGAGAAATTTCTAGAAGGTCGGCAAGCAGAGCATCAAAACGGTCTACTTGGTGATAAAGCAATTCGGTAGGACGACGATATGCTGCACCAAACTCATCACGGCCGTCATAAAGCATCTCTGCTGCCATACGAACCGTAGTCAAAGGCGTACGCAGCTCATGAGAAACATCCGATACAAAACGTTGCTGCATCGTAGAAAGTGTTTCGAGACGAGAAATCTGATTTTCAAGGCTATCAGCCATGCGGTTAAAAGAATTACCTAAACGAGCAGTTTCGTTATGCCCTCGAACGATGACACGCTGCCCCAAATCGCCAGATGCAAGCTTTTCAGCGGTGATAGCAGTAGAAGAAATAGGACGAATCACAGAACGCGTAATGTACCAAACAATAGTGACAACGATAAGCAACAAGATAAAAAAGGCCACCCATACCACAAGGTTGATATATTGCAGTGTGGTCTGCGAAGAGGAAAGATCATAGACCAGATACAAACCATATGCAGGATTTTGAGGGATACGGATACTCGTTCCCACAAAGATGACCGGCTGTCGGTGACCATCAATATCAAGACTTGCAGATTGCCAATAAATACCTTCGTTGCGACTTATCGTATCTCGTAATTCTGTAGGAATATCAGAAGTGCTAATCGTGTCATGCTGGCTCTGCTCAGAGATAAACCCTTGAGCAGATGTTCCTTTGTTAGGGGCAAGAACCCATTGTTTCTCAGACTCTTCTCCCCCAGCTTCGAGCACAGTCAAGAACCTCAACACGTTACGGTGGATCTCAGATCGTCCGGTAGCATCGGAGCTATCAAGAAGCGATTGCACATTTGAAAAGCCAGCCGCCGAGTCTTGTAGCGCTTGGTCTACTCTACCTCTAAATAACGAGTTCGCTATCTGCGAGGAGAGGAAAGAGCCAACAAAAATGAAGGTCACAATCAACAACACAATAGCGGCAGCAATTGCACGAAATTGCAAAGACTGATGCCACCGTAAACGAAAACGTCTCAGCGGGCGTGTCCACCGTGCAAAACTGCGGTACTGGCTGATGGTCGTGGGAGGGGCCTGAGGAAAATGTTTAGCCACAACAATGCCTAACGGCGCGTCCTATCGGATACTGCTTTGTATCCTACGCCACGAACAGTTAAAACAATCTTAGGGTTTTCAGGGTCTTCTTCAATCTTTGAGCGTAGACGCTGAATATGGACGTTAACGAGGCGAGAATCTACTGTTTTCTCATAACCCCATACGTTACCTAATAGTGTTTCACGGGTCAGAACCTGCCCCGGTTGCTGTGCAAGGTTAGCAAGAAGCTCAAATTCTAGAGGAGTTAAAGGAATCAATTCACTATCACGAGAAACGGTATGGCCGGCTAAGTCGATAGTTAGACCGCCTACGCGAAGTGGCTCGTTGCTATGCTCTTCACGCGGACGCAGGCGAGCACGGATGCGCGCTAAAAGTTCTGCAGGTTTAAAGGGTTTGGCAATATAGTCGTCGGCACCGGCTTCTAACCCGCGTACAACGTCTTCGGTGTCGCTTTTAGCAGTAAGCATGATGATAGGAACATCTGATTCTTCACGGATTCTAGAACATACCTCGATACCGCTCATCCCTGGAAGCATCAGGTCTAATAGAATCAAGTCTGGCTGGTTGATGTTAAAAGCGTCCCAAGCTTTATCTCCAGCTTCGCAAAAGACGGTTTCATAACCTTCTTGTGCTAGGACGATACCAACCATTTCGGCGAGAGCTTCGTCATCATCAACAATGAGAATTGTAGAGTTCATTTTTCTCCCATAGGGTCACGGCGTCTTCCCTAGTCTATCGTGTTCTTCTCACGAGGTGGGACATCATCATGGAACATTCTTATGAGTCTTGAGCTATCTCGCTCAGTGCCTGAGCTGTTTGAACGAGTTCTTTAAACATTCCGGTAGCATCGTCAACGCTCATGAGGTGAAGAGTTGCATTATCGTAAAGTGTTACCTGTGATAGGTAGTGAGCCGGCAGTCCGATAGTACGCCAACTTTTCCAGAGATGGTATGCATGAGGTGGGACGTCAAAGCTCATGTTATTTCCGGTGACTGCTAACCAGAGTTCTTTTCCTCGTTCGGCGTGAGGAGCAATTTTTTCCCAATCGTGTTGTGTGTAACCGGTGGTATCAAACCATAGCGCGTCAGGTATTGAATCTATTGTATGCAGAGTCTGTATATCGCATCCGGTGATAGCGAGTGAAATGGAACGTTGCTGTAAGTGTTTTTGGACGATGCTATAGGTTTCTTGAAGTTCTTGTTCCGGTAGGTGACGAATGGTTCGATACCCACTTGCGGTAGGGATATTACCTGTCAATGCTGCATTAAGATACGGCTCTTCAAGTTGAAGGTAAAGGTGTTGAGAGCCAGTTGCTGTATCGATGGTATCAATCCAGTTAAAAAGTCCGTTAAGGAAGGAGTCTCGGATATCTCGACGGGCTCCATAGTCGCTGATGGCTCGTTCCCCATTAGGCAAGTAGAGGGATACGGCAAGGGAAACAGGGCCCATCAATTGTAGTTTGAGGTTCTCTCCTCGGTCTTCTTCTTGTCCGATAATGTCAGCTAGTAGGTTGATATCCGAACGGAATGTGGAGCGGGCAAGTTGGCTTTCTCGAGAAGTACCATTACTTAGCTTCCACCCGTAGGATACCCCTTCTGCGTGGAGTTCATCGAGAGTGGCGATAGTTCTGGCAAGTGTAGTTGCAGCGTATCCACGTTGTGGCAATTCCGGAAGAAAGGGCAGGTGGGGGTCTCCAAGTTCTCCGCGAACGCGGAAGATACTGTCAAGTAAGTTTTCTCCGCTGAGAGTTCCGGTTGCGCTGGCGCGTACCCTAATAGGTGCTTCAGTGATGGTTAATGTTTTCAAAACTTGTACAGGGGTATTTAGAGTCTATAAAGTACAGATGCCTTATATCGTTCTTTAGTTCTTCCAAAGTTCTGAAGGAAAGGCTTGTAGTAGAGGTTTCTCATCCCAAGTTATTTTTGGTACAGGTCCAATACGCAAGGCTTCCTCAACAGAGTGTGCGAATTTGATATCAAAACGCCCAGTCCCTTCAAAATAATCTAGATATTTAAATAAAGGTTCTGCCTCTGTTACAAGAGGGCATACTGGAATCCCATATGCGTCAGCAAAAATAATCCCGTGCAAACTAGAAGCGATAATAAACTCACTACGACGAATCCCTGTTACGAAATCATCCAATGAGCAGAGAGCAGATAGAGACCTCTCATCATTGATAAAACGAGTGTCATTTAGATTAGCAATAATAGTTATCTCTCGGGTGGGAGAAAGCTTTTTATCTCCAGTAATATGCGGTAGAAGGAGCCCCGGGTCTCCAAAAATTTCTGGTACCTGGTATCCGAGATTCATAAGATATTCACGTGTACGCGGCCCTCGGACGGCACGAATATCAAGGTTCTTTGGAAGGCTAAGGTCTAGATGTTTGCCGTTAACTCCAGGACCCCAGACGACAGTACCTGCAGGCAACATATGAATAATTGACCCAATAGCGCCAAGGTTTGTTCGAACTTTACTGTTATGCCCTCCTGCTAACTCGCGATGCAGATATCTCACCACATCTACGCCGGCAATATCCCCAACATTATTTATGCGAGGAGCGAAAGGGAGTTTTTTCGTCCAACGGAAAAACCTCTGAGGACGGAGTTTTACCGCTCGTGGAGGGTTCCACCTCAGAACGTTCACTCCACCGACATCGACTGGTTCCATTTGTTGTGACATGAGGCAGCTTTCTTCCTAAGACTATTCTCAAAAATAATATATTTTATTTATCCGGTGTTCCGTTATTTTCTTGCGCGATTTGTTCGTGGTGCCGGATCACCTCTGAAATGATGAAATTCAGAAATTTTTCTGCAAATTCTGGGTCTAAATCAGATAGTTCCGCAAGAGAACGCAAACGTTTAATTTGAGCAGATTCTCGGGCAGGGTCTCCAGCTGGTAGCTGGTGTTTAGCTTTGAGATGTCCAACTCGTTGTGTCGCTCTAAAACGTTCTGCCAAGATATGCATCAGTGCAGCGTCAAGATTATCGATAATTTTCCGGATGCTGTAAAGCTCTTCAAGGACTTCTGGCTGAACCTGTCCTCTTAACGATGATGCACGCTGGTCGAATTCTTTATGTGCTTGGATGTCTTGTGCGTCAGACATGTTTTTACCTTTGGTGAGTTGTTGTGCGCTGTTATGTGATGACTATTTTTATGAAGCGTTAATATCTTCTCTTTCCGTGGAATATGCACAGTTGATAGTGGCTTGTCCAAGAACACGAGTTCCTTGGTACATCACCATAGTCTGTCCGGGCGCTACTCCGCGCAACCCCTCATTCAGGTGTACGACGGTTTCTAACCGTAATGAAGTTTTTTCTGTGTCTGTGGTGTTTTCATCGTCAAGAACCCACTGCATATATGCGGTTGAGGCAACAGGATCAGCGTGGGCACGTACTTGGGTTGTGACTTCAAAGCTATCGCTTCGAGCGTTCAGTTCGGGTGTTTTGTTAAGAAATTCTTGTACGCAATCAATGGGTAGCCCTGCCCAAGTAGTTCTAATACCACGGATACGATCGATAGCGAGTAAGTCTTTCGAACCGACGATGACTTCATTGGTTTTGGGGCGAATTTCTAGTACGAAACGAGGTTTTCCGTCGGGTGCTGGACGTCCGATAGCAAGTCCTTTACGTTGCCCTACAGTATAGGCTTGAGCTCCAGGGTGCTGGCCTAAAACGTTCCCTTGAGTATCTTTGATGTTGCCTTCGCTCATCTGGATATGGTCTTCAAGCCATGCGCGAGTATCACCTTCAGGAATGAAGCAGATATCGTAAGAATCTGGTTTTTTAGCGACGGAGAATCCTCGTCGTGCAGCTTCTGCACGGACTTCATCTTTAGACGGTGTGTCTGCGAGGGGGAACCATGCGTGTTTGAGTTGTTCGTGAGTAAGTACGCCCAAAACATAGGATTGGTCTTTTGCCCAGGTTGCGGCACGGTGCAGTTCTCGGTTTCCGTTTTCGTCGCTAATGACTTTTGCGTAGTGCCCGGTAACAACGGCATCAAAGCCTAACGCTACCGCTTTTTCGAGGAGTGCAGCGAATTTAATTTTTTCGTTGCAACGCATGCAAGGGTTAGGTGTGCGTCCGGCTTCGTATTCGGAGATGAAATCGTCAACGACGTCTTCTTTAAATCGTTCAGAGAAGTCCCATACGTAGAAGGGGATGCCTAGCTGGTCGCAGACTCTACGTGCGTCCATGGAGTCTTCGATAGTGCAGCATCCGCGGCTTCCGGTTCTAAGGGTTCCGGGCATGCGTGATAGTGCGAGGTGGACGCCGACAACGTCGTGCCCGGCTTCTACCGCGCGTGCAGCGGCAACGGCAGAGTCAACACCGCCACTCATTGCAGCCAAGATTTTCATAAAGATATTTTTCCTTCGTATTGCTGTGTGTGAATGCTCTGAACGTATAAGACAGTCTTCAACTTACCAAATTGCTAATGCCAGATGTGTTCATTCGGTACGTGCGCCGCTAAACCAGCTTTATGGGCTTGTTCATAAGCTCCGGGCAACGCTTCCATGAGGGCCTCAATGTCTTCGCTAGTGCTGGTATGTCCGAGGGTAAAACGTTGTGCACCACGTGCGTGTTCTTCATCAACTCCCATGGCAAGTAGCACGTGGGAAGGACGTGGAACTCCGGCGTTGCAAGCAGAGCCAGTAGAAGATTCTATACCGGCCATATCGAGGAGGAAGAGCAGAGAATCTCCTTCGCAGCCGTCAAAGGTGAAATGTACGTTATGTGGCAGCCGGCGGGTGGCGCCTTCTTGTTCCAGTTCTTCAATTGATTCGGGTTCTGCCCCGCGTAGTGTTGCGTTGGGTATCTCATGGCGGATACGTTCAATGAGAGTGTTCCGGAGTGTCCCAAGGCGCACCATTTCTTCAGCGAGGTGTTGGGTGACTTCTTGAGCAGCTACACCAAATCCGGCAATGCTTGCGGTATCTAGTGTTCCTGAGCGGACGGCTCGTTCTTGTCCCCCACCGTGGAGGACTGGCGTTAGTGCGGTAGTTCGGGTAGCAATCAGTGCGCCAATACCTTGAGGTGCACCCATTTTATGTCCAGATATTGCCATGCTGTTTGCCCCTATCTGGCGGAAGTTGATGGGGATAGCTCCGAAGGCTTGTACTGCGTCGGTGTGAAACGGAATATTGTAGGTGTCACTGAGTTCTGCAATTTCGCGGATTGGTTGTATGGTACCAACTTCGTTGTTCGCCCACATGACGGTGATGAGAGCCGTATTTTCGGGGTCTTCTTCGATGAGAGCTTTGAGTGCTTTCATGTCAATAAGGCCGTGTGAGTCTACGGGTATCCAGCATAGTTGCGCTTGTTCATGCGCTTCGAGCCATTCTGCTGATTCGCTCACAGCATGATGTTCTATGGAGCTGATGAGGATACGCCGGCATTGGGGGTTTATGTGAGTTCTTTTACGGTAGATACCTTTAATGGCGAGGTTGTCGGCTTCAGTTCCGCCTGCGGTAAAGATTACTTCTGCACTATCGCAGCCTACAGCTTGGGCGATACGTTCGCGGGCTTGTTCTACAACCGCACGTGCTCTGCGTCCTGCAGAGTGTAAGGCTGAAGCGTTTCCGCTGTATTTTAGGTGTTCTGTTACTTCGTCAATTACGGATGCTAGTGGTTGTGTGGTTGCCGCATGATCAAGGTATGTACGTTTCATGAGAACAGGTCCTTTGGTTTATCTAGCGGTACTTGGCCTCCACTATTTTACGCTTATCATCCTAGACGAGCACATGAGATGTTTCACCTTCTCTGTGGCGGGTCAATGCTGATGATGACAAAGGCGATGAGGGAAGGCATACACTAGAGGTGTGTTTAATATTCTTTTCTATACTCCTGAGATTCCGGGCAACACTGGAAATGTTATTCGTTTAGCGGCTATTACGGGGGCAAAGTTACATCTTGTGGAGCCTTTAGGGTTCAACTTTGATGATGCGCATTTGCGTCGTGCTGGTTTGGATTATCATGATCTTGCGGTTGTTCAAGTACATCAAAATATTGAGCAAGCGTGGGAAGAGCTTAAGCCTGAACGTGTTTTTGCTTTTACGACGACGGCGCAGAAGAATTTTGCGCAGGTGTCGTATCATCCCGGCGATGTTCTTTTATTTGGCCCTGAATCTGTTGGTCTTCCTGAGCATGTTCAGAACGCCCCGCAAATCACGGAGAGGGTTCGTATTCCGATGTTAGAAGGACGTCGTTCGCTAAATCTTGCAAATTCTGCATCTATTGCAGTATATGAAGCATGGCGTCAGAATGACTTCTCAGGGGCACTACTTTAAGTTGTATCTTCACGCAAGATAAACGAGTTTTTATTAGGAGGGACAGCAGGATGACCTGCTGTCCCTCCTAATTTTATGTATTTTTCGTTAAGGTATTGGTGTTATTTTTTCCGTGCGTCTGCGGCGTTGCCGAGAGTGATTTCTTTTTCTTCAGATGAGCCGTTGCGGATAATGGTTGCTTTGACGGTCTGCCCTGCGGCTGCTTCTCTGACGCTGGCGGTCAGTTCTGTGGAGTCGGTAATACGATGCCCGTTAAACATAGTAACAACGTCACCCTTTTGCAGACCCGCTTTTGCCGCTGCGCTATTGGGAACAACTTCTTCAATATGAGCACCGTCACCAAACATCTCGCTTTGGTCGTTATCGGCTGGTGAGGTAGAGACGTTAGCTCCAAGGAATCCGTGAGTTGCTACGCCGTCTTTGATAATTTCTTGAGCAATACGGTGAGCGTAGTTAATGGGGATAGAGAATCCAACGCCGATGTTGCCTCCTGAGCTTGATGAGGAGGGTCCTGATTGCGCTGAGGCAATGGCAACGTTGATACCAATGACTTCGCCTTTGGTGTTGACGAGTGCACCACCAGAGTTCCCGGGGTTAATGGCAGCATCTGTTTGAAGAACGTTCAAAGAGATAGTTTTCTTTGGCGCAGGTACTCCGTCCATATCTTGTCCGGGAATTTGGAATTGGAAAGGGAGGTCTTGGTTTCCGAGGTTGGGGCGTTGGCGTTCTTCTTGGGCTGTTTCTTCGGGCGCTTCTGATGAGGCTACCTGAATGGTTCGGGATAGGGTTGAGATAATTCCGTCGGTTACGGTGTTTTGTAATCCTAGCGGTGCACCAATTGCGATGGTTGTTTCTCCAACGTTAAGCTTTTGGGAGTTTCCTAGGGTTGCTGGCGTGAGGTTTAGTCCGTTGGGGTCTATTTTAATAACAGCAAGGTCACTGGTGGGGTCTGTTCCGACAACAGTTGCTCCAACGGTGTGTCCATTTGATAGTTGGACTTCGACTGTCGGGTTGTTAACTTTTCCATCAAGGGTCACAACGTGCGTGTTGGTTAGGATGTGACCTTCTCCATCGAGGATGATTCCGGAGCCAGAACCGGTAGCTCCTGGTGCAACAACACCAATGGTAACGACTGATGGCATCGCTTTTTCGACAGCGGCAGTAATGGCGTTAACGGAATCTGTGTTATTGACGATGGTCGTTCCGGCATTGGTGGTGGTGATAGTTGATGAGGTCTTTTGCGAGAGAGCCACAACGCCTGCTCCCACTCCTCCTCCGATGAGTGAGGCGATGAGTGCAGCACCGAGGAGTACGCCACCTGCATATTTTTTAGGTGTTTTTGACTGCTCCTCGAAGTAGGGAGCGTTATAGGAAGTGTAGTAAGGTGAGTCAGTTTGGTATGCGCCGGCATAGCCGTTTTGATTCGCCGCAGCGTTGTTATGGGTTTGTTGGTTTTGTGATGAGGGATTTGCGGAGGTGTAGGGGTTCTGTTGGTATCCGGAGTTGTGGGGATTATGTTGCTGGTTCCAAGGTTCTTGTGACATATTGCTGTTCTTCTTTCTTATCTCAAAGTTATCTGTCGATACCGTCAGTTTATGCCTGTTCAAATATCTACTATTTTTACGTATCTTTACTATCTATCATTTATCTGAAGTTTTATTGAACTTACTCTGGTTATTTTCTGGGAGGTTCTTGCAAGTTTTCTTGATGTTATTTTTTCTACGCTCAAGACGAATTGTCTTCCACTGCTCTACCAAAGAAAAAATAACGTTTTAGAATGAGCATAAGATTCTTCATCACCGTCAGATAAGGGGCACAGAGGAAGACATGGCAAAAAATCGCATTTTTCTCAGGACACTTCTCACAAGTTCCGTGGTATTTCTGGCATGTGTTCAGGTACCTGCATTCGCAGAAGAACCCATGAAAATCCCCGCCGGCACTCGAATCGTTGATGAAGCTCACCTCGTATCTCAGCATCAGGGGCTCTCCGAAGAAATTGAACAATTCTCTCAAAAAGAGAATATGAATTTTTATCTTGTTTTAGTCAAAGATTTTGAACACCCACACCAAGCTCAAGCATGGGTCAAGGAACTAGCACAGCTCAATAACATGGGAGCTAATGACGTTGTTCTAGCGGTCGCCACCGATTCACGTCAAGCTTATTTCCAAGCAGGTAGTTCACAGGTTCTCTCCGAAGAGCAACTTCAAGATATCTACCAGAATAAGGTATTTCCTTACCTCAAAAAATCTGACTATCAGCAGGCTGCTATTGCAGCAATGACAGCCATCGAACAGGCCAGAGAAGGTTCAGACAGTTCACTAGGAACCTTCGGTATGCTCGGTGGTCTGGCAGTATTAGGAGTCGGCGGTGCCGCATACTATGCTTCTCGAAAGAACTCTCGAAAATTACGCAGAGTCCCAGCCTCCTCATATGAAAGACGTACCTCTTCTACCCCGCTACCGCAGTTACGTGCCAACGCCGATTCCCTTCTCTTACAGGCCGATAACTCTATAGCTGAGGCAGAACAAGAACTCGAGTTTGCGCGCATGCAATATGGGGATTCTGCGGTTCACAGCTTCGTCGAAAGAATCTCTACCGCAAAAGATAGTCTTCAAAAAGCTTTCCAATTACAACGGCAGCTTGACGACGATATTCCCGATACCGAAGAAGACCAACGTCAGTGGCTCGAAGATATTATTTCTCGTTGCCAAGACATTATTACTCAGCTCCATCAAGAATTACGTAGCATTAGCCAGCTACGACAAATCGCTCGTAACGCTCCAGAACTCATTGCCACGTTACAGAAGTCTTCTCAAAGTCTTAGTACCCAAGAACCCAAGGCGCTAGCAGTGATAGAGCAGCTACAGAACCACTACACAGCATCTGCTTTAGAGCAGGCAACCGATAACTATCAACAAGCTGTAGAGCGTTTAGAGTTCGGTCGTCGTAGCCTAAAAATTGCTGAGGAGAAAGTCTCCGAGCAACAATACGATCAAGCTTCAGCAGACATCCACGCTACCCAAGAAGCATTCTCTCAAGCACAAAAATTGCTTGAGTCAGTCATGGCGTCGCCCGAACAGTTAAGACAAGCGCAGCGCTCTGTCGAAGACGCACTGCTTCTAGCAGAACGAGATATTGCCGAAGCACAAAGTTTTGCTCAGCACCAAGACCGTGCACACATGGCGAGCGCAGCGGCTGGTCTTCAAAGTGTTGTTCAGCAGATTCGTGCGCATCTTCAGAACCAACAGATTGATCCTTTAGCAATGTTGAGTCGTTTAGAGAATGCACGTACTCATCTTGATGATTCTCTCAAAGAGATTAGAGAATTTCAGGAACAGACGCAACGTGCCCGTGAGAGTCTCAAACACACTCTCTTCTCTGCCCAGACGCAGGTTCATAGTGCTTCTGAATTTGTACGAGCACGTCGCGGTGGTGTCAAAACGCCGGCGCGCACTGCCTTACAAGAGGCACAACGTTATCTTCAACAGGCTCAACAGTTACAGCATCAAGACCCTGTTAGCGCACTAGAACATGCGCAGCAGGCAATTCGTTTAGCAACAGAGGCAAAAGACCGTTCCTCGCAGGATGTTCAACGTTTCGGGCAGCAACAGCATGGGGATTATCCTTCTGCAATGTTGGGCGGAATCCTCTTAGGAACATTGCTCAACGGTGGAGGTTCTTCTTCTGGTAATACGAGTTTTGGCGGAGGTTTTGATAGTGGTTTTGACGGTGGCTTTGGTGGTTTCGATGGACCTGGTACTGGCGGAAATTTCTAAAGTTAATTTTTGATAAACCCTATGATTTTTAGGTGTTTTCTCGGTATCTTATGAAGAAACACTGACACAATATAGTTATTGTCTCCTTGTGGAGGCTCGATAATACTAGGAAACTTTTGAGGAAGTGACCCAATGGTAAAACAATCTATTTTTAGCCGTATCGCACAGTTAGCAAAAGCAAATATTAATGCTTTGCTAGATGCTGCAGAAGATCCCCAGAAGATGCTTGATCAGATGGTGCGTGACTATTCCGCTAATATCACCGAAGCAGAGCAAGCAGTAGCGCAGACCATTGGTAATCTTCGCCTCCTTGAAGAAGACTATGCTTCTGATGAGCGTGAAGCGCAAGAATGGGGAGATAAGGCGCTCTCTGCTTCACGTACAGCAGACCAGTTCCGTGCTTCTGGGGATACCGCTAATGCAGATAAGTTCGATAATCTTGCAAAAGTCGCTCTTGGCCGTCAGATGAGCCTTGAGCAAGAGATGGCCGTTGCTAAACCGCAGATTGAGTCTCAGACTCAAGCTGTAGCACAGCTCAAAGACGGTCTAGCAAAGATGCAAGAGAAGCTACGTGAGCTTTCTGCGAAGCGTGATGAGCTTGTTGCTCGTCAAAAGAATGCGGCAGCTCAAGCTCAGGTTCATGATTCGTTGAAGTCCTTTGACATTATGAATCCTCAGTCAGAACTTTCACGTTTTGAAGAGAAAGTTCGTCGTGAAGAAGCGCGTGTTCGTGGTGCGCAAGAACTAGCAGCTTCTTCTGTTGATGCCCAGTTTAATGAGTTAGAAGAACTCAGCAAACAAAGTGAGCTAGAGGCACGTCTAGCAGCTCTTAAGAACAAGAATTCTTAAATTATCGTATCGTTCAGATAATGCTGGGGTGCGGAGAAAACTTTTCGGTTTTCTCCGCACCCCAGCATTTTTCTGTGGAGAACGTTTTACGGTTAAGAAATAGCTAGTTGGTTCTGCACCCGATGAATGAGCATTTCTAAAGCGACGAGGTTGCTACCGCCTTCTGGGACGATAATGTCAGCTTGCCGTTTCGAAGGCTCCACATAGAGCTCGTGCATAGGCTTTACTGTGGTGAGATATTGTTGTTCTACCGATTCGATAGTTCTTTGACGTTCAAGAACATCTCGACGCATACGACGAAGAATACGAACATCTGCATCAGTATCAACAAAAATCTTAATATCGCAACGTGAGCAGATACGTTCTTCAGCGAAAATCAGAATACCTTCAATGATGATAATAGGTCGGGTATTGACAGACATCGTCTGGTCCGAACGATTATGTACCGTGTAATCGTATACTGGAGTTTCGATGTCTTGCCCGTTGAGTAGTTCATCAAGGTGCTCAATAAGAAGATCGTTATCGAAAGCTTCAGGGGCATCATAGTTGAGTTGGCAACGTTCTTCGTAGCTGAGCTCGTCGTGACGTTTGTAGTAGTTATCGTGGTATATCACGGCAACTTGACCTTCGAAGGATTCTACGAGAGCGTTCGTCAACGTAGTCTTTCCTGAGCCGGTTCCTCCGGCAATTCCTATTACAAGCGGTTTCATGAACGTCCCTAGGGTTTCCTCATCTGTGTATTCCTCGTATATTGTTTCATGTTTTTTATGTGCTCGTGCAAGTTCTTGAACAATATCCGAAGGTCTTAGACAAACGAACGTACAAGGTGCAACTCCTCATCCAGCAAGAGCAGACCATAATCGTCAGAAATTCCCAGGGCTTGAGCAGGTATGGTGGTTGCTGAAGAGAGTACTTGTTCTAGAGGAATCCCAAAGGAATACGCGGTACGAGTTGCTCGTCCAAGAGTGAGAGTACTTCCCGCAATAGCACCATTAGAATCTAGCCGTGCTACAGATTCTTTAACGGTCACGTCGAGGCTTCCTAGTTTATAGTTTCCGTCGCAGCAACCAGCAGCTGCCATAGCGTCGGTAATTAATGCGACACGTTCAGAGGTTTGAGCAAATAGCATTCTGACCATCGGTGCGTATACGTGGGTGCCGTCAACAATGACTTCGCAGGTTACCCCTGGGGTGTCTAAAGCGGCGGCTATGGGGCCGGGTGCACGGTGATGCAAAGGGCTCATTGCGTTAAAAGTGTGGGTGAGCAGTGTCGCTCCTGCGTCGAAAGCAGCTTTGGCTTGTTCATAGTTAGCGTCAGTGTGGCCAACAGCAACGCGAACACCATGTCGTACAAAAGTTTTTGTGGCAGCTAAATCGAGGTCAGTTTCAGGAGCTAAAGTGACTTGTTTAATGTAGCCTTGGCCAGCTTCAATCAGTTGTTCTGCGAGTTCTGGTGTTGGTGCGGTGAGGTAGTCTTCACGGTGTGCGCCTTTATGTAGGGGTGAGAGGAAGGGGCCTTCAAGGTGAATTCCGACAAGTGCTGCATGCTCTTGTGTTGGTTGAGCATATTCTTGGCAGCGTTGGGCTAGTGCGGCAACGGTATCGCACATGTCAGGAACTTGGTTCGTTACCAACGATGCGATAACACGTAGTGTGCCTTGTTCTCGATGCGTTTTTAATGCGGTATGGCATTCTTCGGGATCTTCGAAGGCTACTCCCCCGCCACCATGGCAATGAATATCGGTGTATCCGCGAGTTAGGATGTTTCCGGTACCATCGAGTATTTCGTGTTCTTCTTTTAGCTGAGGATGTTCTCCTACACCTTGGGAGGTGATTTTTCCGTTTTCAATAATGGCCCATCCTGTGGAGAGTTTTTGGTCTTGTGGGGAGAAAATTTGGGTTGAATGAATCAGTGTTTTCATGGTGTGTGTCCTTAAACGTTGTCTCGGTTAATTCGCATTTCGTAATCATATCGGTCGGCACGGTAGAGCGTCTGTGTGGATTCTACTGCGATGCCTCGTTCGGTGTATCCGATACGTTCTACTTTGAGCGTAGCAATGCCAAAGGGCTGTTCTAGAGCAAGTGCTTCTTCTGCGTTAAGGTTGGTTGCGCTGATTCTTTGGTGAGCGCTCACAATACGATAGCCCGTGCGTTGTAATTGTTCATCGAGGGAGGCATGAACTTGGGGTTGTTGTCCGGCGAAGGCTTCAACCAGGAAGTAGGCTCTCTCATAGGCCATAGGCACTCCATCAGCAGTCCGAAGACGAATGATTTCGTAGACCTCTTCTCCTGCTGAAATGTTCAAGTTGCGAGCGGTTGTTGCCGATGCTGGCACAATGCTACAGCTTTCGGTGGTTGAGGCTGGTACATGTCCTCGAGCTGTCATGTCTTCGGTAAAGGAGGTGAGGTGTGGTTTTTTAGTAATTCTTTGGCATTCTGCGATGTATGTGCCAGAGCCTTGAATGTTGTAAATGAGTCCGCGAACCGATAGTGAGTAGAGAGCTCGTCGGATAGTGTCGCGGGAGACGTTAAAAATATTTTGTAGCTCTCGTTCTGTAGGTAGCGTGTCATGTGGTTTACCTTCGAGAACGTAACGTTGTTCAATAATTCGCGCCAACGAACGGTATTTAGGTTCTGCAGGTAGGTTGTTAGCACCCTGCCGATGCAAATTGGTCTGCTTATTGGTCGTTTTGGTTCGCATATTTTCTAGTTTATACGAGAAAAAGATTTTATTGGTTCATACAAATAATCGTTTGTGGTTTATGCTGTAATTATGGAAATCATCATTCTCTCTACAGCACAAGAAGTTGGTACGTACAGCGCAGAAATCATGGCAGATGCTGTACGCCATAACCCGCAAGCTGTATGGGGGGTTGCTACAGGTTCTTCCCCCATTAAAACCTATGAGCACTTAGCAGAATTAGTACGCGACGGGCTCGACGTAAGCGAAGTCAACGCTTTCGCCTTAGACGAATATGTCGAAATTCCCGAAGGCCACCCAGAGTCATACCGCGCTGTTATCGACCGCGAAATTGTTGAAAAAATTGGTCTCAAAGCTCAGAACGTGCACGTTCTGAACGGGCAAGCACAAGATGTCCAAGCAGAATGCCTCGAATACGAACAACGCATTAAAGATGCTGGTGGAGTTGATGTTCAGCTTCTAGGTATTGGCGCTAACGGTCATATCGGATTCAACGAACCAGGTTCTTCTCTTGTCTCACGCACTCGCATTAAGACGCTAGCTCCTCGAACTCGAGAAGATAACGCACGTTTCTTCGACAACGACATTAAACAGGTCCCTATCCATTGCCTCACACAAGGCATCGGAACGATTATGGAATCTCAAAAAATTGTTCTCGTAGCTCAAGGGCAAAGTAAGGCACGCGCCATCGCTCAGATGGTGGAAGGACCTATTGGAACGTACTGTCCTGCTTCGATTCTTCAAATGCACCCTGACGTCACCATCGTTATTGATGAAGATGCAGCTAGCGAACTAACGTACACCGAGTATTACCGTTACGCTCAGCAAGAGAAACCTGAGTGGCAAAAACCTCGATACGATTAATAATTTCATCACCGCATCTATAGTTGAGGGGTGCTACCTATTGGCAGGTAGCACCCCTCAACTATATATAACGAAGGTTTGTAAGAATCAGATTATGATAGTGCTACTGCTACAAGTTTTCCACTTGCTTTTGACGGTAATGGAAAGCCACCTCTAAACGCAGTGCTCGCATATTTTAGGAGAAGAATGAAGTCTCTCGACCTGATTGTAGCTGTTCCCGATGACGCAGGGTGGGCTATTATCCGCAAAGCAAGTACTCTTTTAGGAGAGTACTTAGGCGTTACACCACATTTTGTTGATGTTCATTCATCACTGTCTCGAAAAACTAAACTCTTAGCTCAGGTTCCAAAGCCTTCTATCGGGAAGAAGAAAGCATTAGTCATTGCTTATGACCCGGGGCAGCTTAATGCTATCGCTCAATCACATCTTTTCTTGCGACGCTATCAAGAAGTCTACGGTTGGGTGATCGATAGTTTTTGGACAGAACGCATCCCCGCTATTGCAAAGCAGAACAGAGTATATAAAAAGATTTTTATTACTGATTTTGAAGATATTGTTGAATGGAATAAAGCTGGTGTTAAAAACGTCAGTTGCGTCCCTTGGGGTACAGATGTCTGGTCGAACATTGAAGAACGACTCAATATCCATAAAAGTACAGACCTCTTACGTGTAGGACGCCAACCTCAAGCATGGGACAATGACTCCATCACAGAGCAGAAAGCTCATTCTCATCACCTACATTTTGAGGGAAGACCACCCTTTGGAAAAAACGCTCAAGAATCAGAACGTTTTCTGCAAGAATCCTACCAAAGAGCAAAAGTTGTTTTAGCTTTCTCCAACAAAGTCAGTCCTGCACCGTACACGCATCCAACCAAAGAATATATTACAGGCCGATGGCTTGACGCATTATCTTGGGGATGTTTTGTTGCCGGCAGATTACCTAATACTGAGGTCGCGCGTCGCTTCTTTGCGGTAGAGAGTTGTTGGGACATTTCCCCTCATGACGTGGATGAGGGGCTTGAAACTATTTCCGCGCAGCTTCTAGGTAAAGACGACTCCTCGTACCACAAGAACATTATTCATGCGTTAAAGAACTTGGATTGGAGACACCGTTTTCAACAGCTCTGTCAGGAGATGAATGTACAGAGTCACACGTTAGTATATGATATCCAGAAAATAGATGATTTCCTGTGTCAGTATTCTTCTCCAGAAGACAAAACGTCATTGTAGAGGGGTAAACGGCACGTGCAGGAAGAATTCTTTTAGTTGCAGGTTCTTCGAGAATACGTGAAGTTAGCAATGTTTGAATCGTATTGTTGCTCATGAGGTGTCCATTTCATGAGCAACAATACGATATACATAAAAAAATCGTCTCGACTTGATATTTATCAAGTCGAGACGATTTTTCACTTGGTTGCGGGGACAGGATTTGAACCTGCGACCTCCGGGTTATGAGCCCGGCGAGCTACCGAACTGCTCCACCCCGCGGCGACTCATATAACTATACACACCTTGTCGATTGAACGCAAACCTAAAATGCTTTTTGTGAGAGAGGATACACTCAGGGGTTGGTTGTTAACTCTCGTTCAAGAACAACAACCAACCCCTGAGCAAAACAACGCCACAACCTTATAGAACGATTCAACGCTGTTTTCAAAACGCCTGTTAGCTATCAGTGGGCTTATCAGCAGATTGCTCCACTTCTACCCCATCAGCTTTCAACGCGTCTTTAATTGCTTGGTCAAGCTTCTTCTGAGCTTCACCATATGCAGACCAATCGCCTTTTTGTCGTGCAGCATCAGAATCTTTAAGTGCCTGATTTGCACGTTGAAGAGCATCCGCTAAAGTTTTTGACTCGCCGGATGAACTTCCTTCTGCTGTGTCAGAATCAACTTTCGAAGGATCCACCCCAGCGTCCGCAGCAGTCTGTGCGCCAGAAGATCCATCAAAGAGTTCATTCAACGCTTCATCGAGAGTAGGAGCAAATCCTACCTTCTCGCCGAAACCTACCAACACACGACGCAACGTCGGATACGCCGCATCCCCAGAAGACTCCACATAAACTGGCTGAACATATAAGATACCGTCACCCACAGGTAGAGTCAGCAAGTTGCCGTTGATAACGGATGAAGCGCCCTGCCGTAGCAGATTCAGCTCAGTTGATACTTCAGTATCAGAGTTAAACACGTTCTGCGCCTGACCAGGACCAGGAACAACAGAAGAACGAGGTAACTCCAGAAGAGTGAGCTTGCCGTATTCTTCACTCTTCACACCATCTTTTCCAGTTCCGGCATCACCGTTGGCAGCAAGGAACCCATACATCACGTTACGGGTATTAGAGTCCGACTGCTGAGGGATGAAGCTACTGGTAAGAGAGAAAGAAGCATCCTTTTCACCAGGCATCTGCAAAGACAGATAGTACGGAGGCAATGGACGAGCAGCTTTAACTGTTGGGTCGTTAGGAATAGACCATACATCGTCTTCAGCGTAGAAGCTACCAGCATTCGTCACGTGATATTTATTGAGAATTTCACGCTGAACCTTAAACAGGTCCTGAGGGTAACGCATATGAGCCATGAGGTCTGCACTCATCTCGCTATAAGGTTTGACCGTCTGAGGGAACACTCCCTGCCATGCTTTAAGTACTGGGTCTTGGTCATCCCACGCATATAAGGTAACAGAACCATCGTAGGCGTTGACTGTAGCTTTTACGGAGTTACGGATGTAATTCACTTTCTTCTGAGGCAAAGCTGCAGTAGCACCAGATTCTGTCTCAGAGTCAGTGGTGGCTCGTTGCAGCTCTTCTGCCTGAGAATACGGGTACTGGTCGCTTGTCGTATATGCGTCGATAACCCATAGCACCTGATTGTTAACAATCACAGGATAAGGGTTTCCATCCACCGTCAGATACGGTGCAACCTTTTTAACACGTTCAGTCGGTTTACGGTCATAGAGAATCTGAGACTCAGGGCGGATAGCGTCCGAGAGCAAAATATCAGAGGACTGATGTTTAATCGCATAGGACAGACGGTTAAAGAAGTTACCGATATTAGGTCCACCATTACCACTAAAAGTGTATTTAGCGTCTGCGTTTCCAGAATCATCTGAACTTTGTGGGCGGTCTAGTTCCAAAGGCTCATCATTTTGAGAACCGCCAACGATGGAATATTCAGGAGAGCTCATACCAAAGTAGATACGTGGCTCATAAGTATCGCTAATTTCACCTTGAGCTTGGATACCACCCTGCATAAATTTGGGCTTTCCATCAGCTTCTACTTGGTTACCGTATGCAGCGATTACCCCATACCCGTGGGTATACACCACGTGACGGTTAATCCACGAAGAACCTTCAGTTTGACGAGGATTCAGCTCACGTGCAGCAAGTACAGTGTCTTGCACTTTTCCATCAATCGTATATCGATCGACAGAAAGCGTTGGCTCAAAACGGTAGTACGGGCGGAACTGCTGCAACTGAGCAAAAGCACTAGAAACAACGTTAGGATCCAGAAGACGGATATTAGAAACTGTTGCAGATTCCCCTGTAAGTGCACCAGCATTTGTTGCAGTGGTTGCGTCATAGCTTTCAACTTTGATGTTGTCTAAACCGTATGCAGCCCGTGTTGCATCAATATTGCGCTGGATATAAGGAGTTTCAGATGCTTGTTCGTTAGGGCGTACCTGAAAACGCTGAATAATGGTGGGATATAAGTTGCCTGCAAGTAACGAAGCAATCACCAAAACGGCGGTTCCTACAAGAGGAATACGCCAACGTTGAGTAACAACAGTAATGGCAAAAAGTACCGCAACAAGCAATGTTGCAATCGCGAGGATACCTTTCACAGGGATGATGGCATTGACGTCAGTGAACATCGCACCCACCCATTTTCCGCTAGTGGTTTGGGTCGAGATATAACGTTCTAACCAGATTTTTGCCCCGCGTAACAGAAGATACAAGCAGGCAATAACGGCAGCGTGAAGGCGGAAAGCTTTGGTTGTTTCGATGCCTTTATCGAGAACTTTAATACCACCGTAGAAGTAGTGTACGGCTCCTCCAGCAATGGCAGAGAAAATCACGATAGTGCTCAAGAAGTCGATGAGTAATTTCCAAAAAGGAAGAGAAAAGACAAAGAAACCGAGATCTTTACCAAATTCTGGGTCTTCTTGAGAGAATCCGACCCCGTTAAAGAACAGTGCGATGGTGTCCCATTGTGCACTCATTCCGCTACCAACGATGATAGCTCCAACGAGGGGAACAACAATGAGAATCAGTTTTCGTAGACGCTCAACGGAGTCACGATAACGCCCCATGCTTTGTTCCCATAAATCTTGGATCTCAGCGAAGGGGTCTGGGTTGTTTCCAGAGTTTTCTGCTGTGGGGCGCGGTCTTTGAGGACGTGGCATTTTAGGTGGTTCACCGTGCGAGAAAGCATAGAACATGCTTGCCCACAAGCAAACTCCTGCGATGAGGGCAGCTACACCGAAAACAGCTATCTTATAAACGTTTTCGGTGATGAACACTCCAAGATAACCAAGCTGGTTATACCACAGTACGTCCGTGTAGATTTGGGTTCCTGCAACGAATAGGGCAATGAGAACAGCAATAATGGTTGCTGTTATAACAAGTGTGCTATTGCTACGTTGTGCAGGACGGGATTTTTGAGAGGTAGGTCCGGTACTCACATCTTCCTCGATGATGGTTGCGTCGCGAATTCAGTTCGCCGGTCGTAAGAGCTGTCCCTGTTATGAGCAGAAGACAAGCCCAAAGGTATGTATCTATTGTGCCAAATAACAAGGGCCTTTGGTACGAGAACATCCCGTGATGACAGGTTTTACATCCAACCTGAAAATACTCTGAATAGATTATGTTACAGCTGAATAGATGTGTTATATATGGCGGTTAATCCCGTTATACTAAAGCCATGTCTAATGATGCACAACAACTTGAAGCAATTAAAAATGGGTATTCCTTTGACGGGAAAACTATCCCCTTAGGCGTAGCAACCTGTGACGGCGTGGCCGATCCAGAAGCAAAAGTCTCGCTCCCCCTATCTATGATGAACCGCCACGGTCTTGTTGCCGGCGCCACAGGTACCGGAAAAACTAAGACTTTGCAGGTTCTTGCAGAGCAACTCAGCGCACAGGGTGTGCCAGTATTCCTTGCTGACATGAAAGGTGACCTCTCTGGTCTAGCGGCGCCGGGAGAAAATAGTGAAAAGTTAGCTGCCCGTTCTGCATCCCTGGGCCAACAATGGGAAGCAAAATCATTCCCTACAGAATTCTTCACACTCGGTGGCGAAGGTGTTGGTGTCCCTATCCGAGCCACGGTTGAGTCTTTTGGCCCAATTCTGCTTTCACGTGTGATGGATCTTAACTCCACGCAAGAATCTGCTCTGCAACTAATCTTCCATTACGCAGACCAAAAAAATCTAGAATTATATAACCTTGCTGACCTTCGTGCAGTGATTCAGTTCCTTTCTTCCCCCGAAGGTAAAGCAGAGCTATCTGGTATCGGTGGTATTTCCAGTGCAACAGCTGGCGTCATTCTTCGTGAATTAGTCACACTAGAAGCTGAAGGAATGGAAAAGTTCTTTGGTGAACCAGAGTTCGAGCCCCAAGAGTTCCTACGCACGGCACCAGACGGACGAGGCGTCATTAGTATCTTAGAATTAGCAGATGTGCAGGCTAATCCTAAACTATTCTCGACCTTCTTAATGTGGCTTCTTGCAGACCTCTTCTCAGAGTTGCCTGAAGTTGGCGATGTGGAGAAACCCAAACTTGTTTTCTTCCTTGATGAAGCACATCTGCTGTTCAACGGTGCCTCTAAAGCGTTTAAAGAAGCTATTACGCAAACGGTTCGACTCATTCGTTCTAAAGGTGTAGGTCTCTTCTTCATTACTCAAACACCTAAAGATATCCCCGCAGAAGTACTAGGTCAGTTAGCCAACCGTGTTCAACATGCTCTACGTGCGTTCACTCCAGATGATCAAAAAGCGTTGACTGCTACCGCACGAACCTTCCCAAAGTCTGCCTACGATATGGAAGAAGCATTAACCAGCGCAGGTATTGGCGAAGCCTTGGTCACGGTCATGAGCGAAAAAGGCGCGCCCTCACCGGTTGCAAAGACTAAGATTTTTGCACCAGAATCACTCATGGCTCCTGCCCCTGAAGCTATCAGTTCAGTAGTTGCGGCAAGCTCATTGAACGACCGTTATGCGACAGTCGTGGATTCTTATTCTGCATACGAAAAACTTACAGAGACTCAGCAGAAGCAGGAAGAGCAAACGCTCAATGCAGAACAGCAAAAAGAAGCTGAACGTTTAGCCAAAGAACAAGAAAAACTCGAAAAAGAACGAGCTAAAGAAGCTGAACGTATTGCGAGAGAAGAAGAACGTGAACGTCAAAAACGTAACGATGCAGCAATGCGTATCGGCACTAATATCGTCTCTACTCTAGGCCGTGAGCTGGTACGTTCTATCTTTGGAACCAAACGTTCTTCACGCCGTCGCGGTGGAGGATTCTTCTAAACCGCTAGATGCTTCTGAGAAGAGTTCTACATAAATAATAGGTGGTGTGCTCCAACATTATTGTTAGAGCACACCACCTATTATTTAACGACAATGGCTAAAATCTTATGAATCGGTACATTGTCTAAAACTATCTGCAGGTTTTCCCGCCGCGATGCCTTCTACTGCATGTACTGCTTCATCTAGAGTTGATACAGCAACAACAGATAGACCGTCAGGGATATGACCAATTACTTCACCACAATTTTTTTCGGGTGCGATAAACGTTGTTGCTCCACTCTGACGAGCACCTACCATCTTTTGTGCGATACCGCCAATTTCTCCAACATGACCTTGAGCGTCGATTGTTCCGGTACCAGCAAAATGTTTTCCACCGGTCAGATTCTTTTCGGTTAGTTCGTCAATAATTCCTAAAGCAAACATCATACCGGCGCTAGGCCCGCCAACTTCTTCTAACCCATAATTCACTTTAAAAGGGAATTCATAAGTTGCACCAAGAAATAACCCCAGAATATATTTTTGATTTTTTTCGTCATAGCTAGGTTTAAGAGAAAGGTGTTCTTCTTTCCCTTCTCTTTCGATAACAGCATCAAGAGTCTTATCACCTGTTCTCGACAAAATCTCAGCAATCTGCTCATAATGCTCAATCTTCTGACCATTTAAAGAGATGAGAACATCACCAGGTTTGATAAGGTCGCTATTGGGATTATCTTTAGTCAGTCGAGCTACCGTCATCTTTTCTTTAAACGGCTTCCCTAAATATTTGAGTGCTGCAGCCTGCGCAACCTCTTGAGAATTTGCCATATCAACAGTATTTTGTTCAGTCACTTCTTCACGAGTGAGCGTATGAGGATAGACCAAATCACTAGGGAGAACTAAAGTATCTGGCATCAGCCACGTCGATAATACATGTACTGCAGAAATATCAGTGTTAGGTCCACCAGCAACAGACACAGTTGTCATATCTAGAGCACCCGTTACAGGGTATGTTTTTTCGCCCTCGATACTGATAAGTTGTTGATCTTTATATGAACCAATAGTGTTAAACGTGGGTCCAGGCTCTTCCGTCACAAAATTGACAGGAACCCATAGACCCAAGAAAGCAAGTCCAATCGTGGAGAACGCACATAGATTCTGAACAGAATCACGGCGTGACCTCTTATGAGAAGAAAAAGAAGCGAAGGAAAACATTTTTTCTCGGAACTGCATTGTTCTAGAGTACCTGTATTCTTCCTACCAACAGTGATATGACGCAAAGATTCGCTGATTCTCAGCAGAGAGTCAGTTGTCTTTGAGTTAGCATAGAATTATGTCTCGCTTTGATATCTAACCCCCTAAAACATCGCACCACCGATATTCCTTAGGTAACGTAGTATGCAATAGAGATTGAACCCGTACTAACTCATTTTTGGGAGATGATGATGACTTCAAACAATAACCCGTGGGGAATGCCATCTGACGACGGCTCTAACCCTTTTGAAGAGTTCTTCAAAAAACTCTCAGAAAATGGTTTTCCAGGAGCACAAGGCAACCCAGCAGAATGGTCCCTTGACCCTGAACAGATGAAAAATATGGGGATTCCCATCGACCCCGCACAAATTGCGGCAGTCTTCTCAGGACTCACATCAATGTCTGCTAATACCTCAACAGACGAACCCGTCAACTGGGAACTTGCAAGAAGCCATGCTCATCAAACACTCGCTCAAGGTGAAGACCCACAAATCACCTCGGCTCAAAAATCTGCGGTCGCAGACGCTATTCAGCTCGCTCAACTATGGGTCAACCCCGCAACCGCTTTTAGCCCTACAGGGTACCCCACAGAATCATGGTCTAAAGCTGACTACGTCAATAACACTTTTGACATTTTTCAAGAAATTGCTGGCCCTATCGCCACCAGCCTTTCTGAAGCAATGAACCAATCGATGTCGGAGCAACTTCCTGAAGAAATCAAACATCTTCTCGGCGGACAAACGAACATTCTCTCTGGTGTTGGTGGCATGATGTTCGGCATCCAAGCTGGACAAGCCATCGGCAGACTTGCTCAAGAAGTCGTATCCTCAACAGATGTTGGTCTGCCCATGGCAGAAGGACGTTCAGCATTACTTCCTTCTGCTATTAAAGACTTTGGCGATGGGTTAGAAATTCCACCGCAAGAAGTCATGATTTATCTTGCTGTGCGCGAGGTTGCACTCACCAGATTGTATAAAGCAGCCACGTGGCTTCGCGAAGATATCATCGCTTTGATTAAACGCTATGCTCGCGGTATCCATGTTGATATTGAACGCATGCAACAAGAAGCAGAGCAGATTGACATCATGGATCAAGAAGCCCTACAAATTGCGTTCTCAAGCAATATCTTCACCCCTCAAAATACGGAAGACCAAAAACTTGCTCTAGAACGTTTAGAAATACTCTTAGCGCTGGTCGAGGGTTGGGTTACCATCGTCGCAGAAGATGCCACGAAGAACCTTCCGATGTCTTCTCAGCTAGCTGAGGTCATGAACCGTCGCCATGCAGTAGGTGGGCCAACAGAACACATTTTTGCTGCCCTCCTTGGATTAGAGTTACATCCACGTAAAAATAGAGAAGCCGCACAATTTTGGCGTCACTATACCCAAGAACACGGGATGGAAGCACGCGACCAACTATGGGAAGCACCCGAGATGCTCCCCACCTTAGAAGAGCTAGATAACCCAGAAGCATACGCATCTCGTACGGCATTAGTTACCGCCAGCGAAGATGAGTTTGATGCTGCTTTAGAGAAGCTACTTTCTGGAGGGTACGACCAGCCAGAAGATACCTCTGAAGATGACGATAAGCCACAAGCCTAGCCGGTTCGTCAGGTGAGTGGTGTCCGCTCACTTCTACTAGCAAACACCATTCCTGATAAGAACGCCGTTGCCTGCTCATAGTGTGGGTAACGGCGTTCTAGCATCCGGAAAGCAACACTATGATTAGGCTCTACAAAATGGCATAGCTCATGGTGAATCACCTGATCTATCACATACTCAGGTGCACCTTGTAACAGGTGAGAGATACGGATGCTCCGTTGCCTAACAGTTGCAGAACCCCAACGATGGTGCTGATTCTTGACCCAACGGATTGATAACGGTTCTTCAGACTCTGGAAGATAATTATCAAGAATATAACGTGCACGCTCGCGCAAATATTTATCGGAAGAGTAGTGACGTCGCTCTTGACCCTTACGCTGTATCTTACGCATCATCGGCTCAAGAATACGCTCTATATATTCATCAAGATCTTGTGCAGTACTATGTGCCGGAACAGAAAGTTCTATCTGTTGTGACTCCTCAAGGTAACGTGCACTAATCGTTTTCTTCCGACGATTAGAAAACCGTACCATTATTTCAGGGTGAGTTTCTGTTGCCGGAATAATCTGCCGTCGTTCTTGTTCCTTTCGCATACACATCCCTATTCGGGGATAGGCGCAATCGGCGCTAAGAATCGTGAACGGCGTCTATTTCCTCGTCCACCCGGTGTTCGTGAACGAGACCAGCTCAACGTCAAATAGCTTTTAGCACGTGTAATACCCACGTATAACAGACGACGTTCTTCATCAATGTCATCTGCGTCTTGAGCATAGCTAATAGGCATAAGCCCCTCATTCATTCCAGCTAAGAATACAGCCTCCCATTCAAGACCCTTTGCAGAATGTAAAGATGCCAGAGTTACACCATTGAGGATAGGGGCATCTTGGTGTTCCATTCGTTGATGTAGGCGCCCAACGAATTCTTGCAAGGTCAAATCAGGTAAGTCAGGGTTGTGCTCTTGAGCTTCATGACGTTCACGTTCCATACGTTCAGCCATAGAAACAAGTGCTGCCAACGATTCCCATTTTTGACGTACAGCACCCGAGGAACTGGGTGCTTGAGGTGTATATCCTAATGAATACAAAATATCGGAGACGTTCTGAACAACAGATCCGCTTTCGGCAGAGCTTGCTGCTGAGCGTAATTGTACGTAAGCATTTTTTACCTCTGGACGAGAGAAAAACTGTTCAGCTCCGCGTAATTGGTAGGGTACCCCCACATCGTTGAAGGCTTGCTCAATGGCTGCAGATTGTGAGTTTGTTCTGAAAAGCACCGCAATCTCAGAGGGGGCAATCCCGTCTTTGGTAATGAGGTCTTGAACATCTTCAGCGATTCCGCGAGCTTCTTCTTCGTCGTCGTTGTATCCAAACCATTGAGGCTCCGGCCCTCGTGGTTTGTGCGAAATCAGTTCTAGAGGTTCTGCCCACCGCCCAGGTGTTGCGTCAGGGAGTGCCCGTCGAGTTTTAAGCAAAGAGTTGGCAAGATGAACTACTTGTGGTGTTGAACGGTAGTCACGTACCAGTTTAACAACATGTGCGTGAGGGTATTTATGACGGAATCCTAGAAGATATCTGCTGGTTGCACCGGTAAAAGTGTAGATGGTCTGTGAAGCATCGCCCACAACGCAGAGGTCGTCTCTATCTCCCAGCCAAGCATCTAGTAGGCGCTGTTGTAAAGGTGAAACGTCCTGATATTCATCGACGATAAAGTGCCGGTATTGTTTATGTACTTCTGCAGCAATGGATGGGTCATCTTCGAGGATTCCAATGGTGAGGAGAAGAACATCTTCAAAGTCGATCATGTTGCGTTCGTCTTTGAGTTCTTCATAGGCACGGAAGAGACGCACCATCGTTTGTTCATCTATTCCGGCGGGTAGAGAACGCCCTTTAATCGCGCTGTTGAGAGTATCAGGGGTGTGTAGGTTGACTTTAGCCCATTCAATCTCTGAAGCAAAGTCCCTTAACGTTGCTTTATCGGTGCTAAGTCGAAGGCGTTGTGCAGCTTCACTAATGAGAGGTGCTTTGTGGCTGATAAGGGTTGGTTCAGTTCCGCCAACGGCTCTTGGCCAGAAGTAGCGTAGTTGTCGTAACGCGGCAGAGTGAAAGGTTCGTGCTTGAACTCCGTCAGCACCTAATGCACGGAGCCGAAGACGCATTTCGTCAGCAGCTCGTGCGGTAAAGGTCAGCGCAAGAACGCGTTGAGGTACGTACCGTCCAATAGCTATACCATATGCGATACGGTGGGTGATGGCTCGGGTTTTACCTGTTCCTGCACCAGCTAATACGCACATGGGTCCGTCAAGTTCACTACCAACTCGGCGTTGTTCGGGGTCGAGGTTTTCAAGAATTTTTTGGGAATCAGGAGCACCGTATGGTACGTGTTGGGGGGTGTTAGCTGTCGATTCTGCAGTAAAGGGGAGAAAAGACATCGGACTCCTGTGCGTTTTATCGTTATGGGATGGGGTGTTCTGTGTTCCAGTGTAGTTCAGTGTTTTTGCAGTAGCCACCGTTGAAGGATGCTATTGCGGTTCTTCGCTGTGGCATAGCTGATAGTTTTATAAAGTTTTCGTATAAAAGATGTCACTATTTTAGACTATCTGGCGATGTTCGTTCGAGGTGTTGGCATTTCTCTTGTACTCTTGTGATGTGACTGTTACTCCCCTTCAACTTGCTGCTATTGTTTCTGCTGGCGTACCAGGTTTATATCCTGTTGCGGCGTTGCCTTCTGCCGACGATACGACAGACTTTGATTCGGCTATTATCATTGATTCTGCTGGCAAACGCTGGCGTGTGCGTTCGCCGAAGAATCCCGAGGCAAGCGTTCGTCTTGAAGCTGAGCACGTCATCCTACAATCTTTTTCAGCAGGGCTCAGGGCACGTTTACCGTTTCTTGTACCGACTATTGTTGGTTCGGTTCTTGTTAACGGTATGCAAACATTTATTTATACTCATATTCCGGGTTCTCACTATGAGATTGATGAGTTGGCAGAGATTTCTTCTTATGCAAAAGAAGATACCGAAAACTTAGCGACCGCTTTAGGTCGTCTCATTGCAACCATTCATGTGATGCCTGAGACGATTATTGAGGATGCGAATCTTCCGGTGTATTCGGCGGAGCAGATACGAGAACGGCGTCGTGCAGAGTTGGATAGAGTTGAGGCTCTCAATAAGATTTCGCCTTTGCTCATTCAGCGGTGGCGTGAACAAATTGATGATGATGCGATGTGGTCATTTAGGCCTCGTGTGATTCACGGCGATTTGAACGAAGATAATCTTGTTTTAGACCAGAAAAAAGTCACCGCCGTAACCGGCTGGTCTGAAGTGTGTGTTGGCGATCCAGCTCTTGATTTTTCATGGCTTTTAGGGTGTGAAGACCAACGGTTCTCTGAAGAAGTTCTCAATGTATATATTGAGCAGATGCCGCAGCTTCCAGATTCTGCGTTGTCATTGCGTGCTCATCTTTATGCAGAATTTGCCTTGGCGCAGTGGCTTCTACGAGCTGTAGAGCGTGAAGATGAGGAGATGTTCCAGCAGGCGTTAGAGCTTCTTCGTGAGCTTGAAGATTCGCTTCTTGCCTCTGGTGAGTTACGTCTTCTTAAGATTGCGCCACCGCAATAAAAGTTCTGATACAAGCTGTGGGGTGTATACCATTGTGGGTATGCACCCCACAGTTTCTTATGAGAGATAGAACATTAGTTGGTGGTTCTGTTCCATTTCTCACGGATAATTTTTTCTAGCTCATCTTCAGCCGCTAAATGTTCGGGGCGGATGATGTCTCCTGTAGATACGTAGCAGAATGCTGTATCGATATCCGTAAGGTTAACGTTGTGAAGGCGTGAGAAAGCAATACGGTATACGGCAAGTTGATAGCTAAGGTATGCGAGCTGTTTGGTGTTCGGAACTCGCCCTGTCTTCCAGTCTACTAATTCCCAGCGTACGCTACCGTCAGGTTGTTCATGCCTAAAAATTGCGTCGATTCTACCCCTGACAGAAGTACCTGCTAAAGGAGTTTCAAAAGGGTACTCTACAGCCCACGGTTTGATATCGGCCCAGGGACTTGCGAGGAAGTTTTGTGTGAACTTCTCAAAATGGATAATTTCGTCGTTCTCTTCTTCTGCGTATTCCTCGTCGAATTCTAAGGTTGCCGGTTTCTCATAATAATTTTCAATCCATGAGTGGAAAAGATTTCCTTGACGTGCTGAAATAGTCGGCCGCTGCGGTATTGGACGCAAAGTATTGTCAAGAACCTTCTGCGGATCGTCAATGAGAGACACAACCGTTGACGTGTTCAGGTGTTGAGGGATGCCAAGAGGGTCTTCTTCCTCTTGACGTTGCAGAAGCGATAAAAGTAGCTTACTTTCTTCGCCCCATTGGCGGATGAGCGGGTTTTCACTATCAGATGCTTCAAGCGACGAGTGTTCTTCTATAGAGTTCGTTATTTCTTGGGCAGCATGCTCTACCCGTTGGCGGCGTGATGGTTTTGCATGTTGGTGTAGTTCTCGTATTTTTGGTTCGGGAGTTTCTTCGAGCTCTTCTAAAGAATCCCAGCTACATGTCACAGGTCCGTCGATGGGGTCAAACGGCCATAATGCGCTTAAAATTTTCTCTGATTGTGGGTTTGTTTTTTGTTCTTCAGGAACACTACTTGTAGAAAGAACCTCAAAAGCAAAATCTTCTGCCCCACCAGAGTGCCCTTCGGTCAGTCTGTACAACTCTTCCCAGAACGTAGATACCTTATTTTTAGTTTTGTTACTGCCTTTCCATACCGCATGAGTCAGCATGAGTAGTGAGCGAGCGCGTGTTACCCCCACATAGGCGAGGCGACGTTCTTCAGTCGTAGTGTATTCGAGAGTTTGCTCTTTATAAATCTCTAGTGATTCTTTGAGCTCTTTAGTATCTTCACATGTGCTAATCCACGGTGGCATAAAGTCTTTGTCTCCACGTAGCGGAGTAGGGAGTGAGTCAGAGCATTGTGTCCAGCGTTGGTCTTTTGTGATGGGGAAGTCCCCTTCACATAGTCCTGGAATATATACGTGGTCCCATTCGAGTCCTTTAGAGGCATGGACTGTCAAGAGTTGTATGGCTTCTCGGCTAGGAGGATCAACCATCATCTCTAGTCCAGATTCTTCTTGGGCTGCGGCTTCTAACCATGCTAAAAATCCGCTCACCATGCTGGTGCCGCTAAGCCCAGCATAGAGTGAAATTTTTTGTGAGGTTGATGGTGATTCTTTCTCGGAGTTGTGAGGTTGTTCTTGTGTTGCTCGAAGACTTGCCCAAAGGCGCGGTGCGGTGAGCATATAGTTTGCCACCGACTCGTAGAAAGCGTCGAGGTTACGCCGTGCATGGTGAGAGCTGATATTTGGTTTGACAGCTAACTCAATGTCTAACAGTATTTTCTGTTCTATCTCGTATAGAAGTGTGGTGAGGTCTTCGTTCATGTATTGACGGAGCTCTGTTAGTTCTTCGGCGCAGCGTTGTAGGCGGTTAAGTCCTTCTGTACTCAGCTGACGGCCTTGAGCAGATACCCATTCTTCTGGAGGCAACGTTTCGATGGCTTCAATTAGTGAAGCGTCATCGGTGTTATCAAGGCATGCTCGAGAAAGTATTGATTCAACAGTGTTGAGGGGGTGTTCGTCTCCTTCACTGCCGGCGGGTGAGGGAGTCTCGTCCGAGGTCAGTTTTTCACGGATGCCTTCTTTGATGGCGTGTTCACGGCGGCGTGCTAGATGCCGTGCCCAGTCCCCTAACGCTAAGAGGTCGTGGGTGCCTAGACGCCAGCGTGCACCGCTGAGGATTCGCATGAGCGCGTCAGAACGCCCGGGGTCAGAGAGTACCCTCAAGTAGCAGACCATTTCGACGACTTCTGGGGTATCTAGCAGACCACCAAGACCCACCACCTGATATGGGATAGACAACGCTTCAAGTTCTTTGCGGAGGGGTTCCATCATTGCCCGTTTTTTGCACAGAATTGCCATCGTTGGCATGCTGCCGTTGAGCGCAGAATATTCTGGTTTGTGGCGTTCTTCATAGATTTTTTGGGCGATAGCTTGGGCTTCTTCTTCGGTTGAGTTGTAGCCACCGAGGAGGACTTTTCCCGCTTCTGCGGTTGGACGTGGCTGAAGATGAGGAATAGGTTTGCCCAGAGGTTTTGCTCTCGACCAATCTGCAGGTTTTGATAAAGGTGTTGCGAGGGTATTAGCGCAGGTAAGAATCGAAACATCATTACGCCACGCTATTGTTAAGAATTTTGTGTCTTTGTTGGCTGTTGGAAAGTACTGGTAGAAGTTAAAGAGCTGGCCGTCAGAAGCCCCACGGAAACCATAAATGGACTGTTTCGGGTCGCCCACGGCCATCACAGCATGTTCGCGTTGAGAATCTTTCCTATGCCCAAAAAGGTCTGAGAAAAGTTGCATTTGAGCGTGGGAGGTGTCTTGAAACTCGTCTAGGAGAACAACTTTATAGCGTTCTTGTTCAGTTTTTGACACCATTGGAAATTCGTGTGCAATACGCGCAGCTAAAGAGACAAGGTCCCCGTAATCCATCACTTGCATACGTTTTTTAACGTTGCGGTATTCTTGGATGATGCCAGCATAAAAACGACGCTGTTGAAGACGTTTTAAAAGGTTTCTTTGTTCACTAGAGATTCTGTTTCCGCTGATATTGCGTACTTTTTGTTCTTCGTCCTCACACCATTGTTGTAATTTTTCAGGTGTGACAAGGTGTTCAGAACATTCACTGGCAAGGGTCAGCGCATCTTTGATGATGGTACTTTTAGACATGAGTTCTTCTAAAGCAATCTCTGGTTGGAGGTGCTCCACAATCTGTGCCATCAGCTGCCAGCTTTGGGCCTGTCCTAAGAGCTGTGCATCTTGTTCTATGCCAAGGCGTAGGCCATAGTCGGAGACAAGACTCTTCGCATATGAATGGTAGGTTGAGACAACAGGGTCGGTGATTTCTTCGTCTCGATCTGTTCTTTTGATGATGCCTTGATGACGTAGCTGATTCAGCGCGATACGGATACGTTCACGAAGCTCTCCAGCAGCTTTTCGGGTGAAGGTCACTCCCAAAATTTCTTCTGGTCTCACTTTTTGGTTCGCAACGAGCCAGATAACTCTATCGACCATGGTCGCGGTCTTCCCAGAACCTGCACCCGCAATAACGAGACAGGGGCGTAAATCTGAGCAAATAATTTCAGACTGCTCAGGGGTGGGCGCTGGTTTGCCAAGCAGTTTGGCTATTTCTTCTGGGCTGAAGTCTTCTTGAGTTTTTTCCGTCATGTTTATCGTCTCTTTTCGTTATTGCGTCACTTGTCTACCACGAGCACATAACGGGCAGATTTCGGGAAGTTTGCATTGGATACCGTAGCCACTAGCTTGGGCTGAAGTATGGCGTGCCTGAAAATATTCTTGAGCGATAAGCTCTGCTGCTTGTTGAATGAGCTCTACTGCCCATAAATCTTCTTCTGTGAGAGGCTCTTGTTGCTGTTCACGGTAAGTTTTCGTGTCGGTACCTAACTGTATGAGGAAGGCACCGCCAGAGCGTGATGTAAGCCCGCTAAATCTCGCTTCGGGTGAGTCTTCCCCCTGAGCAAGTTTTTCACCGATACCAGCTTCTAAAGCAACTTGGTAAGCTGCAAGTTGTGGGTGACGAGGTATTTTCTCTTTCTGAGAGGGTGCAGTTCTCCCCGTTTTCAAATCGATGATGGCGTAGCGTCCAGTTTCTTGATTTTTCTCTAAACGGTCAATTCTGCCGACCAGTAACGCGTCACGTGTTTTTCCTGGAACAAAAACTTTAAAACTGCCTTCGACATTACTCAATTCCCGCTGATGCTGGGATAACTCAGCCACATAGGAGGCAAATTTTCGTACCATCTTTTGTGCTCGTTCATAGATTTTTTGAGTTTCCCAGGTATCAGGAAGATTCATTTTTTGGAAGGTCTGAGCAAGTTGTTCTTCCAGAACATAACCTGGCCCGTGAGGGTACTGTTCTGCAAGTTCGTGTACAACGTTTCCTAAAGAACGTGAAGCATCGGTAGCAGCTTCTGCCCGTGATTCGGAAACGAACCATTCCAGCGGAGAACGGTGCACCGTCTCTAGTCGTGAAGGTGACATCGGAATAGGTGCCTCTTCTCCAAAGGCACTGCCTTGAGAGGAGAGCGGACTCAGCCCCCACCAGCTATTAGGTGAGGCACCGGGCACAATATACCCACGTGTTTGTCCTAGGTCGTTGAACTTGCGAAGAATCTGTATCGCATGGTGAGCGGGTTCGGGGCTTTGCTCATATTGTTCTGCCCACTGACGTAACTCTGCCACCAGCGCACGAAGAGTCATCGGACGTCGAACTTCAGTAGTTGTTCGTCCCTCATGAGAGCCTGGAACAACAAGGTCAAAAAACTCACTAGGAAATTCGTCTTCAGACATCACTGCTGTACACCGAACCTGTTTCTTCGCTCGTGATAGAGCAGTGGCAAACATGCGTAGTTCATCGTGACGGGTTTGTCGCACACGATCAGTGGAGGTTATGTGTCGTGCAGCGTCTAACCCGATATCAAGAATATCGGTGAGTTTATGCGTCTCAAGTAGAGAACCGCGCACAGTAGTGTTCGGCCAGATACCTTCTTGTAATCCAGCAATGTAAACGTAGTCCCATTCACGTCCTGCAGCTAAAGCTGGAGTCAATATTTCAACGTGCCCTTGTACGCGTGTCGTTCGGGTCAGTGTATCCATCGGAATGTCTTGAGCCATCATGTAGTTCAAGAATTGGAAGGCACTCGCACCAGGCATCTGCTCGGTATAACGTGAGGCGGCCTCGAAAAGACCAAGCATGGCATCTAAATCTCGGTGAGCACGTTGCGCGTTCAACCCCTCACCGTTTAATGATTCTTGACGCCAAATATGGGCAAGTTCTGAAGACTCCCATAACGCCCACAGAACGCTTTCAGCTGTTGCTCCTTCTTGTGAGAGTGCTTTGACACCGGCAGAGAGCACATGGTGAATACGGTGTACGGCACGGTCTGCTCCCCTAGCAGCAATACGAGGAGGACGGTAAAGCGCCTCAAGGAGCAGCTCATCGCTGGGGCGTGTTCCACCAGATTTTAGTTCTTCAGCGCGTAACTGTTGTCGTAAGCGACGCACGTCCATTGCGGTAGCGCCACCTAGGCGAGACTGTAATAACGACAAGACAATATCCGTAGATAATCCAGACTCACTAACAGGGTGGGCATCACTGTTGAGGTCCTGCTCTTGTTCGTATAGATGTACCGCTATAGCTAATGCGTCAAGGAAGGGGCGTACTGCAGGTTCTTGACTCAGCACGTTAAGGGTGCGAGCGCTCGATACAGGGATGCCGTGGCTCATGAGGGTACGCTCAATACGTGCTATTGCGCCGGTGTTACGCACAATAATGGCGCATTGGTGATAGGGGACGTTCTCATATAGGTGTTTTTCAAGAATCATCTGTGCTAACAGTCGATTTTCTTGTTGAACGTTCTGAACAAGATACCCATCCAGAGCAGGTTCTTGTTGAGAGGTTTCTTCCGCAGTTGCGGCAGGCTCGGCAGCTGGTGCGTATTGTGGTTGACGGTCGTAGCGCATTTGGGCAACCGGCGGAATGCGTTCTGTGACGGTGGAATAGGCACAAACAATATCTTTGGGCATCCTGTGGGAGAGGTTGAGAGATAGGGTCTCATAGTCTCCAAGGATACGAGGAAGCTCTTTTGCTTTATCGGGGCGAGCACCACGGAAACCTTGGACCACAGTATCGGTGCATAAAGCGATAACTGTTTGGGGTGCTGGAGCTGGTGAGGTTTCAGGTGAACAGAGCGTTTCGAGTAGACGGTAGATGGAGGGTGTTGCCTCTTGGAAATCGTCGATGAGTAAGAGTTTGAAACGTTCGCGTTCTTCTGCGAGAAAGGTTGGGTTGTGGGTCAGAATCTGTTGAGCTTCATGGATGAGGGTTGCGGGATCGAAAGCATTGGGCATCCGTAGACGACGAATCTGTTGGTATTCCTTATATAGTTGGGCGATCAGAGCCCATGTATGGATGTTGAGCTGTTGGGCGTAGTTTTCGATGTCTTGTGGGTCGATAGCATATTCTGCGATGCGGTCGAAGAAGTCTCGAATTTCGTGGCGGAATCCTTCAGTGTGTACGGCCTCTTTAAGCTCTTGGGGCCAAATAATTATTTTTCCGTAACCTTGTGTGTGTCCTTGGAGCAGTTCTGAGATGATGACGTCTTGTTCTGGTCCTGAGATAAGTTTGGGTGATAGTTCTACCCCCGGTAGTAGTCCTTGGATTTGGGCGCGTCGTAAGATATCGAAAGCATAAGACTGCCATGCGCGAGTTGGTACGGTTGAGAGGGTTCGTTGAGTGTGGTTGGCGATGAGTTCTCTCATCCTTGTAGCACTGGTACGGGAAGGCGTTAGGAACATCATGCCATCAGCTTCGGCACCAGAGTCAAGGTAGTTTTGGGCGTGTTCAAGGAGTTGGGTGGTTTTGCCCGTTCCTGCTGCACCAAGAATGATCCGTGGTGTGTTGCTCATCGTTTGGGTTCCTTCTTGCGTTGTTTATAGAGGTTTTAGTAATTAGCCTCTCCCCCATAAGTTTAATGATTTTTATGTTATGGGGGAACGATGTATCTCATAGATTTAAAAGATGTCGATGCTCTACGACATGTCTTGGGTGGAAGGAGCGTTATCACACTTGATAACGGCAAGTCTCCGATACATGGGGTGGGGTTATTAGGCTTATCAAAAAAGCGATATAGTGTGGAGTATGACTTCTTGGCTAGATAATCCTCGGGCAACTTTTGATTTAGAAACGACGGGGGTTGATCCTCGTACGGCACGTATTGTGACGGCTTCTTTGGTTCTGGTGGGGGCAGATGGACAGACTATTCGCGCTGGAGAGTGGTTAGCAAACCCTGGTATTGATATCCCAGCAGAGGCTTCAGCAGTTCACGGTATTAGCACTGAATATGCGCAAGAACATGGACAGGATGCTTCCACCGTTGTGTTTCAAGTGGCGTCTGCTCTGGGTTCTCTCTTTCATGACGGTATCCCCGTTATTGCTTTCAACGCTGCCTATGATTTTTCGGTGTTGCATTATGAGTTACAACGATACGAGTATCCAGAGCTCAAGTGTGAGCCGGTGCTAGATCCTTATGTTTTGAATAAGCATTTTCATCAGTTTAAACGAGGCAAACGTACTCTAGAGGTGCTCAGCGAAGAATATGGTGTGAGTTTAGAGAATGCGCATACATCTAAGGATGATGCGATAGCAGCAGAACGCCTGCTCACGGCTATGGCAGGTTCTTTCCCTGATCTTGCCCAAGATGCGAGGTTCTTACATCAGCAACAGATTCTGTGGGCGCAAGAGCAGGCTGCGGAGTTTCAAGAATATCTCAAGCGTCAAGGTAAGAATCAAATAATTGACGGTTCATGGCCTATACGCCATGGTTAGTGCGTTCTTGTGCGGTGTATTTTCACAAGTATTTTTACTCAATATATTTTTCTAAGGTGTCATGATGTCTGAGAATCTCTCTGCAGAGCCGCCCACTAATAGTATCTATTTAGGTTCTTCACGGCTACAACATCAATATCTTGTATCACAGTCTGCCGTGGTGATGAAGCTTGGACTGCTCATGCTTCAATCAGGTGCTAGCGCTTTTCGTGTGAAAGCCTCAATGGCACGTCTTGCAAGAGCAGTAGGGTTAGAAGAGCATCATTCGCAGGTGACGTTTACGGAGCTGACCACAACTGCTTATGCTGCCGGTAATTTTCGTACTGAAATTGGTGAACAACGGGCGATGGGTATTAGTGCTTATCGTATTGATTTACTCAGCGATTTTGTATCGAACCTTCCTGAAAAGATTTCTCCTTTTGAAGCAGGTCAGGAGATTGATCGTATTGCACGGTTACCGCACCTATACCCTCGATGGTTGCTTTCTCTTGCTGCCGCTTTTGCTTGTGCGGGGTTTGCTTTTCTCAACAATGGTGGGGTTGTTGAGTGTAGTATCGTTTTTTTCTGTTCTGGTCTGGGACAATTATTGCGTTCAGTTTTACTGGGTAAAGAAGTTAATCACCTCGCCATATGGTTCTTATGTGGGGTGTTCTCTGCGGGGTCTTATATTTGTGGGGTCAGTACGTTGACTGCTTTAGGGTTAACGTCTTCTGATCATCTTGTAGGTTTCATCTCTGCTATCTTGTTTTTAGTACCAGGTTTTCCGCTGGTGACTGCAATGTTAGATTTAGCTCGCTTCGACTTTTCTGCGGCTATTGGGCGACTTACCTACGTGGGGTTGTTACTTGCGAGCGCTTCTTTTGCAGTGTGGATTCTTGCCTTTACGTTTGAGCTTCCTCTACAGAAAGCTGTTCCACTGGAGTTTTCGCCTATCACGTTATATTCGTTGAGAGTTGCGGCGTCTTTTATTGCAGCGTATGGGTTTGCGATGCTTTTCTCGGCGATGCCCACGAGCTGTTTATGGGCAGGAATTATTGCTGCTGTGGTGAACCCTCTTCGTATCCTTGCTACTGATGTGGGTTTGGCCCCGCAACTAGCGGTATTTACAGGTGCTCTTTTAGCAGCAACTTTTGCTGAAATTATTGCGCCCTTACACCATCGGAAGTATTCGCGTGTTTCGTTGTCTGTCCCTGCGGTTGTCACGATGGTTCCGGGTGTGACGTTCTATCGTTCCATGGCGTATCTTTCTGATGGTGATATTGCAGAAGCTGCAGTTGGCATGGTGGAGGTATGGTTATTATTCTTCGCCATTGGTATGGGGCTTGTATTTGCTCGTTTTCTGATGGATAAGAACTGGTTCTATAACCGAGATTTGCAAAAAGTTCGTCGTTTTAATATTGACTATCATCTACGGTAAGGCGAATACGTTATCACCTATATAACATCAAAAAACCTTTGGGGTTGTATCCTCCACATCAGAGGATACAACCCCAAAGGTTTTTTCATTGAAGAGAACACTAAATAGTATTATTTATGCGGGTTGAGCCTGAGCAGCTTCTTCTAAGGCCTCAGGCAGTGCAGAAAGAATACGATCCATCGCCGTATCATTATGTGAGGCAGATAAGAACCATGCTTCGAAAGCACTTGGTGGGAGGTACACCCCAGAGTTCAACATGCTATGGAAAAATGCCTGATAACGGAACGTTTCACTTGCTTTGATATCGTCATAATGATGTACACCGTGCTCAGCTGTACCAAATGATAGAGAGAACAGGTTTCCGGCGCGTTGAATCGAGTAGTTCAAACCAAGTTTTTCGCCATAGGAGTGGATAGCTTTTTGAAGCTCTTCACTACGCTGATTAATAGTCTGGTAGACGTCTTCTGTTGCAGCTTTGAGCGTTGCGATGCCTGCAGCAAGAGAGATGGGATTACCAGAGAGCGTACCTGCCTGATAGACGGGCCCTAACGGGGCAAGGTACTCCATCACTTCTCGTTTACCACCCAGTGCGGCAATGGGCATACCGCCACCAATAACTTTTCCGAAGGTAAAGATATCGGGAGCCCAGCCTCCCTCATCTTCTGTGGTGTATCCCCAATAGCCGGCAGAAGATACACGGAAACCTGTTAAGACTTCATCAAAAATGAGCAATGCACCATTCTCATGGGCAGTATCGTGTAAGAACCGGTTGAATCCAGCCTCGGGTGTTACCACACCCATATTGCACGGTGCTGCTTCGGTGATAATAGCCGCAATCTGTCCATGATGCTGTTCAAAAGCACGTTGAACTGCTTGGGTATCGTTATAAGGGAGAACAATAGTTTCAGCTGCTGTTGCAGCTGTTACTCCTGCTGAACCGGGCATTGCTAAGGTTGCTACGCCAGAACCAGCTTCAGAAAGTAAAGCATCAACGTGTCCGTGATAGCAACCAGCAAATTTAATGATTTTATCACGTCCGGTATAACCGCGAGCTAGACGGATAGCCGTCATGGTTGCTTCGGTACCCGTAGACACCATACGTATCTGATCAATACTTCCTGGAATCACAGCGTTGATACGCTCAATAACAAGCTCAGCAAGTTCAGCTTCGGCTTCAGTAGAGGCGCCAAAAGATAAACCGTGCTCTACAGCTTCGTGAACTGCCTCAACTACAGACGAATCGCGGTGTCCTAAAAGTGCAGGGCCCCAGCTCATCACAAGATCAACGTAGTTTCTGCCATCAGCATCGGTCAGATAAGGGCCCTGTGCCTCAACCATAAAGGGGGGTACACCGCCAACGGAGTTGAAGGCTCGAACCGGTGAGTTCACTCCCCCAGGGATGACAGCACGAGAACGGTTAAATAAGTCTTCGGAGATACTACTCATAGGTGAGAACTTTCTTCATATCTGTTGCGTAATGTTTTCTCTAGTCTACAAAACATTATGAAAGCCAAGAGGCTACTTCTGTTGCATAGTACGTCAAAATAATGTCAGCGCCAGCGCGACGAATGCCTGTCAACGACTCAAGAATAATCTTTTCACGGTCGACCCACCCTGCTGCAGCGGCAGCCTCAATCATGGCATATTCTCCAGAAACTTGATAGGCAGCTACCGGTACTGGAGAGAAATCAGCGACTTCACGCACAATGTCAAGGTACGCCATCGCCGGTTTCACCATAACGAAATCTGCACCCTCTTCAATATCTAACCGTACTTCATGTAGACCTTCACGACGGTTAGCTGGGTCTTGCTGATAACTCTTACGGTCACCTTCTAGCGAAGAACCGACAGCATCACGGAAAGGACCAAAGAATGCTGAAGCATATTTTGCCGAATACGCCATAATAGCGACGTCGTAGAACCCTTCTGCATCAAGCGCCTGACGAATTGCTTGTACTTGTCCGTCCATCATGCCCGATGGGCTCACAATATGTGCACCGGCACGAGCCTGCGCCAACGCCATCTGAGAATAAGCATGCACAGAGGCGTCGTTATCGACAATCGGCTGACCGAACCGGTCTGTCGAAAGTGGCCCACAATGTCCATGGCTGGTGAACTCGTCAAGACAGGTATCCGCCATAATCGTGATGGTATCCCCAAAACGTTGACGAACCTGTGCAATAGCACGGTTCAAAATGCCCTCTGGTAACCATGCGTGAGTTCCATCTGCATCTTTGTCTTCTTTACGAGGAACACCAAAAAGATCGATACATTGAATCCCTGCTGATACGGCTTGTTCTACCTGCTCTAGCAGAGAATCTAACGTGTGCTGATATTGTCCAGGCATAGACGCGATAGGCTGAGGTTCCTCAATTCCATCTCGCACAAAGAGAACCTGAATGAGGTGCTCTGGGCGTAGTTGTGTTTCGGATACCAGTTTACGCAACGCAGGAGTTGCGCGTAGACGCCGTGGACGATACTGAAGGTTGAGTGCCGTCATAGGAGTTCTCCTCTCATAAAACATTTATTTTCTTTGCGTGATAACCAAAAAAAAATTACAAAAAATAATGATGAACCGCTTCGCATAATCCGTCAGGGGTTGGAGCAGGCGCAATATAAACATCCAAACCTAAACGCTGCGCATGAGATGCGGTTGTTCTTCCCATCGCAATAAGAGGGGGAAAAGATACCGGAGATTCCTCACCGTAAATATGGGTGACGAGTTCTTCTAATAGAGAAGGAGCCGTTGCGATAACACCCGCATATTCTTGCCAACGCTCTCGCACCTGTCCCAGAGCAAAAGATTTTTCGGGTGCTCTCAACGGCGTTAACGGGTTTGTAGCGGGGTAAGGTTCCATATCGTAAAGAATCACCGTTTCTGTAGGTATATTCCGTGATGCTAGAACATGGTTGAGAGTCGGCCGTGAAGTCTTTCCCAAAACACACAGAACAGGTTGATCGTCGTCATACGGAAGTTCTTGCCCCAAATGTTGAGCGTCCATCACCGAAGGAATGTAGTCCACCACAACACCGTTATCAGCCAAAACTTGTGCCGTGGAGGCACCAACAGCAGCAACTTTTGTTGTTGCTAGTAATTGAGGCAACGTACGCTGAGATTCAACAGCATATTTTTTCAAAGAAAGCACAGCATTCGCGCTACTGATAAGAGCCCAAGAAAATCCGCCATGAGGCAGACGACTCATGAGCTCACTATCTGGTGTATGAGCGACGGCTTGGCGGATAGGGGCACAATCGACCTCTACCGGCGCTAAAGACGTATGAGACAAAAGCTCAACAAACGGTTGTGCTTGTTCAAACGAACGAGTGATGAGCAGCCGAGTAGAGGTCATTGCGTTGGCCATGGACACTAACTATTCAATCCGTTTAAACGGTCAGCGCCCATTTGCAGGAGGTCTTCTGCTACTTGAATACCAAGCTGTTCAGCTGATTCTTGACTCAAAAGTACGGTTGCTGCATGATGTCTTAGCACCTGAGAACCATCAACAGAAGCCACTACAGCGTCAAGAATCAGCTGGTCTTGTTCATATCTCGCGTATGTTCCAATGGGCGAAGCACAACCTGCTTCTAGACGACGTAGCACAGCACGCTCAGCGATCACCGCGTAGCGTGTTGGTAGGTGGTCTACGGTAGCGACAGCTTGAGCTAGCTCAGTGTTGTTGTGGACGTCTTGTTCACGTATTTCTACAGCCAAGGCACCTTGCCCAGGGGCAGGAAGAACACGAGAAACGTCAAGATATTCAGAAATAGCAGATTCATAACCTAGCCGGTGCAAACCAGCAGCCGCAAGGATAACTGCATCGCAGTCCCCTACCGCTTCTGCATTGCCATAATGTTCTAGACCGGGGACTCGTGCAAGACGTGTGCCCACGTTACCTCGAATATCAACGATATTGATATCTGGGCGTAACGCCTTAATCTGGGCTGCTCGTCGAGGAGATCCAGTACCAACGTTTGCACCTTCTGGCAGTGTCTCTAAGGTGAGTCCATCGCGAGCACATAGTGCGTCTCGTGGGTCTTCGCGCTCAGGAATTGCCGCAATGTTGAGTCCAGGGCAGGGCTGGGTGGGCAAATCTTTGAGGGAATGAACAGCCATGTCGACACTGCCGTCCAGTACTCGTTGTCTTAACGTTGCAGCGAATACACCGGTACCACCCATCTGTGAAAGCGGACCGGTCAGGATATCGCCTTCAGTTTTGACGGTTACTCGTTCGATATTTTGGTTGCAGATACGTCCGATGGCGTCAGCAACCATACCTGTTTGAGTGAGTGCTAGCGCCGAGCCTCGGGTGCCAACGGTGTAGCCCATAGGTTTTAGTCCTCCGTAGTATTCATATGGTAGGTTGCAATCGTTGCTCGATGTTGTTGAGCACGTGCTGGTTTACAGCATTGAGGGTCGCATTCGTCGAACCATCCACGGTTAGAGCAACCACCGAAAAGTGGTTCTTTGGGGGCGGTAAACGGTGTTGCATTCGTTTCTTGTACACGTTCTTGGATGAGCTGACGCAAAGACTCAACGTATGCCGGATGAGTTCCGGGTGTTGGTGTGCGTACCGCTTCAAAGCCAAGGTTTTTACAAGTGTCTAGGGCTTCAGTGTCTAAGTCCCATTTGACTTCCATATGGTCAGAGACAAAGCCCAGAGGTACGAGGACGATGCCATCAACTTTGCCTTCAAGTGATTCTAGGGCGTCATTGACGTCTGGTTCTAGCCATGGCATAGATGGGGGGCCTGAACGAGATTGGTAGACCAGTTCCCAATCAACATTTTCGAGGAGTTTTGAGTCGATGTCGGAGACTTTTTCAAGAACTCGTCGAGCAACTTGAAGATGCTTTTCGACGTAGGCGGAGCCGCCTTCGTAGTCGACATCTCGTGGTCCGGCCTCGTTCGCTGCGCTGGTTGGTACGGAGTGGGTGCAGAACATGATGCGGATAGCGCCGTTTCCAGCAGCGGGGTTGGTGTTCTGCGCAATTTTTTGGTGGACTTCTCGTAGCCCGTCTACGAGTCCGTCGACGAAGGCTTGTACGAAGCCTGGTGCATCATAGAACTGACGGATTTTATCAATTTGAAGTTTTCCTTCTAGTTCAAGTTTTTCTAGTGCCATACCGTAGTCTTCACGGTATTGTCGGCAGGAAGAATAACCGGGGTAGGCGCTTGTAGCAAGTACCAAAATTTTTCGTGCGCCGTTGTCGTAGGCTTCTTGTACTACGTCGTTGACGTAAGGTTTCCAGTTGCGGTTCGCCCATGTGATGGGGATGCGTGGTCCTTTTTCTTGGAGAGCCTTTTCGAGGGCGTTGAGGAGTGCACGGTTTTGTTCGTTGATAGGTGAGATACCTCCGTTGGCACGGTAGTGTGTTGCGACTTCTTCGAGTCGTTCGTCGGGGATACCTCGTCCTGCCGTGACGTTTCTAAGAAATGGGATGACATCTTCTTGCCCTTCAGGGCCACCAAACGATGAAAGAATCACCATATCGTAGGGTTGTGGCGCTTTGTTACGAGGGCGTGAGATGTTTTCTTCACCGTGGAATTGTTCGATAGTTGTTGTATCGAGTATGGCGGGGCCATTACTGGCGGTGTTGTTGGGGTCGGTGACGTTGGGTGCTACGTCATGTGGTAGTCGGGTGTTCATGCAAGAACTCCTGCGATGTCGTGGGAGGGAATACGGCGTCCGGTGTAGAAGGGGGTTTCTTCACGGACGTGTAGGCGGGCTTCAGTGTTTCGGAAATGACGCATGAGGTCTACGAGGTCTACAAGTTCTGGCGCTTCGAGGGCAAGGACCCATTCGTAGTCGTTGAGTCCAAACGTTGCGATGGTGTTAGCTAGCACCTGAGGGAAATCGTAGCCTTTCATACCATGGTTTTTGAGCATTTCAGCACGCTTTTCGGGGTTCATGTAGTACCACTCATAGGAGCGAACGAAGGGGTATACACAGACCCAGTCTTGTGCTTCTTTGCCAAGGGCAAAGGCTGGAGCATGACGGCGTGTAAATTCTGCGTCGCGGTGTACGCCCATAGTGGACCATACAATCTTTGTTTCGGAGAAGACGCTGGTACGACGAAGTTTGCGGATAGCTTCTTGGAGGTCTTCAGGGACTTCGCAGTGAGCCCATACGAGAATATCTGCGTTATCGCGCATGGCTGATACGTCGTAGAATCCGCGAATGGTTACGCCTTGTTCTTCGAGTGCTGAGATTACTTGGTTGAGTTCTTCTTCAGCTTCAGGGGTCTGTGCTTTGGTGTTTGTTACTCCAGTACGTGCAAATACGGTGTATAGCGCGTAGTAGAGTTTGTCATCGCCGTCAGCTGGAGCACCCGGAACTTGACCTTGAATTTTTGATGAGGTTGCATCCCCACGGTGTGTGTGGGAGTAGTTTCCATGTGAGCCATGTTGGTGTGACATGTTTTCCTTCCTCAGAGGTTTCTCTCTATCGGGTGTGATGGAGAGTCACCTGTTGTTGTGTGTTGTACGGTGAACCTCTTGGGTTTACGTAGTTGTAGTGTTGAGGTTCTATCCGATGTTGTTTTGTTCAATAAAGTTTTTGAGGGTTTTGCGAGTGTCTGCGGTGACAGCAGCTAGCCCGTTTCCGCTCAGCCACGCGCCAACAGCGGTGACGTTCTCTAATTCGGTGAGTGCGCTGCGGAAGCTTTGCACTGTTTTGCGGTGTTCGGGACTTGCTGTAGGTAATGCGCCTTTCCATCGAACAACGTCTGCTGCGAGGAGCTGATTTCGTGAGATGGAAACGTCGAGAAGTTTTTGTGCATCGTGGATGGCTAAGGTAATGAGTTGGTCATCGTAGAGTTTGACTTCTTGTAGGGGGCTAGCGTCTTGTCCTCTCCCGTAGGACAGGCGTAATACGTGTCGATGTTGCCCTAGTTTGTCGCTCATCCACTCCCATTTAGCGCTGGCGTGGGTAAGTGCTTTGGCTCGTACTGAGGTCACTTCTTCGCTGACAAGTACTCCGGTTCCGCGTGGTCGGGAGTCGAGCTCTGCTTGTTCGATGATGAGTGTTACGAGGGCGACTTCTGGTCCTGCTGAAATTTGGGGTAGGTCTGCGCTACTCAGGTGTGATCCAAGCATTCGAAGAGTTGAGGGACCGTCTGAGGCCATGACGAGGTATTTTCCGTGGATGGCAGCAGCTTTTTCGCCAATTTCGGGTTGGCGTTGGATGAGTGTCCAGAGGTTATGGCAACGGTCGCGGTCGATGGCGATGGCATCATAGCCGGTAAGGATACGTACTTTGCGACGAAGAATATCGTCAACGAGTGCTTCAGATAGCTGGTGCATACCGCCGATGAGTCCTGCGACTTGTGCTCCTGCTGGAGAATTTTTACGTAGTGATGCGGCAGCGGTAGCAAGGGAGCCATAGGTATTTAACGCTTTTTTGAGTCCTGGTGCAACAGAATCTACGTCAAGGTAATCGGGGTGCGTGGAATGGACTCCAGATACGATGGGCGAGACGAGTCTATCGAGTACTTGTTGTCCCATACGGACACGTACGAGGTCGCCAAGGGTACGTGCATTTTCTCCTGCGGAGGCGGGTAAGAAACGGTCAAGTTTAGCGCGTCGTAGACCGCTTCTACTCATAATTTTTTTGAAGTCGGGGTCGTTGAGGTCTCCGGGGATGCCGAGGATTCCTGTTCGTGGTGCTTTGTGAACCCCGTTTGGTAGGCAAAGCCAGGATCCATCTTGCCGTGGAGTGACGATTCTTTCGGAGATATTGAGCTCTTCGAGTAGCTCGCTAACGGCGGTGGTTCTTGTTGCATAGGATTCTGCACCCGAGTCGAGGACAAGTCCGTCGATTTGGTGTGCGCCTACTGCACCACCGAGATGATCTTCTTTTTCGACGAGGGTTACTTTGAGCCCTTGTTGAGCAAGTTCTCGAGTGGCAAGTAATCCGGAGATTCCACCGCCTACAACGATTGCGGTTTCTTTAGGGGAACGAGTATCGACAGGTGACATTGTTCTTAGGCCACTTCCCGAGCAGTTTGAGTGTGAATGTATTCCACCAGGCGGGTGAGTATTTCGGGGTCTGTTTCTGGTGGCACACCGTGTCCAAGGTTGACGATATGGGAGGGAGCACATGCACCATCAGCTAGGACGTGGTCTACGTGTTCTTTGAGGACATCCCATCCTGCGCTTAGTAGTGCAGGGTCAATATTTCCTTGTAGGGGCACTCCCCCGCCAAGACGATGCTGAGCTTCTGCGAGGTCGAGACGGTAGTCTACACCGACGACATCTGCTCCAGCTTCGTGCATAGCTTTAAGTAGCTGCGCGGTTCCGGTACCAAAGTGGATTCTAGGAACACCGTAATGTGCCACGCTCTGAAGAACTTGGGCGGAGTGGGGTTGGATGTAGGTGCGGTAGTCGCTTTCGGAGAGGGATCCTGCCCAAGAGTCGAAGAGTTGGATGGCGCTGGCGCCTGCTTCGATTTGTGTTTGAAGGAATTGTCCTGCGGTTCGGGCGGCCCATTGTCCGAGTGCATGCCAGGTGTCGGGGTCTGAGTGCATCATGGTGCGTGGTCGTAGGTGGTCTCGGGAGGGTCCGCCTTCAACCATATAAGCGGCGACCGTAAATGGTGCTCCGGCGAAACCGATGAGCGGTGTGTCGCCGAGTTCTTTGACGGTTAGGCTGACTGCTTCTCGGATGGGGTCGAGTGCTGAGTCTTCGAGTTCGGGGAGGTTTTTGACGTCTTCAGCGGTGCGTACTGGTTGGGATAATACGGGGCCTTTGCCGGGGACGATGTCTACGTCTACGCCGGCTAGCTTCATGGGGACGACGATGTCGGAGAAGAAGATTGCGGCGTCTACGTTGTGGCGTCGTACGGGTTGCAATGTAATTTCGCAGGCAAGTTCTGGGGTTAAACATGCCTCTAGCATGGGAATACCTTCACGTACTTTTCGGTATTCGGGTAGGGAGCGTCCGGCTTGCCTCATGAACCATACGGGGTGGTGTGAGCCTTTTTGTCCGGTGAGGGCTTTGAGCATTGGTGACTCTGCCACGCCTGTAGTTTTGAGTGGGTGAGTGGTGGGAAGAGAATCTAGCTGGTGTGTGTTCAGTAGTTCTCGTTGATTCAAAGTGCTACTCATGTTTCCCATTGTGCCAAATTATTGCGCATTGTTTGCCGACACCATGTCATTCTTTGCTGGTATCTGCCGGTTGAGAGGGGAATCTACGAGGAAAAATAGTGATATTTCCCGTTTTTATTCGCGTCTGAGGGGCAAACATGTTTATGATAAGTCAGTCGTGACTATATTTACGCTCGTTGCATCACACAAGACTGTAGATTTGAACACCGTGGCATTATTGGCCAACGGTGCTAGTGTTGCGCTCAAAAATGTTTCGGCGCAGCGGGTTCGAGGAAGCGTTGTTCTTTCGACGTGTAACCGTTTAGAGATTTATGGGGAGCTTGCTGTATCCCCCGGCGCAACGTCTCAGCAAATACAGCTGATATTAGAAGAAACTTCACAGGAAATATATCGTGGCATTGCCGGCCAGTCTTCTTTAGCGTACGAACTTGTTGCAAGTAGTTTTGAAGTGTTCACTCAGCATGAGGCCGTCAAACACTTATTTACGGTAGCGGTTGGTTTAGAGTCGGCAGTGGTTGGAGAGCGAGAGATTACCGGACAGGTACGTCGAGCTATTGCTACTGCACGCGAAGAAGGTACAGCCACCGGTAATTTAGTGCGGCTTTTTGATCGTGCTGCTCGCACTGCTCGAGAAGTGGGTCAGCAGACTCTGCTTGGTTCTCAAGGGCGTTCAGTTGTTTCGGTCGCTCTCGATTTAGCGTATGAGCTATCAGAGTTAGCGTGGGATGCACGTCGCGCACTCATTATTGGTACTGGCGCTTACGCTGGTGCTACGGTTGCGGCGCTGAGAGAGCGCGGCTGCCAAAATATTAGCGTGTATTCTTCCTCTGGTCGTGCAGCTACTTTTGCCGACAAGCGCTCCATACGAGCTGTTCCTGAGGGTGCTCTTCACGAAGCTCTCAAAGAAGCAGATATTCTCATTGGGTGTTCTGGTTCTACCGCTCCGTTGAGCGCTAATGAGGTTCCTGCAGGAAAACGCATTATTCTCGATTTGGCGTTGAGTAGAGATTTCGCTCCAGATGTTGCAGACATGCCAGATGTTGAGTTGATTACGTTGGAGACTGTTCGTCTGGCTGCCCCCAACGAAACTCAAGATTCTATTGAACTTGCCCACGCAATTGTGGACAATGAAGCTGCTCATTTTGCGGTACAAGAGAAGGCTCGCAACGTAGATGCTGCTATTGTAGCTCTCAGGGAACATACGATGTCTATTTTGGACAATGAACTGCAGAAGGTTCGCAACCAGTATGGGTGTGGCGCTGCCGTAGACCAGTTAGAGCTTACGATGCGGCGTATGGTGAAGTCACTACTTCACACCCCTACGGTCCGTGCACGTTCTTTAGCCAAAGACGGTCGTGAAGCTGACTACGTTGCAGCTCTTGAAGCGCTCTACGGTATTGAGATAAATACCCCAGAGCCCTCTCATCTTCAGATGGAGCAAAAACATAAGGACGCCTCCTAACTGTCATGGCTGATACCTCTCATACAGAGGTTTCAGCCATTTACGGTAGATGTCTATGCCCTTATCACTCGTCCGTTATTTAGATAGATTCAGGAACAAGCGTTGAGTTCTGTGACCGTTGAGCCACTCCAAGAACCAGATTCACACGATCGACACTATTCCTCAGGGGACAAGCGTCTGCCGAAGGAACTACGACGACAACATCTGGTGCTAAGTGCACTACGTATTTTTTCTTCTCAGGGGTACCATACGACGACGATGAATCAGGTTGCTTCAGCTGCCGATGTCACAAAGCCGGTACTTTACCAGCATTTCAAATCAAAGCGCGAGCTATATCTTGCTGTATTAGACGAACAGATTAAAGAGCTCACAGAACGCCTAGTTCGCCCCTTATACGACACCCAAGATAACCGTGAACGTACAGAACGTGTTATTGGTGCTTTCTTCGAATTTACACGCACTAATCTGCAAGGTTACCGGCTCATTTTTGAATCTGATATTCACAGTGATTTGGCCGTTCAACAGCGTATTGATGACCTCCATCTATACATTGCTAACCATATTGCGCAAGTGTTAGAGCCTAATTCTGGTCTAGCCGCAAAAGAAGCAGTACTCATCTCACGCACGCTCACGGGAATGGCGTTATCGGCGGTGCAACATGCTTTACAGCAAGGTGCTCAAGACCAAGAGCTTGCTCGCGCACAAAATCTCGTTTTTCGTTTAGCATGGGGAGGGCTACTCTGCATTGATGACGATTCTGTCTATGACGGTTAGTCCTCTGCCTTTTTCACTTCTATAAGGTTTTTGTTCAGAAGATTCAAGAAGGATTCTTCTACGTGATTTATTGTAGGGGTGGTACGCTGAGGGTGATATTTCTAGGTGTTTTTGTCTTCACCTTTTAGAATGTCTAGAGACATGACCGGTAATTTCCGTTGTTTAAGGAGCAGTTATGGACGTTAAATTTGGTATTAGAAATATGCCTCGCGAAGTAGTTATCGAGTCCGATAAAGACCCTGTTGAATTGCGTCAGCTCATTGCACGCGCCATGGATAAAGGTGAGGTTCTAGAGCTAGAAGACGACAAGGGTAACGTCGTATTGATTCCTGGAGATAAAATCGGTTTCGTTGAAATTGGTTCAGAGACAAAGCGTCGCGTCGGCTTTAATTTCTCAGCATAATATACCGTTGATATAGACGGTGAAGACGATAGTGGAGGGCCTATATTTTTAGGCTCTCCACTTTTTTCTTGTCAGCTTTGTTAGAATGGCTAAGATAAGACGGTTGTCCGGTCGTTATCCACCAGTAATGTTTAGTAGTGTCACCTGCTGAGATAAGGTGACTTGTTTTCTCACGATCGGCGTACCTCCATAGTTGCGCTTTCGCGCCTTTTCTACAGGAAACACATACGTGAACCAAGACCCCAAGACTTTTGCCGATTACGGACTACGCGAAGATATTTGCCAAGCTTTAGCTGAACGTTCCATCATTCATCCGTTCCCTATTCAGTCTCTCACGTTGCCTGTTGCTCTCGCCGGCAATGACATCATCGGGCAGGCGCAAACAGGTACCGGCAAAACTCTAGGTTTTGGTCTGCCCGCAATTCAACGAGTAATCGGCCCCGAAGATCCCCGTTGGGATTCGTTACACTCCCCTGGCTCCCCTCAAGCGCTAATTATTGTTCCGACTCGTGAGCTTGCTGTTCAAGTAGGCGAAGATCTCTCTGCTGCAGCAGCAGGTGCGGGAGTTCGTGTTGTGACGTTATACGGTGGTGTTCCGTATGAACAGCAGGTTAAACTTCTTGACCGCGGAGTTGAGATTATTGTTGGCACGCCCGGCCGACTCATTGATTTACAACGCCAGCAGAAGATGAATCTTTCGCAGGTAAAAATTGTGGTTCTTGATGAAGCCGATGAGATGCTTGATTTAGGGTTCTTACCCGATGTTGAAAAAATTCTTGCAAGTTTGCCCGAGATTCGCCAGAGCATGCTTTTCTCAGCAACCATGCCTGGGCCTGTGCTGACAATGGCACGCCGTTATATGCGTAAACCAATGCATATTCAAGCACAGTCTTCCGAAGATGAGTCGTTGACAAAGGCGTCTATCCGTCAAGTTATTTATCGTGCTCATCCTCTCGACAAAGATGAGTTAGTGGGTCGAGTTCTGCGCGCCAATGGGCGAGGACGTACCATTATCTTCACCAAGACAAAACGCTCTGCAGCAAAACTTTCTGATGAGTTACAGAATCGTGGTTTCCGTGCGGGTGCTCTTCACGGCGATTTGCCTCAGGTCGCACGCGAAAAAGCATTACAAGCGTTTCGTGATAATGCCGTTGATGTCCTTGTCGCTACAGATGTAGCAGCCCGAGGTATTGATGTTGATGACGTCACTCACGTGATTAATTTTCAGTGCCCCGACGACGAGAAAACCTATGTACACCGTGTGGGTCGTACAGGCCGTGCCGGTCATACTGGTACCGCAATTACTCTTGTTGATTGGGAAGATATCCCTCGTTGGTCTCTCATTAACAAGGCCTTAGAATTGGGTGTTCCAGAGCCTGTAGAAACGTATTCTTCTTCTGAGCATCTTTTCCGTGACCTTGATATTCCTGAAGGCACTCGAGGTAAGATGCCTCATGCTCAGCCTAAGGATTCTGATGCTTCTGCTCAACGTTCACCGCGCAGAGGCGAGCGCCGCTCAGAACGTTCTTCCTCTTCTCGTCGCTCGCAGAATAATGGGCAAAGGCAGCGTCGCCCTCGCCGTCAAGAACATGACAATACGCGTTCAGACTCCCCCGTTGTGGAGAAAGATGCTTCTGGTCGTTCACGACGTCGTACCCGGGTAGAGGGCGAGCAAGCTCCGCGTCGTCGTCGGCGCAAACGCATCGTTAATGATGGTGATTCACAAGACTAGCCTGTATTGATGGGGGCGGTGTTCTTAACCCAAGGGGTTATGGGCACCGCCTTTTATATTGTTTGGGTGTGTTGAGGTGTGGTGTTCTTCTGGTGGTTCTGCCGGATGATTTCTTTGATACGTTCGACAGTTTGAGTTGGCGTGGTGTTTTCTGCTAGTCGGTTAGGCTTTCCGGCGCCGTGGTAATCGCTAGAGCCAGTTATGATGAGGTCATATTTTTGGGCAAGTTTTTTGAGCCAGTTGCGGTCTTCTTCGTTGTTGTCTCGATGATAGATTTCAAGTCCGTTTAGTCCGGCCTCAATCATCTGTTCTATGAGCTCTGCAGAGGCAACTTGTCCGCGGATACGAGCACGGGGGTGCGCCATGATGGGTACTCCTCCGGCAGCTTTAACCATGGTGACGGCTTCAACGGGGTGTACGGCACGGTACGGAACATAATATGCTGAGCGCTCTGCCAGTAATCCGGAGAAGGCTTCGCTGCGGGTTCTGATAATGTTTGCATTCACGAGGGCGTCTGCGATATGGGGTCTGCCGATAGTTGCTCCTGGTGATGCTTGAGCTAAGACGTCTTCCCATGTGATGGGGTATGTTTCAGAGAGTTTTTGAACGATTCTTTGAGCTCGTGTCCGACGAGAAGTGCGAGCCTGCGTAATGTGTTCGTTCAGGACGCTATCGTTTTGTTGATGTCCGTAGCTTAGTAGGTGCACGCTCAGCGGGCCGATAGCACACGATATTTCCATTCCGGGCAGAAAGTCTAGCCCCCATTGTTCAGCATGTTTTTGTGCGCTGCGCCATCCAGCGGTCGTGTCGTGATCTGTCAGGGAAAATCCGATGAGTCCGCAGCCGGCGATTTCGGCGACGAGTTCTTCTACGCTCTGTGTACCGTCTGATAGTACCGAATGAGTATGCAAATCATATGACATATTTCTATCTTAGGTTGCTTGTCTATGACAAAGATAGGTGTATAGATACCTCTGAACGTATTAGAGTTGTATCTATGGTTACTGATGAACATAAATCTTCTGATATGACAGATGAACAGCCCCTTGAGCAAAGAGTGAACAATCGCTCTCAGCCTCCCCAGTCTGAAGCTTTTATTGAGTTTATGGCATCGAATTGGGCACCGGATGAGACGCCATTGCCTCAGCGTGCGCAAGTAGCAGATTATGCGGCTGAACGTCGCGCCCGTATTTCGCGCCTTTTCCCTGGTGAGCGTCTTGTGATTCCTGCTGGTGCTTTTAAAGTGCGTTCTAATGATACCGATTACCGGTTCCGTCCTCATTCTGCCTTTGCGCACCAAACGGGTCTTGGGCTAGACCAAGAGCCTGATGCTGTACTCGTTTTTGAACCAGTTGAGCAAAACCACGGAGATAATGGTTCGCATCACGAGGTGACGCTTTATTTCCGGCCTCTTGCTGGACGAGATAGCGCGCAGTTCTATGCTGATCCTCGCTATGGTGAATTCTGGGTTGGTCCACGTCCTACCCTCGCAGCGGTGGAAGCAGAGTACGGTATCCGTACCGCGGACCTTTCGGAGTTAGAAGTCGCTATCACTAAGAATGCGGGTAGTCAGGCTCTTGGTGGTATTAATATCCGTCTTGTGCGTAACGTCGATCTGAATATTGATGCGCTCGTTGATACGTCCCGTTATAACACTGGGGTGAATTTAGAGAAAGCTGACCAGACCGATGCTCTTTTGACAGAGGCTCTTTCTGAGGCGCGTCTTGTTAAAGATGAGGTGGAGGTCAAGAATCTTCGTCGTTCTGTACAGCACACTATTGAGGGCTTTGAGAATGTGGTTCGTGCTCTGCCTCGGGCGGTAGGCCATCATCGTGGTGAGCGTGTGGTTGAGGGTGCGTTCTTCGCAAAAGCACGTGAAGAAGGCAACGATCTCGGCTATGACACTATTGCGGCGTGTGGAAATAATGCCACTATTTTGCATTGGATTCGTAATAATGGTTCGGTTGATGAGGGAAAGCTGATTCTTGTTGATGCTGGTGTAGAAGATGACACTCTATATACTGCTGACATCACTCGAACGCTACCGGTGAGCGGGCGTTTTACTGAAGTGCAAGCAAAGATTTATCAGGCGGTTCTTGACGCTGCTGACGCGGCTTTTGAAGTAGCTGTTCCTGGTCGCCGGTTCCGTGAGGTTCATGAGGCGGCTACTGCTGTCTTAGCAGAGCGTCTTGAACAGTGGGGTTTGCTTCCTGTATCGGCAGAGGTTGCTTTGTCAGAGCAGGGAGGTCAGCATCGTCGTTGGATGCCTCATGGGACAAGCCACCATTTAGGTCTTGACGTTCACGATTGCGCTCAGGCCAAACGTGAGCTGTATCTTGATGGTGTCATTGAGCCGGGTATGGTGTTCACGATTGAGCCAGGGTTGTATTTCAAGGAAGAGGACTTAGCTATTAGTGAAGAATACCGTGGTATTGGTATTCGTTTAGAAGACGATATTCTCATCACTGAAGATGGTCCGGTGAATCTTTCAGCAGATCTTCCACGTACTGTTGCTGAGATTGAACAGTGGATGGATTCTTTGCGTTCATAGCAGAGGATTATGCCAACGGGGTGTGGGGTGTTCACCATGTCTGGTGAACACCCCACACCCCGTTTTATGGTGATGGACAGTTGTTCCTCAGCTTTTCAACTCACCAGTTCAGATGATTCTGGTAGTTATTCTTGAGTACCAGCACTGTTGTCGTGAGGTTTGGTGTTAGAAGGTTGCGGTTGAGGTGGCGTTGATTGCCCCGGCTGACGGATTGCTTCTTGAAATTGTTCGGGGTTTTCGATGCGGATTCCGTAGCGTCCAGTTCGTTGTTGGGAACGAATTTGTTCAATGCGTTCGTTAGGTTCTGGTGCTGGTGGTTTTTGCCGAATCGTTTGTGCGTATTCCTCGGGGTCTTCTATTCTCAAACCAAATTTTGATGAAGATTCTTTTTGAGGGCTGTTAACGGTGGGGGAAGGAATCGGTTCAGCCGTTTTTTGTGGAGGAGGGGTGTTTCCGTCAAAGCTCTGTGGTGGTGTGGGCGGGGTAAAAGGTACGGGGCCTTCTGGCACCATTGGCGTAGGTTGAGTGCCTCCGAGGATATGTTGAGCTTGTCCTGCGGTGCTGGGGTGAGCCATCAGAATATATTTTTGAGGAACTAATTGTGCTCGGGTTTGGAAGTTTCCTTGTTTATTGCTTCGAGAATAAGACAGAACACCAAAAATCATCCATACAGCGATACCTAATGGGATGGAAGATAGTAGGTTAGCTGCGAAGTTTCCGTTACTCAATAATGCGGTAGCAAGACCGATGAAGGCACCGAAGAAAGCACCTTGAGCGGCAGAAGCTAAAGCAACTTTCGGATAAGAGAGTTTGTTACCAAGAAACTCGATTTGTTTCAGGCTTTCTCCTTGAATGAATAAGGTTCGTAGCGGGAAGTTGGCGTTGTTGAGGGTGTTGAGTGCTTGGTTGAGTTGTTGTCGGTTGTTGTATTCTCCAACGGGGATTCCTTCGGGAAGGTTACCTGTGTTCGAGAGAATTGCTGATATGTTTTGTTCGTCCATGCTCTATATTTTCGCGAAGTCACCTTAGTATTTCCTGAAAAAACGGCGAGTATCGCAAGTGGCGAAAATTTTTCCCTACATTGTGTCGTATTCAGAGGTGTTTTGAACTAAAGATTATCCGTTTCTTGTCACAGATAGGCTATGGTCTCTTCAAAAATTGGTGAGAACGCGTAGTCTATTAAGGGTGAGTACAACACCGAATAAAATTTTTATTGCCCGCCTACTTGGTATGGACGTTTTTGACCCTATGGGTGACCGTCTTGGTCGTCTACGCGATGTTGTTGTGCTCAAACGAAGTTTTGGGCCTTTAGCTGTCGCCACAGGAAATATCTCGCAACGTGGTAAAGAACCTATTGTTGTGGGTATTGTGATTGAAGTACTCGGCAAAAAACGTATTTTTGTGCCGATGACTCGTATCACCTCTATCGATTCTGCTCAGATTATTTGTACGGGGCTTGTCAACCTTCGACGTTTCGAACAGCGCGGTTCTGAAGCGCTTGTGGTTGCAGAAATTTTTGACCGTAAAGTTCGTTTGGCAGATGGTTCTGGAGAAGCAACGGTTGAAGACGTTGCAATGGAACAGCGACGTAATGGTGATTGGTTCATCTCAGAGCTGTTTATCTCACGTATCCCAGAAAATGGTGGGCTACTACGTCGCCGAAAAGCTACCCTTGTTGTTGATTGGGATGAGGCAATTCTTTCAACTGATTTAGAACCTCAAGCAGCGACAACATTCGTTGCTAATCATGAGCACGCTAATGCTGCAGACTTGGCAGACGCTATCCATGAGATGAACGATAAACGTATGGTTGAAGTCGCCCATGAGCTACATGATGAGCGCCTTGCTGACGTTTTACAAGAGTTACCTGAAGATGATCAGGTTGAGATTCTTTCGCATCTGGATGTTGAGCGCGCGGCTCAAGTTCTTGATGAGATGGAGCCAGACGATGCAGCTGACTTGCTCAATGAACTATCTGACGCTCAACGTGAACAGCTACTAGTTCTAATGGAACCAGAAGAAGCAGAAGACGTACGTCGTCTACTTGAGTATGAAGAGGGAACCGCCGGTTCATTGATGAATCCGGTGCCTATTATTCTCTCCCCTGAGGCTTCTGTGGCTGAGGCTTTAGCGCATATCCGACAAGAGGAGATTCCTCCGGCAATGGCGGCAGCAGTACTAGTGGCAAGACCTCCATTAGAGACTCCCACGGGTAAATATTTGGGTATGGTGCATATGCAACAGCTGTTGAGGTACCCGCCCAGCGAACAGGTCGGCAATCTTTTAGACTCTTCCATTGAGCCAGTCTCAGATATGACCAGTCTTGAAGAAATCTCTCGTGTATTAGCAACCTATGATTTGACTATTTTGCCAGTCGTTAATGAGTCACAGCGTCTTGTTGGGGCGGTGACTATTGATGACGTTCTAGATGCGCTCTTACCTGAGGACTGGAGAACATACGATGATGGCACACCCATACGAAAGGTAGGTCGCCGCTTTGAGTGAGAAAAACCGCGAACGTCATAATGACCGTCTAGCAACTCCCCAAGCTGCTCGTCATCGTATCGCTACCGGGGGGAAACCGAATCCTGACCGTTTTGGGCGTGCTACCGAAGCTATTGCTCGTTTTATGGGAACCCCACAATTTATTTTGTGGATGACCGTTTTTTGTACGCTCTGGCTTGGGTGGAATACTCTAGCCCCAGATGAGTTACAGTTTGACCCTCGAGCCTTAAATTTTACCCTTTTGACGCTGGCGTTATCTTTACAGGCTTCTTATGCTGCTCCATTACTTCTGTTAGCGCAGAACCGTCAAGATGACCGTGACCGTGTGATTGCTGCTCAAGACCGTCAGCGAGATCAGCAAAATCTTGAAGAAACACAGTACCTTACTCGCGAAATTGCCTCTTTGCGTATTGCTCTTCGTGAGGTGGCAACACGTGATTATGTACGTAGTGAGTTGCGTGATGTGATGGAAGAACTTCAAAAATTACAGCAGGTTCTAGATCGTTCAGAATCTCAGGGGTTAGAGAATACTCCTGAAACACAGTCTACGAAGATAGTGACGGAAGATATAAGTACTCCTAAACGACGTTTGTCTCAGATTAAAGTCAAAGATGTCGATGAGCTCTCGCAAGAACATGGCGAGTAGTCTTCTGTTGTTTTCTGTATTTTTCTAAGGATATTGATGTCTTCTATCGACGAAACACTATACGAGGCGTTGTGCACGGTCCATGACCCAGAACTTCGTCGTCCAATTACCGAGCTTGGGATGGTCGAGAAGGCGTACTTTGAGCAGGGAGTTGCTCACATTCACGTTTTATTGACGATTGAAGGGTGTCCACTTAAGACAACGATTGAGCATGATATTACGCAGGCGTTATCTGGTATCGAGGGTGTCCAGCAGGTTCAGGTTCATATTGGGTATATGAACCCTCAACAACGGCAAAAGTTACGGAGTACGTTGGGGCATAAGTCTAAGAATCCGTTTAGTGCTGAGGATTCTTTGACTCGTGTCTATGCGGTGGTCTCAGGTAAGGGCGGTGTGGGAAAATCGTCGATGACCGCTAATCTTGCGGCATCTTTTGCAGCTGATGGGCTATCTGTGGGTGTGGTTGATGCTGATGTTTATGGTTTCTCTATTCCCGGCCTTTTTGGCATTGAACAAGCCCCGACACGTTTTGAAGATATGATTCTTCCGCCGGTGCTCTCTGTTCCAGAGAATGTTTCGGGGCATGGCTCTGGCTGTGTCAAAGTCATTTCTATGGGAATGTTTGTTGCTGGTAATAAGCCGGTGGCCTGGCGTGGTCCGATGCTTCATCGTGCTTTAGAGCAGTTTTTGACTGATGTTCATTTTGGCGCTATTGATATTCTTCTTCTTGATTTACCGCCGGGTACGGGTGATATTGCTATTTCGATGGCTCAGCTTTTACCGACAGCAGAGTTGGTGTTGATTTCTACTCCGCAAAGTGCTGCCGTTGATGTTGCAGAGCGTGCTGGCACGATGAGTGTGCAGACTCAGCAGAAGGTTGCTGGTGTTATCGAGAATATGGCAGCGATGCGTATGCCGGATGGATCGATGCTTGATATTTTTGGTGCAGGAGGCGGCGTGAAGCTTTCTGAGCGTCTTTCTGCGACATTAGGGTATGATGTTCCGCTTCTTGGTTCTGTGCCTTTAGATGTCTCTCTACGGACGGGAGGGGACGCTGGTGTGCCTCTGGTCTGGGCTGATACAAGCTCAGAAACAGCTCAGTCTATTAACCGTATTGCTCGTCAGCTATCGCATCGTGCGCGGAATTTGAATGGTAAACCGTTACCGTTCAACGTCTAAGGAGATTCTTCTCTACGAGCAGTAAGGTTTTCGCCAATGATGATGGATTTTGCCTAGCTAGAGGATAAGAGCGAATACAGTATTGAGAAAAGGTATCGGTTTAAGTAGCTTCAATATCGAAAGGTGCGTATGCGCCTTGAGGTAAACGCTGAGTATTTTGTGCTGGTGGCTTGTTCTCAGCTTCTCGTTCTGCTGCCAGACGTGCGCGTTCTTCATCGTCTTCAGCGAGAGCTTCACGCACGATAGTTCGCGGGTCGTATTGGCGTGGATCATATTGTTTCCAGTCAAAGTCGCCTAGCGGGTTATCCCCCATGACTTCTTTGAGGTCGTCTTTTGCCTCAAATGCCATGGCGCGAACCCATTTAACGCCTTCTTTGAGTTTTTGGGCGTACTCAGGCATGCGTTCTGGCCCGATGACCACGAACACCAGGATTACAAGGACGATAAATTCCATTCCGTTAATACCGAACACAATATGGAAGATTACCAGTTAATTCGGAAGAAAACCGTCAAGCGTCGCACAGTTCATCATCTTTGCCCAGAAAAATATGAGCGATACACTCTGCTATTGAGCGCGGTGAGGCATAACAATTCAAGAGCTGTTATTTTTGTCAAAAGTGTTCAGGCAACAAAACTGCCGTGAAAACCGGAGAAGTTTTCACGGCAGTACAGCGTTATATGGTGCTTTTATGAAGTGCTGGATTGGTCAAAATCTTTGAGACAGTTCTTGAGGTCTTCAATTTCTTGTTCTGATACTTCAAGCACGAGTCGACCGCCTCCTTCAAGAGGTATTTTAACAATAATGCTCCGGTTTTCTTTGAGAATCTCTAAAGGTCCGTCACCGGTGCGTGGTTTCTGGGCAGCCATCTTTTTACTCCTTAATAATGAGTCCCATGGTCATGGTTCAAACTCATGTGACAGCAACCATAATAAACTAGCTGAGGTTTATTGTCTCGTTATGTTGCTCAGTTATCGTAGTATTCCTCAGAGTTCATAACTTTTAAGGTGGATAGTCTCCCCCACCAGGTAGCTCTTTCCAATGCCAGAGCCAGCCAACCCACACACTTTGGAAGATAGCTGAAGCGACGATCCAAAGAACTCTATATGCTCGTGAACCGCTCAACCCGATAAAGACCAAAAGTACGGGGAATAACGGCAAGAGAAGCCGGAATGTGGAGCTTTGTGGGTATAAGAACAGCAGAAGATATATCAGGTAGCTATAACACCAGAGGTTAAGCACCGGGTGTAATACACGACGAGCACATCGCGAGGCCATCAGAAAAATAAAGCCGAGAATGCTCATGATGAGCACAGGAACACCCGCTGGCCCAAAATATTCTTGGCTTTGAGCTATCCATGGTTGAAATAGGACAAGATGGCTCTGCCGCCATGCAGTTTCTGTTGCGGTATATGCGTCGACTTTTCCGGTATAAGCCCATGCGATAAGAGGCCAAGAGATAGCAGCCGCACATATGCTGATTGCACTAACACCTTGTCCGAGATGTTTTATAAGAACTCCACGTAACGTACTGACGGTGGAACGTGTTTGTGGTGTTTGGTGGTAGCTACGGTACATGCAGAGAAGCCACCAGATTCCCGCTAAAGCCCCTAATGGTACCCCTACTGGGCGAGAAAAAGCGGCGAGGATTCCAGCTATTGCCCCTAGTGCCCATCGTTGGGTCATTATGAGGTAGAGAGTCAACCCAAGAAACACCATATTTAGCGCTTCAGCATAAGGCACTTGAAGGACAGGTGCTACTGGCGCCCACGCAAAAGCAGCGGTAGCCCATAACGCTAAATGGTGTGGAGACTCTACAGCAGGATTAGAACCGTTATTCAGGTGTAGGCGGTGCTGTCTGCACCAGCTGATAGAACGGTTAAAGAGGAGATACACCACAAGGGAGGCAATAAATCCCGATACGGTAGCCAGTGCTATAGCTGCTGGATAGTATGCGCTACCAGTAAGTTCTTGGATGAATTTTACGCTCATCGGGTAGAGCGGATAGAACGCCCAAGTATTTTGGGTCACCGTGCCTTCGCTATTCGTGGGTAGTGTATGAGGGTACCCGTCGAGGGCTATTTTTTCGTACCATCCAGAATCCCAAATACTGATGAACTCAGCATAGGACATGGGCCCCGTTTTCCATGGAGTGTATTGATCTTGAGCACCAATAACGCTAAAAATTACCCAACCCCATATTCTGCTGAGGGCAAAGATGCTCAGGACTTGAATACTCCAGTGGGTTTGTTGCCAGAAAGCGAAGACTCTGCACCATAGAAGATAAAGATGTGCACTAAAGGTTTGTGCATACGTGTTGATTCGATGAATGAGCTGTTGCATAACAGGTGAGGGCTTTTATCTTTCGTGCATAATGTTGCAGTATTTTAGTCGTGAAGATTTCGTAGCATATAATGCTCAGCTATTGTGTGGAGGAGGTCTCTATCTTCTCTATAGCGTCTCGCGACTTCTCTAAGGCGTCTCGCAATGCGAGATTATCATGTTCTGTTTTAATAAGTGCGGTGATTAATTCTTCACGAGAGAACTCTTGATATTCGGCAAAGTTTTTTGAAGATTCAGAAGCTGACGAAGAGACTTTCTGTGGCAAATCGATTCCGTCTTCTCCCATATGAATCAAGGCTTTACGAAAAGGATAGAGCCGGTCACTACCTAATACGGCAACGCCCATCATTGTCACAGCAAGAACAAGAAAAGTGACGCCGACTAGAAGATAATTCATCTTTTTCCTCTCGTTTTTCTCCCCCATTGAGAAAAAAATTTATGTGTTTTACTCTAAGCTATCTTAAGCGCGCTTCTCATGATGAGACAGACCGCTCTAAGCTTGTATTCCGTGGCTGTTTTCAGTCTCACGATTTTTGGCTTAATAAAACTCTGCCGTAACCGATAAACGTCATCTGTAACATGCAAGTTACATAAGCCCGTGTACGGTAGAACTGTATATTTCAGGTGTCTGCATTCTCAACGACTATTCCCTCTTTATCGCATAGGGACTTTTCTCTGCAGACATATCTACTTTCGTCAGGAGGAACCTAGTGAACGATTCGCTTGTTCAGCTCACATCGGTCAATAAGCACTATGGCGATTTGCACGTTCTCAAAAATATCAATCTTGAGGTGGGCAAAGGAGAGGTCATTATTCTGCTAGGACCCTCTGGTTCTGGTAAATCTACGCTATGCCGTACCATCAACCGTCTTGAAACTATCGATTCCGGTGAAATTCGTATCGACGGAAAGCTCCTTCCCGAAGAAGGCAAAGAACTCGCAAAGCTACGTGCAGAAGTAGGAATGGTCTTCCAATCCTTTAACCTTTTTGCGCACAAAACAATCCTCGAAAACGTCACTCTTGGTCCACGTAAAGTCCGTGGCATGAGCAAAGCAGATGCAGATAAATTAGCCATGGAATTACTCACCAAAGTGGGTGTTGAGTCCCAAGCTCATAAGATTCCAGCTCAGCTCTCTGGCGGGCAACAGCAGCGTGTCGCCATCGCCCGTGCTCTAGCAATGCAACCTAAGGTGATGCTCTTTGACGAACCAACTAGTGCACTCGACCCAGAAATGGTTAACGAAGTTCTCGACACCATGGTATCCCTTGCACGTGAAGGTATGACCATGATTGTTGTAACTCACGAAATGGGATTTGCACGTAAAGCAGCAGACCGCATCGTCTTCCTTGCAGATGGAGAAATCCTCGAGCAAGCAACCCCAGACGAGTTCTTCACCAACCCCAAGTCTGAGCGTGCAAAAGATTTCCTTTCCAAAATTCTCAACCACTAATTAGGAGGTAGTATGAGCGTCATTCACCGCCTCAAAAGTAACGTTGTGAAGACTCTTGCGCTTATAGCAAGTGCTACTCTCGTTCTTTCTGGATGTGCAGCAAACTCATCAGAAGGCGATAAGCTACGCATCGGCATCAAATACGACCAGCCTGGACTAGGCTACCAAGATGGCAAAAACTACACCGGCTTCGATACCGATGTAGCCCGCTACGTAGCGCAAGAACTCGGTTACCCAGAAGACCGTATCGAGTGGGTTGAGTCGCCCTCAGCAAACCGTGAAAACATGCTGACGAACGGTCAGGTAGACATGATTTTTGCAACCTACTCCATCTCAAAATCTCGTCTTAAAACTATCGACTTTGCAGGCCCCTACTTTGTTGCAGGTCAAGATCTTCTTGTTCAAGCAGATAACAACGATATTAAAGGTCCAGATTCCCTCAACGGAAAAAACCTCTGCTCTGTCACGGGTTCAACCTCAGCAAAGAAAATTCAAGATAAATTTGCTTCAAGTGTTCAGCTTGTTCAGCAAGGCTCCTACTCAGACTGCGTTGTGGCACTCAACGCAGGAATGGTTGATGCGGTAACCACCGATGACATCATTCTTGCTGGACTCGGCTCCACTAAAGCAAATAAAGGACATCTCAAACTCGTCGGCAACACTTTCACCGACGAACGTTATGGAGTTGGTCTGCCTAAAGGTAGCGATAAGTGCGAAGCTATTAATAAAGCTATTAACAAAATGGTAGAAACTGGCGAATGGGAAAAGGCACTGGCCAAGAATGTCGGTGACTCAGGTTTCGTCTATAACAAGGAGCTTAATCCTCCTCACCTTGGCACATCATGCGCCACATCCTAACCATTCATTCTTAGATTTACGGAGACTAACGTGACTTTTAGCGAACAGCTCTCCACGCTCTTTAGCACCTATGATGTGCTTGGTGCGTTTTGGGTTAATATACAGCTCACTTTTTGGGCAGCTATTGGATCATTTGTTATCGGCTCCATTCTCGCTCTCATGAGAATTTCGCCGGTACCTTCACTCCAACTAGCAGGAACAGCGTATGTTCATATCTTCAGAAATACGCCGTTGACTATTCTGATGACCCTCGCTATTTTGGGCGTGTGGACACAGTTCCAGCTACAGCTGGTTTCAGATTTTCAGATGAACTTCTTCCTCTACGCAGTAATTGTCTTGGCGCTATACCATGCGGCTTTTGTGTGTGAAGCAATTCGTTCTGGCGTCAATACCGTTCCTATCGGACAGGCAGAAGCGGCACGAGCCATTGGGTTAGGATTCTTCCCCGCTGCTCGTCATATCATTTTCCCTCAGGCGTTACGCGGTTCCATCACTCCTTTGGGCAACACGTTGATTGCACTTGCAAAGAACTCTACAGTGGCAACAGTTGCTTCAGTAGCAGAGGCATCGGGCATGATGAAATCCATGATTGAATTCAACTCAGACATGATTTTTGTGATTTTCATGGTCTTTGCAGCAGGATTCGTCATCATCGTTGTTCCCATCGGTTTATTGACCACATGGTCCTCACGTAAATTGGCGGTGAAACGATGAAAACTCAACAAACGACTTCGGTCCTCTTTGATACTCCAGGCCCTCGCGGTCGAGCGCTCACACGAGCTTTCAATATCATTGCGATTATCGCGTTGCTTGCGTTCTTCGGTTATGTTCTTATGGTCATGAACCGTCAAGGGCAGCTTGAAGCCGAAAAGTGGACAGAACTTTTCACCTACCGTGCGTGGGAATCATATTTTATCCCCGGCATTATCTCAACCTTTAAAGCGGCCTTTATCGCTGTGATTACCTCAGTGATTTTTGGGATGATTTTTGGGTATATGCGTCTGGCTCAAAACGCTTTTGTACGCGCTATCGGCACAGTAGTTGTTGAGTTCTTCCGGGCAGTTCCCGTACTCATCATGATGATTTTCTTCTGGCTCTTCTTGGGACGTTTCTCCGTGTTCTCTCCCTCAGAGCTTCCTTTTATTGCGGTAGTTCTCGGATTGACACTGTATAACGGTTCAGTCATCGCTGAATTACTTCGTTCAGGCGTCAAACAGCTCCCTAAAGGCCAAGGAGAAGCCGGCGTAGCAATTGGCTTGACTCCTGGTCAGGTTCTTCGCAATATTTTGATGCCTCAGGCGATGCTCACGATGATGCCTTCCTTGCTTTCACAGTTTGTGGTCATTCTCAAAGATACTGCGTTAGGTTATATCATCTCTTACCCAGAGCTTCTTGCCGCAGCACGTCGATTTGGTTCGGGTGAAGGCAATATTCTTCAGAGCCTACTCCTAGCAGCCGTACTCTTTATCATCATCAATTTTGCTTTGACGATGTTCGCAAGCTGGCTATCTGGTTTCTTGAGCTCACGTTCGTCCTCAGGTATTAAGAAATCTGATGGTGTTCCAGGTGAGGTTGATAATCCGAACCCCGACACAATTCAGATGTTTAAGATGCCTAAAGCCTAGAAGTTTTTTAGCTTCTTATGCATAAAGCTTTGGTGTTGTCGACGATAACTTCGTCGACAACACCAAAGCTTTTTCTATGTCCAAATAGAAGAAGCTATTTCTGTGATAGCCACTCTTTGAGGCTCGTAAAGCAATGATAGATTTCTTCAACGTCAACATGTTCATCATCAGTATGAGCAAGTAAGGCATCACCGGGCCCAAAGTTCACCGCAGGAATACCCATCTGAGAAAAACGTGCAACATCGGTCCAACCGTATTTAGGTTTTGGTTCTTCTCCGACGGCAGTTATCAGTTCTTGCGCCAGAGGAGCGTCAAGTCCTGGGCGGGCAGCTGCAGATTGGTCAACAAAGTCAAGTTCGTATCCGGCAAAGACCTGGCGCATATGAGCGGTAGCTTCTTCAAGAGTGTGTTTTGGTGAGAAACGATAATTGATGTGTACTGAACATTTGTCAGGAATAACGTTGCCTGCTACTCCCCCAGAAATTTGAACAGCATTTAGCCCTTCTCGGTAGGCAAGGCCTTCAACCTCATAGGTTTGAGCTTCGTAAGAGCAAAGGCGATTCAGCACATCATTCATTGCATGAATTGCGTTTTTTCCGACCCATGACCGTCCAGAATGTGCGGCGATACCTTGACAATGAACCCAAAAACGCATGGTTCCGTTACAGCCACCTTCAATGGTTCCGTGGGTAGGTTCAAGAAGAACTGCGAAATCTGCGTCGTTGAGAAGATGAGGATGATGCCGCATTAATCGTGCTAAACCGGATAGTTCACTGGCAACTTCTTCGTGATCGTAAAAAACATAGGTGATATCGTATTGGGCGTGTTGTAGGGTTGCCGCTAAAGCCAGTTGTACGGCAACACCTGATTTCATGTCGGTAGCGCCACGTCCATAAAGTTTCTTCGCCCCGTTCTCTTCACACCATTGGGAGGGCACAGTTCCTTTGGATTCGGGGTGGTGAGGTAGTGGAACAGTATCAAGGTGACCGGCAAGAATAACTCGCTGTTTCTTTCCCCATTCAGTTCTGGCGATGATGGAATCTCCGTCGCGAGTAACAGACAAATATTCTCGTGAGTTTAAGGACGCTTCAACGGCATCGGCAAGTTCAGTTTCGTGGCCGGAGACTGAGAAAATATCGATTATCTGAGCGCATAGCTCTGCTACGTCGCCGGAGAGATTTAGGGTAGTGGGCTGTGGGGTATGTTCTGTTCGATAATCTTCACTCATAGGTTTTATCTTACTCAGTTGCGTATCTTTGAGGTGATTCTCTGTGAGCTTTTCTCAGTCGGTGATACTGGCTTTAACGCACAGCAAGAACAAACTACACTAGAGGGTATGAGTGATAATAATGTACGTTTAGCTTCTGGAATCGGTATTGCAACAGTTGTTCTTCGTGGCGACAATGCTGGAACTGTTCTTGATACGTGGTTCCCTCGTCCAACGTTGGGAGATACTCCTGTTGACCTTCGTTCAGAATTAGAACCGTTAGTTGGCTCTGATGAGTCTCGTAATGTGCGCACCGAAATTGTTTCTGTGCGTATCGATATAGATCAGCCACCGGCTGATGCTTCTGACGCTTATCTTCGGTTACATTTGCTATCGCATACGCTGGTAGCCCCTAATAACATTAATCTTGATGGTCTATTTGGGCAGTTAGCTAATGTTGCTTGGACAAATTTTGGTCCGGTTCTTGCCAGCGAACTCCAAGACCTTCAGATTGGTCTTCGTGCTCGTGGACATCTTATAATTTCTCACGTGGATAAGTTCCCCCGCATGATTGATTACGTTGTTCCGGCCGGTGTACGTATTGGTGATGCAGATAGGGTACGTCTTGGCGCTCATCTATCTGCAGGTACTACGGTGATGCACGAAGGATTCGTCAACTTCAATGCTGGTACGTTAGGTGTTTCTATGGTTGAGGGGCGCATCTCTCAAGGTGTTGTTGTTGGTGATGGTTCTGACATCGGCGGGGGTGCTTCTACGATGGGTACTCTCTCTGGTGGTGGCACCGAACGTGTCAGCATTGGTGAGCGTTCTTTGCTTGGTGCTGAGGCAGGTGTTGGTATCGCTCTTGGCGATGATTGTGTCGTTGAAGCTGGTTTATATGTAACAGCTGGTTCTCGAGTGACCTTATTACAGCCTGGTCAAGATCCTGTGACGGTGAAGGCTGCCGAATTATCGGGAGTGTCGAATATCCTCTTCCGCCGAAATTCAGTTTCTGGTGCGATTGAGGTATTACCTCGTGCGAATAATACGGTTCAGCTCAATGCGGACTTACATTCAAACTAATCATTAGCTAATCTAAGGCGTAGTATTTATCTGATACTACGCCTTAGGTGGTGCTTGGGGTGTTTCGTCCTTTGTTGTGGCTACAGATGTAGTACAAAGTCTTCTAGAGTTTCTGAGAATAAAATTGCAGAGAAACAGTAGAGTTAAAAGAAGAGTTTGGTCTTGATCGGATTCGTTGACTGTTGTTGAAGACTATTATTGAGGGAGAAAAATGAAAATTCTAGTTACTGGTGGTGCCGGATACATTGGCTCACACACTGTTTTAGAGTTGCTAAATGCTGGTCATGAGGTTGTTGTGATGGATAACCTCGCTAACTCTTCTGAGGAGTCTTTACGTAGAGTCAGTGAGCTCAGCGGCAAAGAGGTTGCATTCCATCAAGTTGATCTTCTTGATATGCCGGCGATGCGGAAGCTCTTTTTAGAGCAGAAACCTGAAGCTGTCATTCATTTTGCAGGTCTTAAAGCTGTAGGTGAGTCTGCTGAGAAACCGTTGTGGTATTACCAAACGAATGTGGCAGGTACTCTGAATCTTCTCTACGCAATGGAAGAATCTGGTTGCCGTTCTATCGTCTTTTCTTCTTCTGCTACGGTGTACGGTGAACCTGAAGAGATGCCTCTAACCGAAAAAATTAATATGGACGCCCAGTCTTGTTATGGTCGCACTAAAGAACATATTGAAGATATGCTCCGTGATTTAGGTGCTTCTGATGAGTCTTGGAATATTGCTCTTTTGCGCTATTTTAATCCTGTCGGTGCACATGAGTCTGGCAGAATCGGTGAGGACCCTTCCGGTATCCCGAATAATCTGGTGCCGTTTATTGCGCAAGTTGCGGTGGGCCGTCGTGAATTCTTAAGTATTTTCGGCAATGATTATCCCACCGTCGATGGTACTGGCGTTCGGGACTATATCCACGTTGTTGATTTGGCTGACGGCCATTTGAAGGCTCTTGACTACATCACTACTCATGGCGGGGTACGCACCTGGAATTTAGGCACTGGTAATGGTTATTCGGTACTTGAAGTTCTTCACGCCTTTGAGAAAGCGTGTGGCAAGGAGCTCCCCTATCGTATAGTTGCACGTCGTCCGGGCGATGTGGCAGTGTCTTTTGCTGATCCATCGTCTGCTCTTGCTGATTTGGGTTGGTCTGCTCGTCATGATATTGACACGATGGTACGTGACCACTGGAACTGGCAGAAGAATAATCCTCAAGGTTATGGGCAATAATACGAGATTATAAGACCTGTTATATCTGCTTCCGTTAAAAGGTTGGGGGTCGATAGCGTTGACGCTATCGACCCCCAACCTTTGATTTCTTGATACGAATACGGAACGGTTAGGCCCGTTTAGGAGTGGTTCTCTTGACTTCCGGGGTAATGTCGTAAAGGTTCTCCAACGTACACTTGACGTGGGCGCCCGATTCTAATTTCGGGGTCGTGAATAAGTTCACGCCATTGAGCAATCCAGCCTGGCATACGGCCAAGGGCGAAGAGAACGGTAAACATTTCTTCGGGGAATCCCATTGCTTTATAGATAAGTCCGGTGTAGAAGTCTACGTTGGGGTAGAGTTTCCGTTCGATAAAGTAATCGTCGGCTAGCGCTTTTTCTTCTAGTTTTCGGGCGATGTCGAGGAGTTCGTCGTTACCGCCTAGTTTGTTGAGCACTTCGTCAGCAGTTTTTTTGATGATGCGAGCGCGCGGGTCGTAATTTTTGTATACGCGATGCCCAAATCCCATTAGTCGTACGCCGTCTTCTTTACGTTTGACTTTTTCCATGAAGGCTTCGGGGCTGATACCTTCTGATTGGATGCTACGTAGCATGTTCAATACGGCTTCGTTTGCGCCTCCGTGCAGTGGCCCGTGGAGGGCGTTGATGCCCGCTGAGATGGAGGCGAAAATATTGGCTTGTGCTGATCCGACCATGCGTACGGTAGATGTTGAACAGTTTTGTTCGTGATCTGCGTGCAATAAGAGCAAGGTGTCTAGGGCTTTAGCTTTGACGGGGTCTACTTCATATTCTTCGGTGGGGAATCCGAAGCACATCCTTAAGAAGTTCTCAGCGTAGTTGAGGTTGTTTTGTGGGTACATGAAGGGTTCGCCTTTAGATTTTTTATAGGCGTACGCTGCAAGTGTTGGGACTTTAGAGAGAAGTCTGAATGTTGATATTTCTACTTGACGTTTATCGAAGGGGTCTAGAGAGTCTGCGTAGAAGGTGGACATGGTTGAGACGGAGGACGCTAAGACGGCCATGGGGTGTGCGTCGCGGGGGAATCCGGCGTAGAACATTTTGAAGTCTTCGTGCACCATCGTATGGCGGCGAACCATGGTGTCGAAGTCTTCGTATTCTTTGACGGTGGGTAGTTCACCGTAGATGAGAAGGTAGGCGACTTCTAGAAAGCTGGCGTTTTCGGCGAGTTCTTCGATGGGGTATCCGCGGTATCGTAAAATGCCGGCGTCACCGTCGATGTAGGTGATGGCAGATTTGGTAGTTGCGGTGTTCATGAATCCGGGGTCGTAGGCAACCTGTCCGGTATTTTTCATCAAACCCGCGATGTTAAATGCGCCGTTGCCTTCGGTGGGAGTGACGTAGCTTAGTTCTTGTGCGGTGTCGTGATAATGCAACACAGCGGTATTATTTTCAGACATTCTTTCCTCCGTGTATCGAGAAATGTGGTGTCTCGGTAGTAGCTATTTGTGTGGGACGCTATGTATGCCATGGTGGTGGCTTTTTCTACCGAGAACACTAAAGTAATCTCTATTACACCCTACAGGTAAGAATGTTATAAGTCACATCCATGTGGGCTTGTTGCGTATTTTTCTAGTCAAATTGACATTTATCGGCGCAACCGCTCTACTGCACGGTCAATGTCTTCATCGCTTCCGGTGAGAGCGATACGCACGTATCCTTCCCCTTCAGAACCATAAAACACGCCTGGCCCAACCAAAATACCCAAACGAGCAAAACGCTCAACGGTACTCCACGTATCTTCGCCGGCACTACCCCACAGGTAGAGCCCTGCTTCAGATTCTTCGACTTGAATACCGAAGTTTTGAACAGCGGGCAAAAGCCTCTCACGACGAGCACGGTATACATCTTTTTGCGCTTGCACGTGCTGGTCATCATCCAGTGCTGCAATCATTGCAGATTGCACGGGCGCAGGAACAATCATTCCGGCATGTTTACGAGAGTTAACGAGATTGAGAATGAGCTGCTCATCGCCTGCAACAAAAGCGGCTCGATAACCAGCCATATTAGATTGTTTAGATAAAGAATATACGCTCAGTAGATGATCAAAACGACCTTGCGTAACATACGAATCAAGTAGAGAAGGAACAGCAGTTCCTCCTCGTTGAGCATCCCACTGTCCCCAACCAAGTTCGGCATAGCATTCGTCGGAAGCTACGATTGCCCCGAGATCGCGCGCCTGTTCGACCAGCGCTCGCATCTGTTCGAGAGAGGTTACTGCACCGGTAGGGTTTGAAGGAGAGTTGACCCAGATGAGTTTGACACGTGAGCGCGTATCTTCGTCGAGTTCTTCTAGGCTGTCTGCCGCAATGTGTTGGGCTCCTGCTAGTTGTGCCCCGATGTCGTAGGTTGGGTACGCGATGCGCGGGCGCACAACGACATCGTGAGCCCCTAGCCCTAAGAGGAAAGGTAGCCACGCAATCAATTCTTTTGAGCCTACTGTTGGCATAATTTGTTGGGGGTTCAGCCCTGTTACTGAACGACGGCGTTCGTACCAGCAGGCAATAGATTCTCGAAGTTGTAAGGTACCGTGTGTGGTGGGGTATCCGTGCGCGTCCGACGTGTTCACCAAGGCGTCTCGAACAATAGAGGGTGTGCTGTCGATGGGTGTACCGATGGAGAGGTTGACCAGAGGACCTTGATATTGTTCTGCAATTTCTCGGTAGGGTGCGAGTTGTTCCCAAGGGTACTCTGGCAGGTTAAGACCGAATGTAGGCATGAACGTTTTCCTCAATAGTTAGGTCGGTAAATGAGATGTTCTCATATCTTATCGTTGTATAGGTGCCCTGCCGAAAAGATATTTCACATCAAGAAATTTTTTAGGCAAAAAAGAACTTCTATGCGCTATGAGGTGGCACATAGAAGTTCTTCATCAAAAATATGTTTAGTCTTGGTTTTGTGGCGGTAGTCCGGCAATCCACGCGACGTCGCTGCCTGTTGGGCCTAAACGTGCAGCTCCACCGGGAGAGCCAAGTTCGTCGAAGAAGTCTGCGTTAGCAGCGGTATATTCTGACCATTCTTCGGGAACGTCGTCTTCGTAGTAGATTGCTTCTACGGGGCATACGGGCTCACACGCGCCACAGTCTACACATTCGTCTGGGTGAATGTATAGTGTGCGTTCGCCCTCGTAGATGCAGTCCACGGGGCACTCTTCAACACATGCGCGATCTTTAACATCGACGCAAGGCTGGGCGATAACGTAAGTCATGCAATAGCCTTTCTGAGCCGGTACGGCGGATTCTTAGACGCACTTTGTAGTGCAAAACCTCTACCTATGGTAGTCCGATTGAGTCGAAACTGAAGACTTTAGTGGTGGAACTGACACAGTTTTTACCCTGAAGTTATTTTCTTTATCAAATAACTTAGCTTAGCCTTAGCTTAGTTTTAGCTGGAAAAATTATGACAGAGAATGAGCTATACGTTGAGCGATAAGGGCCGCGCCCAAAGCACCAAAAGCCCACACCACGCCGGCAATTCCCACTGGAATTTGAGGATTCAACAACACTAATAATGAGCCTTCTTTACCAAACCCAAACAATCCGATAAGAACAAAAGCCACAATACCAACCAGTACCCCGCCCCAAGAGGTTCCAGAACGCAAAGCGCTCCACAGGCTTGCACAAAATACCATCACAATAGCCAAACAACTCCCCCACGGCACAAACCATGAACCAGTTGAGGCATACCAAATTGAGGCATGATACATCGTCCCTATAAACCCAGTGATAATGCCCAAAGAAACTGCTATAACCACAGAGTTCAACGTTGTCGGATACAAATCAGCATCTTGGGCAAACTCACCCTCATACGAGGACGAACCCGACGGAATCTTAGATTGTTTCATCTTTTCTTCTCCTGTGATGCGGAAACCACTGTTGCTGTTGGAGCAGACCATATCAGACGATATGTTTCTCGAGCAGATATTTTTTGAACCACCAAATTCGAGAATTGATAGCTATCTTCACTAGCAATAATCACCTGAGTACGATGAGCTGCCATAGCCTCACGTTTACGAGCGACAGAGCCATCAATCACAGCCTGAACTCGATTGTCTTCAGAAGAATAGTCTCCTTCTAAACCCCACAAGAGACAAGGAGCATCGGCCGTGCCCCCTAAATTCTTGACCGCTTCTAAGCTCACTTCATGAGTTCTCACATGATCAGGGTGACCATATCCTCCCCCCGCATCATACGTCACCACAACATGCGGACGATAATGTTTAATCACACGCATCAGAGCCTGAACTTGAATATCTAAAGAAGTTCTCGTCAAGCACTCTTGGGAAGCCTGCGGATTTGCTTCAGGACGCCCATCAGCACCCCATACCATCCCAGAATCATAAAAAATTGCTGGCGTCTCCTTCCCCGCAGAAACACCTTCACCTAGAAAAAGGTGCTCATGAACACCCAGAGACTGTATTGCCTCACTCAATTCACCAGAACGATACTCTCCCAGAGCCTGACCACCATCAGTGCACTGTGGCTGTCCAATTTCAAGATGTTTAAGTTCGCACGGAATCACTTCACCCAGCTCACCACGCGTCATCGTCACTAAATCTACTTGAGCACCAGAATCTGCCAAAAGCCCCATTGTTGCACCAGTAGAGGTAGATTCATCATCAGGGTGAGCATGAACGAAAAGAACACGCGCATCGCAAGGTTCCAAACCCTCAGGCAGCAGAGAATACACGGCGTCTTCACAGATATTGTGTCCCTGTTCTGGATAATACGGTGTGGGTTCTTTTTCCTGAGAGAGCATCTATTCATTCCTCCTACATATCGAGATTTCGCATATACAAATATATGGTGAAGGGGCTACCACCACCGATGGTAACCCCTTCACTTATGAAGTGTTAGAGCTTTGCTTTATTCACAGAAGCTCCATCCTCGACACTGTACCGATTAGTCGCGGTGACGACGACGATATTCACGAATACGTTCGTTGGAGTCAAGAATCACTTTACGAATGCGAATAGCTTCAGGAGTAACTTCCACACACTCATCTTCACGTGCCCATTCAAGAGACTCTTCGAGGGTGAGTTTCTTAGGCGGAGTCATGTTCTCGAAGTTATCCGCAGTAGAAGAACGCATGTTCGTTAGCTTCTTCTCCTTGGTGATGTTCACTTCCATATCGTCGGCACGTGAATTCTCACCGATAATCATGCCTTCATAGACTTCGGAGGTTGGCTCAACGAAAATCGTGCCTCGTTCTTGAAGGTTGATAATGGCATAAGGTGTTACGACACCGGCACGGTCAGAAATCATCGAGCCGTTGGTACGGTATTCGATGTCTCCAGCCCAAGGCTCATAGCCAGTTGCGTAGGAGGAAGAAATGCCTGCGCCGCGGGTTTCAGTCAAGAATTGGGTACGGAAACCGATCAATCCACGAGCGGGAACAGAGAATTCCATACGAACCCAGCCGGTGCCGTTATTCGCCATGTTCTCCATACGGCCTTTACGTGCTGCCATCAGCTGAGTTACTGCGCCAAGGAATTCTTCTGGAACGTCAATAATCATGTGTTCCATTGGCTCATGCAATTTTCCGTCAATGGTCTTGGTAACAACCTGAGGTTTACCGACGGTCAATTCGAAGCCTTCACGTCGCATCTGCTCCACCAAAATAGCAAGCGCGAGTTCACCACGACCTTGTACTTCCCAGGCGTCAGGACGCTGAGTAGGAAGAACCTTCAAAGAAACGTTACCGATAAGCTCTTTGTCGAGACGGTCTTTAACTTGACGTGCGGTGACTTTAGCACCTTTGACTTTACCGGCAAGAGGAGAGGTGTTGATACCGATAGTCATCGAGATTGCTGGGTCGTCAACAGTGATGAGCGGGAGCGCTTTAGGGTTATCAGGGTCGGTGAGGGTTTCACCGATGGTGATGTCTTCGATACCGGCAACTGCCACAATTTCGCCAGGTCCAGCTTCTTCTGCTGGTACGCGCTCGAGTGCTTTAGTGACCAGAAGTTCAGAAATGCGAACGTTCTTGAGCTGTCCGTCCTGACGTGCCCATGCAACGGTCTGTCCTTTTTTGATACGTCCGTTGAAGATACGCAACAATGCTAGACGCCCCAAGAAGGGTGATGAGTCAAGGTTGGTTACGTGTGCCTGAAGAACTTCGTTGGGGTCGTACGTTGGTGCTGGAACGTGATTGATGATGGTCTCAAAAAGAGGCTCAAGATCATCGTTATCAGGAAGAGCGCCGTCTGCTGGCTGGTTCATTGACGCAGCGCCAGCTTTACCGGAGGCATAGACGATGGGTACATCAAGCAAAGAATCTGCGTCGAGGTCGGGAACTTCGTCAGCGAGGTCGGAGGCAAGGCCAAGAAGCAAGTCCATTGATTCGGAGACGACTTCGTCGATGCGCGCATCAGGACGGTCTACTTTGTTGACTACCAGAATAACAGGTAGTTTTGCTGCTAGTGCTTTACGTAGCACGAAGCGAGTCTGAGGAAGAGGTCCTTCAGAAGCGTCGACCAAGAGAACGACACCGTCGACCATGGAGAGTCCGCGTTCGACTTCGCCGCCAAAGTCAGCGTGGCCGGGGGTGTCAATAACGTTAATGGTAATTTTTTCGCCCTGTGCAGAAGGGCCGTCGTAGAACACGGTGGTGTTCTTTGCCAAAATGGTGATGCCTTTTTCTTTTTCGAGGTCACCAGAGTCCATCACTCGGTCTTCAACGTCAGCGTGTGCAGAGAATGCGTTGGTCTGCTTCAGCATTGCATCAACGATAGTAGTTTTGCCGTGGTCAACGTGCGCCACAATTGCTACGTTGCGCAGGTCGCTGCGCGAAGCGGTGTTTTCAGACATGCGTATAAGTCTCGCTTAAATCTAGGGAATAAAAGATGCCCACTCAAGAACAAGTTATTTAGTAGTACCCACACAAAAAATGAGCACTCTGCAAAGAGGGCTTAGTGACATCATACCCGTCTTCATACTCAGATGCCCTCTACGGTGATAAAACTCCCTAAAAGATTTAGCTCATAGTTTTGTTTAAAAATTATGAGGCGGGTGTCCATCAGAAAACGATGGACACCCGCCTCCCACATCAAAGAGCACCGTGTGTGGAGTGCTACATCTTATTTTTTACGTGAGTTCCACGGCATCTTTCGAGAAGTTTTAGCAGAGCGGTCTGCTTCGACTTCTTCAGCCGTGACCATGCGAAGAGCCTGCGTATCAGTAATCTTCTTGATAGCTGCAGTATTTGCTTCGACCTGTAACGTCACATCATCAACGACAGAAGCAACGGCTTCTTCAACCGCTTCTTCGACAGCTGCTTCAACCTTCGCGTCAACAGCTTGTCCAACAGCTTGGTCAAGAGCCTGGTCCACAGCATTTTCAATAGCTTGTTCCATATGTGCTTCAACGTGTGCTTCAACTTGCGCTTCAACGCCTTCAGCAACCATTTCATCGACGGTTTCGCCAATACGTTCGTGAAGTTCTGCTGCGATTTCTTCTCGAGCGCTACGACGCTGAGCACGGACGAAGAGTCGATGTTCGTAACTCAACGCTTTGTAAAGCGAGATACACATCATGATAATCACAAAAGAGAACGGTAATGCCGTCAAGATTGCGATGGTTTGAATTGCTGTTAGCGAGTCTGTACCACCGACCAGAATCAAGACGATTGCGGTAGCAGCTGCTACAAGAACCCAGAAGACGCGAATCCACGTTTTAGGTTCAGGTGAACCGTTGGTAGAGAGCATACCTAAGACAAGTGCGCCAGAATCTGCTGAGGTTACGAAGAAAATCGTAATCAAGAGGACCGCACCAACGGTTAAGGCAGTACCAGCTGGCAAGTTCTCAAACATCTTAAATAGTGCGTTCTGAGCAGATACACTTCCGTCTGCTTCAAGGAGGCTCTTATTTTCAAAGAGTTCCTGATGCAGAGCGGTTCCACCAAGGACGGAGAACCAGAAGAAGGATGTCAGTGCTGGAACGATGAGGACGCCCATGACGAATTCACGAACGGAACGTCCTTTAGACACACGTGCGATGAACATTCCCACGAAAGGTGACCATGAAATCCACCAGCCCCAATAGAAGGTGGTCCATGCAGCTTGGAATTTCTCCCCTTCGTCGCCATAAAGGGCGAGGGTGTCGAAGGTCATGGACACCATGTTTTGGAGGTAGTTACCAATGGATCCAACAAACTCGCGAAGCAAGAAAATTGTTGGCCCAACCACCAAAACGAAGATACATACGATAGCTGCAAGCAGAAGGTTTCCGTTGGAGAGGAGCTTCATACCTTTTTCGAGTCCAGTCACTACAGAGAAAAGGGTGATACCCATCAATACAACAATGATTCCGACAAGCCATAGCTCGTTATCGGCAGGAATGTTGAGGTAACCAAGGCCAGCAGCAATCTGCATGACACCGAGACCTAGTGAGGTTGCGACGCCGAAGAGAGTTCCTACGAGCGCAACGATGTCAATGACGTCGCCCCATCCGCCTTTGACTCGATCACCGAGTAGGGGTTTGAGTGAGTAGCGGATGGATAGTGGCAGCTTGAGACGGTGTGCAGAGTATGCAATCGCCAAACCTACGATGACGTAGATAGCCCAGGGGTGGAATCCCCAGTGCAGGAAGGATTGGCTCATTGCTGCTTGAGCTACTTGTTGTTCGTTACCGCTCACGCCAGGACGTGGGGTGACGTAGTGCATGAGAGGTTCTGTTGCCCCGTAGAATACGAGGCCGATACCCATGCCTGCGGCGAAGAGGAATGCAAACCAGGTGGTAAAGGAATATTCAGGTTCGTCGTCGTCATTTCCGAGTTTGACGTCGCCCATGCGGGAGAATCCGAGGTAGAGCGCAAAAATCACGAAGAACGCAATGATTGCGACGTAGTACCAGCCGAAGTAGTTAATAACGTCGCTTTGTAGTGCGTTAAAAATTCCTTTAGCTTTTTGAGGGAAGAGGAGGGTGAACCCGATAAAAACCGCCATAATAACGGCAGCGGGCCAGAATACTTTACCGGAGAGGTTTCCGGCGCGCATATTGGCGCGGGTTTCTTGGCTTACGTCTGCTTTACGTAAGTCTGGAGCCCCCTCAGGTAGTGAAGTTTCAGTCTTAGCCATATGTGTTATTGCCTTATATCTCTGGTTACGAACTGTGATGTTTTCGTTAGTAAAAAACCCTGTATGGACAGGGCTAGCTCGTCCAGCATATCGAAAATATGAATCAATATCTACTAAATCATCAGATTACTTATAATTTATTAAGTAGGCTCATTATTTTTTCTCGAAGCACCCGTCAAATTTATGTCCCCTGTCACTAAATGAGTTTTTCTTCCGTGAAAACTAGGCAGAGCACCCACAAGAGAGGAAAATAAGAATTATGACTAACAACATCGTAAATCCCACCCAAACTACAGCATGGGATGCCCTCACACGTCACCATCAAGAGCTCAAACCCAACCTCCGTGGCTGGTTCACTCAAGACCCTCAACGCGCAGACAAGTTGAGCTTTACCGTGGCAGACCTTCACGTAGATCTCTCCAAGAACCTCATCAACGAGCAAACCCTCGAACTACTCACAGAACTAGCTCAACAGGTACAGCTTGAACAACGCCGCGACGCAATGTTTGCAGGCGAACATATCAATATCACGGAAGACCGCGCCGTACTCCACACAGCTCTACGCCGCCCACAGGGAGCAACACCAGAACTCATCGTCGATGAACAAAACGTTGACCACGATGTACACGACGTTCTCGCTAAAGTTTATGCCTTCGCAGAGCGCGTACGCTCTGGAAAATGGGTTGGCATCACCGGAAAACGCATTGAAACTATCGTCAACATCGGTATTGGCGGTTCAGATCTTGGCCCCGTCATGGTCTATGAGGCCCTCAAGTCTTATGCGCAACAGGGGCTAAAAGCACGTTTCATCTCAAACATTGACCCCACCGATGCCGCCGAGACCGTCCGCGACCTCGACCCTGAAACCACTTTATTTATTGTCGCTTCCAAAACTTTTGGAACACTCGAGACACTCACCAACGCGCGCGTATGCCGCGAATGGTTACTTGAAAAACTAGCAGCAACCGGAGCGCTAGATGGAAAAGAAAACCGCGAAGCCGTAGCACGCCACTTCGTAGCAGTTTCCACCGCTCTCGACAAGGTGGAAGCCTTCGGCATCGACCCCGAAAATGCCTTTGGGTTCTGGAACTGGGTGGGAGGACGTTACTCCGTAGACTCTGCTATTGGAACGTGTCTTGCCATCGTCCTTGGACCGCAGGTCTTTGAAGAATTTCTTGCCGGCTTCCATGCTGTTGACGAGCATTTCCGCACCATTGAACTCTCTCAGAACGTTCCTGCACTTATGGGATTACTCAACATCTGGAACGTTAACTTCTTGGGAGCAGAAACCCACGCAGTACTCCCCTATGACCAGTACTTGCACCGCTTCCCTGCATACCTACAACAGCTGACCATGGAATCTAACGGTAAGGGCGTCACAGCAGACGGAAAGCCCGTTATCTACAACACCGGCGAGGTTTTCTGGGGAGAACCAGGCACTAACGGGCAACACGCCTTCTACCAGCTCATCCACCAGGGCACTCGAATTATCCCCGCAGATTTTATTGCTTTTGCAAACCCCATTCACCCAACCCGTGACGGTGAGCAAGACGTTCACGAACTGTTCCTTGCAAACTTCTTCGCACAGACTAAAGCGCTGGCATTTGGTAAAACGGCAGAAGAGGTTCGCGCAGAAGGAACGGCAGAAGAAATTGTTCCTGCCCGCGTCTTTACAGGCAACCGCCCGACGACCTCTATCATGGCTTCACGCCTAACCCCTTCTGTCCTTGGACAGCTCATCGCTCTCTATGAGCACATCACCTTTGTTCAAGGCATTGTATGGGGTATTGACTCCTTCGACCAGTGGGGTGTTGAGCTAGGTAAAGAACTTGCGTTACAACTTGCTCCAGCTGTTGGTGGAGATAGCGACGTTCTTGCACAACAGGATTCTTCAACTCAAGGTCTCATTCAGTTCTATCTCAAGAATCGTACGGTCTAAGTAACGTACAAGATACATCTCAAAAGGGTGGGGTGAACACACCGTGCGGTGTGTTCACCCCACCCTCTATTTAATATGCTCAGTTACTGAGACGACGATCTTCGCTCCGTTGAATCAGCTGATGAATTTTAGCGTTTCTGATATTGCACTAGCTCATTAAGTATCGTTTCAAGAGTGTCTACCACAAGTGACTCGTCAAGGGTCGGGATACTCTTTGTTCCTTCTACTCCCCCAGTTTCTGCTGAGGCGCTGAATTCTTGAAAGCTTATCTCTGTCAATGCTGGTATATGAATAAATCCAGCATAAATATCTGGGGTATGGGCATAATGGTGCAATAGTTCGTACATCACGTGGTTACACACGTATGTGCCGGCGCTATACGATACTTCAACAGGCAATGACAGTTCTTGCATTCTAGCAATCAGAGAAGGTACGGGAAGTCTTGCGAAATAAGCAGTATCGCTTTCAGCTCGAATATGTTGATGTCGGCGTTGGTCTCCGTCATTATCGGGAATACGAGCCTCATCATAGTTAATAGCCACGTGTTCGATACTGATACAAGAACGACCAACAGCAACCCCTAAACTAATAATGATGTCGGGATTCTCTTCATCGAGTATTTGTATCAGCTGCTGAGAGCTCCTCGCAAAACTTACTGGCAACTCACGAATAACACATTGTATCTGTTCGCTACAGAACCGATGTTTGTACCGTTGCTGAAGTTTCTGTGCAACCGGTTCGGTGGGGTTGACAGGAACTCCGGGGAATGCCCCAAAGTATGTTACAAGTATTTTCATGCTTTCCTCCCTTGGCAAATGTCTCGTCAAAGCCACTATCCCCTAGACTATCGATATGCGCAAACATCATTCTTCCCGCACAGACCATCACCTCATACATCATCAAACGCTAGAACAAGATACTCCTGAAGCGCTTTTACTTGATGGCGACGCATATGAAGAAGAACGGCATAGCGAACAACGAACCCCAGCACAGCCTTTAACTCATTGTTCTGCGGTACAAGCAGTCACTCGATTTTATCGTTTCTTTAGTCTGAGGGAGGGGCAAGCAAGTACCTCTGAGTTCGTGTGGGGCATGGCGTGGTCTTGTTGTACGACGCTAGGAATTTTTATGTTAACCGTGTGGATGCATACGCAGGTAATGGCAGATGTTGTCGGCTCATTTTTTCGGGTGCTCTACATGCTGATGATTTATTGTGCGCCAGCTTGGTTTATCATCCACATTATGCCAACACTTTCTTTACTCAGACGGTTTTTCAATGGCAGAGTGTAGTTCTTGAGCAACCAGAGCCGGAAAGATATGAGCGGTATTTAGGGGTGCTTGATGTTCTAAGTGCGTGTCTGCAGGGTTCACCCATTGAGCTTGGACAATTTCTGCTCTCAATAAGAAAGATGACTCGGGGACACTCGACATAATTGGCAGGTATCGAAAAACTTTTGCTCTTACGGTGCGTCCAGGTTCGTTCAGAGCCTCAGCTTCGAAGGTTCCACAATAGGTGAGGTCTTCTTCTGCGCAGTTGATACCTAGCTCTTCAAAGACTTCTCGGCGAGCAGTTTGTGCCGGGCTCTCGTGAGGTTCAGGTTTTCCTCCAGGGAGCATAAAACCGGTGGTTCCGTTTTTGCGGACTGTTAACACTTCGCCGTTCTGGTTCATCAAGATGACGGCACTCACGTAAATGGGTGGAGGAAAAGTCATAAGTCTTAGCATACCTCGTAACGATTGGGTAGCTGATATGGCTTTTTCTCAAGAGATAAAGTCATATACACGCTTAGTTCTCTGTGCTAGAGGACACATTAGAGTATTGTTGTATACAGCACAACCGTATACAACACACACGGGAGACGAAACCCATGTCCAAAATTATCTACACCCACACCGACGAAGCACCGCTTCTAGCGACCTACTCCTTCAAGCCCATTGTTGAAGCCTATACTCGTCAAGCAGGTATCAACATCGAAACGCGAGACATCTCGTTGTCTGGACGCATCCTTGCACAATTCCCAGAACGGCTCACCCCAGAGCAGCGCGTCGATGATGCGCTCACCGAGTTAGGTGAACTCGCACAAACCCCTGAAGCAAATATCATCAAGCTCCCTAATATCTCAGCATCATTGCCTCAGCTCAAAGCAGCTATCCAAGAGCTTCAATCTCAGGGATACGATATTCCCGATTATCCCGAAGAAGTGCAGACCCCAGAAGACGCCGACATACGAGCACGGTATGACAAGGTCAAAGGATCAGCAGTAAACCCTGTTCTCCGTGAAGGAAATTCTGACCGCCGTGCACCACTATCGGTCAAAAACTATGCACGAAAAAATCCGCATCGTATGGGAGCATGGTCTCAAGATTCAGCAACTTCAGTTGCCACAATGAGCGCTGGAGATTTCCGAGACCATGAGCAGTCTATCGTTATGGAAGCAGAAGACACACTGCGTATCGAACACGTCGATACTGAAGGTCAAGTGACTGTTCTCAAAGAATCTCTTCCTGTGCGTGCAGGAGAAATTATCGATGGAACGTATATGGATGTCGCAGCACTTCAAACGTTCCTTGCAGAAAGTATTGAACAGGCAAAGAAAGATCACGTACTCTTCTCCGTCCACCTTAAAGCTACGATGATGAAGGTCTCCGACCCCATTATTTTTGGGTACGTTGTTCGAGCATTCTTTGCTGAACTTTTTGAAAAGTATGGAGAAGAACTTAAACGTCTTGGGCTCAACGGAAATAATGGTTTAGGCGCTATTCTTGACGGTGTCGAACAGTTATCTGAACAAACACGCGAAGATATCATGCGCATGATTACTCGCCGATTGGCTGAAGGCCCCGACCTAGCGATGGTCAATTCTGATCGAGGAATTACCAACCTTCACGTTCCTTCAGACGTTATTGTTGACGCTTCAATGCCTGCGATGATTCGCTCCTCTGGTCATATGTGGAACGCTAGAGGAGAAGAGCAAGACACTCTTGCTGTTCTACCAGATTCTTCTTACGCGGGTGTATATCAAGTCGTTATCGATGATTGCAAGAAAAACGGTGCGCTTGACCCCACAACTATGGGAACTGTACCTAACGTTGGGCTCATGGCGCAAAAGGCCGAAGAATACGGTTCTCACGATAAAACCTTTGAAATTGAGTCAGAAGGTACTGTGCGTATCGTCAATTCTGCGGGCGAAACGCTCATGGAACACCATGTTCAGGCTGGCGATATTTGGCGCGGATGCCAAACCAAAGACATCCCTGTTCAAGACTGGGTCAAGTTAGCAGTTACTCGTGCCCGTGAATCTCAGACCCCCGCAGTATTCTGGCTCGACGATTCTCGCGCCCATGACCGTGCACTAGCCCAAAAAGTACGTCGCTATCTCAAAGAGCACGATACTGAAGGTCTTGAGATTCACATTTTGTCTCCTCAAGAGGCAACACAATTTTCTCTGGATCGTATTCGTCAAGGGAAAGACACCATATCCGTCACAGGAAACGTTCTACGTGACTATCTAACGGACCTCTTCCCTATCCTTGAGCTAGGTACCAGCGCAAAAATGCTCTCCATTGTCCCACTCATTAATGGCGGTGGGCTCTTTGAGACAGGTGCCGGTGGTTCCGCTCCCAAGCATGTTCAGCAGGTCATAGAAGAGAACCATCTACGGTGGGATTCTCTCGGTGAGTTCTTGGCGTTGGCAGCATCTTTAGAACACCTGGCAAAAACAACCGGCAATGCTCAAGCTCAGGTGCTTGCCGATACTTTGGATCGTGCAACAGGAACGTTCCTGACCGAGAATAAGTCTCCATCACGTCGTGTAGGAGAACTTGATAACCGTGGTTCTCACTTCTATCTGGCGTTGTTCTGGGCTCAAGAACTTGCCCAGCAACAGCAAGATACACAGTTGGCAGAAATTTTTGCCCCTGTTGCTCAACAACTAGAACAGCATGAAGACACCATTGTTGAGGAACTTCTCCAAGTACAAGGTCATTCTGTTGAGCTAGGTGGGTATTATCGTCCACGTTCGTCGCAGGCAGAGACTATCATGCGTCCTTCGACGACGTTCAATCAGGTTCTTGAGACCCTGATGTAAAAGCTCTTTGTCGATACAAGAAACCGTTGCTACCACCATATATGCGAGGTAGCAACGGTTTCTTCTTTATTCTGGCAATAAAACGTTCTGGGATTCTTCTAAATAGCATTTTGCACATAAGGATTCATACCCGACGTGCACACCATCAATAGCGACTTGAGATCCAGAAAAAATAAACTTTCCATCAACGGTACGGCCGTTGAAGAGTGCTTTGCGTCCGCAACGACAAATAGTCTTAAGCTCTTCAAGAGTATGCGCTATCTCTAATAATCGTGCTGAGCCAGAAAATGCTTTTGTTTGAAAATCTGTACGGATTCCGTAGCACATGACCGGAATATCATCGAGCACAGCAATCCGCATTAAATCGTCAACTTGTGTGCTGGTCAGAAATTGCGCTTCGTCTACTAAGAGACAAGAGATAGGAAGCGACACTCCGTTATCTGCTGTTTTTAAACATGTTTGTGTAAAGAGTTCTCGTACGTTTGCTTCCATTCCGATAAGAAAATCTACTTCACGGCTAACACCTAAACGAGAGAGAATTTTTTGGTCGCCTTTAGTATCAACTTGTGGTTTGGCTAGGAGAACTTTCTGTCCTCGTTCTTCGTAGTTATAGGCAGCTTGCAATAGTGCAGTAGATTTTCCAGAGTTCATTGCACCGTAGCGAAAATATAGCTTTGCCATCTCATCTCTCGTTCTTTTAGAATTATGCCTCACTTATTCTAACGGGTATTTGAACACATCAAAGACCCAGCCTCTTAGACCGTTGGTATATAAGCTCAATGCTGTTCTTCGCCGGAGACTACACAGCAAGCACCTACGACACCACACCAAGATGAGCAGAGGGCAACTATACTTATATGTGAGCTATCCGTAATCCCGAGCTAAAAGAACAGACTAGAGGTGTTCAGATGATTTCTACTAGCGACGTTGAAGCGTTGTTGGCACCCCCTGCTAGAGAGACTGACCCTCTAGACATTATTATGGAGCAGAACAAGTCCCGTTTAACAGAGCTTGTTCCGGTACGCATCGGGCGTATGTCGGAGTCTCCTTTTGCGTATTATCGTGGCACGGCAGGACCTATGGCGGCAGATTTGGCAACCCGCCCCAACTCGGGGGTTTTCCCCTTAATCTGTGGAGACGCACATATTGGAAATTTCGGGTATTTCGCTTCTCCCGAACGTAATTTGCTCTTTGACCTCAACGATTTTGATGAAGCAGGTCGAGGCCCCTTCGAATGGGACCTCAAAAGATTAGCAACATCAGTGTACCTAGCAGCTATAGATAACGGTGAAAACGAACAAACAGCAACAACTCTCGCTGAAAAAACTTCTAAATATTATCGACGAACCATTTTACGGATGAATCAGCAAAGCGCATTAGACCGATACTATGAGCGTGTTAACACCGATAATCTTGAAGAACTGATTAAAGAAGAATATCAACCAATCTTTAATAAATTTGAGCGCAAAGCACGTAACCGTAATTCAGAGCAGGCGCTTCATAAATTCACTGTCACAGATGACCACGGCAATATCCGCATTGTTGATCAGCCACCACTCACCTTACACACCGATGAGATGAGCCTTGAGTCCATGCGCGAGTTATGGCAACAGTACCTTTATTCTGCTCGCCCAGATATCCGTTATCTGCTCAGAAACTTCCGTATGAAAGACCACGTTCTTCGCGTTGTAGGTGTTGGTTCTGTTGGAACACGTTGCTTCATCACACTTCTTCAAGACCAGCTTGGTAATCCCCTCTTCATTCAAGTGAAAGAAGCACAAGATACGGTGTTGCACACTTACGGAAAAATTGAGCAGACTTCGGAATCTCTAGGCTTTCCTGACCGCCCCATGGGTAATGGCTTCCGTGTTGTCGCCGGACAGCGAGTAATGCAATCACAGTCAGATGCGTTCCTCGGGTGGATTACTGATGTTCCGACTCGACAAGGAACAACCACCGATTATTATGTGCGTCAGTTCAGAGATATGAAGGGCTCTATCAATATTTCTGCATTAGACGCTGAAGGTCTTAAACAGACAGCGAAAGTGTGCGCATCGCTTCTGGCGCGAGCACATGCGCAGTCACGCCATATTGACGATATCGCGGTATATTGTGAGGCCGATAAAATATTTGATGTGCATATGGGGCGTTTCGCCCATTCCTATGCACAGATTTGCACCCAAGATTTTCGCCGTTTGCACAGCGCAGTTGAGGACGGAAAATTACCTATTCAATATGCACTCTAACCCCTAAATATAAGGAGCCGCCCATGAGCGATTTTGTTCCCTACCTTGTTCTTCCTGTCCTTTGTGGAGTAGGAGCTAAATTCCTAAGACTTCCCCCGATGCTCGGTTTTTTATTGAGCGGAATTATTCTGAACATTCTAGGGTACGAACCAGTAGAGGCCATCTCGAAACTTGGTGATCTGGGTGTGACTCTCATGCTCTTCACGATTGGTTTGAAGCTAGACCCTCGTTTACTTTTTAGAACTGAAGTTTGGCTCACTAGCGCTGTTCATCTTGTCATTACCACGGGGTGTGGGGCATCTTTTATTCTTTTTCTGACCGCTCTAGGGTTAGGTGTTCATGAAGTAATCCCTCTAGAGCAAGCAGCTATTTTAGGTTTTGCGCTCTCTTTTAGCTCTACAGTCCTTGTTGCAAAGACTCTTGAAGAACGTTCTGAAACGCGTTCTTTATATGGGCGCACGGCATTAGGTATCCTCGTTGTTCAGGATCTTTTTGCAGTATTATTTGTGGCTGTTTCTGGTGAGCATTCACCGACGTGGTGGGCTTTAGGACTAGTTTTCTTAGTTCCTGCTTCGTGGCTTTTCAAAAAAGGTCTTGCGCAGATGGGGCATGGTGAGTTGCTCGTTCTGTATGGCATTGTTCTTGCTTTTGTTCCAGGTTATTGGCTTTTTGACATGGTTGGTGTCAAAGGTGATTTAGGTGCTCTTGTGATGGGCATGCTGGTTGCCTCTCACCCGAAGTCTAATGAGCTTTCACGTATTCTGTTCTCGTTGAAAGAGCTCATGCTTGTTGGTTTCTTTGTCTCCACCGGACTTGCCGGTGTACCGTCGTTGAGCCAGTCATTATTTGCGTTCTTGCTGTTATTCTTGCTCCCTATCAACACCGTGGCATATACAGCAATTTTGCGGTGGGCGGGTCTTTCTCCTCGTACTTCGGTGTTGACGTCGTTGACGCTGACTAATTTTAGTGAGTTCTGCATTATTGTGATTGCGATGAGCACTAGTGCTGGTTTGCTTGATTCTTCCTGGACTATTACTTTCTCGTTAGCAGTATCGTTGAGTTTTGTTCTCGGAACTATATTAAATATGCGTGGTTCTTCGTTGCCGTCTCGTCTTGCGGCGTTGGTTCCGCCGGTGCCTGTTCATCGACGCCATCCTGAAGAGCGCCCCGTTGAGTTGGGTGATGTTCAAGCTGTTATTTTTGGTATGGGCAAGATTGGTCGTGCGACCTACGATGATTTAGTTCAGAACTATCAATTGCCAGTTGCTGGGGTTGATACATCGGAGCTTCGAGTGAGTGCCCTTGCAGAGCAGGGCTATAACGTGATTGAGGCTGATGCAACCGATGAGAAGTTTTGGGAGCGCGTTACGGATAACCCACAGGTACATCTTGTGATTCTTGCGATGCCGGTTCATGGTACGAACGTTGATGCGATGCGTCATGCGATTGAGGCTCACTCTCATTGTGCTTTTGTGGCGGTGTCTCAATATGCTGATGAGATTAAAGAGCTTAAAGAGTTGGGGGCTGATACTGTGGTGAATCTTTATGACGGTGCAGGTTCTACTCTTGCAGAAGCTGGTTATAAGTCTTTTATTGAGAAGTTCCACCCGCGTACGGGTTCTATCACAACAGCATCTTCAGAGAGCTAGTTTGAGATAATAGAAAAGTCCTGGTCAGCAAATGCTGTCCAGGACTTTTCTCTATTTTAGAGGGTATTAGTGTTTTCTTTTGTCTACGCGTAGGCCGGATACGTCGACATCTTCTAGCGGAATCATGGTAGATTTAGTGACCATTTTGTGGATGAGCCAGACGGCAATAAAGATTGGCAAACCGATATATGCGCTGGTTACTTCAAGGAGCTGTCCGTTGAATACTGCTTGGTAGTTTTGTCCGAGGATAACGATAACGCACATGACGAAAGCGACGATAGGACCTAGTGGGAACAGCGGAGCGGTGTAGGGAAGGTCGGAGAGGTCTTTTCCCTGTGCAATGTAGGCACGGCGGAAACGGTAGTGGCTGATAGCAATACCGACCCAGCAAATGAATCCGGAGAGGCCTGAGATGTTAATAAGCCAGGTGTAGGCGGAGCCTTCACCGATAATAGCGGTGAGGAATCCGAAGATTCCAACGGCGGCGGTGGCTAGCAGAGCGGGCATTGGTACACCACGGCTGTTGACCTTTGCGAAGATTTGAGGGGCTTTTTTCTCGATGGCAAGTGCGTAGAGCATGCGTGAGGAGACGTAGAGTCCTGAGTTGCCGGCGGAGAGAACAGCGGTGAGGATTACAGCGTTCATGAGTCCTGCTGCAAAGGCAATGCCGGTACGTTCGAAGACAAGGGTGAATGGTGAGTATGCGATGTCTGTTGCGTCAGTGCGGAGGAGGTTGGGGTCGGTGTAGGAGATGAGGAATCCGATGACGATAATCGCGCCGATGTAGAACAGCATGATACGCCAAAAAACAGATTTAATGGCTTTGGGGACGTCTCGGCTGGGGTTCTCTGCTTCTCCTGCTGCGACGCCAACCATCTCGGTGCCTTGGAAGGAGAATCCTGCGACCATGAAGATGGAGATGATGGAGAGCCATCCGCCGACGAAGGGTGCTTCTCCGTTTGTCCAGTTATGGAATCCTGGGGAGGTCCCTCCGATAATTCCGAAAATCATGGCAACGCCGGCAATGAGGAAGACGATGACGGTAATGACTTTGATGGTTGCTAACCAGAATTCCCCTTCTCCGTAAGCTCGGGAGGAGAGTGCGTTAAGGGCGGTTAGTAGGATGAGGAAGGTTGCTGCCCAGACCCATCCTGGTACTCCTGGTAGCCAGAAGTTCATGACGATACCGGCTGCGACGAGTTCTGCTGCGACGGTGATGGCCCAGTTGAACCAGTAGTTCCATCCCATTGCGAAGCCGAAAGATGGTGAGACGAAGCGTGCGGCGTAGGTTTGGAAAGAGCCTGGTACTGGTAGGTGTGCGGACATTTCGCCGAGAGATTGCATGAGGAGCAATACCATGAGTCCGATAAGTGAGTAGGCGACGATAGCGCCGCCGGGGCCTGCGGTGGCGATGGTTTCGCCGGAGGCTACGAATAGTCCGGTTCCGATAGCGCCGCCGATGGCGATCATTTGCATGTGGCGGCTTTGTAGGCCACGTTTGAGTTGCTTTTCTGAGGTGGGCAACTCGTGTTTGGTTTCGGACATAGTTTTGCCTTTAACGTTGTGAGGGGAAATGTACATCAAAGGTACATAAGAAAATCTTATGTACCTTAAGTTATTTTTCAGATTACCAGTTATGGTCTTTAAAAACAGGGGTATATTTGCGTAATCCTCAGCACGAAACCCATAGAAAACCATAAAAAAGCTTTCACACACCACAAAAAAGAACCGGCAGTGTGTAACACACTGCCGGTTCTTCATCTAACACCTAAAAGATTGAAACCCCACTTATGATGGAGTATCTGTGCGCAGAAATTTCACTGAAGTCTCGTGCTGAACAGTACGAGAGACCGTGCAATCTTTCTCATGAGATAGCTGTAAAAGTCGTTCAATCAAGGAAGCAGCTTTCTTGCCACCTTGGTCTTCGGGAAAAGCAAGGTCAAAAGCTACCTGAACATCGTCAAGACGAACCGCACCGTTTTCTTCAATACGCAAGGCAGAAGGAGTAACTTTAAAAACCTCTGGTTCGGTGTGTCGAGAAGTCACCACATCAACATCAATGGACGCACATCCGGCAATAGCAGCTAATAGCAAGTCCACGGGGCTAAGTAGCCCCTCCCCTCGACCGAAATCAAGAGTCGACCCCTGAGCATTAGTTACACGGTAGTGAGAAACCCCTAAGCGTTCAACCTGCACACTACGATAGTTTGGGTCCATCTCACGAGTAGGAATATCAGTTTTAGTATTTTCTTGTTCACTCATTTTTATCCCCTCACTGGGAAAGATATATAGTTTAGAATGTCCTAACGAATACAACATTAGCTTGTCGTATTCTATTCCAGTTTCGTGAGAACTTTTCTAAGATATCTATATGTCCGATAGCACAACGCCATCTCAAACACCGAAGGATGACGCCCCACCAATCCATGGAACGTATCAGCAAACATTCCCTCACGAAAGCGGATTTCATGAAGCGTTTAGGCTCACCGGCGTTATATGGGGTGGTTTTGTCTTTATGGGTATGGGGCTAGGAATCCTCCTCACCTCTTTACATCTTCCATGGTGGCTTGCTCCCGTTATTTCTTTCTTTGTGTTTGCAGGTTCTGTTGAATTCTTGTTAGTAGGAATGATTGCCTCGCACGCACCACTACTTTCTATTGCAGCCAACACTTTTCTCGTCAACGCACGACATCTTATCTATGGTCTATCTTTTCCGCTGCATCAGGTCAAAGGAAAACTTGCAAAAACATACTCTATCTATGCTCTCACCGACGAAATCTTTGCACTGACAGCAGGAAAAGATGCGACAAAACTACGTTCATCTAGCATTTTATGGATGCAAGCAATGCTTCATGTGTGTTGGACGGCAGGCAGCGCTATGGGTGCTGTTATCGGGGCGAGTTTCCTCTCCCACATTAAAGGTGTTGATTTTGTGATGACGGCGCTCTTTATTATTTTGGCGTTAGATTCTTATCGGGCTACACACGATAATATCTGTGCCGTGCTAGCAGTATTCTCTGGGGTGGTTGCGATGGTGTTTTTCCCACAGTCCATGCTCACAGTTGCTCTTTTGTTGTATGTTTTCTTACTAATTTTGCGATATTTTGCTCTCGAATTTGCAGAGAAGAAGGCTCAACATCATGCCTAACGTCGAATATATGCTTCTTGCTGTAGCAGTTGCCAGCGCCGTCACTTTTGTTCTACGAGCAGTTCCTTTTGCCGTTAAAAATGCGTTAGAAGATTCTCCCCTGATTGAAAACTTAAGCCGTTGGATTCCCTCAGGTGCAATGATTCTTTTAGCAATTTATGCGCTTTATCATCTTGATTATTCTTCTCCTGAGAACGTTATCCCCTATCTTTTAGGTGCTGTTGTCACAATCGTGGTGCATCTGAGCACTCAACACATGGTGGCTTCTCTCGTCAGCGGAACGGTCGTATGCGTCTTGCTCGCAAACATTGTTTTCGTCTAAAGGTTCAAGAACTAAGAGGTTAAACACCATGGGGTGGTTGTACAGAGCATCTGTACAACCACCCCATACGTGTTAAAAACGAGGTGATTTATTCTTATGCTTTGAGGACAGCGAGCGCTGCTTCATAGTTTGGTTCGTCGTGGATTTCTTCCACAAGCTGAGAGTGCAAGACCACGCCCTGCGCGTCTAATACGACAACAGAACGAGCGAGTAAGCCAGCTAGTGGTCCGTCTTCAAGAAGAACACCGTAATCTTGCCCGAAGGTGGAGCGGAAGTCTGAAGCAGTGACAACGTTTTCGATACCTTCAGCGCCGCAGAAGCGACCTAGTGCGAAAGGGAGGTCCTTAGAAACACACACAACAACGGTGTTTTCTAAGGACGCAACTTCTTTGTTGAATGTGCGTACAGACTGAGCGCATACGCCAGTATCAACGGAAGGGAAAATATTCAGAACGATGTTCTTACCTTCAAAGTCTGCGTTGGTTACCTCAGAAAGATCTGCACCAACAACAGAGAATGCTGGCGCGTGTGCACCAACTGCGGGAAGTTCACCAACGGTGTGGACGGTATTACCTTTTAGTTTTGTTTCTGCCATGACTCTATTCTTTATCACTTGCCTGAGAAACAGCAAGGAAAATGGCGAAAGTATCTCTCAAAGCGTCATATTTTTCTGAAGAGGTGTACCTCTAACGGATGTTGTTCTTCTTGCCAGAAACCGATAAGAGTTGTACAGCTTATCTAGAGGAGCACGTCTTAAATTAACTTAGGTCTACCTAAGAGAGTCAAAGCTCTCTAAGCTAGAAGTATGAGCAAAACTTATCACTATGAACATAAAGTTCCCGGCGGAAAACTTGTTGTTGCAGACCTTTGCGCTGACGGTGCAGAAGTAACTGAAGCACAAATATCAGGAGATTTCTTTGTTGAACCAGATGAAGCGTTCCTTGCTCTCTCCCCTGCTCTTGTAGGAATGCCTGTACGGGCAGGCGTTGAAGATATTGTTCGACGTCTTGAAAAAGCGCTTGAGTCACACCCAACGACTCAGATGCATGGGGTGAGCTGTCAGGACATTGCCTTTGCGGTGCGTCGAGCTTTAGCAGAAGCAAAGATTTTTTCTGACTTTGAATGGGAAATAATTGACCCAGGTGTTCTCCCCACTCCGCTTAACGTTGCTTTAGACGAGTACCTTGTCGAAGAAATTCGACAGGGGCGACGCAAACCAACCCTACGTTTTTGGCACTGGGATGACTGTGCCACTGTTATTGGCGCATTTCAGTCGTATCAGAATGAGCTATACCCCGAGGGTATTCAAGAGCACCAAGTGCAAGTAGTACGCCGTGCAACCGGCGGCGGTGCCATGTTTATGGAAGGTGGAAACTGCATCACCTATTCCATCTATGCGCCAGAATCTCTTGTAGCAGGTCTTTCTTATGAAGAGTCGTATGAGTTTCTTGATCAGTGGGTGCTTCAGGCGTTAGCGGAGCACGGTGTGAATGCTTGGTATCAGCCTATTAATGACATCACCTCTGATGCCGGAAAGATTGGTGGAGCAGCCCAGAAACGAAGCTACGGTATCGTTCTTCACCATGTCACGATGAGCTACGATATCGACGCCGATAAAATGCTTGAAGTTTTGCGTATTGGTAAGGCAAAAATCTCTGATAAGGGTGTACGTTCGGCAAAGAAACGTGTAGACCCACTACGCCGGCAGACAGGCGCTACTCGTGAAGAAATTATTCAGACCATGAAAGCGGTGTTCGCTTCTCGTTATGGGGCAACAATGGGTGAGCTCACGGCCCAAGAACGTGAACAAGCCCAAAAACTTGTTGATGAAAAGTACGGCACGACTGAGTGGACACATCGAGTGCCCTAAAGGTGAGGTAGGCGCTGAACTGTCATAGGGGCAAAGGCTCTGGGGCGGCAACCTTGTAAAGAAGGTTACCGCCCCAGAGAAGTGTGTTAAAAGAAAGTCTTAAGGTTAGTGTGCAAGCCCTGGGAAAGCGCCAAGCATGCCAGCAATGAGCATCTGCATTCCGATAACGCCTAGTAGGAGACCCATTAAACGGGTCATAATATTCAGGCCATTTTGACCTAAAAATTTTACGATACCGCTACCGTAGCGGAAGCAAAGATACGTCACCACGCACAAGAGGCCAAAAGCAGCCAAGGTGATAGGGATATCAGATAAATTTCCTTGAGCAGAATAGTTCATTGCAGTAGCAATAGTTCCAGGTCCAGCAAGTAGCGGCATACCAAGGGGCGATATTGCAACAGATAGTAGCTGCTCTTTGCTCGCTTCCTGATCAGATTGGCTTGGGTGAGCAAAAGAAGAATGGTTCCCTTGTAGCATATGGTAGCCGATCAGAAAGACGAGTATGCCTCCAACAATCCGTAGAGCGGGCAACCCGATACCGAATTCTTCAAAGATGAGTTTTCCAGAAAGTGAAAACACCACGACAATAGAGAAAGCAAAAAGTAGTGAACGGGCCGCTACCGAATTACGTGTTTTAGTGTCGTCTCCTTGAACCAGGCTGATAAACACCGGCAAGTTTGATAATGGGTTCATGATGGCAAAAAACGCCATAAATATGGTCATGAATTGAGCAAGCATAGTGTTTTTCTGTCGATAAAATTCTTCCTTAGCACCGCTCATTATACCGTTCATGAGCTACCGTCAAGAAGTAACTCTGCGTATCTCATTTGGGAGTAAGTATTTATTTTGAGGATTTTTTCTTTTATTCTAGATGCTAGGGAATATAAAAGAATACTCATCCATATTTAGGGGAATATGATGAATGCTCAGAAAAGGACGTTAGGGATTGTTGTTCTTTTCCTAACATTGTTCGCAACATTTTTGGCGCCATCTCAGGCAGCTGAAGTAACTACCCAGACGGTAGATTATTCTATGGTACAAGCTCTCAACGAGGCTGTTGTTGCACCACAAGCTGAAGCTCATGCCACAGTAAGCACGTTTAATACGATGGGAATCGTTTTTATAACAGCTCTTCTGACACCGTGGCTAGGGGTTGCCCTTTACCGCCGCTTTCAGGAGAACTGTATTCCTTAAACACTGAAGATATAAAGATGACGGTAGTAAAGTACCCTTTTATTGCGGGGTACTTTACTACCGTCATCTTTATCGGAGTTCTAGAAAAATTCTAGTTTGATTTTTTGACAACCTGAGATTTGAGGTACATCTGCCCTGCACCTGGAACTTTTGCTTCGATATCGTGACCGTTCACGGGGCTTTCAAGAAGACGGATGCTCTTGACTTTCGTACCGCTTTTAATATCGGCTCCCCCTTTGACTTTGAGCCCCTTGATAATAGTGACAGCATCGCCATCTGAAAGTTCGTTACCAACAGCGTCAAGAATTTTAGCGGTCTGTTCGGCGCTCTCTTCGGTGTTTTCTTCGACAGACCACTCGTGCCCACACATGGGGCAGACCCATAGGGTGCCTTGCTCGTAGCTATATTCTTCGGTGCATTCTGGGCATGCGGGTGCGGTGGACATGGCTGTCTCCTGTCATTCGTTAATCTGTGTTCGCCCCATTATCCCACAGAATCTTCTATCCTCATTGATGCAGACGGGGTGTACAAAATCCTAAAATTTTGCACACCCCCTCAATAATAAAGGTTTGGTTCATGAGAACGCAGAATTAATCGATAGCCTCTAAAGAGCGACCTTCTTCGTGCGCTTTACGTTTAAGCTCACGCACACGAGCGCGCTCACGCTTATTCCTATCCGTACGAATACGCAGCACCGTATACGCCACGAACAGCGCACTATAAATAACAAGAGAAACATACGTGTCAATCAGCCACGGCAAGTTTTCCGGCTCATACAACCGGTCAGAGAACACAAGGAATCGTCGAATAAACACAAAAATCACATTTGCGTACAACAAGAAGTAGAAGAAATACGATGCCTTATGGAGCTTCTGCCAGTTAGCAGCCTTCATTGAAAAACGAATCTTCTTGAAAGAAGTGATGAATAGTGGAATACCAACAATAAGCAGGAGGAGTGATGTCCAGAAGAGAATGTCATACGGAACTTCGGCATCGCCGTGATCAATGATCCAGCTCAAACCGTAGAGTAGAAGATGGCAGAACGACGTAATACACGCAAAAATGGAAATTTCTCCACGAATCGCGTATAGCTCTCTCGTAACTTTATTCCACGGCTTAATAACACCCTGGAACATCACGATAGTGAAGAACACGAAGCCAACCGAGCCACGCTTCATCTGATTCATAAAAGGCCACCACCACTCATCTACGGGGTAGCTATCGGTTAGTGACCAATGAATCCACAAACCAGAAACAATAAACGTGAACACTGTAATTACCAGGTAATACAGAACAGCGTGAGCACGAATAGAACGACGCAAAACAACAACAAGGGGAACAAGCACAGCAAAGGCTAAAATCACCATGTTTTCATGGACTAAAAAGTCTAAAACAGAAAGCATTGAGGCTCTTCTCAACTCATTTTACAGAACTTAGGAAAGCCTAACATAAGTTATAAAATTTTCAGTGTTTTACTAAATACTACGTGGGAAAGCAGAAGGTATACGACGTATACTCACCCACAGCGCATCAGCAATACCCCAACGACTAAAAGCTATCGCACTGTTTTCATCTGAACAATATTGTCAGCTAAAGTTTCAGCATCGTCATAATCACGAGTTACCAACACCGAAGTCACTTTCGCAGCCTGCAAAAGCAATTTAATCTCTTCTCTCACGTTCTGCCTCAAATGAGTATCTAGATGAGAAAACGGCTCATCCAACAAAAGCACCTCAGGTTTCGGCGCTAATGCCCTGGCCACAGCAACACGTTGCTGCTGCCCGCCAGATAACTGATAAGGATAACGATTCTGGTAGCCGCCTATACCAACTAACTGCAACACCTCATCAACACGCTCTTTACGCTCTGAACGAGGGACACCTATCAAACCATAAGCAATATTTTTCTCAACCGTCATATGAGGAAACAACGCATAATCCTGAAAAATCATGCCAATATTACGATGCTCAGCCTCCACAAAACACCTCGTATCAGAGAGCACCCTACCCCTCCATCCTGATAACCCCAGAATCTGGTTTTTCAAGTCCTGCAATCAGACGCAACACCGTTGTTTTCGCACAACCACTAGGACCCAAAAAGAGCAATACACTCACAAGAAGGAACCTCTACACCAAAACCCATCTAACTGACGGACATGAGAACTAGGATACGAAAAAACAATATTAGTGAGTTTGATGGTTGTCATCGTAAAGTCTTATCTTTCTTGTCCGTAGATGATCCACCTGCCACCAGTAAAAGAACCGGAATAAACGCCAACCCAACAATGAGAAGACTCGCCAACGCTGATTCTGGAATCTGCTCATCATTAGCATATGGAAACACCGTCGTTGAGAGCGTCGAAAAATTATACGGTCGAAGAATTAACACGATAGGAAGCTCTTTAACCATGTCAATAAATGCTAAAAGAAAAGCACCATATAAAGCAGTTTTCATCATCGGAAGATCAACACGAACCAATGTTTTGGTTGGTCCGTGCCACAAACATCGAGAAGCTTCAGTAAAACGTGTACCAATGCGTTCAAAACCAGATTCTATCGGTTGCATCGACACCGCAAGATAGCGAATCAGATAAGCTAACACAATCATTGCTGGGCTTAACGTCAGAGGAAGTCCCCACGCATTTGCGACCCAAAAAATGAGAGACAAAACAGATAAGGCGATAACCGTTGAAGGAATAGAATACCCAACGACAGTAATGCGAGCCATCAACTTTGAAAACCGTGTAGGCGATATACGTTGATGTTCAGCCACAATCACCGCGCATAAGGTGGTCAGCAGTGCACCCACAAAAGCAACACTCAAGGTGGTGCTAAAAGCTTCAACAATTCCGCTACGACGATATTATCCCACGATAAAACAGCCCAATACACTATCTGTCCGACGGGAATCACTAAGGCAACAATAAAAGTTCCCCAGCACAGTGTAGGAACAACAATTTTACGCCACCGGTCAAGAGCAACAACCTGAATAGGTGTGACCTGAGCAGAAGCATACGCATAAGAACGCCGCCCACGAAGAGCCTCCCCCCCCCATGCTCACAGAGGTCACCACAATCAGAAGAATAGCAGCAAGTTTAAGACCCGGAGCAACATCATTAAAACCAAGCCAAGCCTTAAAAATTGCGGTCGTAAAAACATTCAACCCAAAATGAGACACCACACCATAATCACTCAGCACTTCAAACGCCATCAGCGTCGCACCGGCAACAACAGCGTTACGAGTCAACGGCAAAATTACCCGAAAATACGTGCGAGTTCTCGAAGCACCCAACATACGAGATGCTTCGAGTAGCTGACCGGCTTGACGGTCAAGAAAACTTCTAACCACCAAATAAATGTATGGGTACAGAAAAAGTGTAAAAACAAAAATTGCGCCATAGACATTTTGGATATCCAAAAAGCCCGGTGGAGGGGTCCATCCTAAATGTTCTCGGAAGAAGATATGTATCGGACCGGTGTACCCCGTCAGTGATACATAAGTGTACCCTCCAATATAAGGCGGGATAGCTAACGGCATCACCAATGCTACCGATAAGAACTTACGCCCAGGGAATTGGTAGGCTGTCACAAACCACGCCAAAGCGCTAGCCAGAATAATCCCACATAAAACACTGCTGATAGTTAAAAGAGCAGTTTCAACAAAGTAATCAGCAAGTAGATACTGTTGAATATGCCGCCAAGTATCGTTAACAGGTGAGAAAAGCCCCATGAGTACACCAAGAATCGGCAGCGCCATCACACATACGATGAGGCTACTTCCGGTGAGCCATCCGATACGGGCTTTCACAGTTAGCTGTCCTTTCAACAATGTTCAAGACAATAACAGATGTGCCGGGCACCGTTTAAGGTACCCGGCACATCACAGTGAATGGTGTTTATTTCCAGCCAACCTGATCAAAGATACGGGTTGCTTCAGGCTTATCCTTACCAAAGGTTGAGAAGTCTAAGTCTTGAGTGGTGAACTCGCCCCAAGATTTCTGTGGCTCAGGAAGAGCAGTCTTAGGGTTCAATGGGAACTCACCGTTCTCTTGTGCAATAAACTCTTGAGTCTTTTCGGAGGATAGGAATTCAAGGAACTTAATAGCATTGTCCTTATTCTTAGCTCCCTTAAGTACGGAAGCATAAGAAAGGTTGAGGTGAGTCTTCTTAGGGAAGATCATGCCTACTTTTTCGGTCACTTTAGCAACCTCGGGGTCAGATGAACGGTTCATCAGAGCCCAATAGTAAGAGTTCATGATAGAAAGATCGCCTTCACCTGCTACAACTGCTTTAGCTTGGTCGCGGTCGTTACCTTTAGGTTCGCGTGCGAAGTTATCGACAACGCCTTGCGCCCATTCAGTAGCCTTTTCCTGACCGTCAAGAGCAACGAAGCTTGCTAGAAGAGCTTAGTTATATGAGGAGGATGAGGAACGGGCTAGAACTTTACCCTTCCACCCTGGTTTAGTGATGTCCTCATAGGTTTTGATGGTTGAAGGGTCAACGGTGTCTTTGCTATAGGCAATGACACGTGCACGGGGAGACAATGCCCATCCAGTTTTCCCCACGATATTTTTCGGGGATGTTGTTTGCAATGGTCTCAGAGGTGGAGTCTGCAATAGCTCCTGCGTCGTTGAGCTATGAGATAGATTATGCACCAACGGTCAAGAAGACATCAGCTTCAGGGTTGTTAGCTTCTCGAATGACTCGTTCGATGAGTTCACCAGATTTTCCTTCAACGACGTTGAGTTTAATTCCGGTCTCTTCCTCAAGCATTTTGTAGACTTCTTTATCTGCATCATAGTGACGTGAGGAATAGAGGTTGAGGACTTTGGTATCGCTCTTAACTGGGAGCAACCGTAGTGGAGTCAGGGGCCCCAGAACAACCGACTACTCCAGTTGCGAAAAGAGCAGTTGCAAAGGTTGTAGCCAGAAAGCGACGCATAGAAACTCCTTAGTTTTGTTAGGCGTCAAAGCAAGATGGCTCCATATTATCAACTGTTTTTCAGGTTTGCCTAACCTCAGTTAACAAGGTGTGTTGCATATTACCATACCAATAAAACACGCTCTGACATGCTTGCTCTTTGACGAGCCCCTCTTTCAGCTAAACATATTTAGTTGTGATAAAAAGTAAATAAATTTTCTTCATCAACTAAAAATCACTCAGAACAAACCCCTCAACACGCCACTATTCTTTAAACTATACTCATGGCACACAAAGGAAATAATGTTCACCACTACTATTTACGGGACACTGTTCCTGCCATCAATTAAACATGAGGGTTTACATAGAAATCTTCAGCACCCATACTACTAAGCGTATCAGCAAGAACAATCTATGTTAGTGACACAATACCTAACATATTCATTTGACTTCCCAGTTAACGGTAAAGAGCACCTGGCGGGACTGCTTTGCTTGGAGCGCATCTTGTGCTCTGTCGAGCAGCTCCTCAGACTCATAACGGAGACGATTCCGCTCGTTGCGGTATTCGTCTTCCGCATCGTCAATCTTGCGTCGCCACTGACGTGCTTCCTGTTTGAGTTTGAGCTCTTCAGAGGCGCTGGAAGCCTTGCGTGCGACTTTGTTCGCCGTTGCTTCCTTCGCCTGGTAATCCCGAATTTTGGCGTCGAATTTCGCTTTCAAATCAAGACGTGCCGAATCAATCAAGGCCTCTTGTTGCAAAAAGAAAGTTGCATTGCGGTCTTCAACGTCACAGGCAAGCTCCTCCATCTGCCGCACGATATTTTCGTCAAAACCGTTACTCTCAACATGGTCAGCAGTGGTATCAGTACAGTACAAGTCGAGCAAATCTCGCACCTGCTCATGGTCCATAGGCGTACCGTCCTCAAAGAACCCAGCCATCAATAGCTAGGACTCACGTAGCTGCTGACTTCCAGCCTTCGTGGCAAAGCTAACTTCTTCAACATGTAGCCTTCCTCGCTTGCCACGCAGGCGTTTTGCATTAGCTGTTGCACGCTCTGAACCGCTAATTTTGAAGATGAGTCTTGCTGGTGAGGTTGCATGGTTTTTCGCTGTATCGATTACCCAGGCGCACAGGTCACTAGCATACCGGTACTGGTAGGCTCCCTTACGAGGCTCAGACTTGAAGTAATATTCACCGGTCGGGATACCCGCCTCTGGCTCATCACGGAGCGTGAACTGGGTACCGGACTCATTGAATGTGGCGATGCTTCCGAGTTCGTGGCGGGTAACATTAATGAGGAGGCGCTCAAAGGCGTTGAGGACGATGCCGGTTTGGGCGTCATAGGACTTGAGCTTATCGCGCACCTTTGGGTCGAGGTTGTCAAAGACCTTTGCACGGGTCTTTTTCATCTCCCGATTAATCTGCTTCGCATACTTCATCTCAAGTTCAGTGAAAGCAGCGTCAATCTCGGCTGCAGTTTTGCATTTGTCGAGGATACTGGAGATGTTTTTCTCAAAGTCCAGGCCGTCCTCAATCTGTCCGAGTACTTCGTCGGAGGCACCAAAGACTGAGGTGAAAAGCTGGAATTTCTCGGTGAGCAGTTCAAGGATGCGTTCTTCCGCCAAGTTGCCTTTGTTCGAGAAGTTCACGACCACGACGTTGTGTTTCTGGCCGAAGCGGTGGACACGGCCGATACGTTGCTCGATGCGTTGCGGGTTCCATGGCAGGTCATAGTTGACCAGCATGGAGCAGAACTGCAGGTTGATACCTTCAGCAGCAGCTTCGGTAGCGATCATGAGTCGACCACGTTCTCGGAACTCGTCTACGAGGGCTTTACGCCGGTCAGCGGCTGGGATTCCGGTGATAAGGTCGCCACCCTGGTTTTCCTCTAGCCAACGTGTGTAAATGGCGTTCGCTTCAGCACTGTTATTGGTGCCGTTAAACAGGACGAGGCCCTCACCCCACCCAGCGTCGGTGAGCGAACGGGCGAGATAGTCTTGGGTCACGGTCGAGTCGGTAAAAATGATCGCTTTTCAGGTGCACCAATCTCACGGAGCTTTTCGAATCCTTGCTCGAGAGCATCGACGAGCTTCACAGCTTTCTGATTCACTGTGATGGAGCGAGCCAAAGCCGCGTAGCTACGCAGCTCTGTAACCTCATCCAGCATTTCTGCTCGCTGCTGGGGATCGATAAGTTGTGGCGCGTCCGTCGTGTCGTTTTTCTCGGCTTCTTCACGAACTTCGCTGGTGATATCAGGGTCAGCGATAAAACCACCGGCGTCGTTACGTCGCCGCCCTGACCGAATTTCAGCTTCCAACCGGTCTGCTGTCTTCTCCAAGGTGGAGGCCATCGCATAGGAAGAAGACCCTAAGCGTTTACGCATGATGAGCGCGGAGAGATGCCGTTGGGATTTTGCAAACGCCCATAAAAACGGGCGTTGCAGGTAGTCATTAATCTTCTCGTAAAGCTCAATCTCAGCAGGGCTTGGGGTGAAAGCCACCGTCAACGGCATGCGCTCAGTGAAGCGAATGTACTTATCCGCATCCTTACGCAATGTGCGTTTAGCCACGTGTGATACACGCACAACCAGGTCGTCATTCCCAATTCCATCGGGGTTATCGAGATAGCGCTCCTTGAACGCATCCAGCGAGTGGAAATAGTCCGGCGCAAACACGCTGACAAGCCCGTAGAGTTCTTCTAGACGGTTTTGTAGTGGGGTTGCAGTCAGCATCACCGTTTTACCCGCGACCTGACAAATCCGAGCAACGTTTCCCGCAATCTTTGCTTGTCCCGTCCAATGGGAGCGTAACCGGTGCGCCTCATCACACACTACCAGGTCCCAAGAACGGATAAGTTTATGGGTTTGGGAATTCGCGAATTCGTAGGAGCAAATGAGAATCTCATCGCGGCCGTCTGGTGCAATGAGTGCATCGATGTTTTTACTGTCCATCAACGTGGCAGGCAACGCGAATTTCTCGTTCAGCTCCTGTTGCCACTGTTGACGTAGCGAAGATGGTCCGATAATGAGGATGCGGCGTTGACGTTGAGCCCAATACTGGCTGATAACGATACCGGCCTCGATTGTCTTACCGAGGCCGACCTCATCAGCCAATATTACCCCCTTCGTAAACGGGGTTTGTAACGCAAACAGTGCCGCATCCACTTGGTGAGGTTTGGGCTCCACCTGAGCGTCAAATAGCAATCCAGCTAACCGACCAACATGATCGGACGCGTAAGAACGGTCTAGCTCATGTGCGTAGAATTTGGCCTGATAGTCACTTAAATACTGCAATACACCCTCATTCCTAGATATTCCAACGGTCAGGACAACCTACCGCGTAATCCACGCCAATGGCCTCAAAGTGCTTCATCGCAGCCGTAATTTTTGCGTTCTCAGGTGGACGGCGCTTCATCGGATCTAAGGTCGACTTGGTCTCCCTCACAAAGTATAGTTGCTCGGCGCCGTCCTCGCCCTTGATGATGGCCCAGTCGGGGTTGTAGTCACCCACCGGAGTGGGGATGCGAAATTTATCAGGCAGTTTCATGAATAGTTTGATGTCATCACGGCCATCAAGGTACTTAGCGAAGTCCCACTCAACTGACGAGTCCCACACCACGTAGTCGAAGTCAGTTTTCTCCGTATTCGTTACCTTGTACAGGTGGTCGACGAACCAATCCTTCTCCTCCAAACCATCAGCCTGCAACTCACGAAGCTCGTAGATGCTACCGCCAATCGGCTCGTATTGAATGCCCTCAATCAGCGTGTGCGCAAGCACCGTCGCAATCTGTTCCGTCGCCATCTTAATAAAGTCATTCGGGTTCGCTAAAAAGTCACCAATGCGATTGGATCCGAGCAAGATGTCGATGATTGTCTTCCGCGTCAGTGAGGTTGCCTCTTGAAGCTGGGAGACAATGTCTGGCAACGGGTATGATTCTTTGAGTGTTTCGTCGCGCAAACCAAAAATTGTCCCCTTCGGTCCTCCACGGGTAAGTTCCATCCCCGTGCGAGTGATCTGAATACGGATTGGGTCAATAGGTGGTGCTTGTCTGATGCTCTCAATACTCCGCTCGATGAGTTTTTCACGGTCGAGAGCAACACGATAAGTGGTGCGAGCAGTAATGGTCTCCCAAAACTTCTCAAACTCTGGGGTGGCGTATACCTGTTTATTGAGGGTGCGAACCACACGCTTACGCTTCGGCTTGACGATTTCTTCAACCTTGCAGCCATCCACGATACGAATAACCTTATCCTCATAGCCTGCAAATTAGCCAGGTAGCTTGAGGTCAGCGGGCTTCCATTTATTCGTGACCTTACCTTCATCGTCGATATATTTCTCCGATGAGAGAAAGTTATATATCATCTCGGAACGCTTAGTACCGAGAAGACTCTCCTTACCAGTCGCTGGATCAACGATGGTCAGGGCCGCGAACTCGCTCTTACGCACATACCCAATCGCCACGCCAGCGGACTTATATTCAGCTTGCAGCGCGGCGGCGAATGCATTATACGATTCATTCGACACCACAGTAAGCTGGGCAATACCCGTATCTTTGACACGCTCACCAGACTGGTTCACAGGAAGGCGCAGTCCACGACCGATGGTCTGGCGCCGTTCAGTCTCAGTGGACATATCACGCAAGGTGCAGATTTGGAAAACGTTCGGGTTATCCCACCCCTCGCGTAGCGCTGAATGGGAGAAGATAAACCGAACTGGCTCGTCCATGTTCAGTAAACGAGCTTTGTCTTTCATGATGAGCTCGTAGGCATCATCGTCAGCTTTGGTCTTACCTGAGGAATCTTTGAACGTTATTTGTGCAGCCTTACCCTTGCCAGCCTTCATCTGTGCGAAATAGCCAGAGCGTACATCCACCGGATCAGCTGGGAGGAATGGATGAGCAGCAGGGATCTTCGCGTGCGTTCTTCCTTATAAATCGTATCGAAAGCCTCTGCAAAAGGTCCGTTGGCATCCAGATTATTAATACCTTCCCCGAGGTAGGAGGCGACCTTGTCAATGAAGAATAAGGAGAGTACCTTGATTCCACGCTCATGGAGCTACTTTTCTTTGCGGATGTGCTCACGAAGGGTTTCGCGTATCATCTCACGAAATACAGCGTCCTGGTCCTCACCATTCGCCTCCCCTACACGCAGGTAGCCATAGTTGGTCAGCTCAATCTGCTCAGGTTCGATGCTAATCTCACTAATCCGCCAATTCCCATCATATGCCGGGTTACCGCCAGACAACCGCTCAAGATCTGCGCCTTGGGTGGCACTAACCTTTTTCTTCGCGTAGTTGCCGTCCTTCTTGCGGCAAATTAATTCCAGGCTCGCTTTGAAGCTAGGGTCACGTTTGACCTCAAGGAGCTTCACATACGGTTTTGCCGTGTTACCGAGTTCGAGAGCATCGGAGACAACAATCTTCTTGATGAGCTCTAACCGGTGTGCGTCAATAGGGTCAAGCCGGTAGACGGCATTGCGGGTAGTGCGGTGTGTAGCCGAATATCTCAGCGTACACATCGGGTGTAAATCGGCCACAGCAGACTGCGCCAACATCGATTCCATGTTCTGTGGCTCATCCATGATGACAATGGGCCGGGTTGCCTGCAAATAATCCAACGGATGCAGCCCGGAAAGCCTGTCACGTTGCTGGTGAATGATACGAGTGTTTTTGTCCCCTCGAATCGAGTCGATTGTCATCACCAAAAATTGCAAGGATGTGCCCGTAGCGAAGTCCCGCACATCTTCAGCGCGGTCACCGGAATAGACGGCGTAGTCCATGTTAATTTGCGGGTACAGATGGCGGAAGTGCTCCCTCATGAGCTGGATACTGGTCTTCACACCCTCACGGATTGCCGCCGATGGGACCAAAATAATGTACTTATTAAATTTGTACTTCATAGACAGCTCAAACGCAGTACGCAGGTACACATAGGTCTTACCAGTGCCGGTCTCCATCTCAATATCAAGTTGGAAACCATCCACTAAGCCATCGCTAATTTCTAAGCCATTCTTATCCTGCACCCGTTGCAGGTTCTCAAGGATTGTTTTCTCGTCCAGGACGAGGTTATTGCCATACGCACCAATCTCTTCGACATTATTGAAGGTTCCTTGTCTCCCAGAGTCTGGTAGGTTCGGGCGCTGTTGCGGTGGGAGGCGTTGTAAATTGGTCAAAAGCTGATCTGCATCAGCAGGCTGTCCGTCGAATATGTCAGTGACGGACTCAATGACGCTGGTCTGGTAAGGCTGACGCGAGTCAAACTGAAATTTCATAAAAGTTAGCTCTTCCTATGCCATCCACAAATCGATATTGTGTATGTGGCATTTCTGTACCAGGTTCGTCTTTAATTCATCGTTGCATTGGAAGGCATCCTCCAAAATGACCAGACGCTCCGGTTCTTCAGAAACAAGAGCGCGCAGTTGTTCCAATGTCGGTTGGGTATGCTCATCCGTGTAGGCCATCACTAGTCCATCTGCGATGTTGAAAACGCTCAGCCCTGCAATCTTGATGGTCTCAATTTTTTCTGCCAGAAAGAAGATTCCTCTGCTCCGTCTGTCTTGATTAATTACTCTCCAGCACAAAATTCATATGCCACACCGTGGACAGAATATAACGAAGCATCCTCTCCTGTCTCATTAATGCGTGTAATTAGAAAAATATTAGAATATTACTTTTTACAATTGTCTGGCTACAATGGCGCAGATTTAAGAAAAAATAATAATAATAAAAGATAATAAAGATAAATTTGTTACAATAGATAATAGCGAAAGAAACATCGATACCACAAATTATCAAACACCTCAATCAATGCTGTCTTATATAAAAATTCAGGATACTGGTTTTAACGATGGCCACTTTTATGCAGATTCTAAAACCGACGACATTTCAATATTTAAAAACATATTCAGGATGATTTTTATTTTAATGAAACAAGATCAACACCATGAAATGACGATGAACTCTACAAATAAAGGAGAGTGTAAATAATGAAAAAAATTAAGTTACAACAAACCATGGAAGCTAGTAATAGATAAATAAATTAATAAATAGGACTCAAGACAAAAGCAAATATTAGCGCAACCTCAATAGCAAATCTCAGTAAAAGCGAGAATATCACTACTGATGTTTTACTTAGGATGCGCGAAGCATTAGATTGTGAATTAAATTATATTGTAGGAACTGTAAATATAGAGAGAGAAATAAAATAGCTGATAAAATATGAAATGAAAACTTTATAAAATATATGAATCTCATAGTAAATTACCCAAACTATAAAGGTTTGCTAATTAATAATTTTATATTAGATAAATTATCCTTAAAACTTGTCCCTCAATTAAAATAAATCCATACAGTCTTAGTCCTACAATCGCCATAATGTCTATAACCATCATAAACAATTAAAAGTAACAAGAACATCAAATTTAATATTTTCACGCAGTCCTTTACTACGCACCACCGTCTTACTATCATAGTATTCAAATTCATACTCACCTATAACTCTCAAATCTAGGTCATCAAAATCAAACTGTTCT
>NZ_JBLXXX010000003.1:0-348349 GCF_048512825.1 Rothia sp. CCM 9418
AAATAAGGTTGACCTAACTTTTATTCTTGTTCTCTGGCATACTGGACTCATTAGCTTTCGTTGATGACGAGAAGAAGGGGTATCTCATGGGGCGCGGTATATGTGGTGTACTTCTAAAAGTTCTACGTGCAGGAGATTATTCATGTACGGTACGTCGTATCTGGCAGCATAGCCCTAGTATGCTCGCTCTAAGAGTGAGCTCTCCAGATTTTGTTCATGAAGTCCGTCCTGCACAGGGGGAGTACCTTCGCTGTTGGTTTCCTTCTTTAGAGAATCCCCATAAAGAAGAGATGCGCGGGTACACGGTTACTAACGTTGATGAGCAAACAGGGGAGTTCACCCTCTTTTTCCTTTTACACACTCCGTATGGCCCAGGTAGTTATTGGGCTACTCACGCACAAGTTGGGGATACTTTTGAGTTCTCTTATTACGGTTCTCATCCTTTTGAGGTACCCTCTGAGACGCCTCAAGGTTTTGTGTTTATCGCTGACGCTGCAGGTATCCCTTATATCAATGCTGTAGTTGAACGTTTAGAGGGACGTTTCCCCATACAGATTTGGTTATCTCGCTGGCATGAAAGTGATGAAAGTATCCCGTTATGCTCCGGAGAAAATATCACGGTACATTGGATTGAACCTACTCCAGAGGCAATGCTGGAGAAGACGAAAAGCTGGGATTGGCAAGGTTGGTTCCCTCATCTTGTTTGTGAGGCTAAAGTTCTTTTGCCCACCCGAAGATATCTTCTTAAAGAGGCTTCTGTTTCTAAAACTTTTATGCATTCTCACGCCTATTGGGTTAAAGGTCGTGCGATGGGCACTACTCGAGATATTCGAGAAGTAGAAAACTAATGTTTAAGATGTTTTTAAAAAAAGCGGTAGCCTCAAGAAAAGAGAACAGAAAATGGCTGTTCAATATTAGGCGCTAGAAGAAATAGGTTTTTATGAAAGTCGTTATTCAACGGGTACAACAAGCTAAGGTCTGTGTAGGTGGAGAACAAGTTGGTGCTATTAGCCGTCCTGGACTATTAGCGTTAGTTGGCATAACACACACGGATACCCCTGAGATTGTCAAAAAACTTGCGGAGAAAACATGGAAATTGCGTCTTCTTGAGGGTGAGAAAAGCTGCTCAGATATCGGTGCACCCATTTTAGCGGTGTCCCAATTTACCTTATATGCGGATTCTCGTCGTGGGCGACGTCCCTCTTGGTCAGCTGCTGCTGGTCAAGAAATTGCAGAACCTCTATTTAATAGCTACGTCCAACATCTCAAAGATTTAGGAGCGGAAGTCTCTGAAGGAATTTTTGGTGCTGATATGCAAGTTAGTCTCATTAACGATGGGCCAGTAACAATCATTCTTGATAGTGATGAGCTATAAAATTCTTTGTGCGACGAAGGACAAGGGTAGGATAGCAACGTGACAGATTCTCTTTTTACCCTTGATAACGATAACGAAGAACCGTCCTCTGAACCAATTCGATCTTTTACTCAGGCACCTTTAGCGGTGCGGATGCGTCCGCGCACCTTAGATGAAGTCATCGGGCAGAAACAGCTTCTTCATCAGGGTGCTCCTTTAAGAATTTTAGCTGGAGAATCGGCTGGTCCAGCTGGCCCACAATCCGTGATTTTATGGGGTCCTCCAGGCACAGGAAAAACTACTTTAGCGCATGTTATTGCTGGTGGTAGTGGACGAAAATTCGTAGAACTTTCTGCGATAACGGCTGGAGTTAAAGATGTCCGTCAGGTGATGGAACAGGCCTTACTCGATCGTGATATGTATGGAACAACTACTGTATTGTTCTTAGACGAGATTCATCGTTTCTCTAAAGCGCAACAGGATGCTTTACTTCCCGGAGTTGAAAACCGTTGGGTTGTTCTTGTTGCGGCAACAACAGAGAACCCTTCCTTTTCTATTATTTCTCCATTAGTGTCACGATCTTTAGTGCTAACTTTAGAGTCTTTACAGGATGAGGATATTCGTCAGCTATTAGTTCGAGCAGTTGAAGATTCTCGTGGTTTTGGTGGGAAAGTCCATATATCAGAACCTGCACTAGAACATTTTGTGGCCTTATCAAAAGGTGATGCTCGTAAAGCGTTAACCGCTTTAGAAGCAGCTGTAGCGGCTGCCTATGGGCAAGAAAAACTACCGAAACAAGAATCTATAGAAGAATCTGAAAACTTGGGCCCTCTCGTCGTTTCTTTAGAACACGCTGAAGAAGCACTGAATCAAGCCTCTATCCGATATGACCGTAACGGTGACCAGCACTATGACGTTATTAGCGCTTTTATCAAGTCTATTCGCGGTTCAGACGTTGATGCTGCATTACATTATCTTGCAAGGATGCTCACCGCTGGGGAAGACCCTCGTTTTATTGCTCGCCGTTTAGTTGTGCATGCTAGTGAAGATATCGGTATGGCTGACCCGACAGCGCTAACAACAGCTATTAATGCTGCGCAAGCTGTTCAGCTTGTGGGTATGCCAGAGGCTCGTCTTAACCTTGCTCAAGCAACCATTCACCTTGCAACGGCGCCTAAATCTAATGCTGTCATTGCGAGTATTTCTCAAGCCTTAACAGATGTAAAAGCTGGTAAAGGTGGCGCTGTTCCTTTACATCTTCGTGATAGCCATTATCCTGGTGCAGCTCAAATGGGGCACGGTCGTGATTATATTTATCCCCATCATGTTCCTTTTGGTGTGGCTGAACAACAATATTTACCGGATGATTTATTAGGCAGAAAATATTATCACCCCACAGAGTACGGCGCAGAAAAGAATATTGCTAGTCGTTTGAGAGCTATTGCAAAAATTTTGCGGGGGTCTTCAGTTCGTGAATCCTCACGAAAAAACCATGAAAAATAGGTGTGAGAAAATACACCTAAGATGTGTAGGTGTTCATAGACATGTACGGTAAGGTAGAACCGTGGTTGGCAAGCCTATCTAAAACGCACATTTCGATGTGATCACCAAATAGGTTGCAGTGTCTGAAGTGCGGCTGCTTCACACTCTCCACCGCACAAAATCGTGTGCGGATATTTTGGAGGCCAATCCATCAGAATAAATGGTCGGCACACTAGCTGTTTTGTGTGCTACCAACCGCTATGAAAGGTAAATTGTGGCTAAAAATAACCGCACCCGCCGTACCGTGCGTCATTCTCGTGCTCTTGGTATTGCGCTGACTCCTAAGGCAGAAAAGTACTTCGAACGTCGTCCTTACAGCCCTGGTCAGCATGGTCGTAACCGTCGTAAGGCTGACTCCAACTATGCAATCCACCTTCGCGAGAAGCAGCGTCTACGCGCTCAGTACAACATTCGCGAAGCTCAGATGCGTCGCGTATACCTCGAAGCTAAGCGCGTTGAAGGTCAGACCGGTAAGAACATGGTTGAGATTCTTGAAACTCGCCTTGACGCACTTGTTTTGCGTTCCGGTTTTGCACGCACCATTGCTCAGGCACGTCAGCTTGTTGTTCACCGTCACATTATGGTTGACGGCGTTCGTGTTGACCGTCCTTCCTTCCGCGTGAAGCCAGGTCAGCTCATCCACGTTCACCCTAAATCTGAGAAGATGGCTCCTTTCCAGGTAGCTGCTACCGGTGCACATAAAGATGTTCTGCCTGATACTCCGGCGTACCTCAACGTTGAGATTGAGAAGCTCCACGCTAAACTCGATCGTTTGCCTAAGCGCGAAGAGATTCCGGTCACCTGCGAAGAGCAGCTTGTCGTTGAATACTACTCACGTTTGGCATAGAACATACGTTCGTTCAGCCCGTGCTTCTTCCATCATTGGAAGAGGGCACGGGTTGTCCGTTTTAAATACGTCAGTTTTTGATGTAATCGTCGTTTTCTGAAGTTAACGTGTGCTCCTAAAAAGATGAGAAAACACGATAACCTGAAAATAAATCGTCTGTATCTTATTCCATGCAGTAGTATTGTTATCAATTCGTGTTCTTAATTTCTGATATTGAGGCGCAGACTGTACACACTAGGAAAGAAGGATCTATGAGCGGTGGAGACATTGCCGGGCTTATTGCTGCGGCAGTATTTGCAATACTTGTAGCGCTTCTAGCCTTACCTATTATTAAATTGGGAAAAGTTTTTGACGAACTGGTAGTAACGATTCGTTCTCTCAACGGGGAAACGACCCCCTTAATTAGAGAAGTGACAAAAACTGTTACAACCACCAATACCCAATTAGAAAAAGTGGACGATATTACGAATAACGTTTCTGATGCCTCAGCAAACGTATCTGCTCTTTCCTCATTAGTTACCTCAACTGTTGGGCAACCTCTTATTAAGGTTGCTTCCTTCTCCTACGGTGTACGTAAAGCTATGCGAGCAGATAAGCAAGGCACCGCATCTGCAACACCTAAGGAGCGTCCATAATGGGGTTCTGGAAGAGTGCAGCTCTACTAGCTGGTGGTGCAGTTGCTGGGTATCTGGCGCAACGTATTAATCAAACAACAGATGTGAGCCAAGCGTTGATTCGCCGAACTTCATCAGAGTTATCTTCAGTTTCTGGACGGAAGGCTCAAGTGTCCCGATTCTTTGATTCTCCGTGGGGTCAGCCTCTTCAAAAAGTCGCCCTAAAAGCAACTCAATTTGCTGCTCAAGTAAAAAGTGGGATGGAAGAGCGCGAAGCTCAGCTGAAACAAAAGTTTCAGGAGCAAAAGAATGAGGCTCGTCCAGGCTCCTTAGATTCTTGGGCGGTAGCAGAGAATTCTGATAACACTGAACTAATACCACATTCTACGAGTTCTTCATTCTCCGGCACGGAACGCAGGGTCTACCGTGACCGTCAGTTAGGTGAAGACTTTTTCGAAGGTCATTCTTCTAGCGAGACTTAGAGCATATTGGGTGTAGTAGCCTTTTATATATTTTTTAGAACATTTATTCATCATTTATTCATCATCATAGGTTAGGAATATAGCTTCATGCTTTCACAGGAAATATCAAAGCGATGGCTTGAATTCTTTAAAGAACGCGGTCACACAGTCGTTCCCTCCGCCTCGCTTGTTTCCAACGAGCCAGGTGCAATGTTTACCATCGCCGGTATGGTTCCTTTTATTCCTTATTTCTTGGGCCGTGAAGTTCCTCCTTATCGCCGAGCAACTTCCGTGCAGAAATGTATTCGCACCCTTGACATCGAAGAAGTAGGTAAAACAGCTCGCCACGGAACGTTCTTCCAGATGGCTGGCAACTTTTCTTTCGGTGATTACTTCAAAAAAGAGGTAATCCCTTGGGCATGGGAGCTACTGACAACATCTGTTGATCAGGGCGGTTTTGGACTTGAGCCAGAACGTCTTTGGGTTACCGTTTACGAAGGCGATGATGAAGCCTACGAGCTATGGACGAAGACCGTCGGTTTACCTGCTGAACGTGTTCAGCGTATGGGCATGAAAGAAAACTATTGGTCTACTGGTCAGCCTGGTCCTGCGGGCCCTGACTCTGAGATTTTCTATGATCGTGGACCTGCCTATGGTAAAGATGGTGGTCCAGCTGTTGATGATGACCGCTATATTGAAATCTGGAACCTTGTGTTCATGCAATACCAGCGTGGTGAAGGTACCGGAAAAGATAGCTTTGAGATTCTTGGAGACTTGCCTGAGAAGAATATCGATACCGGGCTAGGCGTAGAGCGTCTTGCAATGTTATTGCAAGGTGTTGAAAACTTCTATGAGACAGATCAGGTTCGTCCCGTACTTGATGCAGCTGCAAAACTATCTGGTAAGACTTATCACGGCTCTGAAACAGCTCAGGATGAAGGCTACGAAGACGATGTACGTATGCGTGTTGTCGCAGACCATATCCGTTCTTCACTGATGCTCATTGCTGACGGTGTGACTCCCTCTAACGAAGGTCGCGGATATATTCTTCGCCGTCTGATGCGTCGCGCTATTCGAGCGATGCGATTGTTAGGGGTAACTGAGCCATGCCTGCCCGTATTGTTCCCTGCTTCTCGTGATGCCATGGGTGGAGCGTTCCCGATTGTTGTTGAAGACTTCGAACGTATTTCACGTATTGCGTATGCAGAAGAAAAGGCATTCTTAAGAACTATCGAATCCGGTACTGAGCGCCTCGAAGAAGCCGTTAAGGAAGCTAAAAAAGGTAGCTCTATCGTCTCTGGTACTGAAGCTTTCACCTTGCACGATACTTATGGTTTCCCCATTGACTTGACGTTGGAGATGGCTGAAGAAGCCGGCGTGAAAGTCGACGAAAAAGCTTTCCGCGAGCTCATGGAAGAGCAACGTACTCGTGCACAAAAAGACGCGAAAGCGAAAAAAGGCGCTTTCGCAGATCTTTCTGCATTGCGTGAGCTTGCTAATGAACGTGGCTCTGTCTTCACTGGTTATGAAGAACTTAAAACACCAACTGTTCTACGTGCTATTTTGGTCAATGGCATGACTGTTCCGGCTGCTCATGCAGGGGACCGTATCGAAGTTGTTTTGGACGAAACTCCTTTCTATGCTGAAGCTGGTGGTCAGGCGGCCGATACCGGATACATCAGCGGTAACGGTTTTGTGATTGACGTTGAAGACGTGCAACAACCTGTTAAAGGTTTGAGTGTGCACCGTGGCGTAGTCCGTGAAGGTGAGGCTCTTGCCGGTGCTGAAGTAGTTGCACAGGTTAACGAACGTCGTCGTCGTGATGGCGAAAAAGCTCACTCTGGTACGCATATTGTGCATGCAGCGCTACACCAAGTATTAGGTCATGAAGCAACTCAACGTGGATCGTTCAATAAAGAAGACTATTTGCGTTTTGATTTCGCATGGGGCGAAGGGCTCTCCGAATCTGTACAACGTGAAATTGAAGAAGTTGCTAACACCGCAATTCGTGATAATTTGCAGACTGTTACACAAGAGATGCCGCTAGATGAGGCAAAGAAACTCGGTGCGATGAGTCTCTTTGGAGAAAAATACGGTGACACCGTACGTGTTGTTGAAATTGGTGGAGATTTCTCCCGTGAACTTTGTGGAGGAACCCACGTATCATCCTCTGCAGAGATTGGTTCTTTGACATTGCTTTCAGAACAGTCTGTTGGTTCTGGTAACCGTCGTGTTGAAGCGCTTGTCGGATATAGCTCCTTTAACCATTTGGCAACAGAACGTACTCTTGTTAACCAGCTGACAGGCATGATGAAAGTACAATCTTCTGCTGAACTTCCAGAACGTCTTTCTCAGACCCTGACAAAGCTTAAGAACGTGGAAAAAGAGCTCGAGAAACTTCGTATTGAAAAACTTCAAGCTGAAGCCGGAAAACTTGTTGCCTCAGCAGAACTCATCGGACAAATCCGAGCTCTTGTTCATAATGCTGGTGAACTATCAGTGAATGAGTTACGTAATCTTGCAATGGATTTGCGTCAACGTCTAGGCTCAGAGCCTGCTGTTGTTGCAGTAACAGCTGTTAATAATGGTCGCCCGGTTGTTCTCGTAGCAACTAACGAAGGTGCTCGTGAACACGGCGTTAAAGCTGGAGCTTTGGTTCGTGTTGCTGCAGGTGTCCTCGGCGGTGGCGGTGGCGGTAAAGACGACATGGCTCAAGGTGGCGGACAAGACCCAACTAAGGTTGATGATGCACTCACAGCTATTCGTTCTGAACTTGCGAAAGTCAGTGCTTAACATATGACTTTTACACCAGGAGTGCGCATGGGAGTCGACGTGGGTAATGCTCGCGTCGGACTCTCCCTCTGCGATAGAGATGGAATTCTAGCGACACCGCTCAAGACTTTACGTCGAGACCTTAAAAAGAACTCTGATCGTAGAGTCCTGCGCACCCTGGTGAAAGTCCACGAAGTAACAGAAATTTTCGTGGGTTTACCTAAGACCATGAGCGGTGGAGAATCATCGTCAACGCTTATGGCTCGTTCTTATGCTCAAGATTTGGTCACTGAGCTTATAGCAGAAGGGTGCTCCATCCCCGTATGGTTAGTGGATGAGCGTTTAACGACGGTTAGTGCTCATCGTACTTTGCATGAGGCTGGAGTATCTTCACGAGATTTTAAGACAATGGTGGATCAGGTAGCTGCAGTCAATATTTTGCAGTATTGCCTAGACACGCTAAAAGCAGGCAACCATGTTGCTGGTTTTTTAGTGGAGCCTCAGACAATAGAATGTGTTGAGGAAATTTCCTCAATAGCACAGACGAAAAACGATATGGAGAACTTGAGTGAGCAATAAAACGAACTCGAGCCGATCGCCGAAACGTTCAGTTCACCGTGATGAGCCAGAGAACCTCAAGATGATTTTGAGTCCCTCTGAAGAAGATGAACGTGAGGGTATCCTCGGTTTAGTTGTTGAGCATGATCTGCTCACTCCTGAACAACGACGTAAAATTCGTCTCCGTAGGCGTAATACTATGCTCAGCGCGGGGCTTGTTTTTACTATTGCGGTAGTCATGATTATTGCAATTATTAGCCCTCAGCTAGGGTGGTTTAAACGCAAAGATTTTAGTGGTAGTGGTAATGGGACAAGCGTGAGCTTCACAGTTGCTCCGGGTGCTTCCACCATTGGTGTTGCAAACCAGCTAGAAAAGATGGGCGTTATTGCGGATGCAGATCGTTTCCTTTCCGTCTATAGCGATATGGGGGAGAAAAAGTATATTCAGCCTGGTGAGTATAACCTTCAAGAAGAGATGAGTAGCCAATCTGCACTAGACATTCTTTTACGTTTGCATGAGACAAATCAGGTGTATATTGCTTTAGCTCAGACTCTTCGTATTGGAGAGTCTCTGGATATCATTGCTCAAGCTACTGGTGTTTCTCGAGATGAGCTCGACAAATTTAATAAGAATCCTCAAAGTCTTGGTGTTCCTGCTAATTTCCCTTCTCTAGAAGGTTGGATGCATCCTGGTGAATATCGTTTTGATCAGGGAACAGATATCAAAGATATTATGCAGAGTATTGTCAATGAGACGAAGAAAGCGTTATCTGATGCTGGTGTTAAGAGCGATGAGAAAGCCTTCTATGTTTTGACGGTAGCTTCTATTGTTGAGGCTGAAGGTGTTACCCCCGATTACAAAGCTATTGCTGGGGCGATTGAAAACCGTATTAACCACCCTGATGGGGAAACTAGCGGGTACATTCAGTCTGACGCTACGGTTGCTTATGGTCTAGGAAAGAAGACCGTTCATATTACAAATGAGCAGAAGCAAGATCCGTCAAATAAATATAATACGTTCTATTATAAGGGACTTCCTGCAGGCCCTATCGGTTCACCAGGCACTAACGCTATCGACGCCGCCGCAAACCCCGATAAGAATGACTACTATTTCTGGGTGACTGTCAATCTTGATACTGGCGAAACGAAGTTTGCTAAGACCTACAGTGAACATCTTAAGAACGTTGAAGAATACGATAGATGGTGTCGTAATCATGCTGGTAAATGCACCTAAGATAGGTGGTTTAATGAATGCTCGGAAGAAAGCTTTTGTTTTAGGTGATCCTATTGAACATTCGCTTTCTCCGAGCCTTCATCAGGTTGCATATGAGCATCTGGGATATGAGATTGATTATTTTCGTTGGAGAACATCCATTGAAGAACTTCCAGAACGGTTTTTACCTGCTCTAACCGAAAATGTGGTTGGCTATTCTGTGACAATGCCACTTAAGAATGCTGTCGTTGAAAGTCTTCATGAGCTTACTGATTTTGCGAAGATTCTCGGCGTTGTTAATACTGTGTATTGGCACGGTGAGGGCTCTTCTCGACAGTCTATTGGTCATAATACGGATGTTTCTGGAATCGTCAATGCGCTTGATTATGCTGGTGTTCGTGAATCAACGAACTCGCCCAGAGCTATTCTTGGTGGGGGAGGAACCGCTACTTCTGCGCTGATGGCATTAGCATTTTTAGGTTCTATTGACGTAGATCTTTATGTACGTTCTGTGCAGAGAGCCTCGACAGTCCTTCGTTTAGCGCAGAAGCTGGGAATACGTCTTAACGTTTGCCATTTTGAGGATTTTGCTTCACGGCATCCGATGTATGAGGCTGTTATCTCTACTTTGCCTGCTGGTGTGGCCGACCAATTTGCCCCCGCCTTGAAGTCTTCTCTTAGCGGTGTTCTTTTAGACGTCAGTTACAATCCGTGGCCTTCTACTATTGCTTCGTATTGGGAGAAAGCTGGTGGCGTCATCGTCTCTGGTTTAGATATGCTGATGTATCAGGCCATCGACCAAGTGAAGCTTTTTACGGGACATTCTTTAGAAGACACGTTGCCTGAACAGCTTGAGATGATGAATGCAATGTGTGCTGCTATTGGTTTGTTACCGCGAAAACAGTTACCCGTGAACGTTTATTCTATTGAGCATCTTGGCTCGTGCCGTTAACACAATTTTTCATGTGAAGACATCAAAAATTTTATTCGGTTTATTTTCTGGGTACTCTAGTGTCTAGAGAAGAACTTTTGGTTATCACACTACATATGTAAAGGAAGTCAGAGCATGTTGCGTTGGCTCACAGCCGGTGAATCTCACGGTGAAGCTCTTGTCGGTATTATTGAGGGCGTGCCCGCAGGTGTAGAACTTACCTCGCAGATGGTACGTGATGCTTTAGCTCGACGTCGTCTAGGTTATGGGCGTGGGGCACGTATGAAGTTTGAAGAGGATCAGGTTCGCATTTTAGGCGGTGTCCGTCATGGTAAAACACTGGGTGGTCCTGTTGCCTTAGAAATTGCGAATACAGAATGGCCCAAATGGGTTGATGTCATGAGTGCTGACCCCGTAAATCCTGAGGTACTTGAAGGGCGTGCCCGCAACGCACCGTTGACTCGCCCTCGACCTGGGCATGCCGATTTTACGGGGATGCAGAAATATCATTTTGACGAAGCACGCCCTGTTTTAGAAAGGGCTTCTGCACGTGAAACCGCAACACGTGTTGCTCTTGGTGTTGTTGCTTCTCAGCTTCTTAAAGCTTTAGGCATACAGCTCGTAAGCCATACGACGGCAATTGCTGATGTGTGCACTCCGGAGGAAGCACCTCGTCCGCGTCCATCTGATGTCGCGACACTTGACGCTGACCCATTACGTTGCTTTGATTCAGCCACTTCTGTGGCAATGGTTCAGGCCGTCGATACCGCTCATAAAGATGGTGAGACTCTTGGCGGTGTCGTTGAGGTGCTTGCGTATGGTCTTCCTCCAGGGCTTGGTTCTTATGTTCATTGGGATCGTCGTCTTGATGCGCGTCTTGCTGCAGCGTTAATGGGCATTCAAGCCATTAAGGGTGTTGAAGTGGGAGATGGGTTCTTAACTGCTTCTCGTCCAGGAACTCGAGCACATGACGAGATAAGTGTGAACACTCATGGTGTTACTCGTGATTCGAATCGTGCCGGAGGTATTGAAGGTGGCATGAGCATCGGAGATCTTCTGCGAGTTCGTGCTGCAATGAAGCCAATTGCCACCGTGCCTAAGGCTTTGAAAACTATTGATACTTCTACTGGTGAAGTGGCCAAAGCTCATCATCAACGCTCAGATGTATGTGCGGTACCCGCCGCTGGTGTTGTTGCGGAGGCGATGGTTGCGCTAGTTCTTGCTGAAGCTGCTTTAGAGAAATTTGGTGGGGACTCTGTTCCTGAGACTCGACGGAATATGGATGCTTATCTTGCTGCTATTCCGGAGTCTTTGAGCTGGGAGTCTAATGTTGCTGGTTGGGATAGCTAGACGCTCATGTCATCTCAGCATCTTCCTCGAGAACGTGTAAGTATTTCATCGCCAGATCCTCAGCATGTACGTGAAGTTCAAGAAGAGTTCTTAGATCGTCGTCGTCCGGTGGTTTTTATTGGACCGATGGCTGCTGGCAAGTCTTATATAGGGATGCATTGCGCTCGTTTTTATGGGTATCAGTTTTTGGATGCCGATCAGCTAATTACGGAACAATATGGTTCAATACCAGAGATATTTGACACTTTGGGTGAAGAATATTTTCGTAAAGTTGAGAGTGAAACAATTTTTCAGGTTCTTGAGTCTCCGCAATATCGCAATAGTATTTTTTCGTTAGGCGGGGGCGCTCCAATGAGTGATCAGGTTGCACAGAAACTCAAAAATGAATGTGTCATTTATCTGAAAGTCGATGCTGACACTGTTCGCCCACGAATCTTGGGGAATAAGACACGACCTCTTTTACAGGGGGATCCTATCCAGCGGTGGAATGAGATTTTTCAATTACGTAAAGAACGTTATGAGCAGTTAGCAAGCTATACGTTAGATGTTCGGGGGTCTCGTCCTGTTTCAGAGATTGCTGCAGAAGTCCAACAATTTATTTTATGTACTCGTGGGGGAGTAACAGCATGAGCAATAATATGGAACCAACCGTTATTTCGGTGACGGGAGATAGCCCGCAAGAAAACTATGATGTTTTTGTAGGACATCACCTTTTATCCCAGCTTCCTACTATTCTAGGTGCTCAAACTCGTCGTGTGTTGATGATTTATCCGAGGGCTTTGCGTTCTACCGGTGAACTGGTCATGGAAGATTTACGTTCAGCTGGTTACGACTCTTTTAGTGCGGAGATTCCTGATGCAGAAGAGGGAAAACATCTTCAAGTAGCAGGTTTCTGCTGGCAGGTGCTAGGGAAGAATGATTTTACTCGTTCTGATGCAATTATCTCTATTGGTGGCGGAGCAGTCAGCGATGTGGCAGGTTTTGTGGCCTCCACTTGGTTGCGTGGTGTGAAGGTTGTTCATATCCCTACGACTTTATTAGGTATGGTAGATGCTGCCATCGGGGGAAAAACAGCTATTAACACGGCTGAGGGAAAAAATCTGGTCGGTACGTTCTATCCTCCGGCAGCTGTTTTATGCGAGTTAGGAACGTTACGGACTTTGCCCGTTCACGAATTATTGACGGGTTTAGCAGAGGTCATTAAATGTGGGTTTATTGCTGATCCTGAGATTCTCGATATTGTTGAAGGCAATCCTGATGCTTTACGGGATTCTCAGTCTGTAGTGATTCGTGATCTTATTGAACGTTCTATTCGTGTCAAAGCTCGTATTGTTTCTGAGGATTTAAAGGAGTCTGGTCTTCGAGAATTCCTGAATTATGGGCATACTTTTGGGCATGCTATTGAGCGGGTTGAACGTTATCAGTGGCGTCATGGTGCGGCAGTTGCGGTCGGTATGGTTTTTGCTGCTGAGTTATCTTTGGCTGCAGGGTATGTTGATGAGTCAGTGGTAGAGCGTACTCGTCGCATTTGTCAGTCGGTGGGTCTTCCGGTGAGTTATCGTGGGGACCGTTGGCAACAGCTGATTGAGTCGATGCGTCGTGACAAAAAGGCGCGCGGAAATTTGCTTCGTTTCGTCCTTCTTGAGGGGTATGGTTCACCTCGTATTTATGAGGTTCCTGACGATTCATTATTGTTTGCGACGTATCAAGAGATTTCTTCTACCTCGTAGGCTTTATAGACCCTCATCTATATGATGAAGGCTGTGTGTTCTGGCACAGGGGAGCATCTATTTTATGTTTCTTCGTCCAATACAGCTGTCTTTATCTCGTTGAAGCGTTACAATGGCTAAGAATCATTTGATTATTGATAATTCCCATATATTTGAAGGAGAGTCGGTTGGCTACTACCGCTGACATTAAGAACGGCGTTGTACTTAAGATTGATGGTAACCTCTGGTCGGTTATCGAATTCCAGCACGTCAAGCCAGGAAAAGGTGGAGCGTTCGTTCGTACCAAGTTGCGTAATGTAACCTCCGGCAAAGTTGTCGATCGTACGTTTAACGCTGGCGCAAAGGTCGATACTGCTACTGTTGATCGTTCTGATTATCAGTATCTCTATCAAGACGGTGATGATTACGTTTTCATGGACGTAAAAACTTACGATCAGATTAACGTTCCTCAGGTTGTTGTTGGTGACGCAGCAAATTATCTTCTTGAGTCTCAGGTTGCTACTATCGCGATGCATGAGGGTGAGCCACTATACATTGAGCTTCCTGCATCTGTTGTTCTTGAGATTACGTACACTGAGCCGGGCCTTCAAGGTGACCGTTCTACAGGTGGAACGAAACCTGCAACAGTTGAGACTGGTGCTCAGATTCAGGTTCCACTCTTCTTAGAGACTGGTACTAAAGTTAAGGTTGATACTCGTACTGGTGAGTATCTTGGTCGTGTAAACGACTAGAAGAACAGGGCATAAAATACGTGAATTCACGAACTAAAGCTCGATTGAGAGCAGTTGAAGTTCTTTTTGAAGCTGAGCAACGAGATGATGAGATTCTAGACGTATTGACTCGTCGTCGTTTACATACTTCCGCGCAGATTTCTACGTACTCTGAGCAGATTGTGCGCGGTGTACAAGAACATGACGAAGAGATTCGTGAGTATATCGAAACGTACTCTCAGGACTGGACCATGGACCGTATGCCTAGCGTAGATCGTATTCTTTTGCGTATCGGCGCATGGGAACTTATCTATAATGATGAGGTTCCAGATCTTGTTGCTATTTCAGAAGCAACGGGACTGGCTCGGGTGCTTTCGACTAACGATTCACCTAAATTCATCAATGGTCTTTTGGAGCGGTTGCGTCAAGTTAAACCTACGCTTCTTGCATAAAAGTATCTTTCAACGGTGGGGTGGCTACACTATGTGGCCACCCCACCGTTTTATGCGTGGTGACGTGCTGATTTACCGGATAACTTCATCGTTTTTCTCAAAAACTTTTCTCAAAACATCTCTTCTTGCAGCTTTGCCAAGATAAAACATGATAGATTGCTCCATAAAGCAAGCAACCTTTAAGTCCGTCCCGTGAGGCGGGGAAGGAGGCCGGCAGATGAGTGAATTCTACCCAGCGATGGGTCGTACCATTCTTAACGAAGCCGATATTAACCGTGCCTTGACACGTATTGCTCACGAAATCCTTGAAGGAAATCGTGGTGCAGAAAATCTTGTCCTTGTGGGGATTCAGCGCAAGGGCGCACCATTAGCGCAACGCTTAGCAGAAAAGATTGCGCGCACTGATTCGTCTTTTAATCCTCAGCTATGCCTCGGTCAATTAGATATTACAAAATACCGAGATGATCTCAATTCAAAACCTGAGAAGACTCCTTTACCGACGGTCCTACCCGAATCTGGTATTGATGGAAAGAATCTTGTCCTAGTTGACGACGTCTTATACTCCGGTAGAACTATTCGAGCAGGTCTAGACGCTCTCAAAGACTACGGGCGTCCGGCATGTGTGCGTCTAGCTGTTCTGGTGGATAGGGGACACCGTGAGCTACCTATTCGTGCAGATCATGTTGGCAAAAATTTACCAACCTCGTCTGAAGAACTCGTTCGTGTGTATCTCGAAGAAATTGATGGTTGCACCGACCGTGTTGAGATTTTGCACCCTAACAGCGGAGAATAAGAAACCATGCGTCATTTATTAGACACCAAAGAATTAACTCGCGAAGAGGCGATTAGTATTCTCGATACCGCCGATTATATGGCAGAAATTGGTCGTCAGGAGGTGAAAAAATTTCCTGTTTTACAAGGACGTACTGTGGTGAACCTCTTTTTTGAGGACTCTACTCGCACTCGGCTTTCTTTCGAAACAGCCGAAAAACGTCTTGGCGCAGACATCATTAATTTTGCTGCTAAAGGTTCTTCTGTCTCTAAAGGTGAATCCCTTAAAGACACTGCTCAGACATTAGCCGCAATTAATGCTGATGCGTTTGTGATTCGTCATAGCGCATCAGGGGCACCTCAGCGTTTGGCAGAAGCAGGTTGGACAGATGTACCAGTTCTCAACGCTGGCGACGGCACACACGCTCACCCAACACAAGCCCTTCTTGATGCGATGACACTTCGACAGTTTCAGTATCAGCTATCAGGTATCCCCACTCGAGGTGCTGCACTTGAGGGAATGCGTGTCGCTATTGTTGGCGATATCCTTCACTCTCGTGTTGCTCGTTCAAACCTCTGGCTTCTACACACATTAGGAGCAGAGGTTATTTTTATAGCACCACCTACTCTTTTACCTCATGATATTGATCATTGGCCAGTTCAGGTGTACTACAACTTTAATCAGGCCTTAGCGCATGGTGTTGATGCGGTAATGCTACTTCGTATTCAAAAAGAACGTATGAATGCTGCGTTCTTCCCTAGCGTTGAAGAATACGCCCGATTATGGGGGCTTACCCCTGAACGTTTCAAAGCTTTAGAACGTTCGGGAGAACAGACAGCCGTTCTACATCCGGGCCCAATGAACCGCGGGCTTGAGATTAGTTCTCTTGCAGCAGATTCTTCACAATCGTGGGTTCTTCGCCAGGTCAATAACGGAGTCTCTGTGCGCATGGCGGTGCTCTATATGCTAATGACTGGCCAAGACGGTAGCGAACTTTACTCTTCAAATAACACACAGATTCACCCATAGCGAGAGAACATGACAGAAAAATATCTCATTAAAAATGTTTCTATTCTTGGTCAAGATACAGCAGATATCCTCATTGACGCAGGAAAAATTGTGCAGATAGGCACAGCTTTAACCGCTGATGACGCTCAAATAATTGAGGCACAAGGTCTCATTGCTTTGCCTGGTCTTGTCGATTTGCACACCCATTTGAGAGAACCTGGACAAGAAGATTCTGAAACGGTTGAGTCTGGAACTCAAGCGGCAGCTTTAGGCGGTTATACAGCGGTTTTTGCTATGGCAAATTCACAACCAGTAGCCGATACTGCAGGAGTTGTTGAACAAGTATATGAGCTTGGTAAAAAAGCAGGTTGGGCGCAGGTTTACCCTGTTGGCGCTGTGACTATAGGGCTCCAAGGGGAGCGTCTTTCCGCTATTGGCGCGATGGCAGATTCTCGTGCACAAGTTCGAGTTTTCTCAGACGATGGGATGTGCGTTTGGGATCCTGCACTGATGCGTCGAGCATTAGAATATGTCAAAACTTTCGATGGTGTCATTGCCCAACATGCTCAGGAGCCTCGACTAACTGAAGGCGCACAAATGAATGAGGGCAAAGTTTCGGCAGAACTTGGTTTAGCAGGATGGCCTGCTGTAGCTGAAGAATCCATTATCGCGCGGGATGTTCTTCTAGCTGAACACGTGAACTCTCGTGTTCATATCTGTCACCTTTCAACACGCGGTGCAGTAGAAATTGTACGTTGGGCTAAATCTCGCGGTGTTCAGGTGACGGCTGAAGCGACACCTCATCATTTGCTTTTGACAGAAGAACTTGTTCGGAGCTATGACCCCGTGTATAAGGTGAATCCTCCTTTGCGAACCGAAGAAGACGTTATGGCTCTTCGTCAGGCGGTTGCAGATGGAACGATTGATATTATTGGCACAGATCATGCACCACACCCAATAGAGTCTAAAGATTGCGAATGGGCTTGTGCTGCCAATGGTATGACGGGCTTAGAACAAGCATTGTCAATTGTTCAGAAAACGCTTGTTGATACTGGTCTTATTGGCTGGGAACGTGTTGCAGAAATTATGAGTTTCCGTCCGGCACATATTGGTCGCGCAGTAGAGCAGGGGCGGCCTATCGCGGTAGGTGAACCGGCGCATATTGTGCTCTACGATCCTCAAGCAACACGCGTGATTAATCCGGCAGAGCAAGCAACACGGGGCAAAAATAACCCGTATAGAGGCTTAGAACTGCCCGGCGCTGTTCGTGCAACCTTCTTTGCCGGTCACCCTACGGTTTTGGACGGAGCATTAGCAACACCTCGTGTGCAACCGGCCGAGGGGAATAGCCTCTAAACAATGTCAAAATATTTTTTCCCCACGCTCGTATGTATCGGTGTTGTTGTCTTAGCTTGCCTTTTGATGTGGCGTGGCTGGTCGGCACGTAAAAGACGTCAAGGTGAGCTAGGCCCTTTAGCGCCGGTACCAGAACGCTATGATGAGTTACCGCCTGATGCGGTTGTTTCTGGGACGTATATTGTTACAACGCTATTAGGGGATTGGTTAGCCCGCGTTGCAGTGCACACTTTAGGTGTTAAATCCCGAGCTGAGTTATTCATTTTTGATGAAGGACTTGTCTTATCCCGAGAAGGTGCACAACACCTATGGATTCCTTATCGCGATGTTATTGCAGTACGCCAAGAGTCAGGCATTAACGGAAAGTTTGTGGAAAAAGATGGTCTTCTCATCATCTCGTGGATGTTCAATAGCACTGCTGTCGATACGGGGTTTAGGCTATTGCACCCGCAAGAACAAGAAAGTATTCAAAAAGAAATTCTTCTAAGAGCACCTCAGGCGAAGGATTCTCTTCCAGCTCTTTAGCCCTCAATGATTGATGCGAATTATCGCAAAACACTATATAAGGAAGTTAGTTGATGTCTAATCTAACTCATCACCAACCGGCTCTTCTCGTATTAGAAGATGGCAATGTTTACCGTGGACAGGCGTATGGAACGGTTGGGAAGACTCTCGGTGAGGCCGTCTTTTCTACCGGTATGACCGGTTATCAAGAAACTCTCACTGACCCTTCTTACGCTGGTCAAATTGTGGTGCAGACTGCTCCTCATATTGGAAATACTGGTGTTAACGCTGTGGATGCGGAATCGCGTCAGGTTTGGGTTGCCGGATACGTTGTACGAGATGCTGCTCGACGTCCTTCAAATTGGCGTAGTGAAGGTTCTCTTGACGATTACCTTTCAGCGCAGGGAATTGTCGGCATTGAAGGTATTGATACTCGTGCCCTCACCCGTCATTTACGTTCTGCTGGGGCAATGCGTGCTGGTATTTTTTCGGGGGAGTACGCACAACGTCCGGTATCTGAGCTGTTGACGATGGTGCAAGAGTCTGAGCCGATGCAGGGACGACAGCTTGCTGAAAGCGTTTCTTCTGAACAGGCGTATACCGTTGAGCCACAAGACTTCGGGTGGGACGGCCCCATTCAAGGGGTGTTAGCAGCTCTTGACTTAGGTATTAAATCGATGACTCCCGAACAGTTCGCACGTCGTGGTGTTCGTGTTCATGTTTTACCTGCCGCATCAAGTTTTGAGGATATTCAGGCGGTCAAACCTGACGGCGTGTTCTTCTCAAATGGCCCAGGAGACCCCGCTACTGCCAACCAGCAGGTTGAACTTCTACAACAGGTTCTTCGTTCTTCTATTCCGTTCTTTGGTATTTGCTTTGGTAACCAATTGTTAGGTCGTGCCTTAGGTTTTGGTACATATAAGTTGCCTTTTGGGCATCGTGGGATTAACCAACCGGTTCTTGATAAGACAACAGGCAAAGTAGAGATTACAGCCCAAAATCATGGCTTTGCAGTGGACGCGCCTCTTGATGAGGTGGTGCTGGCTCCATGTGAGGAATTTGGTCGTGTTGAGGTTTCTCATATCGGCCTCAACGACCGTGTTGTTGAAGGATTACGTTGCTTAGATATTCCAGCCTTCTCAGTGCAGTATCATCCGGAGGCTGCGGCTGGACCACATGATGCGGCGTATCTCTTTGACCGCTTTATCGATTTGATGAAACAACACCAGAACTAGGAAACTCACAAAGGATTTTGTAGACAATGCCACGTAGAAAAGACCTCAACTCTGTGCTCGTTATCGGTTCTGGCCCTATTGTGATTGGGCAGGCAGCCGAGTTCGATTATTCCGGCACTCAGGCGCTTAGAGTTCTCAAGGAAGAAGGAATCCGAGTGATTCTTGTGAACTCAAACCCTGCGACGATTATGACTGACCCAGAGTTTGCTGATGCAACATACATTGAACCCATCAATGCAGAAGTTATTGAAAAAATTATTGAAAAAGAACGTCCTGACGCTATTTTGCCAACTCTTGGCGGGCAGACAGCCCTCAATGCCGCAATTGACCTTGACCGCCAAGGCGTTTTAGCGAAGTATCAGGTAGAACTGATTGGTGCGAATATTGAAGCCATTAATCTTGGTGAAGACCGAGAGAAGTTCAAGGGTGTCGTAGAACGTGCTGGTGGTGAGTCTGCTCGTTCGGTCATCGTTCATAGCATGCCAGAAGCTTTGGCAGCAGCTGAAGAGCTAGGTTATCCGATGGTGGTGCGCCCTTCCTTTACGATGGGCGGTTTAGGCTCGGGTATGGCTTATAACGAAGAAGACTTGTACCGTATTGCCGGTGCTGGTATTCAGTACAGCCCCACGAGTGAGGTTCTTTTAGAAGAATCTATTCTTGGGTGGAAAGAATACGAGTTAGAAATGATGCGAGATAAGAACGATAACGTTGTTGTTATTTGTTCTATCGAGAACTTTGACCCAGTAGGCGTACACACTGGAGATTCCATTACTGTTGCCCCAGCGTTGACCCTTACCGACCGTGAGTTCCAAAAGCTTCGTGATATTTCTATTAACGTTATTCGCGAGGTTGGTGTTGATACGGGTGGATGTAATATCCAGTTCGCGGTTGATCCTCACAGTGGACGTATTATCGTCATTGAGATGAACCCTCGTGTGTCTCGTTCTTCTGCTTTGGCTTCTAAAGCTACAGGATTCCCTATTGCAAAGATTGCGACAAAGCTTTCATTGGGGTACACCTTAGATGAGATTCCCAATGATATTACACAAAAAACTCCAGCGTCTTTTGAACCAACATTAGATTATGTTGTTGTTAAAGTTCCGCGTTTTGCATTTGAGAAGTTCCCTGCAGCTGACCCGACTTTGACAACAACCATGAAATCAGTGGGTGAGGCTATGGCGTTAGGCCGTAACTTTACGGAGGCTCTACAGAAAGCTATGCGTTCTTTGGAGCAGAAGGGTGCGGAGTTTAGTTTTGAGGATTCCTCTATAACTGGTGTTGAACGTGAAGAGTTACTCCGTCGCTGTGCTACACCGACGGCAGAACGAATTCATGATGTTCGGCAGGCTTTGGCTATTGGTGTGGGCGTGGATGAACTCTATCAGATAACGGGTATTGATCCTTGGTTCTTAGACCAGCTTGTTCTTTTGAATGAGGTTGCAGAGCAGATTCGTGACCATAAAAACCTTGATGAGCAGACTCTACGTCTGGCGAAGAGACATGGTTTTTCTGATGCGCAGATTGCACATATCGTGGGTTCCTCAGAGGAAATTGTCCGAGGTATCCGCTATGCCTTAGGTATTCGTCCGGTCTTCAAAACGGTTGATACTTGTGCTGCGGAGTTTGAGGCTTTTACTCCGTATCATTATTCTTCTTACGATATGGAAGACGAGATTGCACCACACCAAAAACCATCTGTGATGATTTTAGGCTCTGGACCGAACCGTATTGGTCAGGGTATCGAATTCGATTATTCTTGTGTTCATGCCTCGCTGGTGTTGCGTGAAGCGGGATATGAGACGGTGATGGTTAACTGTAATCCGGAGACAGTGTCAACTGATTATGACATTTCAACCCGTCTGTATTTTGAGCCTCTTACGCTCGAGAATGTTTTAGAAATTATTGATGCAGAGCGTCGTACGGGAGGTCTTCTTGGGGTTTTTGTCCAGTTGGGTGGGCAGACTCCGTTGAAACTAGCTCAGGCGTTGAAAGAAGCTGGTGTTCCAATTCTTGGAACATCTCCAGAAGCTATTGACTTGGCAGAGGATCGTGGTGAATTCTCGCGAGTTCTTGAAGAAGCTGAGCTGATTTCACCAAAGAATGGTACCGCTTTTACTTTTGAGAATGCTCGTCGTATCGCTGATGAGATTGGTTATCCGGTGCTGGTTCGTCCTTCCTATGTTTTGGGCGGTCGTGGTATGGAGATTGTGTATGAGCCTAAGCAATTGGCTCGTTATCTTGAGAACGCCACGGAAGTTTCGCCTTCACAGCCTGCGCTGATTGATAAGTTCCTTGAAGACGCTATCGAAATTGATGTGGATGCTTTATACGATGGTGAGCAGCTTTATCTTGGCGGTGTGATGGAGCACATTGAAGAAGCTGGTATTCACTCTGGCGATTCAGCATGTACTTTGCCTCCAATTACTTTGAGCCCTGACACTATTGCTCAGGTGAAGGAAGCGACGCTTAAGATTGCTCGTGGCGTCAACGTTCGTGGACTGATTAATATTCAGTTTGCGGTGCAGTCTGATGTTTTGTATGTGATTGAGGCTAATCCTCGTGCTTCGCGTACGGTTCCTTTCGTGTCAAAGGCTACAGGCGTTCAGTTAGCTAAGGCAGCAGCGTTAATTGGTATGGGTAAGAGTATTGCTCAGCTACAGTCTGAAGGTGTTTTGCCGGTTACCATGGATGGAGCTTCTTTGCCGTCTCATACGGCTATCGCGGTGAAAGAGGCGGTGCTTCCATTTAGTCGTTTCCGTACTCCTGAGGGCGTGGTAGTGGATTCGTTGTTAAGCCCTGAGATGCGTTCTACTGGTGAGGTGATGGGTTTGCATCGCCATTTTGATACGGCTTTTGCGAAGGCAGAGAGCGCTGCTGGTGGGGCGCTACCTACGGAGGGTAAAGTTTTTGTCTCTATTGCGAATAGGGATAAGCGTCACGCGATTATTTATGTTCGTATGTTGCAAAGTCTTGGCTTTGAAATTATTTCTACTGGTGGTACGGCACAGGTGTTACGTCGTAATGGTGTTGATTCTGTGGTTGTTCCAAAAATTGCTGAGACATCTGCTGATGAGAAGTCTATCGTTCAGATGATTACTGAAGGTGAGATTTCGTTGATTCTTAATACGCCTTCTGGCGGTGAGAATGCGCGCGGTGATGGGTATGAGATTCGTGCAGCAGCGACTTCTGTTGGTTGCCCTGTAATGACAACAGTCTCGGAGTTTGGTGCAACGGTACAAGCAATTCAAGCGATGCGTGAGCATAGCTGGGATGTTATGACGTTACAAGAGCATAGTGCTTCGTTGAAGGCTGAGCAGAACCGTCGTTCAGGTGAGGCTGAGGAGGTAGTTGATGCGTAATCCGCGTGTAGGTTTTGGTGATGTACTGGCTCAGAAAATGGAGCAGTATGGTCCCTTGTGCGTAGGTATTGATCCTCATCCTCAGCTTTTGCAACAATGGGGTCTTCCCGCAACAGCCGATGGCGTAGAACGTTTTGCGCGGTTGGTTCTTGAAGCATGTGCGGGGAAGGTCGCTGCGGTCAAGCCACAGGTTGCTTTTTTTGAGAGTTACGGTTCTTCTGGTTTCCTCGCTTTGGAGCGTTGTGTCCAGTATGCGCAGAGTCTGGGTCTTTTGGTGATATCGGACGCCAAACGTGGGGATATTGGTTCTACGATGAGCGCTTATGCTCACACGTGGTTGGATGATTCTTCACCTCTTGCAAGTGATGCGCTCACGCTTAGCCCTTATCTTGGGTTTGGGAGTTTAGCTCCTGCTTTGGAGCTTTCTGAGGCTCAGGGGCGCGGTGTTTTTGTATTGGCGTTAACGTCTAATCCTGAGGGTAAGAGTGTTCAACATCGTGGGGGAGATTGTTCTGTTGCTGCGGAGGTGATTCGTTCTGCTCAGGAGCGAAATGCTAGGCAGTCGTGGCGACGGATGGGGTCTTGCGGTCTGGTGGTGGGAGCCACTGTAGCTGATGCTTTGAAATTACTTTCAATTGATTTGTCGGGATTCAATGGCCCAATTTTAGCTCCGGGCTATGGGGCGCAAGGCGCTACGGCTGAACAATTATATGAGGTTTTTTCTGGTTGCCCATCACAAGTTTTGGTCAATTCTAGTCGCGGAGTTTTGTCTCGGGGTCCGTCTCTTGAGGGACTTATCGATGCGATTGAAAGTTCGCAAGAAAATCTCAAAAATAACTTAAATGACAGAATATAATAATTCGTCGTTTATTAGGAGTGATTGGTCTAAATAATCTGACTTAATCTAAGCATCATCTAGTAGAAATATCTGATAACGTACCCTAAAGTGTTAGATTAATACACGTCAGAGGTGGTTTGTTCAGCACATGACGCATATTCGCGTCATGTGCTGAACAAACCACTAAAGACAGGTTCGCAAACATAACACGCCACAATAGTTACACTAAGGGGAATTAGTATGGCACTCCGCCCACTCACCGAAGAAGAACGCGCAGCAGCTCGCGAAAAAGCTAAAGTTTCTCGCACCATTCGCGCTGAGGTTAAAGAATCTCTCAAAAAACGTGAGACAACTATCGCAGAAGTGCTCAAACGAGCCGATAGCGAAGAAGCTGTGAGTAGACTAAAAGTGACAGATTTGCTGATGGCTCTTCCAAGCATTGGTGAGATTCGCGCTAACGCAATTCTTAAAGAACTTAATATTGCGCCGTCCCGCCGTTTACGCGGATTAGGTGTACACCAGCGACGCGCATTAATCGATTTCCTCGAACGCTAAAGGCGGTTTTCAATGACTGAGAACACTACACCTCGACTCACTGTTCTAGCGGGCCCTACCGCAGTAGGTAAGGGCACTGTCTCGCAGTATATTCGTGAGAATTATCCAGATGTATGGTTCTCAGTTTCAGCCACCACACGAGACCCTCGACCTGGCGAGGAAGAAGGCATACACTACTATTTCGTATCCGATGAGGAATTCGACTCAATGGTAGAAAATCGCCAGATGCTTGAGTGGGCGCAGGTTCATAATAAATATCGTTATGGAACCATGAAGAATATGGTTACTCGCGCTCTTGAGTCAGGGAAGAACGTCCTGCTAGAAATTGATTTACAAGGCGCCCGTCAGGTACGTAATAGCATGCCAGAAGCTCGACTGATTTTTCTCGCTCCACCTAGCTGGGAAGAACTCGTTCGCCGCCTGGTAAGCCGCGGCACTGAATCTGCCGAGGAACAGCAACAACGTCTAGATACGGCAAAAGTTGAGTTGGCTGCTGAACCAGAGTTTGATCACACAGTGATTAACGATACTGTTGAACAAGCTGCTCAAGAAATCATTGAGCTTATGGGTCTGACGAAAACCTCAGCATAAAACTTCTATGAGGGATGAGAATATTCAGTACGAGTATTCTCATCCCTCATAATATTTTTTATCCTAGAGTGCTTTTTATCAGGCTTTTAGATATACTTATTTTTTGTCTTAGGCAAGTTCGTTTCGATGAAGCTTGCTGGTTGTCAATCTTATGGGAGTATTCGTGGCTAACGCACACAATGAAGAAGGAATCATCAACCCTAGCGCAGATGAGCTACTTGAAAAAGCAGAGTCTAAGTATGGTCTGGTGATTTTTGGCGCTCGTCGTGCCCGCCAGATTAACGCATACTACTCTCAGATGCACGAAAATCTTTTCGATCATGTTGGTCCTCTCGTAGACAGCGAACCAAACGAAAAGTCACTTTCTGTTGCGATGCGTGAAATTAATGAAGGTCTCATTGAAGCCCGCCATGTCAGCGAAGGAACGTTTGACGAAAACGGCGATCTCATTCCTGAGGAGGCTCCCTCAGCTTTCTTGACCGGTGGTTTTTACACTGAAGAATATTCTGAGGCAGCACCTATCGTAGAATACGTAGACGCCGAAGACTCCGAATAAGGCTTTCGGTTTCTGCTGAGAAGAACGCACTATGCGTATAGTTATTGGTATCGGAGGAGGAATCGCGGCTTATAAAGCCACGTCCCTCCTTCGTCTCTTTTCAAAAGCTGGGCATGAGGTTATCGCTATGCCCACAGAAACTGCTCTGAACTTTGTGGGTAAGGCTACCTTTGAAGCTCTCAGCGGTAATCCTGTGGCAACTTCTGTTTTTGAGCGAGTACCTGAAGTAAACCATGTTAAGCAGGCAGAGGAAGCTGACGGCATTATCATCGCCCCGGCTACGGCCGACCTTCTCTCACGGTTAGCTTCTGGTCGAGCAGATGATCTTCTTAGCGCAACGGTGCTTACTACTCACGCGCCAGTGATTCTTGCCCCTGCAATGCACACTCAAATGTGGGAACATCCTGCAACCGTGCACAATGTTCGAAAACTTCAAGAATACGGTTACCACGTTATTGAGCCAGCAGTTGGACGTCTCACAGGAAAAGACTCAGGTATTGGTAGAATGCCCGAACCTGAGGATATCTTTGAGGAAGCTCTCAACATCCTAAAACAAAACGCTCAAGTCGACACCGGTTCTCGCCCTTTTGAAGGAAAACATATTGTTATCACAGCCGGCGGAACTCGAGAGCCTTTAGACCCTGTACGGTTCTTAGGAAACCGTTCCTCTGGAAAACAAGGCGTAGCATTGGCCCACGTAGCTCATGCTTTGGGTGCAAAAGTTACTCTTATCGGCGCCCATCTACAAGTGCCAGTTCCCTCTACCGTAGAGTACGTTGACGTTTCAACAACAGAAGAATTACGACAAGCTGTTCATCAGTATAGTGAGGGCGCCTATGCTCTCATCATGGCTGCTGCAGTTGCTGATTTCCGTCCAGCACATTATGCCGAATATAAAATCAAGAAAACAGATGACGCTCAAGAAGCTCCCACGATAGAACTTGTTCGAAACCCTGATATTCTACGTGAGATGGTTCAGCGGAAAGAACAATCTGATCCGAAAGCACCAAAAATTATTGTTGGTTTTGCTGCTGAAACCGGCAGCCAAGAAAAAACTGTGCTAGAGCTCGGCCGCGAAAAACTGAAACGAAAAGGTTGCGATTATCTTGCAGTTAATCAGGTCGGAGAAACACTCGGTTTTGGTGCCGACACCAATTCAGTGACGCTACTTTCACAAGATTTAGCTACCGCTGTTGAGGTCACTGGCTCAAAAGAAGATGTTGCTCAAGCCTTATTACTCCATATAGCGCAACATGTGCATAAAAATTAATATTTCCCTTTTATCCCGTCTAACTAAGTAGAGTAAATACGTGAATTCTCATCCTTCTCATCTTCGTTTATTTACCAGCGAGTCTGTTACTGAAGGTCACCCCGATAAAATTTGTGACCAGATTTCAGACGCTATTCTTGATGCTCTTCTCACCGAAGACCCTCACGCAAACGTGGCTGTTGAAACCATGGTAACCACCGGTCAAGTGCATGTTGCCGGTGAGGTCACAACCACGGGGTACGTCGATATTCCCTCTATCGTGCGTAAGACCATCCTTGATATTGGATATAACTCTTCTACCCACGGTTTTGATGGTGAGTTCTGCGGTGTGTCGGTATCTATTGGTGAACAGTCTCCTGATATCAATGCTGGTGTTTATCATTCTCTGGAAACACGTACCGGTTCTGAAGATGAGCTAGACCGTCAAGGTGCAGGGGATCAAGGCATCATGTTTGGGTATGCCTCAAATGAGACTGAAGTACTCATGCCTGCTCCTATCTGGGTTGCTCACCGACTTTCTGAACAGCTTACGGCTGTACGTAAAAACGGGACTCTTGATCGGTTACGACCAGACGGAAAAACTCAAGTTACACTCGGTTATGATGGCAACACCCCTGTTTCGGTAGATACCGTTGTTGTTTCAACCCAACACACCAAAGACTATGATTTAGGTGAACTTGAAGCTGACATTCGTCAACATGTTATTTCTCCGGTACTGCAAGATTTAGATTTTGATAGTTCTCAGGCCAAAATTATTATCAACCCTGCCGGACAGTTCGTTCAGGGCGGCCCAGTTGGCGACGCGGGACTTACCGGACGAAAAATCATTGTTGACACATATGGCGGGTTTGCTCGCCACGGTGGAGGGGCATTCTCCGGGAAAGACCCTTCAAAAGTTGATCGTTCTGCCGCTTATGCAATGCGTTGGGTTGCAAAGAACGTTGTTGCTGCTGGTCTTGCAGATCGTGCAGAAGTTCAGGTTGCTTACGCCATTGGTAAGGCTTCTCCCGTTGGTCTATATGTTGAGACTTTTGGAACAGAAAAAGTAAATCCTGTGGTGATTGAACAAGCCATTCGTGAAGTCTTTGATTTACGACCTCTAGCTATTATCCGTGATTTGGAGCTTCGTCGCCCCATTTACGCAAAAACAGCTGCTCATGGTCATTTTGGCCGTGAAGAAGAAACTTTTACGTGGGAGAGAACAAATCGCGTAGAAGAATTACGCGCCGCAGCGAATCTCTAAATATACTAGGTTCTATGACGAACGTTTCTTCTGCAGGGTCCCTGCAAACAGATTTGTTTGCAGGGACCCTCAATATCACCGATATGACGGGTCAAGAGAATCCTCTTGCCCAGCAATTCCCTGTTGCTCGGGTGATATTAGAAACGGACGTCCCGCATCTTGACCGAGCTTTTGATTATTTAGTTCCTGAATCATTGGCTGAGACTGCTCAACCAGGAGTGAAAGTCAAAGTTCAGTTCAATGGTCAAAACTTGATGGGTTATATCGAATCTCGTCAAGATAGCACTGATTATGATGGCAATATGCGGTACATTGATCAGGTTATTTCGCCTGTTTCTTTAGTATCTCCAGAAATTTTTCAGTTAGCTGATACTCTTGCAGACCGTTACGCAAATGTTCTTCCTCATGTTTTACGTTTAGCAATTCCAACACGAGTGGTTGGGGTGGAAGAGAAATTTCTTAACCAGTCACCAGAGTTCTTTCATCGAACGACACCCCCTATCCACCTTAAAAAGGAGCTAAATACTGCTCTTTTTGAACCATATGACGGGGGATTAGAATTCCTTGAAGACGTTAGCTCTGCTGTACCTGCCCGAGCCGTTATGAATACTCTTCCTACTGCTTCAGCAGCGTGGGAAGATATTCTTGCTGTTGCTTTAGTAAGTACTATTGCATCTGGTCAAGGCGCCTTAGCTGTTGTTCCGGATAAGAAATCTTTAGAACGTCTGAGCGATGCGCTTTTAGAATACGTAGATGCAGACAGTTTTGTTCGTCTGACGGCACATGATAAGCCATCAGAGCGCTATCGTTCTTTCCTTAAGGTACGCTCGGGTGAAGTCTCGTTAGTAATTGGTACACGTTCAGCAGCATATGCTCCTGTTCATCGTCTTGGGTTAGTTGTGTGCTGGGACGATGGTGATGCTAACCATATAGAACAGCGAGCTCCGTATTGTCATGTGCGTGATGTTCTTACGTTAAGAGCTGTTCAAGAACAATGTGCAGCTCTTTTTGCCAGCTATTGTCTGAGCAGTGAGTCGGCTCGATTAGTTCGTACACGTTGGGCTAGTTTTTTGGGTGCTCACCGTGAGATTGTGCGTGCTTATGCTCCACGAGTTGTACCAGTAGGAGACGACTACCAGTTAGCACGTGATCCTTTAGCAGCTAAGGCTCGTATTCCTCATCTTGCCTTTGAGACAGCTCGCGCAGCGTTACAGAAGGGGCCAGTCTTAGTTCAAGTCGCACGTTCTGGGTATATCCCGTCGTTGTCATGTCAGCGTTGCAGAATGCCAGTTCGATGCCCTGAGTGTCATGGAAGCGTCTCCGTAACTGCTTCTGGTGCTATCCCAAATTGCACGTGGTGCGGACGTCTTATTCAACAATGGAGTTGCTCTGAGTGTGGTTCTCATACATGGCGAAGCAACGCTAAAGGTGTTTTACGTACGGCAGAAGAATTAGGAAGAGCGTTTCCGGGGGTTCCCATTATTTCTTCAGGCGGAGAACACATCCGAACTTCAGTGGGTTCTTCTGCCGCACTGGTGATTGCAACTTCTGGGGCAGAACCTGTAGCAGAGGGCGGTTATAGTGCCGCTTTATTGCTTGACGCAGATTCGATGTTACGTCGGGATTCTCTGCGTGCGCCAGAAATTGCTTTACGTTCTTGGTTCAATGCTTCAGCTTTAGTTCGTTCTGCAGCTGAAGGCGGAACCGTTATTTGTACGGCTTCTCAATCGAGGGCTTTAGAGTCTTTGGTTCGTTGGGATTCGCCAGCTTTTGCCCTTCGAGAGCTTTCAGAACGACAGGAGCTCTCTTTACCTCCGGCGGTTCGTACTGCAGCTATTAGTGGCAGTGAACAGGCGGTAGAGTCTTTTGTCTCCTCGTTGTCTTTGCCAGAAGAGGTCATTGTTCGCGGACCCTTAGAGGTGCACGATCATAGTCTTTATTGGGCGGAAGAAGATCAAGAATCACATCAGTATCGAACTATTCTTTTCTTTAACTTTAGTATTGCACCAGAAGTGACTCATCATCTGCGCACGTCACGTGCTTCGCAATCTATACGTCAGTGTGAGCCTGTGCAGATTCGTTGCGATGGCCTTGATATTTTCTAGCCGTTAGCTCTTATGATGCTGGTTGCAAACCGTAAGTAGCTTTAGTGCTGATTTTTCCCAGGAGAAACGTTGTGCATCGCAGAGTCCATCGTGAACTACTTGCTGATAATACTGAGTATCTTCTAAAGCTCTAATAGCTTGAACAAATTCTTGCGGTTTTTCTGGGTTACAGTGCAACCCATGAGGGGCAATTTCATGGAATATTTCGATGTCACTGATGACGACGGGGCATCCTTGAGCTTGAGCTTCAACGACAGGTAACCCATATCCTTCGGCTCGGGATGCTGTGAGTAATGCGGTGCTTTGAGCGAGGAGACGCTGGTATTCTTCATCGCTCACTCCGTGACAAAACTCGATGTTGTCAGCAGCATATTTTTGTAGTTCTTGCTGACGGCGTTCGTTAATACGGGAGAGTAATAATAGTCGATACTCCGGTAGGTCTTTCATCGCTATCATGAGGGTTTCAACATTTTTATATTCCATAAAAGATCCCATATAGAGGAGAGTCTTTTGGCGGTGAGCGATACGTTCTTGTGCTTGTTCTTCGCTCACGATGCTGTCTGTGGCGGCAGCATTAGGAATGATGTGTAATGGTTTTTGTGTGAGTTGGTGCTGCCGAATTAGTTGAGCACTTGTCTGTGAAACTGTTACTACGGCGTCGGCACGGTTGAGGAGCAAACGTTGTGGCGTATAAGAACGGTGAAAGAGTTTCCAGCCCCATTGGATAGGACGAGGCAAAAAACTGGGGGGAGTTGGGTGCTCATAGTAGATGAGGTCGTGCAGGGTGAGTATCAAACTGAATTTTCTACCCCAGCTCCCGATAGTTTGCATGGGAGAAAAAACTACATCTGGATGGTATCGGTTTAAGGTTCGTGCAATAAACGGTTCGCGAATACTTGTCGGAGATGATACGAGAATATAGTCCAAATCAGGGAGCATTTTAAGCTGTCTTCTATCGCTAATTGCCATGATGATCTCGAGGTTAGCGCATAGAGGGTGCTGTTCATCGTGAAGTTTTTTGAGAGCTTCAAGTAACGACGCAGTATAGCGGCTGATGCCGTCGTGAAAACCGTATCGGGTGTAACGGGCGTCAATAATGAGTCTCATGCGTTCTCTTCCATGATAAAACTCCGAATGAGTTGTGCAGCGTATCGAGGTGTCTCGTAATGAATTAGGTGACCGACCTCAGGGATAATATCGATTTTTCCTTGACGTATCTTCTGGTACATGAGGTGTTGTGTTTCGAGTGTACCCAAATCATCTTTTTCTGCAACAATCATGTGTACTGGTACAGGTACATGACCAATATATTCTGCGGCAGTGTGCTGTGTTGAGATTTTATAGGCCTCATAGACACTTTGGGCGCTGGCAAAGGAACCAAAATATAGGTGATGCTGAGTATTGATAAAAGATCGTAGTTGTGGCGTTTTTGTTTTCATCATGATTTCGCTCATGATGCGGGTGATGATTGTTGAACGGAGTAAAGGCATCCCTAAGAATGAGGGAAGGCGGGAACCTAACCAGTAGTACCCCTGAACGGCTAAGGTTAGCGCTTGAGCAGAACTTTTAAGCGGGCATTGGCTAATCGGGTTAATAAGAGATAGCTTTTTGACCTGTTGTGGGTATGTAGATGCGGTGTAGCTACAGATAATGGATCCGAAGCTGTGCCCGATGAGATAAATAGAACGTTGTTGATGGCTCAGAGAGAGCATCAGAGCATGTAACCATTGTCCGTAAGCATCAATGTTGTGTTGGTCAGAGGGGAAGGCTTCTGTTTTTCCGAATCCTGGTAAATCGGGGATGATGACACGGTATTCAGATAAAGACGAACCGATGAGCTCTAATCCGTGGTGGTCACCTCTAAAACCATGGATGAGAAGTAAGGGCTCTCCTTTGGGATTTCCGTATTCCCAGTACCAGGTAGATATTCCATTAATCATGAGGTTTTGAGGTGTCCCATGGGGGTAGGAGGCGGGAGGAACTTCAAAAATATTTTGTTCGGTGACGCCCATGAGATACTACATCGCTTTCTGTCCAGTGTGCTCTTAAAAATTCTTGTACCTTTAAGACTATGGCAACAATAACTGGTGGGCTGGTCATCTATAAGGTGTTTTCACGATAGACTAAAGATAATCTAAGAGCATTTAAAGTTTTGTCGCATGTGCATAACACACAGCACATTGAAGCTCATCGTACCGACGTTCAACAACCAAAGGAAATCGCTGTGTCAGCTGAGGTGAAAGCTACTAAAAACACGGAAAAGTCGTATGACTTCCGCGCTATTGAGCAAAAATGGCAGCCCTATTGGGAAGAAACTAAGATTTTTAACCTAACGGGTGATGAAGACCGAGAAAAACGGTACGTCCTCGATATGTTCCCTTATCCTTCTGGCGACCTTCATATGGGTCACGCAGAAGCTTTTGCTGTTGGCGATGTTACTTCTCGCTATTGGAAACAGCAGGGCTTTGAAGTTTTTCACCCTATTGGTTGGGATTCTTTTGGTCTGCCAGCAGAGAACGCTGCTATCAAGAACAATACCCACCCTCGTGAGTGGACGTATAAGAATATTGAAACTCAGGCTGAGTCTTTCAAACGCTACGGTATTATGGTGGATTGGAGCCGACGTATCCACACGTCAGACCCCGAATATTATCGTTGGACGCAATGGCTTTTCCAACAGTTTTACCGTAAAGGACTTGCCTATCGTAAGTTCTCACAGGTGAATTGGTGCCCTAAGGACCAGACTGTTCTCGCAAACGAGCAGGTCATTGATGGCGCATGCGAACGTTGTAAATCTGAGGTCACCAAGAAGTCTCTGAATCAGTGGTATTTCAAGATTACTGATTATGCTCAAGAGCTTCTGGACGATATGGAACAAATCAGAGGCCATTGGCCAGATCGTGTTTTGGCCATGCAGAAGAACTGGATTGGTCGCTCTGAAGGCGCAGAAATTCGTTTTGATATTGAAGCAGGCGGAGGGAAAGATCAAACCTCCATCAATGTTTTCAGCACTCGCCCAGATACTCTATACGGTGCGACCTTCTTCGTCGTTGCTGCAGATTCTGAGCTTGCTCTAGAAATCATTGCAGAAGACCAGCAAGAAGCTCTAGAAGAATACCGTGAACAGATTAAAGCTCTTTCTGATATTGATCGTCAGTCTACAGAGCGCAAGAAGACTGGTATCTTCACGGGACGATACGCAGTTAACCCGTTGACGGGAAAGAAACTTCCTATTTGGGCTTCCGATTATGTTCTTGCAGATTATGGAACCGGCGCAATTATGGCTGTTCCGGCTCATGATCAACGTGACCTTGAATTTGCGAAGGCCTTTGACCTTCCCATCGTAACGGTGGTGGACACGGGAGAAGAAGACCCAGCTACTTCAGGTGTCGCTACCACCGGCGACGGAAAACTTATCAATTCTGGCGAGCTTACTGGGCTTGATAAGGCCGAAGCTATCAAGAAGGCTATCGAGATGATTGAGGCTGCTGGAACGGGCGAGGGTAAAGTCATTTACCGTCTACGTGACTGGTTGCTATCTCGTCAGCGTTTCTGGGGCACTCCTATTCCTATTATTCATTGTGATGACTGTGGGGAAGTTCTTGTTCCAGAGGATCAGCTTCCTGTTCGTTTGCCAGAAGACCTCAAGGGTGATGAACTTGCACCTAAAGGTCAGTCTCCTCTAGCGGCAGCCGAGCAGTGGAATACTGTAGACTGCCCACAATGTGGCAAGAGCGCTAAACGTGACTCTGATACGATGGACACCTTTGTGGATTCTTCGTGGTATTTCCTCCGTTACCTCTCACCGGATGAAGATAAAGCACCTTTTAATAAGGAAGACGTCCAGCAGTGGGGCTCGGTTGATATGTATATCGGCGGTGTAGAGCACGCAATTTTGCATCTACTGTATGCACGTTTCTTCACCAAGGTCATTCGCGATTTGGGCATGATTGATTTTGATGAGCCTTTTGCCTCTTTGATGAATCAGGGACAGGTTCTCAACCAAGGTAAAGCCATGTCTAAGTCTTTGGGCAATGGTGTAAACCTTGGTGAACAGCTCGATACATTCGGTGTCGATGCTGTTCGTACAACCATGATTTTTGCTTCTCCACCAGAAGATGATATTGACTGGGCGGATGTCTCTCCCGGTGGTGCACAGAAGTTTTTGGCTCGTGCATGGCGTATTGCCGCGGATGTTACTTCAGACCCTGGTATTGATTATCAGAGCGGAGATAAAGATTTACGGTACTTCGTACACCGCACGGTTCGTGATGCTACCGAGAATATCGAGAGCGGTAGATTCAACGTCATGGTTGCAAAGACCATGGAATTAGTGAACGCGACCCGTAAGGTCATTGACTCCGGCGTAGGTCCGGCTGATCCTGCAGTTCGTGAAGCAGCTGAAACTATTGCTATTTTGCTTTCTTTGTATGCACCATATACGGCAGAAGATATGTGGCATATTTTAGGTCATGATGCTCCCGTACTGACTGCCGGTTGGCCACAGGTCGATGAGTCATTACTTGCTGATGAGATGGTGACTGCTATCGTCCAGATTAAGGGTAAAGTCAAAGAGCGTTTTGAGGTCTCTCCACAAATTAGTGAAGAAGAACTACAACAGATGGCTTTGAACTCGGAGACGATTCAACGTCTTATCGGTGATTCTCAGGTTGTTAAGGTGATTGTTCGAGCACCTAAGCTCGTCAATATCGTTACCGCTTAGTAGAGTGACCTATGTGGGTGTGAAAGTATAACTTTCACACCCACATACGTTTTAAGTTCTAGGGAGGCACAAGGAGTATGGTCCGTCGTATTGCTATTGTGACAGATTCGTCATCGGCTTTAGATGAACGTACCCTTCGTCATCTCATGGGCTATGGCGGTTTTGCAATGGTTCCCTTAGATGTCTTTATTGATGATCAGCGAGTTTCTGAGAGGTTTGCACCGTCAGATAAACATTCTGTGCAGGAACAAGAAGCCGTAGTTCTTGCTCATGTTTTAGGGCAAAAAGTGCATACCTCAGCTCCCTCCCCAGAACGTTTTCGACGTGTTTATGAGGCTTTTGCGTACCAAGGTTATGAGGCTATTATCTCTTTGCATCTGTCTCGTCATCTTTCAAGTGCGTATTCTTTTGCGTGTACGGCTGCTACACATAGCCCAATCCCTGTGCACGTCATCGACTCGCAAACTGTGGGCATGGCATTAGGCCATGTTGTCTCGTATCTGCACACGATGGTTTCTCAAGGTTTTAGTGCTTCTGAACTATCTCAAGTAGCAGTGGAAATGCTTGAAAATACGGATATCTTTTTCTATGTTCCAACTCTTGATGCTTTACGCCGTAGTGGGAGAGTTCATCCAGCGCTTGCGAGAGTGGGACAGATGTTGCAGGTTCGTCCGGTTGGGAGCATTCGTGAGGGCAGGTTGATGTATCTTCATCGCCCTCGCTCTTTGGAGCGAGCGCAAGCTCTTTTAGCAGAGGTCGTGTGTGAACGTGCTGCTTGTAAAAAGGTGGAGAACTATCAGCTTGAACATGTGGCTACACCTGTTCCGACAGGAAGTATTGTTGCCGTTCATTATTGTGCTCAGGAGTTGGAAGCTCGGCGTTGGGCTTCTTCTTATCATATTGATCCAGATTTTTTTGTTCCGTTGCCTACGGTTCTTGCTGCTCATGCGGGGTTAGGTGCTGTGGCGGTTGTAGTGTATTAGTGACGATATTGGTGCACCAGATATTGTGAATAGATAGATATTTCTGGAGTGTTATCCACATTTTTCTATCAAGTCAGCGGTCTGATGTGTGATTTTTTAAACTCAGTTCTATGAAAAGTTTTTCTGGTTCGTCGTTTCGAAACTCATACGCTGAGGTTGATTCATGTTCGTCAGAATCTGCCCCTATGCATCGGCTTTATCGTGCCCGTCATATTGATGGTGGGGAACGTTCTATAAGCCTGTACGAGGAGCTGGGCGAGCCTGATATCGACGCTCACGAACATTATGGTCAGCAAGTTTTAAGGTGGAAAGTTCCTTGGAGCATCGTCGTTGTTTTAGCTATTGTCTTGGCGGTTCTTGGTGCTTGGGTGTTCTTTTCGTCCTCATCTGATGAGGTATTGTTTCCAGAAAAAGAAGTTTCGTCCCATCCAACCGATTTTTCGGTAGAAGAGCTTTCGGGAAGTAGTCCTTCTGCGCTTTCAGTTTCCTCGGTGTGGGTTCATGTCGTGGGTGCGGTGAAGTCTCCGGGGCTCTATGAACTTCCTGACCAGAGTCGTGTGGCTGATGCTATTTCAGCAGCTCAGGGGTTGGTAGAAGACGCGAATTCAGATTCTATTAATTTGGCGTCGAAAGTCTCTGATGGGCAGCAGATACGTGTTCTTTTTCAGGGGCAGAGTAGCGATATGTTCTCAGAGACGTCGACGTCTCATCGTCAAGTTGATGGTATTTCATCGTCTCTAGTGAATATTAATACAGCCTCTGCTGAGGAGTTAGAGACTCTTCCTCGAGTTGGTCCAGCCACGGCACAAAAAATTATTGAGTTTCGGCAGGCTCATGGAGGTTTTCGTGATGTTACTGAATTAGAAAGTGTTTCAGGTATCGGACCGGCACTTCTTGAACGTCTTCGGCCTTTGGTACGAGTTTAGTGATGATATCTCGTATTCGTGTAGTTTCTTCGTACCATGATTTTCGATTAGTTTTAGCTGCATTTTTCATATGGGTTTATACGTTGATGACTTATGCAGGGTTTGGATTATCGAATAATGTTCTTGTTGTCGGTGGAGGTGTGTTGTGTTCTCTTGTATGGGGCTTCTTTTTAGGTCCACAGCGTTTTAGGGTGTTCTTCTCTATATGTTTGACTTTATCTAGTGTGTTTTTGGCTGTTTGTTGTCAGGGACTAAACCTATCTTCCAGAGATATTACAGGTTCGGTTCATGTTCTTGAGCAGCTTGAGGGGAGTTCTGCACGTTTTTGGGGAAGTGTTCAGCGTTCTTCCCAGATAGCTTCACACCGTTATGTGGTGTACCTCCATGCGGAGAAAGTTTTTCATCCTTCGTTAAAGCACGTTAAATCTTTGAATCTTCCTATGACCTTCTTCTCCTCAAAGAGGTTTGAGGAGGGGACGTTTGTAAAGGTTATTGGTGTTCCAGAAAATTCCATACCGCAATTTCAGTTAAGTTCGGTTAAGGTGTACCCGTTATCGAAAGGTAGCTCTTCTTTCCTTAAGGAATCTCAGGAGAGACTTTCACATTATGCCTCGTCTAGAGTCGGCCCAGCAGAGGGATCTTTAATTTTGGGATTGGGTTATGGGGATGATAGTCAGCTTCCCGCACAGAATCGTCGAGAGTTTCGAGTTGCTGGGTTAACACATTTAACTGCTGTTTCAGGGGCAAATATTGCGTTTATTTTTGTGCTATTTTATCGATTTTTAACGTATTTTAGGTTTGTGCGTTCTTATAGTATTTTCGTTGCTTCTATGGCGACGTTCTTTTATGCTGCCGTAGTAGGTTGGGAAGATTCGGTACTCAGGGCATGGGTTATGGGTGTACTTGGGGCATATACCGTATTGCGGGGGAGTATGAAGTATTCGTTGCATCTTTTGTCGTTGAGCGTCATCGTTCTTTTAGTGTATGCTCCTGAGCTATCAATCAGTGTGGGGTTTTCTCTTTCTGTTATCTCATCTAGTGCACTCATAGTATTTGCACCTATTCTGGTTAATATCTTGTCGTGGCATCTTCCTTTATGGTTGTCTGAACTTTTGGCGATTCCTTTAGCAGCTTCATTATGGTGTGCGCCGTTGCTTGTTCTTTTGACGCAAAAAATTACACCATATACGGTTCTTGCAAATATGTTTGCCAGTATCTGTGTTCTTCCGTTAAGTGTCGTGGGGTTATTAGTCTTATGTTGTTGGTTATGTCGATGGTTTTGGGTTGTTGATATGCTGCTACAGATAGGTTGGTTCCCTGCTCATGTATTAGTGTTGATTGCACGGGGTATTACCAGCTTGCCGTTTAGTTCTCTTGAAGTTCCCTCTGGTATGTTGAGCGTGATAATTACGCTAGGAGCTGTTATGCTTCTAACCTTTATTTCGTTCTTTGTGATGTTGTTTAAAGAAAAGTCTTCAGGTACTTCTGTGAGAAAATAAGTTTTATCTTTTGGTCACGTTGAAAGGCACATTTTATGGCGAGGAAGACTCGTTCATCTTCTACTAATTCTGCAGTATCGTGGCGGTCAGCTCAGGTAGCGCCAGCAACGTTGTTATGGGGTAGTGAAGAATATTTTATTTCGCGTGCAAAGACACGGATTCGTGCGCAGTTTATGAAGCATTATCCAGATGCTGATCGAGTAGAGATTTCGGCAAAGGACTATCGGCGAGGGGAACTCGCTGCAGCTGCTAGTCCGTCATTGTTTAGTACTTCAAAAATTATTGAGGTCGATCAGCTTTCTTCGATGAGCGAGGACTTTCTTCATGATGTGATGGATTATCTTCAACGTCCTGAGACTCATATAGCAATGGTGTTGTCTCATAATGCTTCGAACAGCAGGGGGAAGAAATTAGTTGATTTTTTCCGTGCATCGGAGTCTTTTCCTCTGGTGGAGTGTAAACCTCTCAAGACAGACCGTGAGAAGTTAGAGTTTGTCTCTCAGGAGTTTAAAGATCATCGAAAAACTATTGAGGCTAAAGCAGTTCAGCTTCTGGTAGCGGCTACTGGTGCTGATACAGCAGAGTTAGCTTCTGCCTGTTCTCAGCTAATGAGCGACGCTCCTGATGTTGTTACTGAAGAACTTGTTCATAAGTATTATGGGGGAAGAACAGAAGTAACAGCTTTTAAAGTTTCTGACGCTGTGGTCTCTGGTAATAGTCGGTTAGCGTTGAGGCTTTTACGTCATGCCTTAGCAACCGGTGTCGATCCTATACCTCTTGTCGGGGCTTTAGCTGCTCGTATGCGTCATATTGCTAGAGTCTATGGAAGTCGTGGGAATGCTGCAGCGTTAGCGGCAGAACTCAAGATGGCTCCGTGGCAGGTTGAGCAGGCTCAACGTGATTCGCGACGTTTTTCAGAGCAAGATTTGGCGGAAATTTTTCGTGTCTTAGCAGAAGTTGATGCCCAGCTTAAAGGGGAGAGTACCGACCCCTTATTTGCGCTTGAAAAGGCAATTCTTACGATGAGTCGTTCATAACGACTCCGGTATAGTCTTTGGATATGAGTAGTCCCCGGTAAGTTAACTTACCGGGGACTACTCATCACTTCACTAATAGACAATTACCGTCCGAGAACGATAAGTGAAATTAGGAAAGCTTATTTACTCGTACAGCAAGACCTGATTTCTTGTTAGCAGCGGTCTTTTTGTGAAGAACGCCCTTAGAAACAGCCTTGTCCAGTTTGCGACTTGCAAAACGAAGTGCAGCAGTTGCTTCTTCTACGTTCTGCGCCTCAACAGCTTCGTTAACCTTGCGGATAGCGGTCTTTAGCTCAGACTTGTAAGCGTTGTTACGAAGGCGAGCCTTCTCGTTGGTGAGGATGCGCTTTTTCTGGGACTTAATATTAGCCACGATTAAAACTTTCTTTTTGTCTAATTGGTCGGTGAGGGCTACGCTGATCGATCATCGACTGAGCGGCGTGGGGATGCCTATGGCAACCGATCAGCAGTGCCCGATGACCATCGGACACACATAGGAAACTCTAGCAGAAACTTATGGCAGAGTCAGTAGAGTTATTCCCCACATTTACCGTGTTGTTTGAGAATCCTCTCACGCACTACGATGGGCTAATGCTTGATGAATGCGATTAAAAGTGGTTTTATCCATCACTGCACCCTCTCGACGCATATCTGCTGGGTTTACTCGAATAATTCTATCGAGCTTCACTTCAGAGGCACGTCCGCTTTTATCCCAAGACCCTGAGCCGATGTCCATATAGTTTCGATCTCGATGAGTTGAGTTGGTATGGTCTTTACTTGTTAGCATCAAAGCTAATAAGTATTGTCCATCTCTTCCAATGAGAATGACGGGGCGGTCTTTTCCTCGAGTGTGGTCTTCTTCATAAGGCACCCACGTCCACACCACTTCACCGGGGTCTGGCTCTCCGTCAAGGTGGGGAGAATATTCAGAATGTACAGGGCCACGATAATCACCGGGGTATCGAGCCGCAAAATCTTCACGACGGGTTGTGTCGCTACCAGAGCTTCGACGAGGTGCAGAATCTGCTGGTCCTTGCTGAATTTTCTGGAATTCTCGGTAGGCTCTTTGAGCAAGACTAATGATACGGCGCACCGTTGAAATATTAAACTTCATTCCCTTAACATAACTGTTTTGACCATCGTTGTCTGCTTGTTATTGAGATTACCGCCATTATCTTCAGTGTTTATCACGTCTTAGACAGCAGAAAAACAGAAAACATGGGAAACTAGATATTTGATGATCATATTATTCGCAGGTTTCTGCGGCTGAAAGGAATGCCCTACGTGTCACCTCTAGCTGCCAATGCTCCCGTTCCCGCGGCAACATCACCAGAAATTATTCGTAATTTCTGCATTATTGCTCATATTGATCACGGGAAATCTACGTTGGCTGACCGCATGCTTCAAGCAACCGGCGTTGTTACACCGCGCGATATGAAAGCACAGTACCTTGACCGCATGGACATTGAACGCGAACGGGGAATCACCATCAAGTCACAGGCCGTTCGCATGCCATGGGAAGTTGATGGCACGGCCTACGCTTTGAACATGATTGACACCCCCGGTCACGTTGACTTCACCTATGAGGTATCTCGCTCTCTGGCAGCATGCGAAGGTGCATTACTGCTTGTCGACGCCGCTCAAGGAATTGAAGCGCAGACACTCGCTAACCTATATCTAGCGATGGAAAACGAACTAACAATTATTCCAGTTCTCAACAAAATTGATTTGCCAGCTGCTATGCCTGATAAATACGCTGAAGAGCTAGCAAATCTTATTGGAGTTGAACCAGAAGATGTTTTACGAGTCTCTGGTAAGACGGGAGAAGGCGTTGAAGAACTTCTTGACCGCATTGTTGAGCTGATTCCTGCCCCTCAAGGCTCCGCTGAGGCACCAGCACGCGCCATGATTTTTGATTCGGTTTACGATTCTTATCGAGGAGTCGTCACCTATGTTCGTGTAGTTGACGGAAAGCTAAGCCCTCGTCAAAAAATTAAAATGATGTCTACCGGCGCAGAACACGACCTATTAGAAATTGGTGTTATTTCTCCAGAGCCTATCCCGTCGAAAGGTCTTGGAGTCGGAGAGGTCGGGTATCTTATTACCGGTGTGAAAGATGTACGCCAGTCTCGCGTCGGTGATACCGTTACGTCCTCTCACCATCCAGCTGAAGACTCTCTTGGAGGATATGAAGACCCCAAACCGATGGTTTTTTCGGGGCTGTTCCCTATTGATGGTTCTGACTATCCGGCGCTTCGAGATGCTCTTGATAAGCTCAAGCTCAACGATGCGGCATTAGTTTATGAGCCAGAAACCTCCGCCGCGTTGGGCTTTGGCTTCCGTTGCGGATTCTTAGGTCTCCTACACCTTGAAATTGTGCGTGAACGCCTCGAACGAGAGTTTAACCTAGACCTCATCTCTACCGCGCCTAACGTTATCTACGATGTAGTTGATGAATCCGGAACTTCTCGACGGGTGACAAACCCCAGCGAATTTCCCGAAGGAAAAGTAGCGCTGATTAAGGAACCTATGGTTGCTTGTACGATTATTGCTCCCAGCGAGTTTATCGGTGCAATCATGGAGCTTTGCCAATCACGACGTGGCATCATGGGTGGGATGGACTACCTATCTCAAGATCGTGTTGAGCTACGGTACCGTATTCCTCTTGCAGAAATTGTTTTTGATTTCTTTGATCAGCTCAAATCACGTACCCGTGGTTATGCGTCCCTCGACTGGAAATTTGACGGGGAAGAAGAAGCTGATTTGGTGAAGGTCGATATTCTCTTACAAGGTGAGAAAGTAGATGCGTTCTCTGCTATCACGCACCGAGATAAGGCTTATTCTTATGGTGTGATGATGACAGGAAAACTACGAACACTGATTCCTCGTCAACAATTTGAGGTACCTATTCAAGCCGCGATTGGTTCTCGTATTATTGCTCGTGAGAACATTCGTGCTATCCGTAAAGATGTTCTCTCCAAATGCTATGGTGGCGATATTTCTCGTAAACGTAAGCTTTTGGAGAAGCAAAAAGAGGGTAAGAAACGTATGAAGATGGTCGGCAGGGTAGAGGTCCCACAGGAAGCGTTCATTGCGGCTCTATCCTCAACTGAAGAAGCTAAGGACAAGTCTAAGAAGTGACCCCTCCGGCGCAACCTTTAGGTATTCCTGCTCCTAGTGATGGAATGATACCCGCCGAATCTGTTGCAGCTAGTAAGCATCAAGAGTTCAGTCTGTACGTTCACGTACCTTTTTGTTCTATCCGATGTGGCTATTGTGACTTTAACACCTACGCTACCGAAGATTTTGGGCAAGGTGTCGGTTTAGCTACGTATGCAAACGACGCTATAACAGAGTTAGACTTTGCTCAGCGGGTCTTAACAGGTTCAGGGGTTCCGGAACGTCCGATGAATACGGTATTTTTTGGGGGAGGGACACCCACAAAATTACCAGTAGCAGATTTAGTGAAAATATTACGTCACGCTGTCGAACTTTTTGGTTTATCTCCGGAGGCTGAGGTTACGACTGAGGCTAATCCGGATTCTGTATCAGAAAAAGATTTCGCGGTGCTTGCTTCAGGCGGGTTTACGCGTGTTTCTATTGGGATGCAGTCAGTTGTCCCTGAAGTTCTTTCGGTTCTTGAACGAACTCATACGCCAGAGAATGTTCCGAAAGTTGTTTCGTGGGCTTCTCACGAGGGATTACAGACTTCTGTTGATTTGATTTATGGTTCTCCTGGTGAGACGCTCGAACAGTGGAGACGTTCTGTAGAAGCTGCAATTAGTTACGAGCCTGACCATATTTCTGCGTATTCGCTCATTGTTGAAGATGGCACAAAACTTGCTGCTCAGATTCGTCGAGGCAAGTATCATATGCCAGATGAAGACCTGATGGCAGATATGTATCTTTTGGCAGAAGAACTACTCACAGAGGCCGGATACCACTGGTATGAGGTCTCTAATTATGCAAAGGCACCACGCTATCGGAGTACTCATAACTATTCGTATTGGCGTAACCAAGATTGGTGGGGAATTGGCCCTGGTGCACATTCTCATATTGCTGGTACACGCTGGTGGAATGTTAAACATCCCGTAACCTACGCGCATCGTCTTCGGCAAGGAGATTCACCGGCAGCAGCTCGTGAAATTCTTGATCAAAAGACGCAGTTTTTTGAAAAGGTGATGTTGGAGCTCCGTACTGTTGATGGTATTCCCTATGAGACGTTATCCAAAGTTCATGGTACTGAAATTCTCAACCGGAAGCTTCAGTGGCTGCAAAATCAGGGGCTTATTGACGATGAGCAGCTTAAACGCGGTGTTGTGGGGCTGACTCTTCAGGGGCGTTTATTAGGTGATGCGGTCACCAGAGAACTGCTTCCAGAATAATTTTTTTGCTTTCGAGGTGTTCTGATAAAACTGTGGGTGGTGTGCGTCGCTTATAAGCGATGCACACCACCCACAGTTGATTTTTGACAGGATTATTTTTTCTTCTCTGTCAGTGAGACGATACGTTCAAAGAGAAAAGTATTGAATTTGTATTGGTAGGGGTTAGATCGGTTGACTTTAATTCCAGCGCGTAAAGACATGAACGCAAGATACGTCCACGTCAATGCTGCGATGAGGCCAAATAGCCAACCAATTTTAGGTGTTCCAGCAAAAAGTACCGAAAACACGATGACGATAGAGGGCAAGAGGGTGAAATTAAATGCTTCACGAGCTTCTTGTTCGGCGAAAGGTCCGCGTCCTCGGTAGAGGTAAAGAATAATACCCGAGGGGATGCAACCAATGACGCCTCCAAAGTGGGCGAGGGTTGCGATGTTGCGATCCTGTTGGACCGTTAACTTGTTCATAGGTGTGGATGAACCCTCAAACTTAGAGTCAGGGGATACAACAGTTTTCAAAAAACACTCACTCTTCTAAAAGTTGCGAGACAGGCTAAATGATTACGAGATAAAAGATTACAATCCATTCTAGGTCTGATGTGTTCAATGTAGAAGAACTTTTGTGATCTTTTTCTTCACTTTAGTCGAGACCTTTGGCGCAGCTGAACCTTTACTCAGGTGATTCCATCAGAAAATCGATTAATTGTTCAACCGGAGCTAACAGAGTAGGTTCTAAATCTTGATAAGAGTTCACTCGTCCTAGAATCTTTTTCCATGCCTGAGCAACATCTTCTTGACTCGTGCAGGGCAATCCTAGCCTTTTGAGTACACCTTTTTTCCATTCTTCTTCACGAGGAATAACTGGCCATTTTTTTATTCCTAGTCGTTGAGGACGTACAGCCTGCCAAATATCGACAAAAGGATGTCCAACAATCTGCACGTTGTTCCTAGCACCAGGTATCTGTAACGCCTGAGCCACAATGCGGCTTTCTTTAGAACCTTCTACTAGATGGTCAACAAGAACACCTAATCGTCGGTGTGGTGCAGGGCAAAACTCACGAACCGCATCAGGCAAGTCGTCAATACCGTGTAGAGGTTCTACCACAATACCTTCAACTCGTAGGTCATGCCCCCATACTTTTTCAACCAGTTCTGCATCGTGGATACCTTCGACCCAGATACGTGAGGCGCGGGCAACTTGTGCCGGCGCATTCTCTACGGCGATAGATCCAGAGCGACTAATTTTAGGAACAGAACGAGTGGCATGTGCCCGTGGGGGTAGCACTTTGACAGGAGTTCCTTCAAGAAGAAAGCCAAATCCTAAGGGAAAAGTTTTAATTTTCCCTCGAGCGTCTTCTAATCCCACCATACCTTCAGCGCCGATACGCTCATACGTTTTAGCAATCCCAACCCAACCACTATGAACGTCTTCAAGGAGCATTCCTTGAACCAGATGAACTTCTTGTATCTCTGGTTGATTTCTTTGGTGTAGTTGGTTGAGTTCTTGAGCACCCCACGCATAGTAATTTTCCATAGTAAGTATTTTATTCCATTAGCCCTGAGCGTACGCGCTAGGGTTTTGATAGGTTTCAGTACTACAGTTACATTGGCACTTAAAGTGCAGTAGTGCTAATTTCTCTCTATTTCAAGGTAGGTTCCGTGACGCAATCTCGTCAGCATAAGATCCTCCAAGCAATCGTTGAGGACTATATCAGTTTCCGCGAACCGGTGGGGTCTAAAGCGCTCATCGAACGCCATCATTTAGGCGTTTCTAGCGCTACGGTTCGTAACGATATGTCTATCCTTGAAGAGCAGGGACTCATCTCAGCACCGCATTCGAGCGCGGGACGTATCCCCACAGAAAAAGGGTATCGTTTCTTCGTGGATGAGCTTTCTAATCCTCGTCCTCTTTCGACTGCGCAGAAACGTGCGATTCACCGTCTTTTAGACTCTTATGACAGTGTTGATGAAATACTTACACAGACAGTTAAAATACTGTCGCAGCTAACTCAGCAGGTTGCGATTCTTCAGTACCCCTCTGCACCGGAGAATGTTGTTCGACATATTGAGCTAATACCTGTTGGAGAACATCATGTAACGGTAATGTTGATTAGCAACTCTGGGCAGCTCACCCAACGACTAGCGCAAGTTGAACGGTATAGGGAAGAAGAGCTTGAGCTGCTTCGAATTCGACTCATCGAAAAATGTCAGCAACAGAAATATCAGGTTGCACGTTCCCTCTTAGCTTCATTACCTTCCTCTCGTGATGTTCCTCATAGCCTAGAGAACGGGGTTCTTGATGCGTTAGGCCAACTGCTTTCACCCAAAGATACCTCGAAACTTCTTATTGCTGGAACTTCGTATCTGGCGCAAGCAACAGAAGATTTCAGCACCAGCATCGCACCCATCTTAGAAGCTCTAGAAGAACAAGTAACGATGCTGCATTTATTAGCTGAGATGGCTCAAGACCCACGAGGATACGCTGTGCGTATTGGCACAGAAAATAGTGCGGCCCCTCTGAGCGAAACGTCTATCGTTACTTCTGTATATAGTTCGCCTAGTTGTACCGCTAAGCTTGGGGTTGTTGGCCCAACCAGAATGGATTATGCAGGAAGTACAGCCGCAGTACGAGCCGTAGCAAAATATCTTTCAAAAATTTTGGGTAGTTAGTTCTCAACGACTAGAATTTCTACAAAATACTTTCAACACATAGCAACACACGATAAGGATGATGTGAGTGAGCAGTCACTATGAAACATTAGGTGTTTCCCCTGATGCAAGCCCCGAAGAAATCAAAAAGGCATACCGTAAAAAAGCTCGTCAGCTTCACCCCGATATTAACCCCTCGGCAGAAGCAGCTGAAGAGTTCAAACGCGTATCACATGCCCACGATGTTCTCTCTGACCCTGATAAACGACGTATTTACGACCAGACCGGCAACGAAAACGGACAGGCACAAGGCGGATTCGGAGGCGCGAACTTCGGAGGTTTTAGCGGATTCTCGGATATTTTTGAGACCTTCTTTAACCAACCGCAACAGGGCCCTACAAGCCGAACACGTCAGGGTCAAGACGCTCGCATTACGGTTCGTATCAGCCTTGAAGATGCCGTATTTGGTGCAGAAAAACCTATTACCGTTGATACCGCAGTAACCTGCGAAAAATGTGATGGTGACGGTTGCGCTGAAGGAACAGCCCCTGTCACCTGTGACACCTGCCGTGGACAAGGATATATGCAACGACAAGTTCAATCTATCCTTGGAACTGTAGTACAGCCTGTCGCGTGCCCATCTTGTAATACTTTCGGCACTGTTATTCAAAGCCCCTGCCCAGAATGTTACGGTGAAGGACGAGTCCGAGAACGGAAGCCCATCACCATTAAAATTCCGGCTGGTGTTTCTTCCGGCGCGCGTATGCGTCTAGCCGGTTATGGTGAGGCCGGTACAGCAGGCGGACCAGCAGGAGACCTCTATGTGGATCTTCGCGTCAATCAACACGATACTTTCACACGTGAAGATGATGATTTACATGCCACCATCGCTATTAGTATGGCGGCAGCTGCCCTAGGTACAGAAGTCACTTTAGAAACTTTTGATGGTCCACAAACCGTAAGCATTAAAGCTGGTACTCAATCTGGAGATGTTGTCACGCTTAAAGGATTAGGAGTGACTCATTTTGATCGAGCAGATCGAGGTTCGCTCAAAGTTCATGTCCAGGTCAAAACACCGACGAATTTGACTGAAGAGCAACGCGAAATGCTTCAACAATTTGCTCAGAGCCGTCAAGAAGACCTCAAAATTAGTGAAACAGTACGTGAGAAGCACGGTTTCTTCTCACGTTTCAAAGAACGTTTCGATCGTTAAAAAGTACAAAGGATATTCTGTGACCTCACCTATTTTCTATGTTTCCTCTGATGAACTTCAGTCAGCAACTTCAGGGCAGCTTATCGCTGTGCAGGGGGTAGAGGGGCATCATGCTAAAGTCGTGAAACGTTTAGAGATAGGTGAGGACATAGACCTTGCTGACGGTAAAGGTACCCGAGCCGAAGCAGAAGTGTTCTCATATCTTGAGGATGGGTTAGAAGTTCGTGTAAACACTATTTTGCACGAAGAACCATCAACCGAAATTATTCTTGTTCAAGCGTTAGCTAAACAGGATAGAGACATATTGGCGATAGAGACCGCCACTGAATTAGGTATTTGGGGAGTCATTCCTTGGAGCGCTGACCGCTCTATCGTTCGTTGGAAAAAAGAACGAGCAGTAAAAGCTCACACGAAATGGAATAACACCGTCCGTGCTGCGGCAAAGCAGGCACGACGTAGCTGGATACCTCAGGTCGAAAATCTTGTATCTTCACACGATTTAGCTGAACGTATCGCACAAGAGGTTACGCACGGTGCTATGGTTATTATCTTGCATGAGCAAGGAACACGCCTATTGACCCAGCACATCTCGGAGTTAGAGAGTTTACCTCAACGTATTTATCTTGTTGTTGGCCCAGAAGGTGGTATATCTGAGCAGGAGCTTGAGGCATTTGAAAAAGCTGGAGCCGCAGTCTGTCTCTTAGGCGAACACGTATTACGATCTTCTACCGCAGGAAGTGCCGCACTGTGCGTTATTAATACGATTTCGCAAATATGGTAGAAGCCCACTTCTAATTTTTTTCGTATAGGGAAGAAGTATTTTCGTTGGCTTCATACTCCGCAGAAGACCAGCATCCCGATAGACTATTGACCAGTGGAGTTTAAGGAGCACTAGTGCAAGAGAACCCTATCACCGCAATACATCCCCATCAAGATCGTCCTTTATCTGTTGTACGTACTTTTTCTTTCTCTTCTGATCATGAGATGGTCTCAGTGTTAGGCCCTTCAGATAGTTTTTTGACGTTATTAGAAGATAAATTCCCAGGAATTACAATCCAACCCAAAAACTTAGATTTACTCATTACTGGAAATTCTGAACTCGTAACGACCGTTATTCGGCTGTTAGGGGAGTTGTGCCATCTCAGTAAGCAATCTATTCCGATTACGACTGAGGTTATTTCACGAATCATTGGGATGCTTTCGGCTGAATTAGCAAGTCCTGCTGTTGCCATGTCTCAAAATATCCTTAGCTCACGTGGCAAAAGTATTCGTCCGAAAACCATTAACCAGAAGAAATACGTAGATTCTATCGACGATAATACCGTTATTTTTGGTATCGGCCCTGCTGGTACCGGAAAAACTTATCTGGCAATGGCTAAAGCTGTTCAAGCTTTACAGGCTAAAGAAGTTAACCGCATCATCTTGACACGCCCCGCTGTTGAAGCAGGCGAGAGGCTAGGTTTCTTGCCAGGATCTCTCAACGATAAAATTGACCCATATCTTCGCCCTCTTTATGATGCATTACACGATATGTTAGACCCTGAGTCTATTCCACGACTTATGGAAGCTGGAACTATTGAGGTTGCCCCCTTAGCCTATATGCGTGGGCGTACGCTGAACGATGCTTTCATCATCTTAGATGAAGCCCAAAATACTACTGTTGAGCAGATGAAGATGTTTCTTACACGTCTAGGATTTGGGTCAAAAATTGTGGTTACGGGCGATATTACTCAGGTTGATTTGCCTCATGGTCAGGCCTCCGGATTACGTCAGATACGTCAAATCCTTGAAGGCATCGATGATATTAGTTTCTCAATTCTTGATGCGACAGACGTTGTACGTCATGCTTTAGTCTCTGATATTGTTTCTGCCTATAACCGCTGGGACGAAGACAAAACTGCTATGGAACGTAAACGTCAACGCAAGGTTAAACGTCAGACAATTGAAGCAGCTGCAGAAAAGTTGCTAGAGAAAACTGGTTTTGAAGCAGAGAAGGACAGCTAATGCCTATTGATTTTGATATTGAGTCTCTTGAGGATTCTGCTGACGAGTGGACGAGAGAATCCTTTGCTTCCTTTGACCAGCAGACGATTACAAATTTAGTGCACCACACTTTTGAGCATCTGCACATTTCAGAAGACACAGAACTTTCTATAGCTGTTGTAGGTGAAGCAGAGATGGAACGTATCCATCTTGAATGGATGGATCTTCCCGGACCAACAGATGTCATGTCTTTCCCTATGGATGAGCTCAGCGTTGGGACACCAGAGAACCCCACCATTGGTATTTTAGGCGATATTGTTTTGTGCCCTACAGTAGCTGCTCGTCAGGGTCAACAAGCGGGGCATAGCACTATCGATGAGATGTGCCTGTTGACAGTACATGGGATTTTGCATTGTCTTGGCTATGACCACGCAAATGCTGAAGAGGAAGCAGAGATGTTCGCTCTTCAGCGTTCCATTCTCGAAGCATTCTTAGGACGTCCTGCACCTGTAGAAACACGGTATTAAACTTATGGCTTTCTTTCTTCTTCCTGTTTTACTGATATTTTTTATTGGCTGTGCATATGTGCTACGCGCTGTAGAAACTGCTTTTACGTATCTTCCTTCAACAGAGATGGAGCATCTCAGTAAAGAGCGGGGAACCAATAAACTCGCTGCGATTGCTGATTTTCTTGATCCTTATATTTTTTCGGTTCGACTGTGGCGTGGCATTTTTGAAACATTTGCGGTAGTAGCAGCATTTACAGTATTGCAATTACTGTGGAATACTGTATGGATTAGTGCGCTACTAACAGGTCTCGTGATGTCTGCGGTCAGTTATTTCTTCTTTACCGTGGCGCCACAGAAGTCAGGACGTACACACCCTGAATTGTATGTTCGCCGTTTTTATCCAGTGGTGTATTTCTTACGTTTCGTATTGGGGCCTTTACCAGGTTCGGTGATTCAACGTCATAAAGATTCTGAGAATGAACCAACTCGTGCAGGATATTTCACCGAAGATGAGTTGAAAAAGTTCGTTGATCGAGCTAGTACTCAATCAACCATTGAAAACGAAGAAGCACAGATGGTTCACTCTATTTTTGAGTTGGATGAGACGCGTATTCGTTCGGTGATGGTCCCGCGCACAGATATGGTCACCATGGATATTGATGAGACTTTAGAAAATGCCATCAATCTTTTCTTGCGTTCTGGATATTCTCGAATGCCTGTTTTAGGTGAAGATTTTGATGATATTCAAGGTTTCCTTTATCTCAAAGACGTGGTTGAGGCTGCGGTAACAGGGCAAGGCGAATCTTCTACTCATACGGTTGCTTCACTTTTACGTCCTGCTCGGTTTGAGCCAGAATCTAAACGAGTCATGGACTTGTTACGTCAGATGCAACGAGAATCTACGCATGTAGCTATCGTTGTTGATGAGTATGGTGGTACTGCTGGATTGGTTACTCTTGAGGACCTGATTGAAGAGCTTGTTGGTGATATTTCTGACGAATATGACCAAGAAACACCCGAGGTAAAAGCTGAATTAGATGGAACGTTCAAAATTAGCTCTCGTCTTAGCGTTGAAGAGCTAGGGGAGCTCTTCAACATTGAACTTGATGATGAAGAGGTAGATACTGCCGGAGGTTTGTTATCGAAGCATCTTGGTAAGGTTCCTATTATTGGTAGCAGTGTTGTGGTCAGCGGTATTGGTATCCGTGCTATTGGCGTTCGTGGTCGCCGTAATCAGATTGGCACTCTATTGGTATGGTCTGTCGATCACAAAGAGGCAGAAGAGATAGCAGATAGTGCTTCAAGTAGTTCTCAAGCAGATTTAGAGGGAGGGCACAGGAGTAGTTAGGTGCTGCTTGCCTTTTATCACGGTAGAGTATAAAGAATAGTTATATTCATTGATTAAGGGAGTTTGTGTGGAGCTTTCCACTTTTCCGGAAGATTTTTCTGCAGGTTTCGCGGTTCTTGTTGGGCGTCCAAACGCTGGTAAGTCTACGTTGACAAATGCGCTTGTAGGCCAAAAAATTGCTATTACGTCGAACCGTCCGCAGACGACTCGTCACACGATTCGTGGAATAGTTCATAAGGATAATTTTCAGTTAATTCTCGTTGACACACCGGGGCTACATCGTCCCCGCACTCTTTTAGGCGAGCGTTTGAACGATATGGTTGCTCAGACGCTTTCTGAAGTTGATGTTATTGGGTTCTGTATTCCTGCTGATGAAAAAATTGGCCCTGGCGACCGTTATATCGCTTCTCAAATTGCAGCTGTAGGGCATAAACCAATCGTAGCTATTGTGACTAAGGCGGATAAAGTTTCTTCGGCAGAGCTTGCCGAGCATCTACTCGCGGTTCAGGCCTTAGGTGAAGAGGTCATGAGCGCAGAGCGCGCCCAGCGCACCCAACGCGCTCAATGGCGTACACAGTCCACCCACAAGAAAAACACTACTGAGGATCTTCCGTTCCGTAAGAATAGCGGTCCTGCTGCACAACGGGAAAAAGCACGTCGTCGTGGGCAAGATTTTCAGCTTAATGCCCCTATTGTTGATGGTCAGGGCGGATGGGCTTCGATCATTCCTGTTTCAGCTGTTCAAGATTATCAGGTTGACCAGCTGGCTGAACTTTTCTCAACATTCTTACCAGATTCCCCGCCGTTATATCCGGAAGGTGAACTGACGGATGAGCCAGAGGTCACCCTCGTTGCTGAGCTCATCCGTGAAGCTGCACTTGAAGGTGTACGAGATGAACTGCCTCACTCAGTAGCAGTTACTGTTGAAGAAATGCAGGCTCGTGAGGGTCGTCCCGAAAATAACCCATTGGTTGATATTCATGTCAATCTCTTCGTTGAACGCCCTTCTCAAAAAGCAATTATTATCGGCAAAGGAGGGTCTCGACTCCGAGAAATTGGTGCAGAGTCCCGTAAAAATATTGAAGCATTATTAGGCACTAAAGTGTATCTAGATATTCATGTGAAGGTTGCAAAAGATTGGCAACGTGACCCGCGTGCATTAGGAAGACTAGGGTTCTAAGTAATCATGATGACCGCTGATGAAATTTATCAACGGTAACGATGATTGAGTATATAGATATGACCCAAACCATTATTTTTAGTATTTTCTGATGGGAGAATCAGTGACACATCCGAAGCAGAACTCTTCCGGCCCGAATCGTCTTGTAGGGTTTGGGCGACACATGCGTCAAGAGCCGGTACGTTCCCGCCCTTACCGATGGATTGCTTTGTCCTGCGTTGGAGTGTTTCTTTTTATGGTGGCAGTAGCAGGAGTTAATCTTTTACGTCTGCGTACTAATGTCCATACAGCGTCACTGAACATTGGTGAATATGCTAATGGACGTCTCAGCGATGGACCTTTAGATATTCTTGTCATTGGTTCAGATACACGAGCTGGCAACAATGCTGCTTACGGTAGTTTGGAAGACGCTAATTCTGGGGCCCGTTCAGATGTGATGATGCTGGTTCAGGTCAGCCAAGACCGTCAAAACGTTTCGGTTATTTCTTTTCCACGAGATCTCATCGTTGACATCCCCAAATGCACGAGCCCTACCACGGGAATGGTCTATCCAGCAGCTTCTGGACTGCAGATTAATGAATCGCTCAATCACGGTGGTCCTGGTTGTACGGTAGCAACCATTAGTTCTTTGACCGGTATTAATATTGACCATTTTATGCTTGTCGATTTTAATGCGGTCAAGGCTCTTTCTCATGTTGTTGGTGGCGTTCAGGTATGTGTCACCCAAGCTATCGATGATTCCTACAGCGGTTTGAAGTTACCTGCAGGCGTTTCATCGGTAGAGGGGGAACAGGCTCTAGCATTTTTGCGTTCTCGTCACGGTTATAGTGATGGTAGTGATACCAGTCGAATTGCTGCTCAACAAAGTTTTCTTGCGTCTCTTCTACGTAAGGTTAAATCAGAGGGAACGTTGACGAACCCTACTCAGTTATTTAATATTGCTGAGGCTATTACCCAGAACGTCACGGTAGATAAAGGATTGACGAATCCGGCAACCCTTGTCAATATTGGCACCATGTTTGCTGGCATAGATTTGAGCAAAGTAGTTTTTGCGACAGTTCCGCATGAGCCATATCTTTATGATGCAAATAAGTTGCAATTGGCTCCTTCTTCAGAAGACCTATTCGAACGTCTTCGCGAGGATCGTGGACTGACGGATAAGCCTGCTCCTACTCCGGAACAAGCGCCAACAGAAGAGACTCAAGAACCTGAGCAGGCAGCTGAGGAGCAGGTCTCTTTAGATTATTCTGTTCCGATTACGGTGCTTAACGCTTCAGGCGCTGAACATCGTGAACAGGATATTGAAAAAGTGGTCGCTTCCTTGGGATATTCACATATTACGGCAGAACATTCTGATACTGAATACGCGGCTTCAGCGGTATATTATCCAGCTGGTTACGCGGGACAAGCTCAGCAGATTGCTCAAAAACTCGGTATTACGGCGGTTGAAGGATCGGCTTCTTATGATGCTGTGACTGTAGTGATTGGTCAGGATTTCACGTCGGGGGATGTTCTTTCGCAGAAAGAAACGTCTATTGCTGGTGATGCTTCTGGTCAAACTGCTGATCAGGTAAAGTGCCAGCAATCCTATGAATATTAGGGTTGAGCGTTAAAAATATTGGGGTGTGTAGCTTTGTCATAAAGCTACACACCCTTTTCATATATTGGAATGGGGGAGAGTTGTTTTCTTGAGGAATTTCACTCTCGTGGTACGTTCAAGAGGTGATACATATTTCTTATTTTCTCCTTAGTTGCCGTAACGACCCCTAAAATTCAGTATTGACGAGTTCGGAGAGTCGTTACGGAGTTTTGTTTCCGATCTTTCTTTTTCTTCAAGCTAAGGCATCATACACCATGAAAAATTTTCAAAAATCTTCCCCTATGCCAGTACATAAGTACCGCCCTTTTTCTGAAAAGATTGCTGTTGACTTACCTGATAGAACGTGGCCACATAAGGTTGCGACGCAGGCACCACGTTGGTGCGCTGTCGATTTACGAGATGGTAATCAGGCACTTATCGATCCCATGGATAGCGAACGTAAACTAGCAATGTTTAAGCTACTTGTGAGGATGGGATATAAGGAAATTGAGGTAGGGTTTCCGTCTGCTTCACAAACTGATTTTAATTTTGTTCGTACTCTTATTGAGGGTGGACATATCCCTGACGATGTCACGATTCAGGTGTTAGTGCAGTGCCGCGAGCATCTCATTGAACGGACTTTTGAGGCTCTTGCAGGGGCTCAACGAGCCATTGTTCATTTTTATAATTCTACTTCTGTTTTGCAGCGCAAGGTTGTTTTTAATCAAGATCAAGACGGCATCTTAGACATTGCCCTTAACGGTGCACGCTTGTGCATGAAATATGAGGAACAATACGCTTCTTGCACAGAAATCACCTATGAGTATTCACCAGAGTCTTTTACTGGAACTGAATTAGAATATGCTGCACGAGTCTGCAACGCGGTAACAAACGAGTTAGGCATCGGCCCCGGACGTGAAGTGATTATTAACCTTCCGGCAACGGTGGAGATGGCAACTCCGAATGTATATGCTGACTCTGTTGAGTGGATGAGTCGACATCTTGAACATCGAGAACACGTCATTTTGTCTTTGCACCCTCATAATGATCGAGGAACAGGAGTTGCTGCAGCAGAACTTGGGTATCTTGCCGGAGCAGATCGTATTGAGGGATGTTTGTTTGGTAATGGCGAGCGCACTGGTAACGTCGATTTAGTTACTTTAGGGTTAAACCTGTTTACGCAAGGAATTGACCCTAAGATTGATTTTTCTCAAATTGATGAGGTTCGTCGTACCGTTGAGTATTGTAATCAGCTTCCGGTACATGAGCGTTCTCCATACGGTGGAGACCTCGTTTTCACGGCTTTTTCTGGTTCTCATCAGGACGCTATTAAAAAGGGTTTTGAAGCAATGGAGAAGGCTGCTCAGCAACAAGGAAAGAGCATTGACGATTTGGTGTGGGAGGTTCCGTATCTTCCGATTGATCCGCGAGATGTTGGCCGTAGTTATGAGGCTGTTATTCGTGTAAATTCTCAGTCTGGTAAGGGTGGGGTCGCTTATCTTATGAAGAAAGATTTTGGTTTAGACTTACCTCGCCGTGCGCAGATTGAGTTTTCGTCGATTGTTCAGGCTCAGACAGATGCTGAGGGTGGCGAAGTTACGTCTGAGAATCTTTGGAGGATTTTTAATGATGAGTATTTACCTCATCATGATGTCGCTCAGCGTTGGGGAAGGTTCTATTTGGATTCCATGGTTGTAGAGTCTCAAGCCGGTGGTGTGACGACCTTGCGTGTGGGGTTGAATGTTGCTGGTCGCCGTTTTGAACGAGTTGGTACGGGTAACGGACCCATTCATGCGATGCAGTCTATTTTCCAGTCTGAAGGTGTTGATTTGAGGGTGCTTGATTATTCTGAGCATACGTTATCTTCAACGTCAGAGGCTCAGGCTGCTAGCTATATTGAGGCAGCTGTTGGCAATCGTGTGTTATGGGGTATCGGTATTGACTCGTCAACGACGTGGTCTTCGTTAAAGGCTCTTACTTCTGCGGTGAACCGTGCTTTACGTGAAGAAGGCTAAAATTTTTCTGATATTGCTAGGGAAACCGGCGTAGGAGCTTGAAGAGTTCTTGTGCCGGTTTTCTGTTCTTCTTTCGGGGATATGAGATAATGGCTGTTGTGAGTACGGTAGCTTCAACGTCGCGTTCGTATACGGATCAGGCATTAGTATTGAGGACCCAAGTTTTGGGGGAGAGCGACCGTATTATCATTCTCTTGACCCGTTCTCATGGTGTGGTTCATGCGGTGGCTCGTGGTGTGCGTAAAGGACGTTCTGCTTTTGGTGGTCGGCTTGAGCCGTTTATGTACGTTGATGTGTCTTTACGGTCAGGTAAAAATTTAGCGACGGTGACGCAGGTTCAGACTCGGCGTGCTTACACAGGTGCAATTATGGGTAATTATTCTTCCTATATTGTTGCTTCTGCTTTGAGCGAGGTTGCTGAGGCGTTAACCTCTTTTGAAGGTGAGGTTGTTGAGTCTCATTTTCTTCTTTTAGCTGGTGCTTTGTCTGCTTTAGCTCAAGAGCGTCTTCGTCCTTATGATGTTCTTAATTCTTATGTGCTCCGTGCATTAGGGTATGCTGGCTGGGGTTTCTCACTAGATTCTTGTGCTATTTGTGATGGTTGTGAGGGTCCGTGGCGGTTTGCATCAGAATATGGTGCTGTATGTAACGTGTGTAGTCGTTCTATTGTTCATTCTAAAGTTTTTGTGATGTCAGAGGATGTTCGTCAGTATTTGATACTTGTTAGTCATTCTCAATGGGGGAGATTGGCTCAGTTAGATACGGAGTTGTTATCTCGAGCTGCCTTCTCTTTTGTCTCTGGGTACGTACAATGGCATTTAGAGAAACCTCTTAAATCGTTCTCCCTGTTGAAAAAGGATATGTAGTTATGCCTGTTTTTCCTGATCCGCACCCTTCTGGGGCTGTTGCCCCGAAGATTCCGAGTCAGTTTGTTCCGCGTCATGTTGCGGTGGTGATGGACGGTAATGGGCGTTGGGCTAATCAACGCGGTTTGCCTCGTAATGAGGGCCATAAAGCGGGGGAGCATTCTCTTGTTGATGTGGTTGCTGGTGCTATTGAGATGGGCATTCCGTACGTTTCCGCTTATGCTTTTTCTACAGAGAATTGGCGTCGCAGTATTGATGAAGTCAGTTTTATTATGCGTTTTGTGACGGAAGTTTTGACTCGTCAGTTAGATACTTTGCAGTCATGGGGTGTTAGGGTTCTGTGGTCAGGACGTAAGCCAAAGCTTTGGAAATCTGTTATCCGTCAGCTGGAATATTGTCAGGAGCAGACAAAAAATAATACGGTATGCACGTTAGTTATGTGTGTCAACTATGGTGGGCGTGCTGAGATTGCAGACGCTGCTCAAGCTCTTGCTCAAGATGTTGCTGCAGGGGTGGTTAAACCGCAGTCTGTGAATGAGAAGATGTTAGCGCGGTATTTGTATCATCCAGAAGTACCTGATGTTGATTTGTTTCTTCGGTCTTCGGGGGAGTTACGTACTTCAAATTTCTTGTTGTGGCAAAGTGCTTATGCAGAGCTGGTGTTTCTTGATGTGTTGTGGCCAGATGTCGACCGTTTGGTGCTGTGGGATGCTGTTGAGCAGTATGCTCGCCGTGATCGTCGTTATGGTGGTGCGGTAGATCAGGTTGCGGGGCGTTAGTCTTAAATTTTTTGAAACGTTAGAATTGTTGTAGCGTTGTATTGCTGATGGTAAAGAGGTTGTTATGAGGATTTATCCTGCCTTATTCAAAGTTATTTTTGTCCCTATGGACGCGGAGAAAGCCCATAGGGTGGGTTATTGGGGTATCCGATTCCTCAGGGCTTCTGGGGTGACTCGTTTGGGTCGTCGTTTTTTGTGGCCTCATCCGCAGCTTAAGACCACCGTCATGGGATTAGATTTTCCGTCTCCTTTTGGTTTGGCTGCTGGTTTTGATAAAGAGGCTCGAGCTATTAACGCTTTAACTGATTTAGGTTTTGGGCATGTTGAAGTTGGTACTGTTACGGCGCATGCTCAACCGGGCAATCCGCCCAAACGTCTTTTCCGTTTAGTCAAAGATTATGCGGTGGTTAATCGCATGGGATTTAATAATGATGGTGCAGCGACAGTTGGTCCGCGTATTGCTAGTGCAAGAGCTGATATTGATGCTGAATATGATTCTCAGCAGGTGCGGCCTATTGTGGGGGTCAATATCGGGAAGACAAAAGTTGTACCTTTGGAAGACGCTTTAGAAGATTATAAGATTAGTACGCGTACGTTGGCGCCACAGGCTGATTATTTAGTTGTCAATGTTAGCTCTCCGAATACTCCGGGGTTGCGTTCTTTGCAGTCAGTGGAATCTTTACGTCCGTTACTTGAAGTTGTTCGGGCTGAGGCTGATAGGGTTGTCTCTTCTCGTCGAGTTCCCTTGGCGGTGAAGATTGCTCCGGATCTTGCGGATGAAGATATTAAAGATATTGCACAGTTAGCTGTTGATTTAGGGCTCGACGGAATTATCGCGACAAATACGACTATCGCTCGAGAGAATCTAGGCTTGGTTTCTTCTGCAGAAGAAGTTGCAGCTTGTGGTGAGGGAGGTCTTTCGGGCAGGCCTCTTAGGTCTCGGTCGTTAGAGGTTATTCGTTTGCTCAAAGAATATGTGGGTGAGCGTTTGTCGATTATTGCAGTGGGCGGAGTTACTGATGCTCAGGACGTTCAGGAACGTTTGGATGCTGGAGCTGATTTAGTTCAGGGGTACACTGCGTTCTTGTATGAGGGGCCGTTGTGGGCTCACCGCATTAATAAGGATTTATTGGCTTTACGCTCTTAATATATAAAAATGCTCCGTGTTCGTTTACTTTCTAGTAAACGAACACGGAGCATTTTTATAGGTTTTTTATCGTGGGTATTCTCCGCGTTTAACCTGTGGTTTCGGTAGGCGGAAGCGTCGAATCATTAAGACACGATTGACCGCATAGAATGCGCTTCCTGGTTCGATGTCTGAAAATTTTTCGAGGAGTTTCTTCTTCAATTTACGCCACATCATCCAGCTGTCGAGTGCCCAGATGAGGATGAATAGCCACATAAGAGCAGTGGAGATGAAGCGTAGTTGAGGGGTAAATAGTCCCAGAACGAAGATAAAGATGACAGCAAGAATCATGAAGTCACCAATGTTGAATCGGGCGTCTACATAGTCACGAATATAGCGACGTTGAGGTCCTTTATCTCGTGCCGGTAGATACCGTTCTTCGCCGGTGTGCATTGCTCTGTTTTCGCGTAGGCGTTGTTCACGGATGGCTTCTCGCTCTGCTTGTTTCGCGGCTTTTCTATCAGCCGGTATGAGAGGTTTTTTCCGTGCTGCTTCTCGTTCTTTTCGAGAAGGGGTTGGTCGCCCTTTGGGTGCAGTGTAATGCGGGTTTTGGGGGTCTTCATTGGGAGCTACCGTGGTTTCTTCTACCAGGGGCTCTTGTTCACTAGATTTCTTTTTACGTCCAAACACTCTCTAAGAATATCGGAGAATCTGCAAGAACGCTCATAACCGCGTAATGTTATATCTATGAGTATTGAATCAAAGTTTAGTTTTCCGTATCGTCAGGCTCTTCAAGAGAAGATTGGTCAGGATTTTGAGCAGACTCTTCAAGAGTTGACAGATCTTGTTGCTATCCCATCTATTGCGTGGGAAAGTTTTGATCTTTCTGAGGTTACTCGTAGCGCTCAGAAGGTCAAGGAGTTAGCTTTAGCTGCTGGTTTTCCAGAGGTAGAGATTCTTAGCGCCTCGTATGGGCCTGATCAAAAAGAGGGTATGCCTGCTGTTGTTGCAACGAAGCCTGCTGCTGAAGGGTATCCCACCATTTTGCTTTATGCCCATCACGATGTTCAGCCGGTTGGTGATTGCGCACTTTGGGATACTGAGCCTTTTGTGGCTACTCGCAAAGGTGACCGGTTGTATGGTCGCGGGGCAGCTGACGATAAAGCTGGCATTATGGCTCACTTGTCTGCGTTTCGTGCTGTGAGCGAGGTACTTGGTGAACAATTTTTAGCTGGAGTAACTCTTTTTATTGAGGGAGAGGAAGAAGCTGGTTCGCCGAGTTTTACGTCGTTTATTCAGAAGTATCGTGAGAAGTTGGCTAGCGATGTGATTGTGGTTGCTGACTCGGCGAATTGGCGTGCGGGTGTTCCTGCTTTAACGACGGGCTTACGTGGTGTTGCCAGTGGAGCAGTGGAAGTTCGGGTGGGTGATCATGCTGTTCATTCTGGTATGTTTGGTGGCCCAATGTTGGATGCTCATACTGTTTTAGTTCGCTTGTTGAGCACATTACACGACGCTAAAGGTTCAGTAGCAGTTGAAGGTTTAACTTATGCACCTGAACCTGAGGTTGAATACCCAGAAGCAGACTTCCGTCAAGACTCAGGAATCCTTGATTCAGTAACTCTTGCAGGAGAAGGAAGCATCACCTCGCGCCTATGGGCACAACCAGCTATCTCTATTATTGGAATGGATATTCCATCAGTAGCTGAGTCTTCAAATACTATTGCAGCAAGTTCTCGAGCAATGTTAAGCATGAGACTCGCACCGGGACAAAACCCTCAAGAAGCGCACCAGAAACTTGAAGAGCACTTACTTAAGCATGTTCCGTGGGGTGCAGAAGTTCGATATACGGCATCAGATAGTGGACAGCCTTTCAGCGCAGACCCAACAGAAGACAGCGTTGAGCTTGCTTTAGCCGCAATGCACACCGCTTGGGATGTTGAGCCCGTACAAACAGGCATGGGCGGATCTATCCCGTTTATTGCAGACCTCAAAGAGGTCTTCCCTGAGGCTCATATTCTGATTACCGGAATTGAAGATCCAGATACTCGCGCTCATAGCGCAAACGAGTCTCTATATCTTCCTGATTTTGAGCGCGCTATTTTGGCTGAGGCTTTGATGATTAGCCACCTGAGCCAATAGTGCTTTCGTTTTCTTCAACGAACAATGTCTCTCAACACGTTAGAGCTTCAAGGAATACTGATAAGAGTATTTATGTTCTAGGATATTGAGTAGCACATACCTTTAGTCTGCTTTATGCAAGCTAATCCACTAAGAGAAGGAATTGGTAATGACCGAAACAGTAACCACCGACACTCCCACACACGGAGTCAATCTGACTGACGTTGCGGCACAGAAGGTACGCGCCCTACTAGAACAAGAGGGCCGAACAGATTTGCGTCTACGTGTCGCTGTTCAGCCAGGAGGTTGTTCAGGGCTAATTTATCAGTTGTACTTCGACGAAAGAGTCCTCGATGGAGACGCAATCCGTTCTTTCGATGGGGTAGAAGTCATTGTTGACCGAATGAGTGTTCCTTATCTCGATGGATCAACCATTGATTTTGAAGACACCATTGAAAAACAGGGATTTTCTATCGACAACCCCAATGCACAAGGTTCTTGTGCTTGTGGAGATTCTTTCCACTAAGAGTCGTGATGACAAAGTTTTGAGAGGGATATTGAGGTTAATAAGATCTACTAACAACCCCGATATCCCTCTTAAAAGAGTAAAAATACCGAAATAGTTAAGAAATAGCGACAAGTTCAGTGACACAGTGTCAGCAGAATGAGCAGAATCAAGGTAAGCTCATACTGAAAGAATTTTTAGAGGCGTTTTCTGTCCACACACAGTTTTCGTCTTAGATAGCACGCACACCGCTAAAAGGAAGGGCCGTCTGTGAGTTCGCAGCATCGAACCGGCAGTATTAAGCTCAAGGCACTGGCTACTAGCGCCATTGCCTCAGCTTCTGTATTGCTGATGACAGGTTGTTCAGATCAGGCAGAGGTGGGTTGGTTGCCCACGAAGCGTGGAGTTACCGATAACGCAGACACCATCATGGATCTATGGATTGGATCTTGGGCTGCTGCCATCGTTGTTGGGTTGATTACATGGGGACTAATGCTTTGGTGCATTATTGCCTACCGTCGACGCAAAAATGAAACCGGTTATCCACGCCAGCTGAGCTACCACGCTCCTCTGGAGATCTTCTACACCATTATTCCGGTTATCATGATTGTCAGCTTGTTTACGTTCTCTGATACTGCTGAACGTCAAATCACTGCACCAAAATCTGATAACCCTGACGTCACCATTGAAGTGTATGGCAAGCAGTGGGCTTGGGACTTCAACTACCTAGATTCCAATGTGCACACTTCAGGTGTTCAAGCACATTTGAACGTTGACGGTTCCGAAGGAGTCGAAGAGACTCTTCCAACTCTATATTTGCCAACGAATTCAACTGTTGATCTCGTTCTTAAAACCCGCGATGTTATTCACTCATTCTGGGTTCCTGCTTTCTTGGAAAAACGAGACACCGTTCCTGGTATGACCAACCACATGTACTTCACCACTGGTGCTGAAGAAGCTACATATGCTGGTAAGTGTGCAGAGCTTTGCGGCGAATACCATTCGGAAATGCTCTTCAACGTCAAGGTTGTTTCTCCTGAAGAATACGAAGCTTATATGAAGAAATTGGCTTCAAACCCTGAAACTCAGGGTATTCTCGGTGATGAATACAACCGTAATCCTAATCAAAACATCCGAAACTAAGAGGTGACCCGTGACTAGCTTGGAATACTCAGCGGATGGGGGTCAGGTTGCCCCCCGCGTGGTACCTAAATCTAAAGGGCGAATTTTCGTCAATTGGATAACTTCCACTGACCACAAAACTATTGGGTACATGTACCTTATAGCATCATTCATCTTCTTCTGCATTGCAGGTATCATGGCTCTACTCATGCGTATTGAGCTTTTTGAACCTGGTATGCAATTCTTGCAAACTAAAGAACAGTTCAACCAGCTGTTCACTATGCACGGAACCCTCATGCTTCTCATGTTTGGTACCCCTGCATTTACCGGTTTTGCAAACATCCTTATTCCCTTGCAAATTGGTGCTCCAGACGTTGCGTTCCCACGACTAAACGCATTAGCATTCTGGTTCTTCCTCTTTGGTTCTCTTGTTGCCATTGCTGGGTTTATCACTCCTCAAGGTGCGGCTTCCTTCGGTTGGTTCGCATACGCACCGTTGAATAGCACAACCTATTCGCCAAGCATTGGTGGAGACCTTTGGGTCTTCGGTCTTGCCCTTCAGGGTTTTGGAACTATCATGGGTGGAGTCAACTTCATTACCACTATCTTGTGCATGCGCGCTCCGGGTATGACGATGTGGCGTATGTCCGTTTTCACATGGACGACACTTATCACCTCCATCTTGATCATTATGATCTTCCCCCCTCTAGCATCTGCTCTTTTTGCGCTGGGAATGGATCGTCGTCTTGGCGGGCATATCTTTGACCCTGAAAATGGTGGCGCTATTCTGTGGCAACACCTCTTCTGGTTCTTCGGACACCCCGAGGTATATGTTCTAGCACTCCCATTCTTCGGTATTGTTTCTGAGATTATTCCGGTATTCTCCCGTAAACCTATTTTTGGTTATAAAGGTCTAGTCTTTGCAACGATTTCGATTGCTGCTCTCTCTGTAACGGTGTGGGCACACCATATGTACGTTACAGGTGCAGTAATGTTGCCGTTCTTCTCCTTCATGACCATGATGATTGGTGTTCCCACCGGTATGAAGTTCTTCAACTGGATTGGCACCATGTGGCGAGGATCAATTACCTTTGAGACACCCATTATTTGGGTTCTCGGGTTCTTGGTAACATTCCTTTTCGGCGGTTTGACCGGTATTATTTTGGCAACACCTCCACTAGACTTCCACGTATCAGATACCTACTTTGTGGTAGCACACTTCCACTACGTTATCTTCGGTACAGTAGTATTCTCCATGTTCGCAGGCTTCTATTTCTGGTGGCCTAAGTGGACTGGAAAAATGCTCAACGAGCGTCTAGGTAAAATTCATTTCTGGCTCCTATTTACAGGTTTCCATATGACCTTCCTTATCCAGCATTGGTTAGGTGTCGTAGGTATGCCTCGTCGTTATGCAGACTACATGCCTGAAGATGGTTTTACGTGGATGAATCAGTTCTCCACTATTGGTTCCATGATTCTTGCAGTATCGATGATTCCGTTCTTCTGGAATGTTTACATCACAGCACGCTATGGAACCAAGGTTGAAGTTGATGACCCATGGGGCTTCGGTGCGTCCTTGGAATGGGCGACATCTTGCCCACCTCCTCGTCACAACTTCACCGCTTTGCCACGTATCCGTTCTGAACGTCCAGCTCTTGACCTGCATCACCCAGAGCTCTCAACTAACGTTGATGTTGCGATGGCTGCTCGTCAGGCTGTGGCAAGTGGAGAAAGGAAGTAACGATGAAGAGTATTGCTTGGCTTTTTGGAATCATCGGAGTCTTCCTCATCCCCGTTGGACTTGTCTACGGTTTCATGTCGAAGTTCACTGATTTAGCAGGTTTCCCCGCAATTATGGTTACTGCCATTATGTGTTTGTTCCTATCGGGGTTCTTGTTCTACACCGATAAATTGCATCCGGATCAGCCTAATGACAACGAAGATGGAGAAATTATTGAAGCTGCAGGAGACTATGGCTTCTATTCTCCTTGGTCATGGTGGCCTATTGTGATTGCGGCAGTCTGCGCACTATTAGTGATTGGCTTAGCTTTGGGCTGGTGGATTGTAGGCATTGCGCTTCCGCTATCGGTTCTAGCTTGTGTCGGTTGGGTCTACGAATATAACCGTGGAGATCACGCTCACTAATAGAGCTGGCTATAGACATCATTGTCAATGGTGTTCTAGGTTCATTATGAACCTAGAACACCATTTTTTATGTCCTCCATTATGAGAAGAACATGGAGTTGAGTACAAAACATCTTCGACTAAAGCACACCATTTACGCTAAGAGGTTCTAAGAATCTGAATTGGTGCTTATAGACTGGTCGCTTGAGTATCACGCTTATCGAGGCTTTGGTTTTGTATAAGCCTGAGCAATAAAGGTATAGAGTATTGGCTTTTGCTGAGGTTTTTAGAGCACACGGGGCAGTATTTTGTGTTTTCGCCCATGCTTTGTATTGACGGTTTTGAGGTCTGCTGTAAGTCAGGGGGAAGATTCTTTACGGGTTGTACCTCAGTGCCAGACGTGTGTAAGTAAATTGGGTTTTCATTTTGGTGGGGCGCTGAGGTTTTGGGTGGTGGTTCGGTATTTCTAGGGGTGTATAGGTGTTGGTTGGGCTAAGTACTGCTCCGTCAAGGCTCGGTGGTGTTGTCACTTAGCACCCCGACAGTAAGAATGTTACGTAAGTTTTTTGAGAGCTTGCTGACTAGGGAGTTTGTTGTTTCCTTTATCAGTTTGCGATGTAGTAAGTTGACTTGTATAAAGTGTGTGATGGGGTTTAAATGTCGCCAATCACTAGAGTGAAGATGCTCTGGTGCGAAAGGAAGAACGAACAATTGAAGAAGAACAAGCTTCCTCTCGATAGTACTTCTTGGAGCAGGTGTGAACCTTGTACTTCAGCAGCATCTAGCAGCTTTAATGCTTGTGGCTCTAGCTGTCTTTGTTATTGCCTCAGACGGCAGTTTTGAGAAAATTCCTCGGAGGAAGGAAAAGAATCAACCATACCCGTCTGCTAAGGAAATTAGGAGGTACCGTGAGGAGCATCCAAGAACCTCGATTGCCCAGGCGGTAGGAACGTTGAAGGAGTGAGGGACAAGGTGGGGAAAGGGAATAAAGCGGTCATACCCTGACTAAGCTAGGAATAATACCTTTCAGCTCAGTTCCCCGCACATTTGATTGTGGCAATACCTAAACCCATTTTTCGGCAACTTCGCATTGCTTATACCCGTCCTCTTTCAAAGCCTGAATCTGCGCTCTGCGGCCGATCGGCTAAGGCATTCTTCACGCCCTTCCCAGCGCGTGAGCCTTTCGCTAAGGCCGCGCACTGGGCTTCTGTTCTTCGGCCTCCCGCCCTTACGCCCAATCTCAGCCATGAAACTCACGCAGTTGCTCAGTCATAGGCTCCTAGCTCTGTGAGCCTGTTTCGGAGGTGTACTTCTCACGCATGAACTTCTCACAAACACTCTAGATAATTCCGGCAACCTCAGACAAGGGTAACGGCGGATTACAGGGCGTTGTTCGCCGGAACCGGTAGCTGAGGTGGGGAAGTGACAGCAGAGGGCTGCTGAGTGGGAACAGGTTGCGAAGATGAAGCGTACGCGGTGTGTTGAAGAGATGGAGTGGGCTCGGGCTGATGTTTTGGTGATACTTCTTCTAGCTATTGTGAGGCCTCACGGTGAAATTCATAACGGTCTGTATAAAACATAAGGGGTGGCACTGGCTATTTTAGCCAGTGCCACCCCTTATGAAGAAGAAGTATGTTTTACTTCTCGAGAGCTCCACCTGATGAATGAGAATCCAGCTCATCATGACCGTAATCATGGTGTGCTGCTTCAAGCTCAACAGGAGTTACCGGAGCAACTCTATCTTCAAACCATAGCTGAGATAGTTTGCCACGAGTCTTTTCTATCAAAGAAATCTTACCCTTCTTGTTAGGTTGGGCAGGAATAACTTCATGGTTTTCAAAGGCAACCAGTTTGTAACGGCGGAACTCATCTAGTGGTTTATGTACCTCAATAAATTCACCGTGAGGAAGCTGTACAACGCGACCAGTTTCAATACCGTGCAAGACAAGTTCTCGGTCTTTACGCTGAAGCGATAAGCACAGACGATAAGTAATCATATAACCAATGACTGGACCAATGAAGAATAGGACTCGTAGCCAATAAGCAACGTCGTTCAAAGATACATGGAAGTGAGTTGCGATGAGGTCAGAAGACGCTGCAATCATCAAAACACTATATCCGATAACGCCAGCAACACCAGCTCCAGTACGGAAAGGAGCATTACGAGGACGATCAAGAATATGGTGTTCCTTATCGTCTTTAGTAACCCAACGTTCAATCCACGGCCATCCGAACATGAACATGATGATAACGCCAGCCATGGCAAAAGGGAGAAGAACGTTCAGGACCCAAGTGCCACCGAGGAATTCAAATTCCCAATGGAATGGCCAAACGCCAGGCCAGAGACGTAATGCACCATCGCCAAAACCAACGTACCAGTCAGGCTGAGTACCTGCCTGAACAGGGGAGGGATCGTAAGGTCCGTAGTTCCAAATAGCGTTGATGGTGAAAGTCGCCGCCAAAAACGCGATGATTCCGAAGACGATGAAGAAGAAACCGCCAGCTTTGGCAGCGTAAACTGGGCCAACAGGGAAGCCCACCACGTTATCTTCACGACGTCCAGGTCCAGGGTACTGGGTGTGTTTGTGAACAACAACCATGAACAGGTGAATAGCTACACATAGAAGAATCAACGCGGGGATGATCATAATGTGCAAGGAGTAGAGACGTCCGATGATGTAATGTCCAGGGAATTCTCCTCCGAAGAAGAAGAGAGACAGATAAGTTCCCACAACTGGAATCGCCATCATGATGCCATCGACAATACGTAGACCATTACCAGAAAGAACATCATCGGGTAGGGAGTATCCGGTAAATCCAGCAAAAATGCCGAGGATGAAGAGAACACAGCCAACAACCCAGTTCAGCTCGCGTGGTCTGCGGAAAGCACCGGTAAAGAATACGCGAAGCATGTGGATGCAGATAGCGAGCATGAACATCAACGCTGCCCAGTGGTGAATCTGACGAATCAGAAGACCACCACGAATATCAAAGGAGATATGGAGTGCAGACTCGAAGGCTACTGACATTTCAGTGCCCTTCATCGGCAGGTAGGAGCCATCATAGGCTACTGAAGCTGTTGAAGGGTTGAACCAGAACGTCAAGAACGTTCCGGAGAGGATGAGGATTACGAGGCTATAAAGAGCAACCTCACCGAACATGAAGGACCAGTGGTCGGGAAATATTTTGCGACCAAACTCTTTAACAATTCCAGAGAGTCCAACACGGGAGTCCACAAAGTTCGCGATACGACCGGTTGAAGTTTTTGGAGTGTATTCAGTCTGAGTAGTATGTGACATTTTTATTGTTCACCTGCCATCTCTTTAACGTGTTGTGCACGTTCCCAATAAGCGGGACCAACAGGCTCTTTGAAGTCGCTACGGGCTACGAGGTAGCCTTCATCATCTACGGTAATAGGAAGCTGGGGTAGTGCGTGACCGGCTGGGCCAAACACAACCTTACACTCGTCAGCAGCGTCAAAGGTGGACTGGTGGCAAGGGCACAAAAGGTGGTGCGTACGCTGTTCGTAAAGAGCGATAGGGCAACCTACGTGGGTGCACACTTTGGAGTAAGCGATAATGCCGTCAACGTTCCAGTCTTCACGGCCCTTAGAGACTTTCAGCTCAGCTGGGTCAAGACGCATAAGCAGAACAACTGCTTTTGCTTTCTCTTCGAGGTATCCATTTTCGTGAGATACGGAAACCAGAGTTTCTGGAAGCACGTGGTATGCAGAGCCGATAGTAACGTCGGATGCCTTAATAGGTGTTCCAGAAGGGTCACGTACAAGACGGACACCCTTATCCCAGAGAGTATATTTGAGGACAGCTGGATCTGCTGGGCCTAGGTCACGAAGGAAGGTGACGAAGGTTAGTGGAGCAAGAATCATAGAGCCGATGAGAGTGTTACGAAGCAGTGGACGACGCTTAATGCCGGATTCTTCGATAACAGTTTCGATGATTTCTTGAGCTTTTGCACGATCTTCTTCGGTACGAACGGCGTGACGCTCTTCCATCATTTCGTGATCAGGCATCAAGGTACGTGCCCAATGGACGATACCGATACCGATACCAAACATTGCAAACGCAATGCCCAAGCCGAGCAACAGATTTTGCAGACGTAGCTGGTCTGTCGCGGCTGGGTTCAATACGTCGTAGTAGTCTCCGCCGATACGAACACCAAAGTACGCAAACCAGAAGAGTACTGATCCGAGCATCGAAATGATGAACAGAGCAATAACCTGGCGTTCTGCGGCTTTAGCTTTTTTGGGGTCCACGTCGGTCAGGCGCGGAGCGTGCGGAGGCAGTCCAGGATCACTGAACTTCTCCTTACTTTCCTCGTGAGAGGTAACTACGGCTGAGGAATGTTCCTGTACACCGTCACTATGGTTACCCATGTGTTGCCTCAAATCTTCCTTGGTACGAAATCTTATGTGTGTGTTGTTTTAAGCAGAACGTGATGTTAGCCAGATGGTAAATACTAGAACAATGCCTAGTCCAACAGTCCAAATGAGTAGACCTTCAGCCACAGGGCCAAGAGAGCCAATTTTGAAGCCGCCAGGGGAGACGTTGTATTCCTGAGACTTCAGGTAGGTGATGACGTCACGCTTTTCTTCTGGAGTGATGTTTGCGTCGTTGAATACTGGCATGTTCTGAGGTCCGGTTGCCATAGCCTCGTAGATGTGGCTTTCTTCGACGCCCATTAGTGAAGGCGCCCATTTGCCGCGAGTTAGTGCACCGCCTGCACCTGCTGCGTTGTGGCACATAGCGCAGTTTGCTAAGAAGACTTTAGCTCCGTTAGCAGCGTTACCTTTAGACACATCGAGATATTCGTCTTCGGGGATTGCTGGACCAACGCCGAGGGAAGCAACATAAGCGACTAGTTGAGCAGTTTCTTCTTTATTAAACTGTACTGGTTTAGTTTGAGCCTGCGGACCTTGCATCTGCAGAGGCATACGTCCAGTTCCTACCTGGAAATCAACAGCAGCAGCGCCTACGCCAATGAGGGAGGGACCGTCTGCAGTTCCTTCTGCATTTGCACCATGGCATGTTGCACAGTTGGAGACAAAGAGTTTTTGTCCTGCTTCAACCTGTTCTGCAGTATAGGTGTTCTTAGTTTCTGCTCTTGCTTCGTTTGTAGCCGTGGCAACTGCATAGAGGCCACCGGTGAGAACTAGAGCAAAAAGAAGTAACACGAGGGCTGCAAGCGGATGACGCCGCTTCTGAGAAATTGCCTTCACGTCGAATAGTTCCTTAGTTGTGTGTGTGCTGAATAATCTGTTGAGCTATGGTTTTTCGTTCGTATTTTCTACTTATCGTAGGAAGTAGACAACACCGAAAAGCGCAAGCCAGACGACATCAACAAAGTGCCAGTAGTAGGAAACAACAACGGCACTCGTTGCTTCGTAGTGACCGTAGCGTTTTGCCACGTATGCGCGGCCAATGATGAATAGGAACGCTACGAGTCCCGCGGTCACGTGGAGCGCGTGGAAGCCGGTGGTGATGTAGAACGCTGAGCCATATGCGCTAGAGGCGATGGTTACGCCTTCAGATACGAGGGTTGCATATTCGTAAACCTGCATGGAAACAAAGAATGCACCCATGACGAAGGTTAGAAGGAACCACTCGACCATGCCCCATTCCTTGACGTTCAACAGGGAACCGGTACGGCGAGGCTTGAGTTGCTCAGCTTTGAAAACACCGAATTGGCAGGTCACGGAGCTCAGCACCAAGACAATGGTGTTAAAAGTAGCTAGTGGGACTTCCAAAAACACTACGTTCTCTGCCCAGATGTCGGGGCGTGAAGCGCGTAGTGTGAAGTACATTGCGAATAGTCCGGCGAAGAACATCAGCTCAGAACCGAGCCACACAACGGTGCCTACGGCGACGTTGTTCGGACGGTTAAGAGTCGGATGGGCCGACTTACTTGGAGTTTGGGTTGCAGTTGTCACATAGACATTATGTCTGTAAAACACCGTTCAGACCAAGAACCTAGGCCTTAAAGTAGTAGGTGTGTTGCAAAAAACCCTTATTTTCCGCGGTTTTGCGGTAAATCTTTCTTCAGAAGATAGCGACACGATGTCTGTAAACTTGACGTAACTCTCATGCCGCGCACCTCATTTGCACTGTTTTGCCCTCAAGAAAAACGCTCATCGAGTTCTTTGTTCTAGAATCAGGGTATGACTCAGACAGCAATCTCATGGAAATCCATTCTCAACTCTTTACAAAAGTCCCAAGAACTTGGCAAAGAACAAGCCTTATGGGCCATGGATCAAATCATGACAGGACAAACTCCCGACAGCGTCATGGGAGCCTTTCTTATGGGCTTACATATGAAGGGGGAGAGTAGTCGAGAACTTGAGCTTCTTTCTCAAGGAATGGTGTCCAAAGCCGTCCATCCGCAGATTAACCAGCGTGCGGTAGATATTGTTGGTACTGGGGGAGATCAGCAAAATACGGTCAATATCTCAACGATGTCCGCTGTTGTTATTGCTGCTAGTGGAGTTCCTGTTGTCAAACACGGCAATAGGGCTTCATCGTCGGCTAGTGGTTCAGCTGATGTTCTCGAAGCCTTAGGCGTTCCTTTAGATTTAAGCGTCGAAGAAATTGAACAGTGCAGCGTGGAGGTCGGCATTGCTTTTCTTTTTGCGCAAGTATTCCACCCTTCGATGCGTTTTGTTGCCCCTGTCCGACGGCAGATGGGAGTGCCATCTGTCTTCAATATTCTTGGACCACTCACGAATCCAGCTCAGGTCACTTCATCAGCTATTGGAGTAGCTCGCGAAGATGTTGCACAAAAAATTGCGGGGGTTTTTGCGCAACGAGAAAACCATCATGCACTGGTATTTAGAGGACATGATGGTTTAGATGAAATTACGGTCAGCGGGCCGTCAGATATCTGGGAGATTTACCGAGGTGAGATTAAGCATCAGGTATTTGACCCTCGAGATTTTGGATTGACATACCACCCGTTAGAGGATTTGCGCGGGGCGGACGCACGTTACAATGCGCAGGTTTTTTCAGATGTAATGTCTCGAAAGATTAGTGAGGGTGCCATTTATGATGCTGTTGTCCTCAACTCAGCAATAGGATTTATGGCGTATCAAACGCCGGGAGAGCTCACGAGCTTTAAGGAGCGATTCAGCCTCGCTGTAGCGACAGCTCAAGAAACTCTTTCAGAGGGTAAAGCTCAAGAAAAGCTTGAAGCTTGGATTAATTTCAAGAAATAAAACCTTATAGTAAAAGTTTAACTAAGGCTCTAAGGGTTGCAGCGTGATACATCCCTGCAACCCTTAGAGCCTTAACTTTATAAGAACTTTTTAGGAAAGTCTCCAACGCTTGTGTTTAAAAACTGTTTTTGAAAGCAGGAGAAGCACACATCGCCAGCCCACCAAGAAGAATGCTAAGACAATCGCGCTCACGATAAAGAAGCTCCATGCTGTTCCACCACCAAAAACAAGTCGCAATAAATGCCCCATAATAAGAACAGAAGCCCATATTGCAACACCAGAAATAAGGGAGAATGGTCGAGCTTTAACGAATGGAACAAAACGAATCGCTAAGAATCCTAAAAGAAAGGGGATAGCGGTCAAGAAAGTTCCAGACAAAGGCTCATGGTGATTATGTCTGCCAATTCCAGCAAAGAACAGAATCATTAAGATGTCGATGGCAGTACTAAGATGAGGGTTCAGAGAACCTCGAGTTCGAGAACGAGTGGCCATAAGGAATATCCTTCCATAAAAATATATATCTGCATTATCTCTCTGGCACAACAAGGTTTTTAGATATATTGACAGTCGTGTCATTAATTTTCATAAGACAGGTAGAGCGCTGTTTTATGACCGGTCGTCTGTCAAGATTATTCATCGGTGGTTTATCGCATGAAAAAGCTTCAAAGAGTTGCGACGCGTGCACAGTTGGGGAGTATAAAAATATATCTACTTTACATAATGTAGATTATCGGCTATCTAGAAAAGTGGGTATAAGTGAAAACTACTAGGTTCTTCTTTGCCGATAAGAATATAATGAAGATATACCGCAAAAGGAGCTTTATATGTTTGATTGGTTCACTAACCACCTCTGGGCTTTTTGGATTCTCACAGCCATCCTACTGGCAATCATCGAGATTCTTTCCCTTGATTTTTTCTTCCTTATGCTTTCATTAGCAGCCTTAGGAACATCAGCCTCAACACTTTTTACTGAATCACTCAACATTCAAGTCTTTATCTTCGCGGTACTCAGTATTGTGCTTTTACTTGCTGCACGCCCAAAGCTCATCCACCGACTTAATAAAAACACCCCAAATATTGCGACAAACACCGCAGGACTTATCGGACAAGAAGTTAAAATCCTTGAACAAGTAACTTCACATTCAGGACTTGTCGAGCTAGCTGGAGACACTTGGACAGCACGTTCAGTAGATAAAAATAAAAGTTTCTCCCCCTCTCAAAATGCTTATGTTTTGAAAATTAAAGGAGCAACAGCGTATATCGGCGAACATAACTCCTAAAACCGCACCGATAGACGCACCAGAGAAAGGTTGTGCATACCATGCCGCTAACAATTGTCCTCACATCACTTGCTGTTCTTGTAGCAGTTATTCTTTTACGCGCAGTACGAATCATTCCCCAAGCCAGCGCAGGAATCGTTGAACGACTCGGAAAATACCACACTACTCTCAACCCAGGTTTTCACGTCACAGTACCCTTCATTGATCGCGTACTCCCCCTCATTGATTTACGCGAACAGGTTGTATCCTTTCCAGCGCAATCAGTTATCACAGAAGATAACCTTGTAGTAGGAATTGACACGGTCGTATATTTCCAAGTAACAGACCCACAAGCTGCCACCTACGAAATTACCAATTACATCCACGCAGTCGACGAACTCACTTCAGCAACGCTACGTAACGTCGTCGGTGGACTCAACCTTGAACAAACACTTACCTCTCGAGACCAAATCAATAGCGAATTACGAGGCGTGCTCGATAGTACAACTGGCCGTTGGGGTATCCGTGTTTCACGCGTGGATATTAAAGAGATTCAGCCACCAGCTTCAATCCAAGATTCTATGGAAAAACAAATGCGTGCAGAACGAGATCGTCGTGCTGCTATCTTAACAGCTGAAGGTCAGAAGCAATCTCAAATTCTTACCGCTGAAGGCGACTCCCGTGCGGCAATTCTTCGCGCTGAAGGTCAGAAGCAATCTCAAATTCTCACTGCCGAAGGTGACGCAAAAGCAGCAATCCTTCGTGCGGACGGAGAAGCTCAAGCTGTCCAAAAAGTCTTTAACGCTATTCACCGAGCTAACCCCTCACAGAAATTGCTCACTTACCAATATCTACAAACACTTCCAAAACTCGCCAAAGGTGATGCAAACAAACTCTGGTTTATTCCTACAGAACTAGGAGAAGCCCTCCGCGGATTAGGAAATGCTTTTGACCCAAAGAGCTTTAGCACCGAAAATTCTATGGCCACTACAGAAACAGCTCAAGAGCCTTCTGCACAAAATGCTGAAGAGCCCCTCGTCGAAACGGACATCATTAAAGTCACTCCAGAAGACCTCAACCCAAACCTAGATAAACTCAATACCGGAATCGAAGTTCCCACTGAAAATAAACCAGGTTCGCCCTCATAGGTAGATTCGACAGAGGGAAAAGGTCTATAATGTTTCTTTGACCCACTTAACGTGAGTCAGCATATTTTACGCCCCTATCTGTTTTTCTCATAGAGGTTCAGCCAACACATTTGGAGGATATTAAATGAGCGATCGCAGCCTACGTGGTATGCGTCTTGGTTCGCAGTCGATGGAAACTGAGGCAGGCGTTGAGCCAGCTCCCCGACAGCGAGTTGAATACCGAACAGAAAAAGGTGAGCGAGTTTTTGTCACCTTTGCTCAAGAAGCCGACATTCCCCAAACGTGGACTGCAAAATCTGGAGATGAAGCATACCTCGTCAACGGTGAAGGCGATCAAGAGGAATCCCAGGAAAAACCAGTTCGCACACACTGGGATATGCTTCTAGAACGTCGCAGTATTGAGGAGTTAGAAGACACCCTCCAGCAACGTATCGACTACTATAGACAACGTCATTCGCTTTCCTAGAAAGCCTCTATAGCCAAAGATGATGGGGGGTGTTTCGTCACTAGTTAGTGACGAAACACCCCCCATCATCTTTAACGCATCAGGTGTGATACGACGACTTCTCGCATCACACCTGATAGCAAATGTCTTATGATTTACCGAGCAAAGAACCAGCCAATTGTTTTACCTTCTCATAACGAGAAGTTAGCCCCCAGCCTGTCACTTTGGTCATCGAATCAAGAATGATGGAACTATCCATCTTTGATGTGCCAATAGCACGTTCAACAAAAGTAATCGGAACTTCAACAATATTGAGTCCAGCTTGTTCTGCTCGCCATGCAAGATCAACCTGGAAAACGTATCCTTTAGAATCTGTATCGTTTAGAAGCAAACGTTCAATCGCCCCTCGACGGAAAGCACGATACCCGGCAGTAATATCATTAATCTTTGTACCTAAAATGATTTTGGTGTAAAGATTTGCGCCACGAGATAAAATCTGACGATGAATAGGCCAGTTCTCAGTCTTTCCACCAGGAACGTAACGAGAGCCAATAGCTAAATCCGCACCATTTTCAATGGCTTTGAGAAGCGCAGGTAATTGTTCTGGGCGGTGAGACCCATCTGCATCCATCTCAACAAGGACATCGTACCCTTCGCTAAGACCCCATTTAAAACCAGCGATATATGCTCCACCTAAACCGTCTTTGACAGCACGGTGCAATACATGAACCTGAGAATCTTTAGCAGCAATCTCATCAGCAAGATCACCAGTACCATCAGGGCTATTATCGTCTACCACTAAAATATGGCAGGTTGGAACTGCTGCACGAAGCTCCCTTACAACAACAGGAAGGTTCTCTTTTTCGTTGTATGTAGGAATCACCGTCAATACACGCATTAGCCATTACTCCTTGTGCGCTTTAAAAGAGCGCTTTGAAAAATTCAGATACCAGTATATAAGTTCTCACACAGGTCTTCTGGTAGTTTTAGGTGAGCCTAGGCCATGATTTTGCAGACGATTTACTCAAAATAAGCTGACCGCCAATATATAGCGACGATAAAACTGGCAAATTCGCTTCCTGAAGGTACGGCAAAGAAGGAACTCGAGAACGAGGATCGGTGCTCCAATTCTGCGCTATTCCTTGGTTCTGGGGTGATTCAAGAGAAGTAATCTCCCACAAAGCACAATCCGCCGGCGTAGAAGGGACCAGCTGCCCATGAAAGCTTGAGGGCTCCCCTAAGCTGCGATACACGCTACGAGTTAATGTATGAAACATGCCACGTGATGTCACAGAAATCTCAGGCGTGTTGTGTTCCATGAATTGATGGATTAAATTCCATCCTAAAATTTCAGGCATAGAAGAATTCGGATCAGAACCGCAGAAAGTAACTGCACCTGAAGAAATTGCGGCAGATAATGAACGATGGACGTCTTCATTAACGTAGCAAGTAAAGCCTAAAGAAATTTTATACTCTACGCATTGCATGATGGATTCTTGGCTCAGATAGCGAACACCGTCACAGCGTATTGAAGGGAAATGGTGTAGTTCTTGGTCTACTAAACGCTTGATGAAAGGTTGATATTCGCCTTCTCCTTCAACGTGTACTGAAAGGTGATAGTTTCTCGAAGCTGCAACCTCAAGGATTTCCTCTAGTTCCAAACAGGTAGCAGACAGGGAAATACGGTCAACTCCCCTAGATAAAGATTCAACCTCACCTAAAGAGTTAACTTCACAATAAAGGTATCCGTGTACCCCTACTCTAGATAAGAGAGAAGACACCTCATCAAAAATATCGGCAGGAACATTATAAGTAACTCCCCCATAACCGTGCTCTAATAAATGCCTCGTTAACGTTTCAGCCTCAATAACGGTAGAAACACGTGCCATCCCCAAGCTAAAAGCCGCGCACAAAAGGCGTCCACCCATATCGACGCGTTGCATCCGACTATCGTAAAGAGAACGCGCCCCTGCTTCTGAACCTACCCACTCAATATTTGCACCGTCAATAAGAACAGCTGTCGCTTCGGGATCAACAGGGGTATGAACTAAACCAGAATGACATAAAAGAAGAGAAGAAGACATTTTTACCTACCGTCCCTCAAGCTCAGTCATGACAACACCACGACGAATCAAAAGAACTGTAGCTTCACACTGAGTACGAAGCTGAACGTCCGAAACACTAACATGAGAAATCTGGTTAAGAACATCAATGACCTGACGCATCCAACGCACAAAATCTCCCGCAGACATATCAGCGTGCTCAAGAACCTCAGATAAAGATTTACCCCTAGCCCACTGGTAAGTAGACCATACAAAACCAAAATCAGGAGCTGATGTTACCGGCAAACGAGAACGTCTTTCAGAAGAACTCAGCTGTTCCCAATGAGAATACACTTTCTGGAGAGATAACTCGATAGAGCGGTGCGGGTACTTCTCTAACGGTACGTATTCCCCACTCTTTGAATGATATACCACAGCCGATATGACAGAAGCAGTCGCGGCAGAATCCAATCCGTCTAAGAAACCGTCCTCTAAACAAAGAGATAGCAAAAACTCCCGCTCTCCATGCAGACGACGTAAGTTCTCTCCGGCTTCTGTCAAATAATAATCATGTTCATCATGATACATATACCCATAATCTTCAAGTAGCCTAGTAATACGCTCAAAGACCTTAGCAATGGTATTAGTCCTCGTATCAATCTGCCGACGAAGAGTTTGAGTGGTAGCGTCAAGTTTACGCCAACGTTCTTCCCAACGGGCGTGTTCTTCCTTGTCAGGACACTCGTGACAAGGATGCTCCTGCATTTGCTGACGCAAATTTTCTAGCTTGTCAGAAGATGGGAAGCCTTCCCATGACAACGAAGTATCCCGGCGGGGAGGACGCCCCTCGTATAGAGCAGTTCTCATACGAGATGCAATATCTTGGCGCTCTTTAACGCTTCGACCCCGTACCTTACGCGGAATCTTTACATAAGAAACAGGTTCGATGGGAGCCTCAACTTTAGAGCTAGGTAAAGCTCTATGCTGAGCTTTCTCATTGATAATATCAACTTCAAGAACACCGTCTCGGGCTTCTCTACATTGAAGAACTGTTGCATAACCGCGATAACGTCCACCGGGCAATTCTATAATGTCTCCAGAACGCAAAGATTTTAAAGATTCAAGAGCAACAGCTTTTATATAGCTACGACGTCTCTTCTCAAGATTCTTCTTCTCCGTTCTAACAGCACGTACCAATTGCGCATATTCAAAGTAGTCACCACGTTCACACGATAATGATTTCTGGTATCCCGCTAAGGCGCGCTCATTTTTACGTACACGCTGAGCTACCCCCACAACAGACTTATCGGCCTGAAACTGAGCGAAGGACGATTCGAGAGTTTTCTTGGTTTCGTAGGTTCCAAATCGTGCTACTAAATTAGCGCTCATATTATAGGTAGGGCTAAAAGAAGAGTCCAAGGGATAGGTTCTTTTCGAAGCAAGTGATGCAACATGGTCAGGGTCTAGACCGCGTTTCCATATCACGACAGCATGACCTTCAATATCAATTCCTCGACGTCCAGCACGCCCGGTTAACTGTGTATATTGTCCAGGAGTAATATCTACATGGTTTTCTCCATTAAACTTTGTTAACTTTTCAAGAACAACAGAACGTGCTGGCATATTAATACCTAAAGCAAGAGTCTCTGTAGCAAAAACAACCTTAAGCAGACCTTGAGAAAAGAGTTTTTCCACAACATCCTTATATAACGGCAATAAGCCAGCATGATGTGCAGCAATTCCGCGAAGAAGACCGTCTTTCCAGCTATAAAAATCTAACGCTTGGAGATCTAAATGGTCAAGATGACGAGTAGCTTCAGTCACGTACTCTAAAATTTTATGTTGTTCTCGGTCTGTTGTAAGACGTACATCTCGCGCAATGCAATGTTTGACCGCGTCATCACAACCATTACGAGAAAAAATAAAGTAAATAGCTGGAAGAAGAGCATTCTTATCTAAATTCTGGAGTATTTGATAACGAGGAATTCGCCCCGGTATCGTCCGCGGATGACGAGAATACCCAGATTTATAGCCGTGGCGACCACGTCCATAATGACTATTTCGAGGAGAAGACTTTAGCTGACGTAGCCTCGGGTTAATAACATACCCTTTAGACGTTTCTTGTGCAGAACGATATTTTGCTAAACGAGGATCTTTCTCATCAGCAAACATATCAAAAAGTTCTCCGCCTGCCATCATATGTTGCAGAAGAGGAACGGGACGATGCTCAGAAACAATAATTTGAGTCTCTCCGCGGACGGTATCTAACCAATCTCCAAATTCTTCAGCGTTTGAAATCGTTGCTGATAAAGACACTAGAAGAATATCTTCAGGAAGGTTAATAATCACTTCCTCCCACACAGCACCGCGCGCACGATCAGCTAAGTAATGCACTTCGTCCATCACCACATAGCCGAGTTCTTCCAAGGTAGAAGAATCATCGTACAGCATATTTCGAAGTACCTCAGTTGTCATCACGACAATTTGCGCTTCAGAATTAATTGACGTATCGCCGGTAAGTAGCCCAATAGCATCCTCACCATAGATTTTCACTAAATCATGATACTTCTGGTTGCTGAGAGCTTTAATAGGAGCCGTGTAAAACGCCTTTTTCCTCTCATGAAGTGCACGATGTATAGCAAATTCACCCACAAGTGTTTTGCCCGCACCAGTAGGAGCAGCAACCAAAACATTTTTATTCTGTTCAATCGCCATACACGCATCTCGCTGAAAACCATCCAGCGGGAAGTTCAACGTATGAGCAAAATCGTCTAAAAGGTTAAAGCTGCCATTATCCATCATCTTCTCCATCATATTTTTAGTGACGTCGTAGGATGGCGCATTTTCTACAACGTAACAGCCTGTGTGAGTCAATCAGTGTTGTTTTCTACCCTATCGCATCTGAAACAAAGAGGGGTGAACGATTCTCGTTCACCCCTCTTTTATTTCAATATTATGATTTTATTCTTGGGTAGTAGGCTCTTCACGTCCCAAGCGTTCAAGCTCTTCAGCGCTTGTAGCTCTATTGAGTTCCTCATCAGTGAGTCCTTGTGCTAGTTTTGCTTGTTTTTTAGCTCGACGCTTATCTGACCATAGACAGATAAGAATTGCGATAAAGAAGAAAACAATCAATGGAGCAGCAAGATAGAACATGGTAGCAACGTCATTGCCAGGAGCTGTAGCTGCAGAAATTGTTGCAATAAAAATAACAACCCAACGCCAAGATTTGAGCACGGTCTTACCAGATAGCAGACCGATGAAGTTTAAACCAACGAGAATAACAGGAGTCACAAAAGCCAAAGCAAAGGAAAGCATAAACTTCACGAGGAAGGATATGTATATTTCTGCTGTCATCACGTTAGTGCCGTTAGTGGGAGTAAACGACGTGAAAGCTGTTACCACGCCAGGGAAGCTATACCACGCAACAATGAGCCCTAAAACAAACATCGGTACAGCACTAAAAATAAAGCCTAGAGCATAGCGACGTTCTTTTTTATACAGGGCAGGAGTAATAAAAGCCCAAAGCTGGTATAGCCATACAGGAGAGGCAAGAGCAATGCCAATATATAACGATACGGACACCAAAAGACCGAAGCCTGATTGGATGGTGTCATAGTTCAAAGAAGCTAAACGGCCCTCTTTTTGCAGCTCCTGTATAGGAACAGAGATTGCCTCGATAAAAGGCATATAAAGAAAGAAACCAGCAATAGTCGTCAATAAGGTAGCAACCGCAGATTTAATGACTCGGTTTTTGAATTCGCGGATATGCTCCTTCAACTCCATATTTGCTTGAGGATTATTCTTACGACTATGTTCCCGTGCCATTCTTACCCTAAAAAACTTGTACCAGCACAACCATGTAAACCCGCACCCTCAATACAGAGTAAAGGGGCGCGGGTCTACTAGTTAGAAGCAGCTCTCTTTATTTTGTCTCAGATTCAGTATGTGAAGGCTTGTTATCAATCACTTCGCCACTTACAACCTCATCTTCAGAAGTAGCAGTAGGAGTTGCATTCTTCTTAGAGTCTTTCTTCATGCCCTCAACTTCTGATTTGAAGATGCGCATCGACTGGCCAAGGCTACGAGCCATTCCAGGGAGCTTAGGAGCACCGAAAACTAGAAGAATAACAACCACCAAGATGAGGAGGTGTACCGGGCTGTCAAATAGTCTACCCATGAGAATCAGCACCCTTTCGTGTGTTTCGATAGAGGTCGCCCACGCGTTGTGGCTGACCGAGTGTATCTCGCTTCTGTATTCTACGCGAGATTCGTTCTTGTTGACGCTGTTTCTTACCTTGCTCATACGAAGCGTAGCTCTCAGATACCGGCGTAAAAATAGCCGGAGGAGATGTACGTTTCACTAAACGAGTAGCAGTAGCAGCAGATTCCTCCCAGGTTTTAGCACAGTTATCGCTCAACCGTAAAAACTCTTCAAAAGCCGAAGCTCCTTTAAGAATCATTCGGTAGGCGTGAAATGCCAGCCAAAGAACTGATACCAGAACTAAGACACTCCATAAAACTATCCAAAACCACCAAGGCATATTTCATAGTATATAAACCATTTACGGCTAAAACCGTAAAAACACTGCCTAAAACACCGTGGAGTTTGCTTAAGGTTTTTAAAAGACCCCATCTGAAACGCTATCTCTCAAGATGGGACCTCCTAAAATTATTGACGAACGTCTAAAAGATCTACAACAAAAATGAGGGACTCCCCCGGCGCAATAGCGGCACCGGCGCCACGTTCACCGTAGGCAAGTTCAGCGGGGATTTCTAAACGACGTCGTCCTCCAACGCGCATGCCCAGTAGTCCTTGGTCCCAGCCTTGAATAACTTGACCGACACCAACACGGAATTCTAGTGGAGTGCCACGATTCCAGGAAGCATCGAATTCTTCACCCGTTGAAAAAGCAACACCCACATAGTGGCAAGAAATAGCGTTTCCTGCCTCAACCTCGGGGCCTGTTCCAATAATTTGATCAATGATGACCAGTTCTTCTGGGGCGCCATTGGCAGGGAAATCAATTTCAGGTTTAGTACGATCGAGTTCGCGTTTACCAAAAGACATAATAATCCTTCTCCTCTGTTAATTATTCAAAGATTTTTATTGAGCCGGTGATTCTTCAGGCGTAGAGGCTTCCGGAGTGGGTTCGTTCTCCGCTGGAGCTTCAGCTTTTGATTCCGCAGGAGCTGGCGTTTCATCGCTCTTTGATTCTTCTGCCTTCTGATGAGCTTCTTCAGCGGCCTTCTGCTGAGCGATAACAGCTTCTGGCGTCGGCATAGCTCCAAGAATGTCGACAACAAAAACGAGAGCGCCACTAGGAGCACCACTTGCTGGATTTTCCCCATAAGCAAGCTCAGGCGGAATAATCAAAAGCACACGAGAACCAACTTTGTGACCAGATAGTCCTTCTTTCCAGCCTTTAATAACGCCGCCCAATGAGATGTCTAAAGGATCACCGTTATAATTGCCGTCGAAGGACTTCCCATCTTCCCAACGGACGCCCTCATACTTGACATATACTTGGTCTGTACTCTCAACGGTACGCCCTGAACCTTCAATGAGGTCCTGTGTAACAAGTTCCTTAGGAGCATCTCCACGGTCATCTTTAAGTTTGATGACACCAGCGCCACTATCTGCAATGTCAAAAGACTCTAAAGCTTTATTCCAGTCTTTTTTATCCAGCGCCTTTCCAGTTGCTTCGGGGAGAAGCTTCTGAACGACGGTATACACCTCAACATTAGTTGGTGAATCAGCAGGAGCAGTCGAAGGAGATGCTCCTGACTCAGAGCTAACAACATTTGTTGAATAGGAGAAAGAAGAACCTACTTTGTGTTCTGTTAGCATCGAATATAGTTCTGGCGCGTTCTCTTTAAGCTTTTCTCCCACCAAAATCATCAGAGGCTTTGACTCATAGGTTGTACCAAGCTCTTTAGCTTCTTTACCGTCAAAAATTGTTGCTTGGATCAGCAACGTATCTCCGTCTTTTACTGAATCTCCATCACCTTCCGAAATAAGGTGCGTTTCAGTTTTCCCCACGCTAAAAGGAGTCGCAAAAGAAACCGAAGGAGCGGCTGTCGCATCTTTGAGATCATAAGATACCTTATCTAGGTTATTATCACTTCCGCCTGAACAGGCAGACAACGCTAAAGATAAAACGATTCCGGCAGTAGTTAATACAATTTTCTTAGGCACGAAATATGACTTTCTGTTGGTTATACAATCTAGGAGCTCATAAGACACGAAGCCCTCACTAAAAACTGTAACAGTATCTAGACAAAAGGAGGAGCCCACTGTTGAGCACTATTATGACGCAAAGTTTCTAAAAGAGCCTGCACCTCAGAGTTAGAAACCTCAAAAGGATCTTGACACACAATATTAAATTGAGGCTTATTATTCAGGCGTAAGTGTACCCAATCCACAGTAAACGGCTCCCCTGCTGCACGAGAAGCACGAATAAACTCACCACGAATTTTAGCGCGAGTTTCTGGAGGAACCATGGTAGCCCGTTGAATACTCTCTGCATTAAGGAGACGTTGTGCTCGTCCTGCGCGTGCTAAGACATTGAAAATACCACGGTCAGGGTCAATATCGTGGTAGGCAAAATCAAGTTGGACGATACGTGGATCAGCATATCCGCTAGCTCCTCGAGCAATATAAGAATCAAGGAGTTTTTTCTTAATAGCCCAATCAATCTCTGTATCAATACTGCTGTACTCCCCCGTTTCAATGGCTTGAAGAGTACGCTCCCACAAGTCCAGAACATACGGAACATGCTCGTGGTGAGCACCATGGTGCTCAATATAGTTCCTCGCAGAATCCAAGTAATGACGCTGCATATCTAACGCACAGCAGAAAGAACCATCACGTAACGGGAATGGTTCCCGAGCGCTCAAATCATGTGAAACAACGCGTAGAGCAGTTGCCGTATCAGAAATCTCAAAATTACGAAGAGGATAATGATCCTCTAACATTCGAAGAACAATATCCGTAGAGCCAATCTTAAGAAGTGACGTTGTCTCCGACATATTTGAGTCACCATTAATCACGTGCATGCGACGGTACAACGTTGCATCAGCATGCGGCTCGTCACGAGTATTAATGAGAGGGCGAGCGCGAGTGGTTGCAGTAGAGGCGCCTTCCCAAATGTAGTCTGCTCGTTGTGAGAAAGAATAGCTAGGTTCTCCGGCTTTCCCGAGAGGACGTGGAGCCCATTCTGGTACTCCTTGCGGGTGCACTTTTCCTGCGCCGGCAATGATTTGTCGAGTAATCAGAAAAGGTATAAGACTTGTTGTGAGTTTTGCGAACTCTACTTTTCGTTCAAGTAAGTAGTTCTCGTGTGAGCCAAAAGAGTTTCCCGCAGAATCAACGTTATTTTTGAATAAGTAAATTCTGCCGTGATGGTCTTCTGCTTCTAAGGTGTCTTGTGCTTGATTGACGAGGTCAGCGAAGAGGACCTCGCCTGCTTTATCTTGGGCAATCAAATCTGTGATTGTTGTGCATTCGGCGGTAGCGTATTCGGGGTGAGATCCTACATCAAGATAGAGCCTTGAACCATTCGGAAGAAAGACATTTGTAGAGCGCCAAGTATCTACAACAGGTTTGAAAAGTATTCTTGAGGCTTCTTCTGGTCCGATAGGACCTAATGAGTCAGGTACGTAGGTGATTCCGTACTCGGTTTCTATTCCGAAGATTCGTTTTTGCATAGTTCTATTCTGTCAACGAGGGTGCTCTCAATAAGTGAAATCACCGATATTTTATTGGGTGATGGAGTGTTTATTCTCCACCTTTTTGGACGAACCCTTTAACAAAGTCTTCAGCGTTTTCCTCAAGAAGACCATCAATTTCTGCTAGGAGGTCATCTGTTTCTACGATGAGGTCTTGGTTAATCGCAGTGCTCTGAGATGCAATGTTGATGGGGGTTTCTTCTACAAGGTTTTGTTGTTGCTGCGCTTGTATGCGTTGGCGTTCCATTGTTATTCTCCTTCGTGGTTAAGTTGGTCAATTAGGGTGCTCGCATTATCGACGTTTAGTAGATGTTCGATACTCTTTTTAGTGTATGCCTTAGGTTCATCTAATCTCAACCGGTGAACAACAGTATCCCAGGGGCTTCTTGCTACTATGGTGTCCCAGTTGGCGCTGAGTATTTCTTCTGGCCATCGACGAATCATCGTGCCTCGTAGATAGGCGCGGGTGTCTTCTGGTGGGTAGTGGCTGGCAAAAGCAATCTGTTCTGGTGTAAATAGCGTTTTCATTCTGCCTAGCTGAACAAGCTTATAGTACAGGCCTTTATGTGGGCGGATATCTGCGTATTGAAGATCGATAGCTTGTAATTTGGGGTTATCCCAGTTAACACCTTTTTGAACATATTGATGTATGAGCTGGTATTTTGCGACCCAATCGAGAGTGTCAGCTAAAGCGAATAGGTCAGTTTCTAAGAGAGTGAGGGTTTTCTCCCAGAGATCTAAGATTTCTTGTGTGTGCGAATCTGGGTTTTGTTCATATTTTTGTGCAGCTTCAAGATACAGTCGTTGAATCTCTATAGCTGTTAGGGATGTGCCGTTCGTTAACGGTAATTGCTGTTTCAAGGTTAGGTCGTGGCTGACGGTGTGCATGGCTTTGACGGGGTCAGCTAATGCTATTTGAGGGGCTTGATGGTTCTCAATCAAGTTCAATACTAAAGAAGTAGTACCAAATTTGAGAAGGTTCGAATAATGAGAGAGGTTTGCATCTCCGATAATGACGTGTAAACGTCGATATTTATCCGAATCTGCGTGTGGTTCGTCGCGAGTATTAATCATTGGACGACGAATCGTTGTTTCTAAGCCGATAGTCCGTTCGAAGAAGTCGGCTCGTTGCGAAATCTGATAGCCAGGTTTTTCAGAAGCTGTGCCGATGCCAACACGTCCAGCACCAGTCATAATCTGTCGTGTTGCAAAGAACGGTAAGAGCGCTTCAGAGAGTTTATCAAAGTCTATTTTTCGTTGAATCAGATAGTTTTCATGCGAACCATAGGATTGACCTTTGGAATCAGTATTGTTTTTATAGAGTTGCAGGTTAGGTAGTTTTGTCTCTTCTGCTGTTTCTTCAAGAGTTTGAATGGTTCGTGCTGCAAGATAATCTCCAGCAGCGTCCCATAGTACGGCGTCCCGCGGTGAAGAAGTTTCCGGTGATGAATACTCGGGGTGTGCGTGGTCAACGTAGAGGCGTGCACCGTTTGGCAAGATAGCGTTCATGGTAACGGCATCAGGGTCAAGGCGTTCTGCATACGCACCTGACTCTAACAATGCTTCTGCAGCAATATCTTCGCTGGTGAGTACCGCACTTTGGTGGGTGAGCTGGCTGGGATGAGCGGATTGTTCTTCTTGGGTGTGCCCGTAGGCGTCTTGTAGGGGTGTTTCAGAGTCGTATTCCCATATTGTTGAACTATTTTGTGCAGAAAGTTCTCGGCGGAATAGTTTGTTATAGGTATCAACCACTTCGGCAGAAAGCATCGTCGGGTTGGCGTGAGGGTGGGTAGGGGCAATAATCCCGTATTCGGTTTCTGCTCCGATAATGCGCTGTACGCTCACAATATGCTCCTTTGAGACGATGCTTGAGGTAACGCTCTACCTGTTTTTTCGGCTGAGCGTAGCTTTGGTTAGTATGCAGGTTCGACAGAGACAATGTTCTCTCGAATATGGCGTTGAGCTAATACTTGTTCAATCTCTGACAACGGGGGTATCTCTCGGTGCCCACCAAATTCTGCAGCAATGGCTCGGTTGATATGTTCTTGTGTTATGCCGCGGGTACCATCTCGTAGTTCATCTTTAATAGCATAGTTTTTTGCGGTATCAACGATATTTCGGATGACTGCCCCCGAAAGAAAATCTCCTCGTTTAAGCCAAAGTGTTTGGCCGTTGTCTAACGTGATGTGTAGATACCTGTTATGTGCAGAGTCTTCAAAAAGCTGGTTTAGCGCACCGTTAATAAGGTGTTGCACTGTTTCGCTAGCGTTTTGTGCGCCTTGTTGGTCAGTCGCTCCAAGAGGAAGGTCCTCTGTAATATAGAGGCTAAAAATTTCTCGGGCACCGTGAATATCGGGACGATCAATTCTTATTTTAATGTCAAGGCGTCCAGGTCGTAGCACTGCGGGGTCAATCATGTCCTCACGATTGGTTGCTCCGATGACAATCACGTTATCGAGCCGTTCAACACCGTCAATTTCAGTCAATAATTGTGGGACAATTGTTGTCTCGACATCAGAGGAACGACCGGTGCCACGTGTTCTAAAGAGTGATTCCATCTCGTCGAAGAAGACGACAACGGGGTTTCCTTCTTCTGCTTTTTCACGGGCAGCGGTGAAAATATCACGGATTTGTCGTTCCGTTTCGCCAACGTATTTGTCAAGAAGTTCGGGGCCTTTGATATTGAGAAAGTACCCAGTTTTCGCTTCCTTAGGGTGCACGCTTGCTGCCCTTTTTGCAAGAGAATTTGCAACGGCTTTAGCAATCAAGGTCTTTCCATTACCGGGAGGACCATACAGCAAGATACCGTGTGGTGGTGATAGCTGGTATTGGCGGAAAACATCAGGGTGCAAGAAAGGAAGCTCAACAGCATCTTTAATCTGTTCGATTTGGGTATTTAGACCACCAATATGTTCGTAGGTGATGTCAGGAACCTCTTCAAGAACGAGTTGTTGCGCTTCTAAGCGAGGAACTCGTCCAAGCACCATCCCAATACGTGAATCGTAGGTGAGGTTATCCCCCGCTGAAAGTTCTTGTGTCTGTATCGCGCCGCTGACTCGGGCAACAGTCTTTGTTTGTTGTCCAAGGTCAATGAGCACACGCTCATTATCGAGAACCTCACGTAAAGTAACAACTTCACCATAGTTTTCGTAGCCGAGACTGATGACTGCTTGAGTCTGGTCATTGAGCAGGACTGTCATACCTGGGGCAAGCGTTGTAATGTCTAATAATGGTGAGCAGGTGATGCGCACTCGTCGCCCAGAAAGCATGACATCAACGTATTCTTCTGCTTCTGCCGGTGTAACGCCCTGTGCAAGGTCGTCGTATGTCATCCGCCCTAAGCTGACGGCTAAAACGACAGCAGAGTTCAAAGGTGGGGAGACTTCTTGGGAGAGGCTCAAACGTAACCGTTCGATTTCAGCTTTAGTTTTACCAAGCGCGAAAACAAGTTTTTGGTTTCGTTCTCCGGCTTCTCGAAGCTGTCGGTCAAGGTTACGCCGGCTGTCTGTTGACACACTGAGCTGACGTAGCACTCTCTCGTAGTCTTGGGATGAAACAGTTTTGTTCGTTGAGTCAGTCATGATTCGTACCAGATTCTGCGGATAGGTCTCTAACGATAGATGAGGGTGCGCCCCCTATCGAATCAGGTTTATGGTGTATGGGTTGTTGATTGTGCAGATTTTTCAGCAAGATTTTGTGCGTCTCGTGCTGCCCTGCGTAATTTTCGGTCAGAAACGTTGCGTTCGCCTAGAGCTGCAGGAGTCCATGCGTTAAGGTCTTCTTCTGAGAAATCTGTTTTTGAAGCGCGACGTTTCGGAGCAAGTCGTTCTGCGCCGTCAGCAAGGCGACGAGCGGTGATGAGGAACCCAGTATGTGCCACCATACGGTGGTCGGGGCGAACAGCCAGACCTTCAACGTGCCAACCGCGAACCATAGTCTCATGCGATTCAGGCTCAGTAAATCGGCCGTCTGCACGGAGAGCTTCAGCAACTCGAGAAAGCTGCGTTACGGTTGCTACGTAGCAGATGATAACGCCGCCTGGTGTTAGTGCTTGTGCTACTGCGTCAAGGCATTCCCAAGGAGCTAACATATCAAGAACAGCGCGATCTACGCTTCCAGGTTCTTCAACGTCGCCGAGAGTTTCAGCAAGGTCTCCTAAAGTAATGTCCCACGCCGGATGCGGTCCACCAAACATGGTTTCGACGTTTCCTCGTGCGATTTCTGCAAATTCTTCTCGACGTTCAAAAGAGCGGAGGTGTCCGTAATCGCCGATAGCTCGTAGAAGGGCGATAGAAAGCGCACCAGAGCCTACGCCTGCTTCGATAACGCGAGCGCCAGGGAAGATGTCAGCCATAGTAACGATTTGTCCAGCATCTTTGGGGTACACTACGGCTGCCCCGCGGGGCATGGAGAGGACAAAATCTCGGTAGAGTGGTCGGAATGCTTGAATTTTTAGCCCCGAGGAGTTTTCGATAACGGTTCCTTCGGTTTTTCCGATGAGTTCTTCGTGGGTGAAGAAACCGTGATGAGAGTGGTATGCCCCGTTAGTTTCTAGGGTGATGGTAGTAATCTTTCCGCGTTCGTCGGTGAGTTGTACGCGTTCTCCGGGTCGGAAAGGTCCACGACGGTTGTTGCTTCCGGTGGGGGCATGATTGGTCATAGGGAGTTGTTCTCCTTGAGGTATATAAGGCTCATGAGCTGCTGTTAGGTTAGTGTTCTTTATTTATTCTCTCAGATACTAGGCTGAGGTGTTGCATGTTGTTGTTCAATGAGGCTGACCTAACATTTAGCGGTGTTTTTAGATGAAGTCTTGATAGAACAAGATTCTTTGTTGTTTTTGTGGTGTTGTTGTCATCCACGCAATAGGTTGTTCGCTGGTATGTATGGAATCTGGTACCTGTTTTCGATGGTATTCGTAAAAGTGTTCGCGTAAGTCTAGGTGTAAGGCTGTATAGGGTATGTATTCGGGGGCGCTCGGATGTGAGATGGTTTTGAGGGGCTTGTTGAGAAGGTTTTGAAGTAGTTGGTCGTCGTTGGGGCCGGTGTGTTCGATGGAGGTGAGGACTGCAGGGTCTACCCAGTAGATGGTGTCGTGTTTTTGGTAGATGGGTACATCATGGTGGTTCCAGGTGCTGAGGAACTCTTGAATAGGTGTTTCTGGTGAAATGCGGATGGTTTTTCGTGACAGTTTTGCTGCGCTGATGGGGTAGTTTCTACTTTTTTGAGTCACGATGCGTTGTAGTGCTGGGTATGAATTTTTCCAAAGGGTGATGCTTAAGAATGCTGTCACCAGCAGATATATGGGTGAGGTGATATTTTCTGAGGTCACCAGGAAGAGTATGACTAACGGTAAAAGAAGTAATCCGATGAGGGCGGTGTAGAAAATTCCGGTGGATCGTTTTTTACTGGTAAGAGTGATGAACGCTTCTAGAGCGTGTGCTCCGTCGAGTGGGTATACAGGAATGAGGTTGAAAAGAGCGATGAGGAGGTTAATATGGCTCGCTAGTAGTATTCCTAGGCTGATGTTGTGCTCTGTTGTGAGGGGTTCTAGTATTCCAAGGAGTAGGGCGTACAGGATATTGATAGTTGGTCCGGCAAGGGATATGAGGATGGAGCTAAGAGGGCGGCCTTGGTCGCTTCTTGTGATTCCACCCCATAGGGTCATTGAGATGTAGTGAACTTTAAGGTTGAAAAGGTGTGCGGTAAGAGCATGTGCTAATTCGTGGATAAGCACCCCGAGGGCGATAAGTAGCGCCAGTATTGTAGAAGTGGTTAGTGCTGCAGTCCAGTTTGTGATGTAGGTTGTTTTTTGGGTGAGGTAAGTGGCGTATCCAAAGATGGTTATTGCCATGAAGATAAACCATGATATTCGAAGATAGATGGGGATACCGAAGAGTGTTGCGATGTTGAGCTCTGAAGGTCTTCTCAAGGTGTTTGTCCTCGTCCTCATGGTGGTGTGCTAGGCCTTTTCTCACTCTAGTGTATGCGGTGATATCTCACGTGGCGTTGGTGTGAGTCGTGGAAGATAATGGGCGTAGAATGTTGTTTGTGTCTACTGCCAAAAAATTTCCTCATAATATTTATTCTCTTTCGGAAGCTGATCAGCAGCCATGCACGGTGATGTTATGTGCTTTTGAGGGCTGGAATGATGCAGGTTCTGCGGCGACAGAGGTTATTGACTATTTGATGCGAGTTTTTCCGGCAGAGCCTATTGCTGGATTTAATACAGAATCTTTTTATAGTTTTACGGAGTCGCGTCCTCGTCTGGAGTCTTCTGCTGATGGTACTGGAAAAATTATTTGGCCAGAGCTTCGTTGTGTGGCGTTGCAGGTTCGTGAAAATCTTCAGTTGTTAGTGGTTTCTGGGCCTGAACCGAATGTTCAGTGGCGTAGTTTTGCAACGGCGTTATTGCAGTATGCGCAACAACTTTCTGTTGATCATTTGTTGTTCTTGGGCAGTCTTTTGGAAGAGATTCCCCATACTCGCCCTTTTCCTGTTTCAGTTAGTAGTTATACTTCTAAGTTGCGAGCCTTTGAAGGTGTGCAGGTGCAGTCTTATTCTGGTCCGACGGGGATTGTTGGTGTTCTTGCGTTGATGGCGGAGGATTACCCTATGACTGATGTTAGCTGTTGGGTGTCTATCCCTCATTATGCGGGTTTGCCGCCTCATCCTAAGGCGACTTTTGCGCTTTTACAGACGGTGGAATCTATTTTAGATATTCAGGTTCCGCACGGTCGTATTCTTCAGGAGGTGCAGGCGTGGGAAGACGGTGCAGAGGCGTTATTGGAGGAAGACCCAGAGCTCGCTGCTTATGTGCGCGAGTTAGAGTCGCAGTCGGAGAATCTTGTGCAGTTCAGTGGCGAAGATATTGCTGCTGAATTAGAGCAATATCTTCGCCGTCGTGAGGAGTAAAAACAAGTATTTAGCAGGAGATACCTAAACGTGCTTCAAGTAAGTCACGCACGAGTTTTCCTCCTTTGCCGCCGTTGTGGCAGATGTGGTGTGCCCATTGATCAATTCGTTCAAGGGCTTCTGGAGTGTTCAGGTCGTCTGCTAGCAGTGCTCTAACATCTTGTACGAGTGTTTGGGATTCTTCGTCAGTCTCTTCAGATAACGCGCAGCTGAGGGCTTGTTGGTAGAGCTTATAACGTTGTTGTGCCTTTTCGAGGAGGTCTTCAGTCCAGAACCAGTCGCTACGATAATGGTTACTCATAATAGCAAGGCGGATAACGTTAGGGTTAGTGCCTTCTTTTCTGAGGGTAGAGACGAGTACGAGATTTCCAAGGGATTTACTCATTTTTTCACCGTCTAGTCCGACCATTCCGGTGTGCACATAGTGGTGAGCCATGGGTTTATCGTTCAGGGTGTAAGCGTGTCCTGCTCCCATATCGTGGTGTGGGAATTGGAGGTCAGATCCGCCGCCTTGAACGGTAAAAGGGGAAGGGAGGAATTTTTGTGCGATGGTGGTACATTCAATATGCCATCCGGGGCGTCCTTTCCCTAAAGTGGCACTGTCCCATGCTGGTTCGCCTTCGCGGTGAACACGCCACAGTAGAGGATCTAATTCGTCTCGTTTCCCTGGGCGTTGAGGGTCTCCACCGCGTTCTCCAAAAATGTTGAGCATTTGTTCTCTCGTGAGCCCGCTAATATCTCCGAGTTTCCAGTGTTCGGGGTCTGCTGGTGCGTAGTGTTCTGCTGCTTTGATATCGAAGTAAATGTCACCGTCAGGGTGAGTTGTTCCGTTTTCTTCGGTGTATCCGGGGACGGTGTAGGCAAGGTTTTTTGCAAGCAGTTCTGTAACAGCTTCAATGACCCAAGGAATAGATTCCACAGCACCGATATAGTGTGTGGGTGTAATAACGTTCAGTGCTTGCATATCGCTTCTGAACAGTTCAATTTGTTCTTGTGCGAGGTCTTCCCAGTTCACTCCGGTGGCTTCAGCTCTTTCTAGTAGTGGGTCGTCAACGTCGGTGACGTTTTGGACGTATGTTACTGGAATTTTTGCATCGAGCCACGCGCGGTGTAGCACGTCAAAGGCAACGTAGGTAGAAGCGTGTCCCATATGGGTTGCATCGTAGGGGGTAATGCCGCAGACGTATAAGCTTGCGGTATTCTGAGGAGTTTTGGTGAGGGTTTTTTCTCCCTTTGAGCTGTCAAAGATAGTAGGTTGTGGAGCTTGCCCAGGTAGTGTCGGAACCGATGCATATTCCCACGCTCTCATCAGATGTCCTTTCGTTGTGTGTTGTAGTTCAAAGAATACCCGCTTACCTCTGAATGAGGTAAGCGGGTACAGTCTTTCGTGATATTTCACGCAATATTATGGTTGAGAAAGTAATCTCTCATCAGTGTTTAGGCATGCGCTGATAGTACGCCGAAGCCTAAAAGGACATATAGTGTTACACCGATGACGATACGGTACCAGACAAAGATGGTGTAACTGTTATGTGATACGTATTTGAGGAACCATCCAATAATGAGGTATCCGACCACAAATGCAACCAATGTTGCTACCATCGTTGAGCCAAAACCGTAGTATCCGTTGAAGCCTTCCGAAAGGCTACCGTAGAGCTTGTATAGGCCTGAAGCGAATACAGCCGGAATAGCTAAAAGGAACGAGTATCGAGCAGCTGCTTCGCGTGTGTACCCCATCAATAGGCCGGCAGTAATAGTTCCGCCAGAACGTGAGACGCCAGGAATTAAAGCGAGTGCTTGAGCGAAACCATAGATAATACCGTGTTTGACATTAAGCTTGTCGAGGGTTCGTTGTTCTTTACCGACGCGGTCTGCGATAGCGATAAATACGCCAAAAACGATGAGCATTGTGGCGGTAATCCATAGTGACCTGAAGGTTGTGTCAATATACTTTTCGAGACCTAAACCTAGCAGCGCAATAGGAAGTGAGCCGATAATAATAAACCAACCCATCCGTGCATCTGGGTCTTTTTTGTCGACTGTTCCACGTAAAGAACCAAACCATTTGCTGATAATGCGTACGATGTCGCGCCAGAAGAATACTAGTACCGCAGATTCTGTGCCTAATTGTGTAATAGCAGTAAAGGCTGCACCGGGATCAGAAGTATTTGGTAAAAGCTGGCTGACAAATCTAATATGACCGGATGAAGAAACCGGTAGAAACTCTGTAAGACCTTGAACTAAGCCAAGGATTATTGCTTGAATCCATTCCACTTAACAGACTCTAGCGCTTTAAATTCGAGACAGCGACCCTATAGGGTCGCTGTCTCGAATTTAACAGTATTTTATAAGTTGAAAGAAAAATTAGTTTTCTTCTTCATAGTCAATGTCTTCGTCATCAAAATCTTCATAGTCATCATCGTCATCTTCGATATATACCTCAAGGGGTGTTACTTCCTCATATGTATCAAAGAGGACTTCTTCATAACGCTCAAAAGCATTAGCAATGGCCACATAGGCGTTATCGATTGCAGGGTCATGTTCACCGCGTCGGTTAATGATAGCGGTAAGATGCTCTTCAAGAGCATTGGTAAAAACTGACAGTGCAGCGCGAGGGTCGTTACTCATATATAGAACGTTATCGTGAAATGTAGCTACACGGTACTATTTAGGAAGAAAAGTTCTAAGAACGTGAGATATCGTACTCAAATAAGCAAAAATAACCTACCGGTAACAATGTATCGGCTTTTTAAAAGTAAACGGTGGTAGAGCTAAGTTGTTCTACCACCGTCTATTTTTGATGATGTTTAGTACCCCAAAGAAGCGAGGGAAGCGCTAATGGCGTCAGCAGAATTCTTGAGTTTTTGCAGTTCCTCATCGTTAAGAGGCATTTCGAGAACTCGTTCTACGCCGTTATAGGAAAGTACCGACGGTAACGAAACGGCAGCTTCACTGTGGATGCCGTAATATCCTTTCAGCTGGGTCGCAACAGGCAGAACCGCTTGCTCCCCTTGCAAAATGGCTTCAGCAATACGAGCAGCTGAGATGCCGATAGCGTAGTTAGTGGAACCTTTACCTTCAATAACGCGATATGCAGCCTTCATAGCTTCTTCTCCAAGGGCCGCTTTAACCTCGTCCGTGAAGACGCGCTCGCCGTGTGTTGTCCATTCGTCGAGGGGCACGAAGCCAATATTGGCACTTGACCATACGGGAAATTCCGAGTCGCCGTGCTCGCCAATAATGTTGACGTGAACAGATTTGATAGCCACACCAGCTTTGTTGGCGATAAGCCAACGTAGGCGAGAAGAATCTAGTGTGGTTCCGGAAGCAAAGCAACGGTTGGTGGGAAGTCCAGTAATTTTTTGTGCGACAACAGCTAGAACGTCACAGGGGTTTGTGACAATCATGAGCATTGTTTCGGGTGCTACTTCCATGACTTTAGGAAGCATTGCTTCAAAGATTTTTACATTAGCTTCAGCTAGTTCTAGGCGTGGTTGCCCTGGTTTTTGTCGTGCTCCTGCTGTGACAATAATGAGGTCGCAGTCTCGTAGTACTTCGATATCATCTCCACCGTAGACAATTGCTTCGGAGGCGAACATACTTCCGTGAGCAATATCGAGCCCTTCGGCGGTGGCTCGTTCTCCGGCAATGTCGTAGATGGCGATTTCATCTGCAGTGCCACGCAATGTTGCCGCATAAGCGACGGCAGATCCTACTCCGCCTGCACCAATAACGCCAAGCTTGGTTCTCTTATGTGAGTGTGAAGCCATGATGGCTTTCCTTTCAATTTTGTTAGCTGGGACATGGCATAACAAGTATGGCACGAAAACATGAGGGTTTATGTTGGGTTTTTGGGTTTTCGTTTGATAATTAGCGGGTAAATAGTTGATAATCGCTTCAAAAACCCGCTAAAAAACAACGCTTAAAGGTTACTTTTTGGCATTGGTCACATTTTCTATCATGAAAAAAATATTACAAAACCCTTAGTAAGTATGACAGGATCACCATATCTAGCATTGTGAACGATTGTTACTCGGCACTATTTGTACCATTCGTCACAATATTCTTCTTAGAGTCTAAGACACTAATAGTCAAAACTGGTGCAGAAAATCAACTAAAACCAATCAAAACAACAATTTTATGGTGGACTCAACCACCGAAAACATCCAAACATTTCACTAGTGAAAGATAAAACAACAGTGATAACTTCAAATATGGCATCTAACCACACACCATATATTCCCTTTCACAACACATAAAGATGCCCCTTGCTTCACCCGAAAGGAACGCCGCATGTGGCAACAGATTTATGACCCGCTCAGCTCAAGTGCGCTCTCAGCCGTTATCGCAGCACTACCAATTATCATCTTTCTTCTGGGACTAACGGTCTTCAAACTCACTGGTATCAAAGCAGCAAGTATTTCTCTAGCCAGCGCCTTAATCATCGCTGTCGCTGTCTTCCATATGCCGTGGACAGCGTCCTTATCTGCACTAACATATGGTGCGCTCGGTGGACTATGGCCTATTGGGTGGATTGTTCTCATGGCGGTCTGGCTCTACCGCATTGCAGTCAGAGCTGGAAACTTCAAAATTATTCAAGATTCTATCTCTGCCGTATCAGCTGACCAACGTATCCAAGTCCTCCTCATCGCATTCTGTTTTGGAGGGTTTCTTGAAGGTGCCGCAGGCTTTGGTATCCCCATCGCAATCTGCGCTGCACTTCTCGTAACATTAGGATTCGATGCTATTAAAGCTTCTGTCTATGCTCTTATTTCAAATGCTGCTTACGGAGCATATGGAGCAATTGGTATTCCTGTTATCGTTGGAGCAAAACAGGGGTCCGTCGAGCTATCTGCGTTAAGTGTCGAAATGATTCTCACGATTCAGCTCACGACCGCACTTATTCCGCTCATTCTCGTCTTTGTTCAAGACGGAATTCGAGCAGTCAAAGAAACTGGGCTCATTGCACTCATTATCGGTTTTGTGGTCTCAGGGCTACAGGCACTTATGCTTTGGACGCTAGGGCCAGAGCTAGCAGATATTATTCCGCCCCTTATTGGACTCGTAATCCTCGCTCTTGTGATGCGCCGTTGGCAACCTGCGCATATCTACCGAGAATCTGGGGCACCAGAAATTACATCAGAAAATGCCCCGACATTTACAGCTGTAGAAGTAGCAAAAGCATGGAGCCCTTTCTGCATTCTTTCAGGAATGATTCTGCTCTGGTCTACACCTTTTATGAAAGCTCTTTGGGCTGTCGGCGGACCATTAGACTTCACAACCATTAAGTTCTCTATGCCCTATCTGCACCAGAGTATTCTCCAAGTAGCCCCTATTGTTGCAGAACCTAAACCGATGTCGGCAATCTTTAGTTGGGGCATCCTTTCCGCTTCAGGAACTGCTATTTTTATTGCAGCGTTACTAACCATTGTTACCTCAAATATCACCATCGGCGCTGCTATCCAAGAGCTCCAAGGAACAGTTAAACAACTATGGAAGCCTATTGTGATGATTTGCCTCGTTATGGCGGTAGCAAATGTCATGAATTTTGGAGGCCTTAGCTCTTCTATCGCTCTAGCAGTTGCGGCAGCAGGATCTATTTTCCCGTTGCTCTCCCCTATTATTGGCTGGATTGGTGTATTCGTAACGGGATCTGTCGTTAATAACAACACCCTCTTTGCCGCGTTACAGGCAACCACTGCACAACAGATTGGAACAAGCCCTACCCTTCTCGTTGCGTCAAATACTACAGGTGGCGTGATGGCTAAAATTGTTTCCCCGCAATCCATTGCTATTGCAGCTGCCTCTGTAGGACTATCTGGTGAAGAGTCAAAGATTACTTCTGCAGCATTTAAATATAGTGTCGTGCTCTTAGCATGGACGTGCCTCTGGGTCTTCGCTCTATCGCTGGTACTCTAAAATTCCTTCATATCCAGAAAAACCCTGTTAGTACCTCACCTTGATGAGGCACCAACAGGGTTTTCTTTAATCTACAGTAATTAACTGTTTTTCTTTTTCTAACCTATTATCTTTATTAACTTAGGTAACCCTAAATAACATGTGAGGAAATATGAAACACCTGTCAGCATCTCTTGCTGTAATTCTTCTGACATGCAGCGTGTGTGCATGCAGCAGTTCTTCTCAAAAATCAGAGAATCCCGACCAGTCAACCAACACAACAGTGAACAGCTCTAATGCAGCAACAAGGCAGAACACGAATACTCAAACCCCAAATTTGACGGGTACGTGGAGCCAGAGAAACCCCAAAACTGACGGCATATGGTTAGAAGCTCTTGTTCATGACAACACCATTAGTATTCATTGGGTTCATGAAGAAGATGGAGCGCGCACTTTGTATTGGGAAGGTAGCTTTGAGGCTCCTCAGGCGGCAGGTGACTACACATGGGTATCGCAGACAGCAGTAGAGAAAGATGCAGAGTCTTCTCAAACCTCACGTGAACTGACAAAAACTTTCCGATATTCTCAAGATGGAACCTTGCATTACACTGTCACAACACCTGATGGTGACCAAGAAGAGGTAACAATGCAAAAACCCTAGACGGTAGTCAAACGAATATATCTTGAGCGGGTAACTGTTAGGGAAGGTTACCCCTCCCCTGATGTTTGTAGTGCTTTTAAATGCATTGAAGCCCCTACGGTTACCGTAGGGGCTTCAAATTTGTTGTGCGCGGAGGGGGACTTGAACCCCCACCCTCTAATACGAGGACTAGCACCTCAAGCTAGCGCGTCTGCCTATTCCGCCACCCGCGCAGGTGACATAGTGATGTTGACTTTTCGTAACATCTCTCGACAACAGGTAATAATCTACACGACCCGAAACGGGGTTGCAACTTGAAACAGCATTTTTTACAGCGACGCTCGTCACATACACGCTAACAGTAGCCATATTTACAGAAAAACACCTAGTCAAGAACATATTTAAGAGAATAAATTTTTTTACTTCACCTAAAAACTCCTCATCGACCCCATCTATCCGATACATTAAAACTGTGATGAATGAAAACCTAACCCAAGAAGAAGCCAGCGCCAGAGCAGAACTACTCACCGTCGACAGCTACGACGTGCTCATCGACCTTACCTACGCCAAAGACACAACATTCGACTCCTACCCCGTAGTAACAACAGTCCGTTTCACAGCAACAGAAAACGCCGAAACATTTATCGACTACATCCACCACAGCGTTGAAAGCGTTAAACTCAACGGAAAAACACTCAACATTAATGACTGTGTTGTAGGTTCACGCATTGTGCTCACCGAATTACGCGCAGAAAATATCCTCACCATTCATGGGCGCTCATTCTTCTCACGCTCGGGCGAAGGACTACATCGTTATCTCGACCCCAAAGACGGAAAAATCTACCTCTACACCCAATACGAACCAGCAGATTGCCGTAGAGTCTTCCCAAACTTTGAGCAGCCCGACCTCAAAGCAATCTTCAATTTCCGTATTACAGCCCCTAAAGACTGGGTCGTCTCATCAAACGCCCCACTCATAGAAGAAATACCAGACCCCACAAACGAAAACATCACTAAACGAGTCTTTGCACCCACCGAAAGAATCTCAACCTACATCACGACAATCCTCGCCGGTGAATACTTTGCAGCGTACGAACACTACAGCCCACGCACAAAAGTCTCAGACTCATCCTTTGAACTCGTAGCCTATTGTCGCCAATCGCTAAAAGAATATTTTGACTACGACAATATCTTTACCATCACCAAAGCTGGACTAGATTTCTTCCAGACGCTCTTTGACACCCCATACCCCTACCCCCAATACCAGCAAGCGTTCGTACCCGAGTACAACCTTGGGGCTATGGAAAACCCTGGGCTTGTTACTTTCACCGAATCCTACATTTTTGAATCTGGAGCAACAGAAGCTCAATATGAGGCACGAGCGAACGTCATCTGCCACGAGATGTCTCACATGTGGTTTGGGGACCTCGTCACCATGAAATGGTGGAATGACCTATGGCTCAAAGAATCATTTGCAGAATATATGGGCACTCTTGGCGCACATGAGGCGGCAGGCTTTAATAATGCTTGGGTCTCCTTCGCTAACCAACGTAAGGCGTGGGCATATACTCAAGACCAGCTTCCAACGACCCACCCCATTGTGGCAGATATCCAAAACCTTGAAGCTGCAAAACAAAACTTTGATGGAATCACGTACGCAAAAGGTTCCTCAGCACTCAAACAACTCGTTGCCTATGTCGGATTTGATACCTTCATCGCAGCATCACGTCTTTATTTTCAACGTTATGCAGGATTAAACACCACCCTCAACGATTTTCTTGAAGTACTCGATGAATGCTCCACCGAAGACGTTTACACATGGGCGCAAGCATGGTTACAGACGAGTGGGTTAAGCACCCTCATCGTGGAACGTCACTACACTCAGCAACAAGAGTTTAAATCACTAACGATTTCTCAGCTTCTACCAGAAGACGTCCCCACAGAACTTGGAAGGCCACACCATCTGCTCCTAGAAACATTCCAGCTTCAGGAGGATCAGCTTATCTCAACGAGCCTTATCGAATGTTCTATTCCAGCTGGCCCCGTTGAAGACATGGAATTGCCACTCAATGAGGAAGAAAGAACACACGTCGCGCAAGCAGAACTTTTGGTACTCAATAGTGGTGATTTGACGTATGCCAAAACTGTTATTAGCAAGGAAAACGGTCAAGAACTTGCACTATCACATGTACATACTATTGAGAATCCCCTTACACGCGGCATTATCTGGAGCAGCTTGTGGAATCAAGTCAGAGACGGGTCCCTTGAAGTTGAAAAGTTTTTAACAGCAGTCGAAAAGACACTCGGCTCAGAACCGGTTTCTGTCATTCTGTCAAACCTCTTAGCTCAAACAAACCTTGCTATTTCAAGTTATGCGCAACCGGCTCTTCGAAAACAGCTATGGGATCAGTTCACAGATTCTCTTAAAACAGCCTTGTATCAGGCACCGGAGGGAAGTGACGAGCAGCTAATCATTACTCGCGCTTTCTTAGAAGCAAGCGCCCACAGTCTCAACGGAGAATCCCTAGTACGCCATATTGCTCGTTATGCTAGCTCTGAAGAATCCATCACGTCTACTGAAATTCCCGGGCTAGAGCTTAACTCCACTTTAGGGTGGAACGCGCTAATTGCTCTAAGCGTTCATGGGCTCACCACCGTAGAAGAGCTTCAACAGCAACAGCAGCAGTTACCCGGTTCCATTTCGGAACGCAGCTACGCTCAGGCTCAAGCTTCTTTACCGCATCAAGATTCTAAAATGGCAGCTTTTGAACGTGTTCTGACCCAAACTGATGTATCTAACGATATTCTCACAGCAACAGCACGCGGATTCCAGCAAGGAGGATACCGGTTATGCCCGTCATTGATTCAGCAGTACTTTGATGCTCTCAATGGTGTGTGGGAAAACCGTTCAATTGGCATGGCGACACGTACTGTTTCTGGGTTGTTCCCTCCAGCTAATCTCCAAGCAGATCAAGCAGTAGAGCAAAATCCTGTTATCGTAGGAGCCCAACAGTGGCTTGAACACAACGGTCAAGCGCCGGGAGCTTTACGTCGTTTGATTCTAGAGCATCTTGATCAAAGCAAACGTGCCCTCAAAGCACAGCAATTCAACGCAGAGTCTGTGTAAATACTCTCATCTGAAAAACTTGTTGCCGGTTTAGCGCTAAATTGTTAGTGCTAAACCGGCAATTCATGAGAAGCTATTAGGTGAGTAAAACTGTAGGATAAAGGAGCAACACTTTGACCGATTATGCACTGGGTGATCGTGGAACAGTTGAAGTCATTACTCATGACTTCTACGATGCCGAGATTCTTCAGGTCTTTGAAGAGCTCCAGATGGATCGTGAACGCGTATGGAATGGACAAGCTCGTCTAGTACCAGAACCGGATAACCCTTATGAACCGGGTAGCATCGCTGTTTACGTTGACGAACTTAAAATCGGTCGTTTGCATCCTCATGATTCTAAAACCTATTGGAATCCCATTACTCGCGTTATCGCCTCTGGGTATGATGCGGTAGCGCATTTACAGCTGTCTGCCGTTGCTCGAAGAAAATCTGGGCATAATATGATCGAAAGTTCCGGTATTCTTTCGTTGAGCGCACCGGGGTCTTTGTTCCCGCTCAATAATGCCCCCACGCAAGCAGCTCTCCTTCCTCAAGGCCCTTCTATGAAGGTTCTTGATGAGAAAAACCATGCAGAGTATCTTCATTCGATTCTTCCGCCGAGCGGTGAAGGACGCGTCATTCTCACGCTTGAAGCAAATCGTCTACGTCAAGGAGACGGTAGCTTTATTGATTCAGTAGAAGTATTCCACGACCGTAAAAAAGTAGGGCGCCTGAGCACTCAGATGTCTGAACAATTAGCGCCCGTGATTCGTTATGCTTTTGAAAAGAATAAGCTCACGAGTGCGTGGGGAACGATTCGTGGTAATTCCTTTGAGCTGTCGCTCACGGTACAAGCCGTTCGTGCAGAAGATTTACCAGCGGAATGGTACGAAGAACTACCTAATAACGTTCCAGAGCTCTTGAGCCCAGCTGATGAGTATGAAGTAACAACGGTCTATGTACCGACTCAAGGTGAAATTGACGCTCAAACTCCTCAACGGAAAAAGCGTTCTGGTTTTGTGAGCCCGTTCAGTTCTGCTCGTCATCATTCCGAAGAAGAATCCGTTGAAGAGTACGATACGTTTACCGAGTTAAATCCTAACCGACGGGTATCCATTTTGATGGGGGTTGTAGGTGCAGCAGTATTACTCTTTGGTGTGTTCCTCATTTTTTCTTATCCGATGCTTGGACTCATCAGTATTGTCTTAGGTTTTTCTCTAGCACTTCTTGCTCTATTTATGGGAAGAGCTCCTGAAGATCATGAAGAATACGAACATTATGAAGAAGATTTAGAAGAACACCACAAGTAGCATTTCTTACCCCATAAATTTTCGGGGTTCTTTCTCCATAGCCAGCGATGGAGAAAGAACCCCTTTTCTATGCTCAAAAGTTTTTAAACCTAAGGCGGGTACGAGGAATCTCGTACCCGCCTTACTCATAAATCGTCTATATCAAAGATTCACAAGATTTTAGTCTTCACCATAGACTGCGGTATATGACCCCATGGTATCAGAGCGTAATGCTTGCGAAAGTGCAGCTGTCGCGTTGCTATCAAGAACCACAATAGACTGACCATCAACAGACCAACCCGTTCCAGCATTAGGAAGAGTGAGCATATGCATCCGAGTACCGCCAGAGGAGATATAAGGTGCTCCCATGGAGAAGAGCGTAGATGCGTTTAGGCCACTATCTACGGTGACGTACGGTGCAATAGAATCAATCACGGAGCGAAGCTCTGTTGCGCTGGTGAAAGCTCCCTTAGAAGTAATTGTTTGGAGCAAACCGCGCATGAATGCACGCTGGTTACGTACACGTTGATAGTCACCATCGCTAAAAGCATAGCGCTGGCGAACAAAAGCAAGGGCTTGGTTACCGTTCATATGGTTAGGCCCTGCAGTAAAGCTATAAGAGTCAGCAGTAAAGTTGAAAGGAACCTGTACAGTTACACCCCCGAGAGCATCAGTAAGGCTCTTGAAGCCAGAGAAATCAATCTCAGCAACGTGGTCGATACGCACGCCGAGGAGCTGTTCGAGTGTTGCAATTTGTAACCCCACGCCACCATAGTTGAGTGCAGCGTTAATTTTTGCAGCACCATATCCGGGGATATTAACCCAAGTATCACGCATAATGGAAATCAGGTAAGGGTCAGCTCCCCCACCGGGAACGTGAAGAATCATGATGGTGTCAGCTCTCTGTCCGCTCACGTGGATTGATTCTGGAGTTCCAGCGCGAGAGTCGCTACCTAGGAGCAGAATATTTTTTGCTCCTGTTGCGGCTGGGCGAGGAGTTACGGCCCCACCTTCAACAGAGTCTGGGATACCATCGCCATCAGAATCTTGTTCGGTAACGTTATTGATACCCTGTGAATTAACGACTTTTCCTTTATCGTGTGAAGCACGAGTATCTGAGGTATCTGAATCCTTAGATTGCTCCTCCTGTTTACCGTCTTCAGATTCTGTTACTTTAGTCTGCGCAGCTTCATAGTTTTTCTTAAACTCTTTGAGGGTTTCTTCGTTGACAGCACCATCATCGCCGGGGAATACCTGTTCTTCACTAAACTTCTGAGTACCGTTATTCCATGCTGAGCTGATGGAAGCGACGTAGGAGCAGCCGGCAATGCCGAGAATCAGTAAAAGGGTGAGCAATACACCCAATGTGATTTTTCCTTTTTTGCTTTTTTTCTGTGGGGCTGTCTCCGGTGATGGTTCTGCCATATGTGTGTTCTCCTAAGGTTTGAGTGTTTCAGGTGCGATACGACGATGCGAAAAACAGAGTCGTTCACTCTCATTGTAGCTACCGAATATAGAAAAACACCCCACAACAGGTGACAAAAACCTGTGTGAGGTGTGATTCTGATTTCTCAATCTAAACTTATGCGGATTTACCGAAGTTCTTGAAACGTGCGTTGAATCGCTCAACACGACCAGCGGAGTCCATAATGCGCTGCTTGCCAGTGTAGAAGGGGTGGGATTCAGAGGAAATTTCAACCTCAACAACAGGGTATTCGTTGCCGTCTTCCCATTTCTCAGTCTTAGCAGAAGTCATGGTTGACTTGGTGAGGAAGCTCTTGCCAGATGCAAGGTCGCGGAAAATAACGGGATTGTAGTCTGGGTGAATTTCAGCCTTCATAATTATACTTTCTTTAGTGTCTCTGGATTTTGCCAGAAACTATGATGAGTCACTAAAACGAATATTTTAGTAGTTTTACAACCAGCTAATAACGATATCACTTCTTACGAGAAGATGGCGTACCAACTCTAAGAAATACGTCACTTTTGATAACGTGTCTCCCAGAAAGCCACCGCGCTAGCAGCTGCAACGTTTAAAGAATCCACCTGAGCTGCCATCGGAATCATCACAGTATCTTGAGCTGCAGCCAAAGTTTTAGACGTCAACCCGTGACCTTCAGAACCAAATATGAGTGCAAGTTTCTCGTCATCACGTGCAGAAAGTTCCGAAAGAGACAGCGAATCTTGAGATAGGGCAAAAGCGGCGCTACGAAAACCTAACGTATGAAGGAGTTCAAGATCTTCAGGCCACGATTGAAGACGACCCCACGGAACTTGAAATACTGTTCCCATCGAAACACGGATAGAACGACGGTATAGTGGATCAGCGCATCGGGGAGTTACCAGAACCGCATCTACCGATAACGCGGCAGCTGAACGAAAGATAGCGCCAACATTCGTGTGGTCCACGATATCTTCTAAAATTGCAATACGATGAGCACCAGAAACCAAAGAATTGATACTCAACGGTTCAGGGCGACGTACCGCAGCAAGAGCGCCACGGTGCAAGTGAAAACCGACAATTCCTTCCAGTTCTTCTTCACTGCCAACGTAACATACCGTCTCAGGGTGCGAAAGAACTACATCTAAAAGACCGTCAGCCCATTTTTCGCTCATGACCATAGCTACAATAGGATGCCCAACAGCTACGGATCGGCGAATCACCTTTGATGATTCTGCAATATAAATGCCCCATTGAGGTTCTGCTAGTTTTCGTAAATGAACGTCAGTCAATGCATGAAAATATTCTTTGTGTCTGATGCTCATCTCACGAAGAGGAAGAACATTTGGGCAGGAGAAGACCCGCTGTTTTCGCTCATAAATATCTTGCTCAGAAAGCTGCTTTTTTCTACCCATTATTAAGAAGGTTCTTTCTTACCTAAAACACCATGCACAACAGCTTTAACTGTGTGTTAAGAATTTTTTGCGAAAGCAGAATAACGCCCTTGAGCGTTAATAGTCAGTTCAAAATCCATACCATAAGTTTTTTTCAAGTTCTCTGCTGTAATGGTCTGAGCAATCTCACCAGAAGCGATGACTTCACCCTCTCGGAGTAAAAGAGCGTGAGTGAAGCCGGCAGGGATTTCTTCAAGATGATGAGTTACTAAAATAGTCGCTGGAGCATACGGGTCTTGTGTTAGATGGTGTAGACGTTGCACTAAATCTTCACGTCCGGCTATATCCATGCCTGCGCCGGGCTCGTCCAAAAGAAGAAGTTCGGGGTCTGTCATCAATGCTCGAGCAATCAACGTACGCTTCTTTTCGCCTTCCGACAAGGTTCCAAAACGACGCTGTGCTAAATCCGCGATACCCCAGTCACGTAGCAATTCTTCTGCACGTGTGTTATCTAAAGTATCGTAGTCTTCGTTCCAACGCCCTGAGACCGCGTATGCTGCCGTCAAGACAACGTCAAGAACTTTCTCATCATCAGGAATGGTTGCGGCAAGCAAGGAAGAAGAAATACCAATACGTGGACGCAAGTCAAAGACATCTACAGCGCCTAAAATCTCATCAAGAATATCTACCATCCCGTTCGTTGGGTGCAAACGTGCACCAGCAATAGCAAGAAGAGTAGACTTTCCTGCGCCATTTGGGCCTAGGACAATCCATTTCTCACCTTCGTTGACCGTCCAGTTAACATGGTGCAAAAGATTCTTTTGCTGACGGACAACATCTACCTGTACAAAATCAAGAACTGCGCTCATATCTTTAACTCTAACGGTTCTCAACACTCTCTTTGGACATTCAACGAACAATACTTCTGTTATATGGCCATAGTTACGCTCTCTATCTCATCAGGCTGAGTACACTAACTCTTATGAGCATTGCCGTACGTATAACTTCCTTATGCACCGAACCAGAGTTCTTTTTGCAACAACACTCCCACCTCTCTCAGATAGTTTCAGCCACACCTTCTTTATCGGTAAATTCCAACCAAACATCAGAGGTGTTCTCCCCCATTCACCATTCACAAGAAGCGTCCGGCCCCGGTTACCAGATGGTACAAGTATGCGCACACTATGAGGGTTCAATACAAGAACTACGAAAAGAACTTAACCAGCAGGTGAAGAATACTGCAACGTTAAGTGTTCATGTCGTCCAAGAAGAACTCTATACCTCCGCAAAAAAGCTCATAGTTTTAGACGTTGATTCAACACTCATCCGAGAAGAAGTGATTGACGAACTGGCACGGCACGCTGGTAAAGCAGAGCACGTACAGTACATCACCGAACGTGCCATGAACGGTCACCTTGTTTTTGAGGAATCGCTCAAAGAGAGGGTGAAAGCCCTTGCTGGAGTCTCCGTTGAAGCCATTGAACAGGTCACACACCAGTTAACGCTCTCCCCCGGAGTTTTGCGCCTTATTGATTCTCTCCACTCGAAAGGCCATAAGATTGCGGCTGTTTCTGGTGGTTTTATACAGATTCTTCGTCCTTTATCCCAACGTATTGGACTTGATAATGCTCAGGCTAATACGTTAGAGATTGTTCATGAAACGCTCACTGGAAAAGTCGTAGGTGAGGTGGTAACACCAGAAACCAAACGCTTATATCTTCAAAAGTGGGCGGCAGAAGAGAATGTTTCGTTATCGCATGTTGTTGCAATTGGGGATGGAGCCAATGACATTCTCATGTTAGAGGAAGCGGCTTTAGGAATTGCTTTTTGCGCGAAGCCTTCACTTCAGTTAGCATCTGATGTTCAGCTCAATTTCTTACGTTTAGATGCGGTGCAACATTTTATGGGTCTTTAAAATGAAGAGTCCCCTTCGATAAGAATTACTCTGTTCGAAAGAGACTCAACAATAAAAACTCTATTTGATAAAACCTTGTGCGCCACCGACTAATTCAATATGCCCACTGGGGACATCTTCTGTCACCATCCGCGCAATTTCCTGAGCAAACTCATGAACGGTATAGAGTTTTCCTGCCTCTTCGCGGCGTTGTTCTAGCGCCCCCGGATGCAGACGGTTTAATAGCGTCGCAGTAACAGTTCCTTCAATCATGTCAGCAGAGACAACAACTAAAGAGATTCCTTGTTTCTGCAGTGCTGGCACCTCTGCAAGAAGAGCATCTTCTCCTGCACGTTTAGATTCAGCTACAGGCTGGTACTCTGCCATCGTAGGAACGTCACGAATAAAATGTGCTTGGTGGCTAGTCACAAAGACGATACGTGATCCTTGGTTCATATGTTCTGTGGCTAAACGGGCTAGACGTAGTTGCGAGTCACGGTTAAGAACCATAGCGTAGTCCTCTGGCATTCCACTTTCCATGCCGCCTGAGGCGTTAAGAATGAGGTAGTCAATAGGGCCGTATGCTGCGACTGCATCATGAATCAGTTTCTGCGCTTCAGCTTCTACCGTGATGTCTGCACCAATGGCGGTGGCTTCGCCACCTGCTTCGTGAATTGTGCGCACAACTTTTTGTGCCCTTGGAGCTTTAGAACGATAGTTAACAACGACTCTTGCTCCTTGATTGGCAAGGATTTCTGCGGTATCTGCTCCGACTCCTCTCGAAGATCCGGTAATAATAATGTGTTTTTGGTGTAGTTCTGTCATCGTCTTAGTACCTTTCGATAAAGCGTTGTTAGTGTCCCATGCCTAATCCGCCGTCTACGGGGATTACTGCACCGCTGATGTAGTGGGCTTGTTCGCTGGCAAGCCATGTTGCCACGTGTGCGATATCTTCTGGTTCAGCAAATTTTTTGGCAGGGATAGCGTCTCGATATTGTTGTTGAACTTTTTCGGGTAGAGCGGCAGTCATTTCAGTGTTAACAAAGCCTGGGGCGATGACGTTAGCAGTGATGTTGCGAGCGCCGAGTTCTCGGGTGATGGAGCGTGCCATTCCGATAAGGGCAGATTTTGAGGCTGCGTAGTTTGTTTGTCCGGCACTTCCGTAGAGTCCTACGACGGAGGAAATGAAGATAATACGTCCTCGTTTAAGTTTAAGCATTCCTTTGACGGCTCGTTGTGCTACGCGGAAAGCTCCGGTGAGGTTAGTGTCGATAACGTCGGTAAAATCTTCTTCGGTCATGCGCATGAGGAGAGTGTCGCGTGTGATACCGGCGTTAGCAATGAGTATTTCTACTGGCCCGTAGGTTTTTTCGATGAGTTCGTAGGCGTCGTTGAGGGATTTGGTGTCTTTTACGTCAGCTTTGACGCTGAAGAATTCTTGTGGCGCTTCTCCACTGCGGTAGGTAATACAGACGTTGTGGCCTTGAGCTTTGAACGCTTGTGCAATAGCGTATCCGATACCTCGGTTTCCACCGGTGACGAGGATAGTTTTGGGTGTTTGTTCGGTCATTATTTTTCTTTTCTGGTGGTTTGGTCGTAGTGTCTTGTGGGTAATACTACGCTTTTTGGGCTTTGGTTACTGGAGTTGTTTTTGCGGCTAAAAGCTTTTTTGAAGATATTGTGGGGTTTTGTGCAGAATTCTATTCTTAGTTGCACTTGCTAGTTTAAGTGTCATAAAAATTGTTGTGTTCTTCGGTTAAAGTTCTAGACTGGTGTGTGCATGATGCTCTCTGAGGTTGAGGGAAGGAGGTTCCGTGTCAAAGAAATATTGGACAGCAGAAGATATCGAACAATTAGGGTATGTCGGTTCATCTGAGCCTGAGGTGTATTCCATTACTCACGCTCCTAGTCCTCATTCAGAAAGTGTCGATTATCGGTGGCGTTTATACTCCATTAAGATGGCTTTGCGCGTGGTATGCATTATTGGTGCGGTACTTACTCACGGGTGGGTGTCTGTCGTATTCTTTATAGGTGCTGCTCTTTTGCCGTGGTTTGCTGTAGTAGTTGCTAATGGGCATCATCGTGGCGCTGGTGGTGATTTTTCGCCCTATCATGTTCCTAGTCAGGAGCCTTTAGCTCTTTGTACTGATATGGGTCAGGATTCGAGGAACCGTACCTCTGATGAGAATGACTCAGCTGAGGTGTGGGTTATTGATGGTGAGGTTATTCCTCCTTCGGATTCTCTAGGGCGTGATGTTTAAGTGGATATTTTAGGTGCGTTATCGGATACGGGACAGCTTCCGGAGGGTCCGGTAGAGGCTCCTTTATCGTATTGTTCTCGTCGTGGTTGCCAAGAAATAGCCCAGTGGAAATTACTGTGGAATAATCCTAAAGTTCATACTTCTGAACGGCGAAAAGTGTGGTTGGCGTGTTCTGAGCACCGCCAGTTCTTAGAAGATTTTCTAAGTTCGCGTTCCTTTTTAAAAGAGGTTCTGCCTTTTTCTGCAGAGGATGAGCTGTAGCGTACTGCGAGAGTTGTGCTTCAAGGTAGACTAGTGTGAGGTTCCCTTACGTAGTGGTGAAGCAAGCATAATCCTTCTTTTAGGTCTTGAAAGCATGAGGCAATGGTGTACAGGTTTTTATTCTCTGGTAAGTGGATTGCTGGTTTCATTTTTTGTATCTTATTTTCGTTGTTGTGCCTTTATCTTGCGCAATGGCAGATGAGCCGTAAAGAAGCTTTAGATTATAAAAATTCTCTGATTACAGATAACTATCATGCTGTTGCGTATCCTTTTGAGGAAGTACCTCATATCTTTGATGATTTTCAGATATCTGAACAGTGGCATCCGGTAAGTCTTCGTGGAGAGTATGTTCCAGACCAGACGCTTCTTGTGCGCAACCGACCTTTTGAAGGTCTCAACGGTTTTGAGGTGTTAGTTCCTTTTCGAGTATCTGATAGTTCGACGGTCGTGCTGGTGGATCGTGGTTGGATTCCTGCAGAACTTTTTGATACTGCAGCTGAAAATATTGAGGTTCCTCCGGCTCCAGCAGGTCACCTTTCCGTCGTTGTTAGAGTTCATCGTGGTGAGTTATCAACTGGTAAAGATTCTCCATCGGGGCAGATTCCGTCTATTAATTTAGCGGAGGCAGCCGAACGTACTGGGCTAGATATTGCTCAAGGCGCTTATGGAATCCTCGTATCGGAATCCCCTGCTCCCCCCGTTGCTCCGGAGAAACTTAAAGAACCAGAATTAGATGTTGGACCGAATCTTTCATATTCGGTGCAATGGTATGTTTTTGCGGCGATGAGTTATATTGCCTTTATTTGGTTAGCTCGTCAAAAAGTACGCAATGACGAAATTGATCGCCAAGTTGCTGCGGAGTTAGAGCAATATTATCGCCAGTTTTACGATGAACATGGAAATTATATTGGCGAAGAAGATGAAGAAGTTGTTCTTCGTAAAATGGAAATGGCAGATGATATGCCGGCCCATATGAAATCTATTGTTCGCCCAAGAATTCAGAAAAAGCGTGCTCGCCCCAGTGATGAGGAAGAAGAGGATGCTTTATTAGAAATGTATGATAACCCATAATTTCTACCCCATAATAGCGTTCTGACTAGAGAATATGTTAATCTTTTATCTTTGCTGTTGATGAGAGCGAGATAATTATGATGGGTTATACACATTCTCTAAGCGCTGCAGCCGTGTGGTTAGCGTTAGTCCATCATGGCGTTGTTCCTATCAGTGATCGTCCAACCATACTCGTGACGACATTAGCGTGTGCAGGGGCAGGAATGCTCCCAGATATTGACCATAAAAACGGTACTATTGCACATTCCATACCGCCTATATCTCGTTGGACATGTGCAGTTATACAACGTATAAGTGGTGGTCATCGTCAAGGCACTCATTCGTTAATCGGTGTGGGAATCTTTTGGGCTCTTGCACTGAGTTCTCCTCACTACCTGTGGTGGGGAGTTCCTTGGGTATCTATTATTCTGGTTGCGTATGCCGGTGGTCTAGCATTACGAACTTTTGGTGCACCAGGTGGTTGGATAGGTGCTGTTGCTGTTGCTTCTTTCGCCTATTATTCTTCACAGCCTATAGAGTTTTTCCCTCTAGTCATTGGTGTGGGTTCAAGCGTTCATATTCTGGGAGACGCGCTGACTCGACGTGGAGTTAACCTATTATGGCCGTTAACTGTCAAAGCTCCTATTTCATCCATTTTCTGGAAAAAATCTGGCAATATGGCGTTACCTATTCTTGGGGTGTCAGGGTCACGACGAGAGCAATTTCTCGCCGTGGCTCTGATGTTCTATGTGGTATGGGCGCTCATATCTTTAACCGGTTTTATCAAGTTTTAGTCGATGCTTATGCCAGACTAATGAGGTCTTCATACGCTTTGCTCCAGAGGTCCTCGACACCGTCTGGTAAAAGCAGTACACGTTCTGGTTTGAGAGCTTTTACCGCACCTTCATCGTGTGAGACCATGACAATTGCACCCTCATATGTTTTTAGAGCTTTAAGAATCTCTGCACGAGATGCGGGGTCGAGGTTGTTTGTCGGCTCATCAAGTAGTAAAACATTTGCTGAGGAAGCAACCAAGGTAGCCAAAGATAGTCGAGTCTTTTCGCCACCAGAGAGTACGCCTGCGGGTTTGTCGACATCGTCTCCAGAGAATAAGAAGGATCCTAGGATAGTGCGAACCTTAGTATCGTCGAGATCTGGTGCGGCAGAACGCATGTTTTCAACTACGGACCGTTCTGGGTCAAGAATTTCATGTTCCTGAGCAAAATACCCGATTTTGGCGCCGTGACCATAATGCACTTCACCGGTATCAGCGGTAGTGACTTTAGCGAGCATACGAAGTAAGGTAGTTTTTCCGGCACCGTTGAGTCCGAGAATCACCACGCGAGAGCCACGGTCAATAGCTAGATCTACGTCCGTAAAAATCTCTAAAGAACCATATGATTTTGAGAGACTTTCTGCCGTAATGGGGGTTTTACCGCATCGTGCAGGTGAAGGGAAACGGATGGCGGCAACCCTATCAACAGCCCGTTCTTCTTCTACGCTACGCATTAGACGTTCGGCACGTTTCATCATTTGCTGAGCAGCCACTGCTTTAGTTGCTTTGGCGCGCATTTTCTGGGCTTGTTCCATCAAGGTTGAAGCTTTTTTCTGTGCGTTAGCTCGTTCACGTTTACGTCGCGCTTCGTCTTGTTCACGCTGTGTTAGGTAGTTTTTCCAGCTCATGTTGTAGACGTCAACTAGGCAGCGGTTCGCGTCAAGGTATAGCACCTTGTTGACGACTAATTCCATCAGCTCCACATCGTGGCTGATAATGAGCAGCCCGCCTTGGAAGTTTTTAAGAAATTCTCGAAGCCACATCACAGAGTCAGCGTCAAGGTGGTTGGTTGGCTCGTCAAGAAGCATTGTATCTGCGTCAGAGAATAGGATGCGTGCTAATTCGACACGTCGACGTTGACCGCCAGAAAGTGTCGACAGTGGCTGGTTGAGAATACGTTCAGGTAAATCAAGGTTATTGGTAATTGATGCAGCTTCTGATTCGGCAGCGTATCCTCCACCGGCGATGAATTCTGCTTCAAGTCGGTCATACCGGCGCATTCCGCGAGCACAGATGGCAGGGTCTTCGCTGGCCATTTCTTCTTGGGCTTGACGCATTTTACGTGATATTCCGTCTAAACCGCGAGCAGAGAAAATACGATCTTTTGCCAGTTGAGACATGTCCTCAATTGCTGGATCTTGAGGAAGGTACCCGATTTTTCCTTGGCGTTTTATCTCGCCGCCGGCTGGCAATGTTGCCCCTGCAAGAACTTTGGTCATGGTGGTTTTTCCAGCGCCGTTACGTCCCACTAAGCCGATTTTATCGCCCTTATCAATACGGAAGTTTACATCTTCCATGAGCAGACGAGCTCCGGCTCTTAGCTCGAGGTCAGAAACAGTAATCAAGGAAAAACCTTTCACCTAAAGTAAACGTATTTATTTAGTCTAGTACGACTTATCAAGAACACCTCGTCTTCTACGCGTTCTTTGATAATAGAGCTGTAGAACACCCTGTTAAAGAACAGATTGCCTTGGTGCAAGAATAACTTTTCATTCTTGCACCAAGGCAATCACATATGGGTTTCTAATCTATACATGAAGTCATTAGATATTAAACCCTAAAGCGCGCATCATATCGCGTCCGTCTTCGGTAATACGTTCAGGGCCCCACGGTGGCATCCATACCCAGTTCACATGCCAAGCGTCAAGGATAAGCTCCAGGTTTTGTTTAACCTGTTCTTCGATGACGTCTTGTAGCGGGCATGCGGCTGTTGTGAGTGTCATATCAAGAACAAGGATGCCTTCGTCATTCCAACGCATACCGTAGAGTAGGCCGAGGTCGACGATGTTGACTCCAAGTTCTGGGTCAATCACGTTTTTGAGGACTTCTTCAAGTTCCTCTTGTGAGGGACGACCAGCTGCGGTTGTCTCGTCCATGGGGTAGGTCCCTTTCGTTCGTTACTTACCGAGGTAGGAAACGTAGCCTTCTTCTTCTAGACGGTCTGCAAGTTCGGGTCCGCCTTGATCTACCATGTGTCCGTCAACAAAAACGTGAACGAATTCAGGCTTGATGTAACGAAGGATACGAGTGTAGTGAGTAATGAGCATAACACCCATATCGTTATCTTGGTGTGCACGGTTGACACCTTCAGAAACAATCTTCAATGCGTCAACGTCAAGACCTGAGTCGGTTTCGTCAAGAACAGCAAATTTTGGTTTGAGCAGTTCAAGCTGAAGAATCTCGTGGCGTTTCTTCTCGCCGCCAGAGAAGCCTTCATTGACGTTACGAGAAATGAAGTCTGCATCAATTTTGAGCTTGCTCATCGCTTCTTTGACGTCTTTTGTCCAGGTGCGTAGAGCTGGTGCTTGTCCGTCAATAGCGGTCTTTGCAGAACGCAAGAAGTTGGACATTGTTACACCGGGAATTTCGACGGGGTACTGCATAGCAAGGAAAAGACCTGCGCGAGCACGCTCGTCAACAGACATTTCTGTGACGTCTTCACCGTCGAGGAGAATCTCACCGGAATCTACACGGTATTTAGGGTGTCCGGCGATAGTTGCTGCCAAAGTAGATTTGCCAGAACCATTGGGGCCCATAATAGCGTGGATTTCACCGGAGTTAATGGTGAGGTTAACGCCTTTGAGAATCTGCTTAGAGTTTTCATCGTCAAGGATGACAGAAACGTAGAGTTCCTTAATTTCGAGAGTAGACATTGTTCTCCTAAAAACTTTTGTACCGTCGTAACCGTTAGTTATTGCTGATTGCAAGTTCTGCTTCAAGAGCTTGCATGAGTTGTTCTTCCAACTCAGGGATACGTACTTGCTGAATGATTTCGTTCAAGAATCCACGCACGACAAGGCGACGAGCTTCGTCTGCGGGGATACCGCGAGCTTGTAGGTACCAGAGGTGCTGCTCATCGAGCTGACCTGTAGTTGATGCGTGTCCGGCACCTTCGATAAGACCAGTCTCAATTTCTAGGTTTGGCACAGAGTCTGCACGAGGTCCGTCTTCAAGAAGAAGGTTACGGTTGAGCTCGTAGGTGTCGGTTCCTTCAGCTTCTTTACCGATTAAGACGTCGCCAACCCATACGGAGTGGGCGTTACGTCCCTGAAGCGCACCCTTATAGGTCACACGGGATTTACAGCGAGGAACACTGTGATCGACAAAGAGTCGTGATTCAAGGTGCTGACCGGCATCGACAAAGTACAGTCCGTACATCTCAGTTTCGGCACCGGGCGCACTGAATTTCGTTGAGGGGGTGACACGAACGAGGTCTCCACCGAGTGAAATGCTCACGTGTTTGAATCGGCTGTCACGTCCGAGGGAAGCGTATTGTGCTGATGCGTGAACTGCGTCGTCATCCCATTCTTGAAGGGAGATAACGGTCAAGGTGGAGGAATCGCCGACGACGAACTCAACGTTCTGGCTCAACACTGCAGAACCGGTATGACGTAGTACAACAACAGCCCGAGAGAAAGGCTTCGTCTCGATAAGTAGATGTTGTGCAGTAGGTTCGCTGTGTTCGCCGTGAATTTCTACGTTGATGCGCTGGTCTAGCTCAGTTTCTTGAGGAATAGTGAGCACAGTTGCTTCTGCAAAGTGTGACCATGCGTTCGCTGCAACACGATCTTCGGGGATACCGGCAGAACCGATACGAGAATCTTCTCGTGAGACAGTCTCAACCAGTACGGCGTCTGGAGCGTCGATAGATGTTGATACCGGTGTTCCAGTCAGTGCGTCGGTGTGTAAACCTTTGAGACGTTTGAGAGGGGTAAAACGCCAGTCTTCTTCACGTCCTGTGAGCGCAGGGAAGTCTTCTACTCGATATGAGGTTTTACGACCTGCACGTGAAGAGTCCACGCTTTGAGTTTCAACACGTAGGGTGTCGTCATGTGCGTGTTCAGTCGCTAGTTTTTCTCCTTCATCGTCCATTCCGGGGATTGCAGGAGAGTTATGGGTGATGGTTTCTTTAGCTGTCATCGTTAGCCCACAGATCCTTCCATTTGAAGTTCAATAAGGCGATTGAGTTCAAGAGCGTATTCCATAGGAAGCTCACGAGCAATAGGTTCTACGAATCCGCGAACAATCATGGCCATTGCTTCTTCTTCGCTTAGTCCTCGCTGCATGAGGTAGAACAATTGTTCTTCGGAAACACGAGAAACGGTTGCTTCGTGTCCCATGGTGACGTCATCTTCTCGTACATCCACGTAGGGGTAGGTGTCCGAACGAGAGATTGTGTCGACAAGCAGCGCGTCACAGACAACGTTTGATTTGGAGTGTGATGCGCCTTCACGAACCTGCACTAAGCCACGGTATGCGGAGCGTCCGCCATTACGTGCGATGGATTTAGAGATAATAGAGGAAGAGGTGTTTGGGGCGATGTGCACCATCTTGGATCCAGTATCTTGATGTTGTCCTTCACCAGCAAATGCGATGGACAGTGTCTCGCCTTTAGCGTGTTCACCAACCATGTATACGGCGGGGTATTTTTGGGTGACTTTAGAGCCAATGTTACCGTCGACCCATTCCATGGTGGCACCTTCATGGCAGATGGTGCGTTTGGTAACGAGGTTGTATACGTTATTGGACCAGTTTTGAATGGTTGTGTAGCGTACACGTGCGTTCTTTTTAACCACGATTTCTACAACAGCTGAGTGCAAGGAATCAGACTTGTAGATAGGTGCGGTGCAGCCTTCAATGTAGTGAACGTAAGATCCTTCATCAGCAATGATGAGGGTACGTTCGAACTGTCCCATATTTTCAGTATTGATTCTGAAGTATGCCTGGAGAGGGATTTCGACGTGGACTCCAGGAGGAACATAGACGAAAGACCCGCCAGACCATACTGCGGTGTTCAGTGCAGCAAATTTGTTGTCGCCGGTGGGGATAACGGTGCCAAAGTATTCGCGGAAGATGTCTTCGTGTTCGCGTAATGCAGTGTCGGTGTCGACGAAGATGACCCCTTGTTTTTCGAGGTCTTCACGAATTTGGTGGTAGACCACCTCAGATTCGTACTGGGCTGCGACACCTGCAACGAGGCGTTCACGTTCTGCTTCGGGGATACCGAGCTTTTCGTAGGTGTTGCGAATATCTTCGGGAAGGTCTTCCCAGCTTTCTGCTTGACGTTCGGTAGAACGCACGAAGTATTTGATGTTGTCGAAGTCAATTTCTGATAGGTCTGCACCCCATGTGGGCATGGGTTTACGTTCGAAGAATTTGAGTGCCTTAAGACGCATTTTGAGCATCCATTCGGGTTCGTTCTTCTTTGCAGAGATGTCGCGTACAACATCTTCGTCGAGGCCACGTTTAGCAGTTGCACCAGCTACGTCGGAATCTTTCCAACCGTACTCGTAGGTACCGATACCTTCGAGTTCAGGGTTGGCCTCGAGAATCTCTGAAATGACGGTGTTGTTGACGTTACGTTCAACTTGTTCAGTCATCATGGCCTTTCTTGTAGGAAATCTATCAGTTGTGTGATGGTCGAAAGAATGTTTATTTCTTTGCCTGTATTTCGCTGTTTTCACTCATGTCACGTGCTAGAGGTACGTGTGTGGTGCACACGTGTGCTCCTGCTGCCATGGTGGATAGACGGCGGACGTCTACTCCCAGTAAGTCAGCAATAATTTTGGTTTCTTGGTCGCAGAAGATTTGGAAGTCTTCTGCGAGGTCTCGCACTGGGCAGTGCCCTTGGCAGAGTTGAATACTTGCCAGTAGGTGGCGAGGCAGTGTCCTGCCGCGTGGGAGTTCCATCACCTGTGCGGTTGCGACGAAGCCGTCGCGGGTCATTGCTTCGGCAAGGGCTTGTGCACGGTTTGCGATGTTCTCCCCTGCCGCTTCAACGATGGGACGGTATTTTTGTTCCATCTCTGAAGCTCTTGCTGAGGCGAATGCGCGTAGTGCGTCTTCTCCAACTTGTTGTTGCAACATTTTGAGTGCTTCTCGAGCGATGTCGAGATAGTCGTTGCCAAGCTGGGTGTGCCCTTGGGGTGCAATAACGTATCGTCTGGCAGGGCGTCCTGCGCCGGCTCCGTATTGTTTGAGAGGCGCTACGACAATGAGTTCTTCTGCTTCGAGTGCGTCGAGGTGACGACGCACCGCTGCAGGAGTGAGATTGAGTTCCTCGCCGAGACTAGCAGCAGAAACTGGACCGTGATTAAGTACGCCACGCAAAACTCTGTCTCGAGTTTTTTCTTCTGTCTCTGCATTGCGCGTACCAGGTACCTTCTTTTTGGAAGTTTGATTCGCTGAATACACAACTAAAGTATGTCCTAATTATGAGTAGTTCTCTAGTAAGGTTTACCTATCTTCAGATTAGAGGAGTGTCACACTTAGGTGCAGATGGGAACTTTTGACGCTGGTTGACACCCTCAAACAATGAGGCTACCACCTTTTTACAAGGGTCAATAAAGACAATAAAATGTGCTTTGACTAGCTAATTTGTAAATTATACGCTGTTTTAAAAATCTTTTTTGAGAATAATTTTTACTACCGTGCACAACAAGAAAAATATTTTTTAGAGTAGTGTCGCAAACTTATGAAAGGGAAATAGACAGGTATTTCCAAGGTTTTTACAGGCATCATTAAGGAGTTTTCGGTTATCGATTACCTAAAAACTCTAGTGTGAGCACGTAGAATGATACGGTGCCACAAGATAGAGACAAGAGTTCACGGGACAGTAGGGAGAAACCCTCCTCACTGAGAATTTCTCGGTTAGTCAAAGAATATAAGCCCTCAAAGAGTTACCGCAAAAAACACCCTCATCATCTAACGCATCGAGGGACAGTTCGAGCAGTAGATGGAATCTGCCTTGAAGCTCTTGCCGGAGAAGTAACCGTTTTACTTGGTGCTAATGGCGCAGGAAAAACTACTACCTTAGAATGTGCGCAGGGGCTTCAAAAACCCGAAAGCGGAGAAATTCATCTTCTAGGACATAACCCGTGGGGTGCTTCTACAGAGCTTCGGGCGCGAGTTGGCATCATGTTACAAGATGGCGGATTACCTCAATCTTTGCGCCCTATTCCGTTGCTTGAACACATCGCGACAATGTATCAGCAGACGTATCCTCTTGATGAACTCATTCAGAGGCTAGGCATTGACACTTTTAACGGCACCAGCATTAGACGGCTTTCAGGCGGCGAGCGCCAACGGGTTGCTTTTGCAGCAGCTCTTATTGGGAAACCTGAGATTCTCTTTCTCGATGAGCCTTCGGCAGGTCTTGATCCACATTCTCGTCAGGTAGTTTTTGATTTAATTACCGAGCAGAAAAAGCGGGGTACTGCTATTGTTTTGACAACTCATCTGCTGGATGATGCTCAGAGGCTCGCCGATTATGTTTATATTATTGGTGCCGGACGGAACGTATTAGAAGGAACTGTTCCTGAACTTGTTGAGCAGTCAGCAACAGATGTTAAAACGCTTCACTTTTCGCTCTCTGATGAATCGTTGAGCATGATGCAACTCCTACCGACCTTATCGAAAGGTTTAACGTTAAGTACCGCGCATCCTGGTTCTTATACTCTAACCGGTGAGATTACTCCCCCCGTTTTAGCTGAGTTGACGGCTACTTTAGCGGCCCGTAACATTCTTCCACAACGTATGGAACTTTCTTCACGAACCCTCGAAGATGTCTTTCTTGATATCGCAGGAAAGGAAACGTCCTCATCATGATTTCGACACCGCGTTCAGCTTCTTTGAGTACACGCTTACGTGCACAGGGGCGATATGAGCTTGTTGCCATGTTGAAAAATGGTGAACAGCTGATGCTCAACATTGCGTTTCCGATGATGGCTCTTTATGTGATGAGCTGGACAAGTTTCTTAGATTCTTTTGCTCAAAAACTACAAAGCACTCGCATTGACATTGCGGTTCCAGGCGTTCTTGCGTTGTGTGTTATTTCTACTGCGTTATCGGGACAGGGTATCGCTACAGGTTTTGACCGCCGTTATGGTGTTTTGCGTTTTTTGTCGACGACTCCTCTCGGTAAAACTGGTCTTATTGTTGGGAAAGTATGTGCTGTTTTAGGAGTGTTATGCCTTCAGTACATTCTTGTTGTGTTGGTGGCGTTGACGCTTGGTTGGTCTCCTCAGTGGGGTGCCGTAGTGGCTTCTCTTCCCACATTATTATTAGGTGCAGCGTCTTTTACGTCTTTGGGGTTGCTCATTGCGGGGACGGTGCGTGCTGAAGCAACGTTGGCCATCGTTAATATGGCGTGGGCTGTTCTTGCAGCGGTCGGTGGCACTTTATTACCTACACATCATTTACCGAGTGTTTTGGGAAGGTTGGTGGATATTCTCCCTTCCGGCGCTCTAGGTAATGCTCTACGAGCCGAATTTTTAGCTCATGAGTTTGCTCTGATTCCTCATCTTGTACTTCTTATGTGGACGGCACTTTGTATCGGTTTAGCTACAAAGTTTTTCCGCTGGTCCGCATAAATACATCACACCCTGCAATCCCCTTTGAAGGTGGTTTATTTGTCTTCGTTAACAGAACCTATTCATGAGCTACAAAAACATATTCGCGAGCTAAAAGAACGTGTTGCTTCTGTGTGCCTGCCGCGTACACCAAATCTTTATGTTCTGAGGATGGCCTATGCTGTGGTTATCGCTAATATCGTTTTAATTGTCTCCGGTGGTGTCGTGCGACTGACCGGTTCGGGGTTGGGGTGTGATACCTGGCCTAAATGTACGTCTTCTGGTTCGTGGACAACGACACCAGAGATGGGTATTCATGGTCTTGTAGAGTTTGGCAATCGAATGCTGACCTTTGTCTTAATTATTGTTACGGGATTGACGTTTCTCTCAATTCTTCGAATTGCCATGCCTGAAGCATCCTCGCTGTCTCAATGGTGGAAGAAACTTTTTACGGGTTTATCTCACTCACGACACCAATATTCGGACCTTTTTAATCTTTCTCTCTTGTTGCTTTGGGGAATCCCTATTCAAGCTGTTGTGGGAGGCTTGTCTGTTCTGCTTAAACTCAATCCATGGATGGTTACAGCGCATTACATGCTTTCTGCCATCATGATTGCTTTGGGTGCATGTTATCTCAACCGTGTACGTCGATATTTTGCTTCAGGCGTTATTGAAAGTGAGGGAGTTCTCGATAGTTCCCTTCCTCAGGGTGCAGTTTTTCTCAAGTATTTGGGTTGGACTAGTTTGGTGCTGGTATGTTTCCTTATTTTTATGGGCACGGTAACAACTGGCACCGGACCTCATGCCGGTGATCCTAGCGCACACCGACATGCGTTTAATCCGTGGGTTGTAACTCGTATGCATTCTTTCTCAGTGTGGGCCTATCTTATGGTTATTCTTAGTTCCCTCTATTTGGCACGAAAATATCAGTGGTCTCAGGCTCTACGCCGTAGCTGGTATTGGGTTCTAGCTGTTGTCGTCTATCAGGGGGTTGTTGGGTACATACAGTTCTTTAATGGTCTTCCTGTATGGCTGGTAGAGATGCACCTATTAGGCTCTGCCTTATTTACGTGGGCAGCTATTACTGCTGCAGAACGTCAGCTTGTTATGGCTTCTCAGCCGTCACGAAGATTAGCTCAACAGCGCCGTATTGTGTAAAGATAGATGGATGCATAAAGGAGGGGTTCCCCAGATGTTCTGGGGCACCCCTCCTTTGTTATGTGGTGTTTTATAAGGTAATCAGTGCCTGTCCGACGAATGGGTCAATCGCCACCGCGATAAAGAGTACGGTGAGATAGGTGATGGAGCCGTGAAATACGGTCATTGCGGTTCTGCTTGTTGCTTTTCCAGCAATAGCTAAAGCGTGCAGACGGTGGCAGTGGTAGAGGAACCATGCACCACTGGCAATAGCCGTGAGAGTATAAACCCATCCTGCCCCACCCAGTGGCACTAGGAGCAAGGAGCAGATAACCATGGCCCAAGAATATAGGACGACTTGCACAGAGACACTTTTAGCCGGTGCGATAGCTCCGAGCATGGGGATTCCTGCTCGTTGGTAGTCTTCGGCGTATTTCATAGATAGTGGCCAGTAGTGTGGGGGTGTCCAGAGGAAGATGACGGTGAAAAGGACTACTGCTGCCCAGCTGATGGTGTTTTCGACGGCAGCCCATGCAATAAATACGGGCATACATCCGGCCAGTCCTCCCCAAACGATGTTTTGGGTGGTACGACGTTTAAGGTAAAGCGAGTAGAACACAACGTAAAGGAGGATAGCGATGAGCCCTAGCATGCTGGCAAAAGGATTAACTAATACCCATAGGTAGATGATAGAGATGATCGCTAAGGCCCATGCGAAGATGAGTGCTTCTTTATCGCTGACCTCTCCGGTGACGAGTGGGCGACGTTCTGTTCTTTTCATGAGACGGTCTGCATCTCGGTCGATATAACAGTTGAAGGCGCCAGAGGCGCCAGCTGCCATAGCTCCACCGACCATGGTGTTGATGATGAGCCAGAATGGGGGCATACCGCCCGCTGCAAACATCATGGTTGGAGCGGTTGTCACTAGCAGAAGTTCAATGACCTGAGGCTTTGTCAGGTGAATATAGGCGATGAGCTTACGCATAAGGCTCACTTTGTGCGATCCTTTGGGCGTGTCTGATGCTGTTGCGTGAGCTTCAGTGACGCGATGTGTATTTAGACCCTTCACTAACGTTGGGCTCCCTACCAGAATCGTTGTATGTGTGTAGTTAGTGTTCCCGTTGTTTATTTCATATGGTGAAATATTCTCGGGTGAGATTAAGTCCTCACTCTTGAACTCTTTTCGGTGGTGTCGCCTCTACTTTGGGGATACATACAACCGATTTTGAGCACGTTAAAGGAGCGGACTGTCAAACTAATGCTATACCTTTTAGAAGAATAATCATAATAAAGCACGCGATATATCAAGGAACAGAACCGACATCACGAGAAGTCTTAGAAAGTCCTTCTTCCTGCCGTATTTTCAATTATCCTTAGAACTAACTTAATGTGCAGTTGTGCAGCTAAACATCCTGAACTATTTGTACTAATGTCGTTCCTGTAACCGCTGTATCTCATCACTATCTCTATGAAAGGGAGACAACGTGCCACATCTTGATCAGAAACTCAATTGGACGGAGAAGGATCAACGAGCTGTTGATACTGCCCGAATCTTAGCAGCGGATGCTGTTGAGAAGGTAGGTTCGGGGCACCCCGGTACTGCAATGAGCTTAGCTCCCGTGGCATATTTGCTGTATCAGAAGGTGATGCGCCATGATCCTCGTGATGATCGTTGGGCAGGGCGTGACCGTTTCATTCTCTCCCCCGGTCACAGCTCACTTACCGCTTATATTCAGCTGTACCTGAGTGGTTATGGTCTTGAGATGGAAGACCTTAAAGCGCTTCGCACTTGGGGCGCGCTCACTCCCGGTCACCCCGAGTATGGTCATACTCGCGGTATCGAGATTACAACAGGCCCATTGGGACAGGGCTTAGCTTCAGCTGTAGGTTTCGCGTATGCTCAACGACGGATGCGCGGGCTATTTGACCCTGAAGCTCCTGCTGGTCAGTCACCTTTTGACCACACTATTTATACGATTGCTTCTGAGGGAGATATTCAAGAGGGTGTGACCGCTGAGGCATCTGCTCTTGCTGGGCATCAGGAGCTTGGAAATCTGATTGTTATTTTTGATCGTAACCACATTTCCATTGAAAACGACACCGATGTTGCTTTCACTGAAGATGTTCTCAAGCGTTACGAATCCTACGGCTGGGATACTGCACGTGTTGATTGGACAAGTAGCGGTAACTATGTTGAAGACCTCGAAGCGCTGTATGCTGCGATTGCACGGGCTAAAGAAGTTACAGATAAGCCTAGTATTATTGAGCTGCGCACTATTATTGGTTGGCCTGCACCCAATAAGCAGAATACCGGCGGTATTCACGGTTCTAAGCTCGGTGCTGACGAGGTTGCTGCAACAAAGGAAATTCTTGGTTTTGACCCTGAAAAATCATTCTATATTGATGATGAGATTCTTGAGCATACCCGCAGTGTTCAGCAACGTGCAGAACAGTCTCGACGGCAGTGGGAGACTCTCTTTGAAAAGTGGCAGCAGGAGCACCCTGAAGAAGCTAAACTTTATGCGCGTCTAAATGCCGGTGAGCTTCCAGAAAACTATGAGCAGGCTTTCCCTACCTTTGAAGCTGGCTCAAGCATTGCAACACGTGCTGCTTCTGGAAAAGTTATTAATGCTATTGCTGATACGTTCCCTGAGCTTTGGGGCGGTTCATCGGATCTTGCTGGTTCTAATAACACCACTATTGACGGCGCGTCGTCTTTCAATCCTGTTTCTCGTAGCACTGATAGTTGGAATGCCAGCCCATATGGTCGAGTCTTGCACTTTGGTATCCGTGAACATGCTGCAGCAGCTATCTGTAACGGCATAGCGCTCTCTTCGCCTACTCGCCCGTTCAATGGCACGTTCTTTGTGTTCTCTGACTATCAACGTCCGGCAGTTCGTCTTGCGGCGTTGATGGGCGTACCTAATATTTTTGTGTGGACTCATGATTCCATTGGTTTGGGAGAAGATGGTCCAACGCACCAACCGGTAGAACACCTTTCAGCTTTGCGAGCAATTCCTCAATTGGATGTTGTGCGCCCTGCAGACGGTAATGAGACGTCAGTTGCGTGGCGTAAAGTTCTTGAAATTCAAGATCGTCCGGTGGGGTTGGTCCTTTCACGACAGAATCTTGTGAATATCGCACGAGAAGACCTTCATCCTGAAGCTGAGGGTGAAAAATTTGCTTCGGCGGAAGGTACTGCACGTGGCGGTTATGTTCTTGCCGAGACAGAAGGCACTGCTGATGTTCTGCTTATTGCGACTGGTTCAGAAGTAGAAATTGCACTTAGCGCACGTTCTTTGTTGAAGGAACAGGGAGTAGCTGCACGCGTTATCTCCATGCCTTCTCGTGAATGGTTTGCTCAACAGCCTGAAGAATATCGCCATAGCGTTATCCCTCCAGAAATTAAAGCTCGAGTTACGGTTGAAGCAGGATCTGCGATGAGCTGGTACGACATCCTTGGCGATGCCGGCCGCGCTGTCTCTCTAGAACATTTTGGAGCTTCAGCTGGTGCAGACGTTCTCTACCGTGAATTCGGTATTACCCCAGAAGCTGTTGTACAAGCAGCTCAAGAATCTATTGCTGCCGCAGCAACCCGATAAACTTTGACACTCTCTATCACCGTTAGGATGTACTGATGACGACCCCAACCCAAAAACTCACCGATGCTGGTGTATCTATTTGGCTCGATGACCTCTCCCGTGAGCGCATCACCTCTGGGAACCTTGAAGAACTTATCTCTTCTCGCAATGTTGCAGGTGTAACTACCAACCCCACCATCTTCGCTGGCGCACTTGCCCACGGAGAGTCTTATTCTGAGCAGGTTAAAGAACTTGCAGAAGAAGGCGTAGACGTTGAAGAAGCTGTTTTTACTATTACAACAGATGATGTCCGAGCAGCCTGCGATATTTTTGCTCCTGTCTATGAATCATCTCAAGGACGCGACGGTCGCGTCTCTATCGAGGTAGACCCGCGTCTAGCTCGTCAGTCAGCTGAAACTGCAGCTATGGCAAAGGCCTTAGCTTCTCGTGTTGATCGCGAAAACGTGATGATTAAGATTCCAGCTACAGAAGAAGGTCTTGAGCCAATCGCTCAAACTCTAGCTGAAGGCATTTCTGTTAACGTGACGCTTATTTTCTCGTTATCCCGTTATCGCGCAGTAATCAATGCATATATGCTTGGTTTAGAGCAAGCATTAGAAAATGGTAAAGATCTGTCAAAGATTCATTCTGTAGCTTCGTTCTTTATCTCTCGTGTAGATTCTGAGATTGATGCTCGCCTTGAGGCTATCGGCACAGACGAGGCTAAAGCTCTCAAAGGTAAAGCTGGTTTGGCAAACGCTCGTTTGGCCTATCAGGTTTTTGAAGAAGCATTCTCTTCACAGCGTTGGGAACGTCTCGCCGCAGCTGGTGCGAATATTCAGCGTCCGCTATGGGCTTCCACTGGAACCAAGGATCCAGCGCTTCCTGATACTTTGTATGTTACGGGTCTTGTTGCACCTCAATGTGTTAATACTGTCCCCGAAAAAACTCTTGAAGCGACTTATGACCATGGTGTTGTTACGGGAGATACCATTACCTCTACCTACGATGAGTCCGATAAAATCCTTAACGCTATCGAGTCTCTAGGTATTTCGTATCAAGAGGTCGTTACGCTTTTGGAAGACGAAGGACTTAAGAAGTTCGATATTTCGTGGGAAGAGCTTCTCGAAACTATTCGTCAAGCACTAGCTTCAGCATAATCTTCTAGCGTTAGGCGTCATCACCCTACTGGCGCGAACTCGCTCTTGGCGGCAGCTTCCCCTACGATGGAGAGGTTGCCGCCAATACACAACAATCTTTCTAAGGAATATGTACTGTGCCTAACGGTCACGAAACTAACCCGTTGAGGGACTCTCGCGATAAAAGACTGAGTCGCGTTGCCGGCCCGAGTTCTCTGGTCTTTTTTGGAGTTACCGGCGATCTTGCTCGTAAAAAGCTACTGCCCGCGGTTTATGACTTAGTCAATCGTGGTTTGCTTCCTCCTAATTTTGGTCTTGTCGGTTTTGGGCGTCGCGAGTGGTCAGATGATGATTTCCGTCATCAAGTGCGCGAATCAGTCGAAGCACATTCTAGAACTCCTTTTAGGGAGGATGTATGGAACCAGTTCTCTTCTGGTATCCGCTTTGTTCAAGGTGCTTTTGACGATGACCACGCGTTTGAGCAGCTCAAACAGACTCTCGACGAGCTGAAGGAGAGCCGTGGAACTCAAGGGAACCACGCATTCTACCTGTCAATACCGCCCAAAGCTTTTGAGCAGGTCCTTCAGATGCTTGCAAAGCACGGGTTAGCACAGCAACAAGAAGGCTCACGTGAGTGGCGTCGTGTTGTTATTGAGAAGCCCTTTGGGCACGATTTAGAGTCTGCACGAGAGCTTAACTCTATTGTTGAGTCGGTGTTCCCTCAGGATTCGGTATTCCGTATCGACCATTATCTTGGCAAAGAAACAGTACAGAATATCTTGGCAATGCGTTTTGCTAATCAGATGTTTGAGCCACTTTGGAACGCTAACTATATCGACCATGTACAGATTACGATGGCAGAGCCTATCGGTATTGGTTCGCGGGCAGGCTATTATGATGGTGTCGGCGCAGCTCGAGACGTCATTCAAAATCATCTTTTACAGCTATTAGCTTTGACAGCCATGGAAGAGCCCATTAGTTTTAACGCTCATCATCTACGCGCAGAAAAAGAGAAAGTTCTTGATGCGGTGACTCTTCCAGAGAACCTTGCAGAGGCTTTTGCTATTGGGCAATATGCCGGTGGTTATCAAGGTGGAGAAGAAGCAAATGGTTTCTTTGACGAAAAAGATATTCCGGCGGATTCTCGAACAGAAACTTTTGCTGCAATCAAGCTCAATATTAATACTCGACGTTGGGCGGGCGTGCCGTTCTATCTACGGACAGGCAAGCGTCTTGGGCGACGTGTAACGGAGATTGCGTTAATACTTAAAAAGTCACCTAATCTACTATTTAACAATAGTGATGATGCTGGGCAGAACGCTATCGTGATTCGAGTCCAACCCGATGAAGGTATCACTATTAGGTTCTCTTCTAAAGTTCCTGGAACTCAGATGGAGATTCGAGACGTGAACATGGACTTTGGGTATAGCCATTCTTTCACAGAAGAATCTCCTGAAGCCTATGAGCGTCTTATCCTCGACGTTCTGTTGGGTGAACCGCCTTTGTTCCCCCGCCATGAAGAAGTTGAGCTGTCATGGAAAATTCTTGATCCTTTTGAACAGTATTGGCAAGAACACCAGGTTAAGCCGGAGCCTTATGCTCCCGGTTCTTGGGGGCCTGAATCTGCTCACTTACTATTAGCTCGTGATCATCGTGTTTGGAGACGCCCATGATTTCTCATCTTGAACAGACAGATACTGCTCGTATTGAAAAAGAAATCTCGCGTCTTCGCGAAGAGACTGGTAATACCACATCGGGTCGAGTTCTTACCCTCGTCATTTTGGCTGATCCTGGGCATTCTTCTGCCGCGTTAGAAGCTGCTCAGCGAGCATCTCATGAGCATCCTTGTCGTATCATCATGCATATTAGTGAAGACGCAGACGCTAAGAACCGGTTAGATGCAAAGATTGAGGTTGGTGGAGAAGCTGGAGCTTCTGACCTCATTGTGTTGAGAGGTTGGGGGCAAGCTGCTCACGCAACAGAATCTCTCATCTCGGGGTTGCTCCTACCAGATTCTCCTATTGTTGTGTGGTGGCCACATTCTGTTCCTGATCATCCAGCACGACATTCTATCGGTCGGATAGCTCAGCGCCGTATCACCGACTCTGCCCGTGAGGCAGATCCGATGATTACGTTGGAAAAACTTTCTGAAAGTTATTCTGCTGGTGATACTGATCTTGCATGGAGCAGACTCACCTTATGGAGAATACAATTAGCGGCTATTCTAGATCAGGTGCCACCTCAAAAGGTTACACGAGTTGTGGTTTATGGTTCTGCTCAATCGCCTTCTGTTGTTTTGCTTGGTGCGTGGCTTGGTCATCGGCTCGATGCGCAGGTCCATTTGGCAACTACTAAATTAGAACGTGGTTTGTATCGAGTTGTTTTAGAACGTGAAGACGGTTCGATTGTGATAGATCGTCCTGAAACAAATATTGCTACAGTGTCCTCTCCCGGTACTCCTCATCAGCAGATTGCTCTTCCAGTGCGGACCCTTGCTGAGTGTTTAGCGGAGGAACTTCGACGTCTTGACCCCGATGAAGTCTATGGTGAAGTCTTACAAGAGGCTCTCCACCAAGGTAATATTTTGGTTGAGCTGAACAGCGATGAAGATAAACCTGAAGGCGTAGAATGGACGGAGCCTTTCGATGCTTAAAAAGCCGGAAATTATTTCTTATACAACGCCAGAAGAACTTGCACAAAATGCGGCTCAGCATTTTTTTGAGGTAATACAAGAGTCTTTACGTGCACGCAACCGTGCTGATGTGTGTCTCACCGGTGGCAGTATGGGCACTAAATTGTTAGAGACTCTCCCCCACTATATTCAGTTTTTAGAGAACTTTTCGTGGGAGAACGTGCATTTTTGGTGGTCTGATGAACGTTTCCTTCCGACGGGGCATGACGACCGTAACGAAAAGCAGGCATATGATGCCTTCTTTTCACAGGTTTCTGTTCCTTCTGGCAATATTCATCGTATGGGTGCTAGTGATGTTTTTGATAGCCCAGAAGAAGCCGCAAAGGCATATGTTCGTGAGTTAGCAGAACATTCTTCAGCTCATCAGAGAACTCCTCTTTTTGATGTTCTACTTTTGGGAATGGGCCCAGATGGGCATATTGCTTCGTTGTTCCCTGAGCGGGATGAAGTGTTCGATACCGAAAATATTGCTGTTGCTATCCATCAGTCTCCTAAACCTCCAAGTACTCGAGTTTCGTTGACGCTACCTGTTATTTGTTATGCTCGTCGGATATGGTTCTTAATCTCTGGCGAAGATAAGATTCAGGCGGCTTCTCGACTCGTAGAGACGCGAGATTTACCGTATGAGAAAATTACAGCTCAAATGCTTCGCCAGACACCTGCTCGTGGGGCGAGGGCATTAGAACGAACGACTATTCTCATCACAGATTCTGCTCACCAGAAATAGTGGTACGGTATTGCGAAGATGTCCTATAGAATTTTAAAGAAGTAAAAAAGAGTTGGGGTTCTCACTGCTATTAGTGAGAACCCCAACTCTTTAATGTTGTTATATAAAAACTTTTCTTTAGACCATTGCGCTTTCGAAACGAAGCACCAAACCGTAGCTGACAATAGCAAATACCCAGATGAGGATAACCGTAATGGTTAGTCGCACGAGGTTCTTTGAGGCAGATCCTGATGAGTTCAGGGAGGTAGTCATGCCGCCTCCGAACATATCTGAAAGGCCGCCGCCCTTGCTACGGTTCAGGAGCACCAACAAGATTGTTAGTACGCTCGCAATAGCGATAATCACCATCAACGTGATTTTGAGAGTCTCCACGAGAGCCTTTCGTCCGCAATTGTGTATTAAGCCCGATAAGGGCACAAGAAAACTATACGCTAATTTTTGCTCCGATGGCTAATGAGTTCTTCTATATTCTGAACTTCTTCGCCATCTATAGGTACTTAAACTTCTGGTGATATTGATGTTCTGTATATACCACCAGAAGTTTAAGCCCCTTGAGATTATTTAGCGTGCGTCGAAATGTGCAATCTGAGCGAACTCAACAGCATCGAGAGAAGCGCCACCGACAAGAACGCCGTCAACATCGTTTTCTGCCAAAATTTCTGGTGCAGAAGTCGCTTTAACAGATCCGCCGTAGAGTACACGAACTTTTTCAGCGACGTCAGCGTTGTAGAGTTTCTCCATTTCGGCTCGGATTGCTGCAGACATTTCTTGAGCGTCAGCAGAAGTTGCTACTTTTCCGGTGCCGATTGCCCATACTGGTTCGTATGCAATCACAAGTGTTTCAGCTTGTTCTGCGGTGAGTCCTTCAATGGAGCCACGAAGCTGTTCTAGAGTAAATTCAACGTGGTTTCCAGCTTCACGAGTTTCTAGCCCTTCACCAACACACAAGACGGGCGTGAGTTCGTGACGGTATGCAGCTTGTACTTTTGCTGCGCAGATAGCATCGCTTTCGGCGTGGATGGTACGACGTTCTGAGTGTCCGACGAGAACATAGCGTGCACCGAGTTTTGAGAGGAATGCTCCGGAGATATCTCCGGTGTATGCGCCAGAGTCTTTATCGGATAGGTCTTGTGCCCCGTATCGTACCTGAAGTTTGTCCCCATCTACGAGGGTCTGCACGGAGCGAATATCGGTAAAGGGTGGAAACACAACAACTTCGGTGTTGTCGTAGTTGAAGTTTGCGTCGTCAAGAGTCCACGCAAGCTTCTGCATCAAAGTCACACCTTGGGTGTGATCCATATTCATTTTCCAGTTACCGGCAATAAAAGGTTTGCGGGTCATATTTGTTGAGTCCTTTTCTCCGCTAATGCGGCGATGTTAAAATACGTCTAGATGTGAGCACCGAGTTAGTTTACGGTTTTGAAGAGCTTACGTCTCTAAGCATATCTACTGGTGCTGTTATACGACAATGGCGGGTCACCAAAGGTAACCCGCCATCTCTAGATATTTTTAGGCACCTAGTGCGTCTAATCCGGGAAGAGTCTTACCTTCAATGTATTCGAGGGAAGCTCCACCACCGGTGGAAATGTGTCCAAACTGTGCATCGTCAAAACCGAGGTTGCGAACAGCTGAAGCTGAGTCGCCGCCGCCAATAATAGAGAATGCTTCTGAAGAGACGAGTGCTTGCGCAACGCTCTTGGTTCCTTCAGAGAATGCTGGAATTTCGAAGACACCAACTGGGCCGTTCCAGAATACGGTCTTAGCGCCCTTAATCTTTTCAGCAAAGATTTCACGGGTTTTAGGACCGATATCCAGACCTTCTGCTTCAGCTCCGAGTTTTCCGCCTTCGAGGTCTTCGATGGGGCGAATCTCGGTGTTTGCGTCGTTAGAGAAGTCGTCAGACCAAACGATGTCGCTTGCGATGATGATTTCGGTTCCTTTTTCAGGAGCTTCTTTCAAGTATCGCTGAACGTTCTCGATTTGGTCTTCTTCGAGGATGGACTTACCTACTTTGTAGCCTTGTGCAGCTGCAAAGGTGTAGCCCATACCGCCGCCGATGAGTAGGGTGTCTGCTTTACCGATGAGGTTGTCGATGACGGCAAGCTTATCGGAAACTTTGGATCCACCCATGACCACGACGAAAGGACGCTCTGGATTGTTGAGGGTCTTTGCCAAAACATCAACTTCTTTTTTGACGAGGTCGCCAAGGTAGGAAGGAAGACGTTTTGCAACATCGTAGACAGATGCATGTTTACGGTGAACGGCACCGAAGGCGTCGTCAACGTATGCTCCGTTTTCGCCGGTGAGCGCTACGAGCTCGTCAGCGAATGCGCCGCGTTCAGTATCGTCTTTTGAGGTTTCACGTGCGTCGTAACGAACGTTCTCTACAACGAGTACTTCGCCGTCCTTCAAAGCAGCAGCTTTAGCTTGAGCGTCTTCGCCAACAACGTCAGTTGCAACAACAACGTTGAAGTCTGCAAGTTCTGCAAGACGTGCAGCTGCCGGCGCGATGGAGTATTGTGGATCCACTTTGCCTTTGGGGCGGCCGAGGTGAGCGGTAACGATAACACGTGCTCCGGCATCTGCTAGTTTTTTCAAAACTGGCAATGATGCTTTAACACGTCCGTCGTCCGTAACGGTGGTGCCTTTAAGTGGCACGTTCAAGTCTGAGCGAACGAGAACGTGACGGCCCGATACACCTTCAGCGATGAGTTCATCGAGAGCGTGTGCCATGATGTTCTTCTCCAATACAGTTGGTTGAGACAAAGTACCTAAAAGGCAGTCTAGATTAGAGAGCTGCTACGACTTTGTTGGTGAACATAACAAGGCGTGATACGTAACCGTATTCGTTGTCGTACCATGCGAAGACCTTAACCTGGTTACCAATAACCTTGGTCAAAGGTGCGTCGAATACGGTAGAGATAGGCTCACCTTCGATGTCCTTGGAGACGATGGGGTCTTCGTTGTACTTGATGATGCCTGCGAATTCGCTTTCAGCTGCTTCACGTACTGCTGCGTTAACTTCTTCAACGGTAACTTCTTTAGAAGCTTCGAAGGTCAAGTCAACAACAGAGCCGGTGGGGGTAGGAACGCGAACTGCCAAGCCGTCAAGTTTACCCTTGAGTTCAGGAAGAACGAGTCCAACTGCTGCTGCTGCACCGGTGGAGGTAGGTACCATGTTCAACGCTGCTGCACGTGCGCGACGAAGGTCGCGGTGAGGTGCATCGAGTAGGCGCTGGTCAGCGGTGTATGCGTGGATGGTGGTCATCAAGCCGCGTTCGATACCGAACTTGTCGTTGAGAACCTTTGCCATAGGTGCGAGGCAGTTGGTGGTGCAAGATGCGTTAGAGACGATGTGCATAGTCTCAGAATCGTAATCGCTGTCGTTAACACCCATGACGAAGGTGCCGTCGATGTTCTTACCGGGTGCAGAAAGAATAACCTTCTTTGCGCCAGCTTCGATGTGAGCTTTAGCTTTGGTGCCGTCGGTGAAAAGACCGGTGGATTCGAGAACAACGTCTACGCCGAGGTCTGCCCAAGGAAGGTTTGCAGGCTCGCGCTCTGCAAGAATCTTGATTTCTTTGCCATCGACAACAAGGTTGCCGTCTTTGACCTGAACATCACTTTCGAAGGTGCCCATGATGGAATCGTACTTGAGCAGGTGTGCCAAAGTTTTTGCGTCAGTTAGGTCGTTAACTGCGACAATTTCGAATCCTGCGCCATCTTTTGCTGCTGCGCGGAAGAAGGTACGACCGATGCGGCCAAAGCCGTTAATTGCTACACGTACAGTCACTGGGAATCAAACTCCTCATTATTCAGTGAATTATTAGAGGACGGAAAGCGAAAGTCTCACTTTCTCGACCTTAGAACCTTACCTTATGTGGTTTAGCCCTAAAGTTCCTTGGGCTTCCGTCCGGTTCTATTAATATCTTACGACAAAATATGTGAGTTTGGGTGTGTTTCTGTAGTTTTATTTGGTGAATTTTTGGAAAACTCCGTTTTATCCCCAAAACAACTGTTGTTTTTCGTGCCTTTTACAGTTTTTATCCCTCAAAGAGGAATAGCAACATACACAATACACACACATCCCCACATTGATGTGTGTACTCATCCCACAAAAACAATGGGCCTGAGGCAAAACCTCAGACCCATGAGCCTTGCTTATGTCTACAGGCTACAAATCACCATGACCAGCATCTGTACCAGGAATTCCCAACTCAGAAGCACGCTTATCCGCCATAGCTAACAAACGACGAATACGACCAGCGATAGCGTCCTTGGTCATAGGCGGATCAGCCAAACGCCCTAATTCATCCAAAGACGCCTGCTTATGAGCAACACGCAACTCCCCCGCATATCGCAAATGCTCCGGAACCCTATCACCAAGAATCTCCAAAGCACGCTCCACACGAGCACCAGCCGCAACAGCAGCCTGAGCAGAACGACGCAAATTAGCATCATCAAAATTAGCCAAACGATTAGCCGTAGCTCGAACTTCTTTACGGGCACGACGTTCACGCCAACTATTCAACGTCTCATTAGCACCCATACGTTCCAACAACATGCCGATAGTCTCACCATCACGCACGACAACACGATCCACGCCACGCACCTCACGGGCCTTAGCAATAACGTCAAGACGCCGAGCAGCACCAACCAAAGCAAGAGCCGCCTCCGGACCAGGACACGTAAACTCTAATGCTGAAGAACGACCAGGCTCCGTCAAAGACCCATGTGCCAAAAACGCACCACGCATCACAGCCTCAGCATCAGCTAACGAACCGTTCACCACGGCAGGAGGCAAACCACGCACAGGACGACCTCGACTATCTAAAAGACCAGTCTGACGAGCCAATGCTTCACCGCCACTAGTGACACGAACAATATAACGGCCACCTCGTCGTAAACCACCACCAGAGACCGACGTAATCTCAGACTCACGCCCATACATCTCAGCAATGTTATATTGCAAACGCAAAGCAGTAGATTCAAGATCCACCTCAGACTCAATCACAATCTTGCCCGACACCAAATGCAAACCACTGGTAAAACGCAAAATAGTTGAGACCTCAGCCTTACGAACCGAAGACTTCGTCGATTCATAACGGGCAAGTTCTTCTTTAACCGAAGCCGTTAGTGCCATACGGCAATTCCTCCAAAAACATATAGATGCGATGTCACCTTCATAAACAACAGTGAAATACCGCTACGACAAATAAGTTCTAAACACTTCTTGATAGGCCGCTCCAAGCTTAAGCGGGTCGTGCACGTTTCTTTCCACACTATTACGCACAGATCTCCAAAAAACCTTACCGCCCAGCTCAACCGCGACCTTATTAAGCTCATCAGGTGAGCCCATACCGTCACAATCCGCTATCACCGCGTTAAGCCTAAATTCTGGAACGTATTTACGCAAAATACGAAGATGCTCAGAAGCACTCATTCCCAAAGTCTCCCGATCCTCCAGCTCAAGATTCATCACCACACAAATCTTCGCCTCAGTCTGCAATAACGCATCGCGAATCCCCGGCAATAATAGATGAGGAAGAACCGACGTAAACCAAGAACCAGGACCAAGAATCACCCAGTCAGCTTCAAGAATCGATTGAACAGACTCTTCACAAGCCTCAGCGCCTTCAGGAGTGAGCTTCACATTCTCAGCCCGAGCCACCTTAGCAACATTAACCTGACCGACAACATGATCGACCACTGGCACTCCAGCATCATCATAACGGACGTCATCGCCTTCAATCACCAACGGTTCACAAGACATCGGCAGAACCCGACCACGAGCATTCAGCAAAGCCCCAGCCCAGTCCAAACCAGCGACAGTGTCTTCAAGTAATTGCCACAAGGTCACAATCAACAGATTGCCTAAAGCATGATCTTCTAAACCACTCGAAGGATTCTGAACCGTCGAATGGAAACGACGCTGCATCACATCACGCCACGTCCGACCCCAATCAGTATCATCACATAAAGCGCTCAACGCCATACGCAAATCTCCTGGAGGTAACACCCCAAAATCTTGACGTAACCGACCAGAAGAACCACCGTCATCAGCAACCGTCACAATAGCCGTCAAATCAGAAGTCACGTGACGCAAAGCAGATAACGAGCCATACAACCCATGCCCGCCACCAAGAGCAGCAACTTTTACCGGACGATGACGACGAGAACGATCTTTAAAAGTTCTCAGATTCTCAGGTAACTTAATAGGAGCGGTAGGTAACTGATACATGCTCACTGTTATTCTCGCCCCATATCTCGATGTTGCAGATTCACATTCACATCAGGCAATTCACGGAGACGACGAGCAATCTCTGTAGAAACAGCAACAGAACGATGCTTACCACCGGTACAACCAATAGCAATCGTGGCGTAATGCTTACCCTCTTGACGATACCCCTTCAGAACAGGTTTCAGAGTCTTCATATAGTTCTCAAGAAACTCTATCGTTCCAGGGTTCTCCATCACATAGTCACGAACTGGAGCATCCTCACCAGTGTAAGGGCGCAATTCCGGAACCCAATGAGGATTCGGAATAAAACGCATATCTGCCATATAGTTCGCATCAGTCGGAGCACCATATTTGAATCCAAAGCTCATAACCGTCAGATTCAAAACACCAGGTTTGCTCGAAGAATACATCGAACGAATCACATGAGCGAGCTCATGCACGTTCTTTCCAGAAGTATCAATCACAGAATCAGCGGCTTCTTTCAAAGCCTCAAAAATCTTACGCTCACGAGCAATACCATCAACAACACGCCCTTCACCCTGTAACGGATGAGGACGACGCTGAGACTCATATCGAGCGATAATATCCTCATCTTTAGCGTCAAGGAACAACATCCGGAAGTTCACATTAGACTTACGCAAGGTATCAATAGCACTCGGCAAATCATTAAACAACGCACGTGCCCGCACATCAATACCAATAGCAAGACGCGGCATCGCATCAGGGGCACGCATCACCAAATCAGCTAGAGCCTGCAACATCTGCGGTGGGATATTATCAACAACATACCAACCCTCATCTTCGAGGACATTGGCAGCGGTGCTTCGTCCAGCCCCAGAAATACCCGTTACGACGAGAATCTCAGGACGTTTTTCCCTCACTACTTCGAGGTTATGAGTATCAACCATAGCTTTGTCTCTTTCGTCAGCTCTGAGAACATCTCCAAAACTAAAATATGTATTAGTTTACACTGATGCTACTCCTAGCTACTACCGTACATGATGAAACTAAAACTTAGCTATCTAAAAGTTCTCCCGTAGACATATCAACACCCCTCGTATCAACGTCAGACTCCCCTACCTCAACCATAAAATAATCCATAATTTTTTGAGCCAAAGCAGGACCAATACCTGGCACCTGTTGAAGCTCTTGCAACGAAGCTTTTTTGACTTCTGCTAAAGACCCAAAATAATCCAATAATGCCTGACGCTTCTTCTCCCCCAGACCATCAATACCTGATAGTACAGAAGCCACCATAGCCTTGGCACGGCGAGAACGATGAAAAGTAATTGCAAAACGATGAGCCTCATCACGAATACGCTGAATCAAGAAAAGAGCCTGCGACGAACGAGGCAAAATAATCGGAAACTCATCATCTAAAACCCATATTTCTTCTAGTCTTTTAGCAATACCCGCAACATATACACCCTCAATATTCAAATCTGCTAGGGCACGTTCAGCTGCAGCCACCTGAGCGCTCGCACCATCCACTAACAGCAAGTTAGGAGGATACGCAAACTTTGGTGTAGAGCGCTCTATACCCGAGTCAGAGGTAGAAGAATTTTTCGTCCCTTCAGATTTTTCGTGAAGATATCTTTTAAAACGTCGTGTAATGACTTCATACATGCTGCCAACATCATCGCCAGCATTCTTTTCAGAAATTGTGAATTTACGGTACTGATTTTTTTGAGGTAGCCCATCTTCAAAAACAACCATTGACCCTACCGCATGCGAACCCTGAATATGAGAAATGTCATAGCATTCGATACGCAATAAAGGAACGTCCAATTCCAAAGCTTCTTGAAGCTCCACCAAAGACGCTGAACGAGTCGTCAAATCTCCAGCACGACGTAACTTATGAACAGCTAAAGACTGTTGTGCGTTTTCTTCAACGGTCTCTAACAGCTCACGGCGCTCTGCACGCGGAGAGCTCGTAATCCGCACCGACGAACCACGACATTGAGAAAGCCATTGCTCTAAACGGCTCTGATTCTCAGGAAGAACCGGAACAACAATATGAGGAGGAATCTCAAACTCATTTCGTTCTTGGTCATCATGCTCTCCTGATTCCCCCAACACATATTCTCCATAGACTTGCATCAAGAGCTTCTCTATTAAGGCAGCGTCCTCTTCTTCACCAGAGCGTTCAACAATCCACCCGCGCTGAGCACGGATCTTGCCCGCACGAACAAAAAATACTTGAATCGCAATCTCTAACTCATTACCTGCATAAGCAAAAAAATCGGCGTGAGTACTATCAGCAAGAACAACCGTATTCCGTTCAAAAACCTTCTCTAATGCTAGAAGGTCATCACGCAAACCAGCAGCTTTCTCAAAATCTAGTTCAGCGGCAGCCGCCTTCATCTGCTGTTTTAGCTCAGCTATAAACTTCTCAGAACCACCACTCATAAAACGGCATAGCTGCTGCGCTAATTCATAGTGCTCCTCTTCAGAGATACGACCAATACACGGCGCTGAGCACTTGTTGATATATCCCAGAAGACACGAACGTCCTGTTTTTTGAGCACGACGAAACACACCAGCAGAACAGGTACGCAATGGAAATACTTTTAGTAGAGTCTCCAAGGTCTCTCGGATAGCCCAAACCTGTGTATACGGACCGAAATATCGGACACCTTTCTTCTTCTCTCCGCGCATAATCTGCACACGAGGGAAAGCATCTTTCATCGTAATCGCAAGATACGGGTATGTTTTATCGTCACGAAAAACGATGTTATATCGTGGCTTATATTCTTTAATCCAAGTGTACTCTAATTGAAGTGAATCAATCTCATTCTTAACAACAGTCCACTCCACCGAAGCAGCAGCATGCACCATCGCATAAGTTTTAGGGCTTAACGCTGAGACCTGCTGAAAATACGAGTTCAGGCGATTGCGAAGGTTTTTAGCCTTTCCAACATAGATTACTCTGCCGTGTTCATCACGAAAACGATAAACCCCCGGCGAGGTAGGTATCTGCCCCGATGCAGGACGATAACTTGCTGGATCTGCCACACGTAACCTTTCTCTACGATAGCCTTAAACTTTTCCTCCATCGCGAGACGCTGAAGGCGAAACGTTATAAACATTTTCTCGAGCTTGTCCCGAAAGCTGAGCAATTTCATCCATGATTTTATCGGTTGTTTCTCGACGCATCTTCCCACTCATTTTTTCACCAGTGCGAGGAAAATATAACGGTTTTCCCACACGCACAGTAAAACGTCGAGGATAAACCATCATCGAGCCCTGTTTCTGAAGGCGATTAGTACCAATTAGACCAATAGGGATAACCGGAGCACCTGTCATATGCGCTAACCATGCCACACCAATTTTTCCACGATATAAACGTCCGTCTAAAGAACGTGTACCTTCCGGATAAATACCAAATACGCGATCTTCTTCTAATACCTCTAAGGCGCGCGCTAAGGCTTTCATCGATTCTGAACGATCAGAACGATTCACCGGAATAATATCAATGACTTCAAATAGCTTCTTCATGATTTTCCCGCGTATCCCCGGAGTGTTAACGTATTCTGATTTTGCCAGAAACGCCACTCTCCGAGGCATGAGAGCTGAAATAATCACGGAGTCCAAAAAAGCTAAATGGTTAGAAGCCACAATCACAGGCCCACGCTCAGGAAAGTTCTCTAATCCTGTCACCCGTGCGCGAAATACAGTTCTTAAAAGAAAAGTAATGGTCTTTTGAGTGTTCTGATATAGTCGCATCAGCTTCCCTCCACGATGTTTAGAGATTTGTTATCAACATCCCAAGACATCATATTTTCCATAGTCAGTTAGAAGAATCATAGCAACCGTAAGCTCACCTTATGCGTACATAACGTAGCATGGCCATTGAAAATCAATCTCAGATATTTTGGTAACACACCCGAGAAGGTCAGTTCAACAATTCTGCTAAGAAAGCGCCGGTATGAGAACCCTCAACCGTACTAATTTTTTCGGGAGTACCTTCTGCAATCACAGTTCCGCCACCGCTACCACCTTCAGGACCCATATCAATCACCCAGTCAGCAGATTTAATAACGTCAAGATTATGTTCAATAGTGATGACAGAGTTTCCTTTATCAACAAGCCCCTGAAGTACATGTAGTAGCTTTCGGATGTCTTCAAAGTGCAGACCCGTTGTTGGCTCATCAAGAACATAGATAGAACGCCCATTAGAACGTTTCTGCAATTCAGATGCGAGTTTAACACGCTGAGCTTCTCCACCCGACAATGTTGTAGCAGGCTGCCCTAACCGAATATAGCCTAAGCCCACATCAACCAAAGTATTCAGATGGCGGGCAATGGGAGAAAAAGCGGCAAAGAATTCAGCAGCCTCTTCAACCGGCATTTCAAGAACGTCAGCGATACTCTTACCTTTGTACAAGACCGCTAAGGTCTCGCGGTTATATCGTTTGCCGTGGCAGGTTTCGCACGGAACATACACATCTGGCAAGAAGTTCATCTCAATTTTAAGAGTTCCATCGCCAGAACAGTCCTCGCATCGTCCACCCTTGACGTTAAACGAAAAACGGCCAGGAAGATAACCACGTATTTTTGCTTCTTGAGTCTCAGCAAAAAGTTTACGAATATGGTCAAAAACCCCAGTATATGTTGCAGGGTTAGAACGAGGCGTACGACCAATGGGAGATTGGTCCACGTGAATAATCTTATCGAGATGTTCAGAACCAACAATTTTTGTATGACGTCCAGGCACTTGCTTAGCTCCGTTAAGTTTCTGAGCTAATGCCGTGTAAAGAATGTCATTGACCAAGGTGGATTTACCTGAACCAGAAACACCCGTCACCGCGGTTAAAACACCGAGAGGGAACGAAACATCAATATTTTTGAGGTTGTTTTCGCGTGCTCCGCATACCTTGAGCATACGTTTTTTATCAATGGCACGACGATCCTTGGGAATATCAATGACACGACGCTTTGCCATATAGTCGCCAGTCAGCGATTTTGTATTGTTGAGCAGCTCCTCATAGGTTCCAGAATGAACGACTCGCCCACCATGTTCACCAGCACCAGGACCAACATCCACAATCCAGTCCGCTTCTTTCATGGTGTCTTCATCATGTTCTACCACGATGAGAGTGTTTCCCATGTCCCGCAATTTTGTTAACGTCTCAATTAAACGTCGATTATCTCTTTGGTGAAGCCCAATAGAAGGCTCATCTAAAACATAAAGAACACCAACAAGGCCAGAGCCTATTTGAGTGGCCAGACGAATACGCTGCGCTTCACCGCCTGAGAGCGTAGACGCAGCACGCCCTAATGTCAGATAGTCTAGTCCCACATCAAGTAAGAACTGCAAACGCGCGTCAATCTCTTTGAGTACGAGGTCGGCGATGTGCGCTTCACGTTCGCTCAAAGAAAGTGAACGCATGAACTCAAGAGCCTCTCGTAGCGGCATCTCCGTAATATCGGCGATGGAAGCTCCGCCTACAGTGACCGCCAGTATCGTGCGGTTGAGACGTGCTCCCCCACAGGTAGAGCACGCAACGTTACGCATATATTGTTCGTAACGGTCTTTAGACCATTCAGATTCGGTTTCTTCGTGTTTACGTTTAATGTATGCGTAGACGCCTTCAAAACCAGAGGTATAGCGTCGTTCACGTCCAAACCGATTTCGATACGAGACAGTAACCTTATAATCTTTACCGTTAAGAATGCTCTGACGAATCTTTGCGGGAAGTTTATTCCATGGAGTATCAAGGCTGAAGTCAAGTTCCTGTGCAAGGCCTTCTAGCAAACGTATCCAGTATTCGGAGGTTGCTTTACCTTGTGACCACGGAGCAATTGCACCTTCACGAATCGTTGCTTGAGGATTAGGGATAATCAGGTCTTCATCGACTTCGAGAGTAAACCCAATACCGTCACAAGCAGAACACGCACCAAATGGGGAGTTGAAGGAGAACACACGCGGTTCAATTTCTTCCATTTGCACAGGATGATTTTGAGGGCATGCTAAATGTTCGCTAAAACGTCGTGTACGTGTCGGTGAGTTTTCATCTTCATCGACAAAGTCAATGAGCACGTTTCCTTCGCTCAGTTTAAGAGCGGTTTCGATGGAGTCTGTGAGACGTTGTTGGATGCTGTCTTTAATGACAAGACGATCTACGACAACCTCAATAGTGTGTTTATATTGTTTAGCGAGTTTTGGTGGGTCAGAAAGTTGAATGTTCTCTCCGTCGACGCGAGCGCGAGAAAAACCTTGTGCAGAGAGTTCTAGGAAGAGGTCGACGAATTCTCCTTTACGTGCTGAGACGACGGGAGATAGCACTTGAAAACGGGTTTTCTCGGGTAGTGCCATGAGCTGATCGACGATTTGTTGAGGGCTCTGTTGTGAGATTTCTTCTCCACATTCGGGGCAATGCGGGTGTCCGATACGTGCCCAGAGAAGGCGCATATAGTCGTAGATTTCGGTGATAGTTCCGACGGTAGAGCGAGGGTTTTTTGAGGTAGACTTCTGGTCGATGGAAACTGCTGGCGATAGGCCCTCAATAAAATCTACGTCAGGTTTATCTACTTGTCCGAGGAACATTCGTGCATAGGCTGAAAGGGATTCTACGTAGCGGCGTTGCCCTTCAGCGAAGATGGTATCGAACGCTAGTGAAGATTTTCCGGAGCCGGAGAGTCCGGTGAAAACGACCATGGAGTTTCTTGGTATAACGAGGTCTACATTTTTGAGGTTGTTTTCTCGTGCACCTTGAACGTGGATATGTTCTTGGTTTTGTTGATGTGCAGTTGTCTCTGCCATAGTGTTCCTCAGTCTTAAAACTATCTATGTGTTCGAAGATATATTCTAAGTGTTTTCTGGTGCTTTGACTACTCTACGTTGCAAGGGGTGCAAAAGTTTGACGCATATAACTTCACTCATGGGGATTCTTTTTCGTCTAGGATGCTGGGGTTTTAGTTTGGAGCGGTTAGTGTCTTGGTCTGTCATAGAGCTTCTGGTAGAGCAAGTTTTCCAAGTAGACTACATACCATGACAGATTCTCTCGGTACTCTTCTTTTTTCGACTGATGATATAACGATTCGTTCGTTGTCCGTCTCGCAGATGGAAAATAATGTTTATCTACTCACCGATATTCGTAGTGGTGAGCAGGTCATGATTGATGCTGCAGCAGATGCTGAACGTCTATGTTCTTTTGCCCGTGACGTTGCATGCCATGATGTTTTAGATGGTGGCGGTTCGGCAAGGATTACGACTATTTTTACAACCCACGGGCATTGGGATCATATCCGCGCTTTAGAAGCTGTTGCTGAGAGCTCTGGTGCAAAAACGTATGCTGGGGCAGCAGATATTCAGGCTATTGAGTCCCAAGAAAATTATCGGGTACATCACGAGCTTCATGGTCAAGAGCGTTTTGAGTATTCTTCGTATCGTTTAGAAACCATTTCTTTAGTAGGTCATACCCCTGGTTCTATTGCATGTGTTCTCACGGCTGAGGGTCTTCCGACAGTTATTTTCTCTGGCGATTCTCTCTTCCCTGGTGGAGTTGGTAAAACAGATTCTCCAGAAGATTTTTGTTCTCTCTTCCATGATGTCACCACAAAATTATTTGATGTTTTTCCGGATGACACGGTGGTTCTTCCAGGTCATGGGAAGGGCACGACGTTAGGTCAGGAGCGTCCGTCTCTAGAGCAGTGGAAAGAGCGCGGCTGGTAGTCAAACACACTATGTTGTACAAATAGCTGGTGGTGGAGAACCTTGCAAGGTTCTCCACCACCAGCTATTTGTCGTGATAGGAGTACAAACTGTTGGTTTAGAACAGTCCAGTAATTTTTCCTTCTGCGTCAAAACCGATGCGCTCAGCTGCTGGAGATTTAGCTAGCCCGGGCATGGTGCGCATGGTGCCACAAATGGCGTAAACGTATCCGGCCCCCGCTGCCAGACGCACTTCGCGTACGGGCATAGTCCAACCTGTAGGTGCGCCTTTGAGTTTGGGGTCAGAAGATATTGAAAGGTGTGTTTTGGCGATAACAACCGGAAGTTTCCCGTAACCAAGCTCTTCAAAACGACGTAATTGTTTTCGAGCAGATGCACTCAGCTCAATATCGTCTGCGCCATATACGTTGACAGCAACTTTTTGAATCTTTTCAGCGAGGGAGTCGTTGTCATTGTAGGTGTAGGTGAGCTCATGCGATTCTTCACATGCTTGAACGACTGCTTCTGCAAGTTCTACAGTCCCTCGTCCACCTTCAGCAACGCCACGATGGATAGCAACACGGGCACCTGATTCTTCGGCGATACGCGCAATCACCTCATGCTCTGAAGGGTAATCACTAGGGAAAGCGTTGATGGCAACGACAGGTTGTACTCCGAAGCTGCGAACGATATCTAAATGTTTTTTGAGGTTTGCTGCGCCAGCTTCTACATCGTGTGGGCTCTCTTCCAGAAGCTCTGGTGGAAGAGGTTTGCCCGGTGTGATGGTGTATCGTCCAGAATGAGATTTGAGTGAACGTACAGTCACAACAAGAACTGCTGCATCAGGTTTAAGACCTGATACACGGCATTTGACGTTGAAGAAGCGTTCTGCCCCCATATCTGCACCGAAGCCAGCTTCTGTAATCACGTAATCCGCGTGTTCAAGCCCAACATAGTCGGCAAGGATTGAGGAGTTTCCTGTGGCGATATTACCAAAGGGGCCTGCGTGAATCAGTGCGGGAGTATGTTCAAGGGTTTGCATGAGGTTGGGGTGTATCGCGTCAGAAAGAATAACGGCGAGCGCACCGTCTGCTTTGAGGTCTTTGGCGGTAACGGGCTCACCTTCATGAGTGTATCCGATGACGATACGGCCAAGGCGTTCTTGGAGGTCCTGCTGAGATTTTGCGAGAGAAAGAATCACCATGATTTCGCTGGCGGAAGTAATATCGAAGCCGGTTTCTCGAGGGACTCCGTCCATTCTCTCGCCAAGCCCGATGACGACGTTGCGTAAGGAGCGGTCGTTGATGTCGAGAACTCGACGCCATGAGATACTTCGGGAGTCGATGCCTAGCTCATTGCCGTGATGCAGGTGGTTATCAATCATGGCTGCGAGCATGTTATGTGCGGCTGTTACCGCATGGAAATCTCCGGTGAGGTGAAGGTTTAGCTTTTCCATGGGGACAATCTGAGAGTATCCGCCACCGGCTGCGCCTCCTTTGATACCGAACGTAGGTCCCATGGAGGGCTGTCGTAGGGTGAGCATTGCACTCTTACCAATCTGTCCCATTCCTTGAGCTAGTGAGACAGAGGTTGCGGTTTTCCCTTCACCAAGTGGGGTCGGTGTTACGGCAGTAACAACAATATATTTGGAATTGCGGGCTTGTGCGGTGTGCGCATTAGTTGTTTCGTCTAGAAGAACTTTTGCTACGTACTTTCCATAATTTTCGAGGCGGTCTTCGTTGATGCCTGCTTGTTGAGCAATCTCGTTAATTGGTTTGAGGGTTGCTTGCTGTGCGATTTCTAGGTCGCTAGGAAATGGTTGTGCCATGAGGTGTTCCTTCTCTGTTGAGAGTTTTTCTCGTCTCCTATCTTATGTTGAACATGACCTAAAACACTATGGTTCGTGAAGAACTTTTTGGCGTTGTACCGTTCAAGCTTGACGCAAAATCTCTTCGGTCTCACCTATGTCGGCGATACTGCCGTTTTCTAAAAGCACTGCCCGTTGGGCAAGGCTCGTAATACGTGCATCGTGGCTAATAATGATAACCGTTCGGTCTTTAAAGATAGCGTTCAGGCTCTGACGTGCTTGTTCTAGCTCTAAGGCAGTTGTTGATTCGTCCAAAATCACAGCATGTGGATTAGCTAAAACGATACGAGCTAAAGCAATATGCTGTATCTGCTGTTCGCTGAGGGTTACCGCGTTGTCGGCGGAGTGCTCTCCCCCAACTCGGGTGTGTAATCCGTCATTGAAGTGGTGAATCCATGAGGCACCAACAGCTTCAAGGGCGTGATACATTTCAGCCTCTGACGCCTGAGTACAGACCATATTAAGGTTTTCTGCAATAGTTCCAAGGAACAGGTGAGCTTCTTGGGTGCAAATTAGTAGTCGGGGGCGACCGTCTGCGGCCGGTGTGGTGGGGTATCGCCCGTCGCCTACTCGTTCGCCCAGAACAGCAATCTGCCCGGAAGATGCTGTCAACGACCCAGCGATTAGCCGTGCGAGAGTTGTTTTACCAGAACCAGAACGTCCAATGAGAGCTAAAGACTGTCTTTCAGGGATGTCTAGGTCAATATGGTGAATCACATGGTTATCAGGAGTGTAACCATAGCTCATCTGTTCAATATGTACCGTAGCTGTGTGAGGTACTGTTTCAGAGTATTTTTGGTGATTCTGTTGGCGACGATGTTGCTGTTGTGAGCATAGGTCAATCACCCCGCAAATACGCCCCATACTTACGGTCATTTCACGCATTCTGGTAATCCAAAAAGTCATGATTTCGACGTTGATTCGTAAAGAGAACATCAAAATTGCGGCGGTAGATACTTCACCCCAAGTAGCCCAACCCTGCTGCACACAATAGTATCCCCACAACATGGTGAGCAATAGCGGAAGATAGTTGTTGAAGGCGTTTACCGCCCAGAACGTGGCACGCACTTGGACAAGACGGTAGGTGTCGTCATAAAAAGCGTCAATACGCTGGTCAAGTATTATTTGACGATGTTGGCTCACACCTAAAGAGCGGATAGTTTGTGCACCTCGAACGTTTTCTGTCATGACGGTAGTCAGTTCTGAAGATCGTCCGGCAATGTTCAGCATTCCCTGAGCAATTTTGGGCAGAAAAAACCCCAAACTTATTGCGAGAAAGCATAGCATCGGGATGGTCACCATACCTAACGGCACAGATAACACAAAAATAGAGCCACAAAAAATAAAGATACGAATAATGGTGGCGGTGAGTTCTGGAATACCGCTGGTAATGATATCTCGAATAGCTTCTAAATCGTTGGTGATACGGGATACGAGGTCTCCGCTTCCGGCGTCTTCAATAGTTTGAGCGTCGAGGCTCATCGACGACTCAACCAGTTGAACACCTAAATCTTGGTGAACTCGTGTACCAATAATTTGACTTTGATAGAGCCATTGACGCGTCAACCATGCTGATATCACAACAGAGATAGCGATATATGCCAAAGATTGCCAGGGGTAGGTGCGCAGTTCCTGATTAAGTACGGCATCAACCAGTTTTCCGATATACCAAGGTGTTATGAGAGTAGCTAGCGAGGAAAGAGTAAACAGTATAAAAATCCAGAATACGCGTTGAGGTGTCGCAAAAATCGATCGAGCAACGATTTTCCATGTTGTTTGTGCCGGAGCAATAGGAAGAAGTTTAGCCATCGAACATGCTTTCTTGAAGGATTCTACGTTTTTCTGTTTCAACAGTAGTACTGACAATATAAACGCCGTGAAGATGTTCCAGAAGGCCATCTTCACAACATTCTTCTTCTAACCGGTCGAGGATGAAACGTTGGCTCGGCTCGTCTACGGAGTTAATGGGTTCGCAAAGAACCAGATGTGTTTTATTCTGTGCCAAAGCGCGAGCTAACCCTAGTCGCTGACGTTGCCCTCCTGAAAGATTAGTGCCTTCAGAGTTAATCAGACATTGAGCATAATCTCCGGTTCGTTGTGGGTCTAGCCTATGAACAATTTCTTGAGCATCGCTGAGCTCGAGGAGCTGGCTCATACGTTCTTGAGTCATTTCTTCTGTTTGCCCCAATTGCAGATGTTCTTCTAGCGTTCCTGCAAAAATCATCGGTTGAGAGCGAGAGAGAAGAACGTTATGCGCCCCGTAGCGTTGTTGCAGTTCTTGAGTGAGAACGTCAGCAAGGTGTTCGGCACTGAGCTGATATTTTTTCGGGTTAAGGTAATGAACTCTTCCTGAAGATAGGTTACTCTCATAGTTTTGGGTCGCAGGCTTATCCCCATTATGATGAAATGTTTTTTGGGTGCGTTCTTTAAGTTCTTCGATGCGGGAAAGTGAGACGCGAGCTTGACGCCACATGTACAAGAAAAATTCCATTGACCATACAGGTGAAACCATCATCGAGATGATTCCGGTGACGGTCACTAACTGTTCAGCAGGAATAGTGGTTACCCAGTGTGCATCGATGATTTCTCCACGAAGTGCCAGAGCAACAGCCGCCATGGTCGTCATGCCAATCAGGAAGACTCGGCTAAAAGCACTCCAACTTTGCAAACGTTGATAGGAAAGCTGCGAATGACGGACTTCTACAGCGGTTTGACGGTATCGGCTCATCATTGTTTGCTGTACCCCAAGTCCGACAATAGTTCTTAGCGCACTTGAAATATCAGAAGCGTAGGAGGTGTTCACACCAACTTTTTCACGAGCATAGGCGGCACGTTTTTCAAGAAAACGAGAGATAACGGTAATAGTGACGAGTGTTAGCAGCACACCAGCGCAAGAGACCACCGCGATAAGAGGGTTAATGAGCCACAATTGAACGGCACCTAATACGATGATGCTTAGTCCGCTCATCGCCGTCATAAGAGGCTGATAAAGGTAGGCAACCGTTTTGGTGTCTTTGTTGACGACCGTAATAATATTCCCTGGGTCTGAAGTGTTTTTAAGGTGAGGAATATAGGAGCAAGCGTACCGTTTCCAGTCTCGGTCTAAGGCCGCAATATTTCTAAAGGCCGTGCCCCAACCAATATATTCGTTGGCGATCAAGAGTACGATGAGGATGCTCAAACCGGTGGTGAGTTTCCAAGCCCATGAGCTGTCCCCTTGAGCGTGGGCGCTGATGATATTCCCGATAAAGGCTGGAAGAAAAATTGTTGCTATCCCAGCAAGTGTTTCACTGACGAAAGGTAAATACCAGCGAAATGAGTTGTAGCGAACCCCCGGAGGACGAAGACGAAACGACACCTGCGTCGACGGACGATTCTGTTGCTGCTCAGAAGATGCCACTAGAGGTTATCAACTTTCTCAAAAAAGAAGGACCGATGATTCACGTACATATGAAGTAGAACTATCATAAGGTGCTCTATGCCAAAAGAAGAAAGTTATTGTTCTTTTCCTTTTGTAACATGATGAAGTATTTCCCTCCTACGCGACGGTGAGGAGTCTTATCTTTCTGCTGTTAAGCTCTCGACTATGATTGATATATTTTTTGGTGTTGTTGCGGTATAGACTAGGAAAACCATGAAAAAAATTCTTGAGTATCTCAGCCCTCAGCTAGCACAACATCCAGAAAATTATGCAAGTGCGGATTTTCGTTCAAATCCTCTATCGCCTGACGAAATATATGATGCGTTTTGTCAGTGGATTAGTTCCCGTGGCATGGAACTTTACCCCGCGCAAGATGAAGCCATTTTAGAGTTCGCTCAAGGTTCTCATGTTATTTTGGCAACCCCCACAGGCTCCGGCAAATCAACGGTCGCTGTTGCTGCGCATTTCACGGCATTAGCAACAGGGTATCGGTCATATTACACAGCGCCGTTGAAAGCTCTTGTATCTGAAAAGTTCTTTGATCTCATCGATATTTTTGGGGCAGAAAACGTCGGTATGGTTACCGGAGATTCTTCTATTAATGCTGAAGCTCCAATTATCTGTTGTACCGCTGAGATTCTTGCCAATATTGTTTTACGTGAAGGTTCACAAGCACAATTCTCGCAAGTCATTATGGACGAGTTCCATTTTTATTCGGACCCTCAACGAGGCTGGGCTTGGCAAGTTCCGCTACTTGATGCTCCACAAGCTCAGTTCCTTTTGATGAGTGCAACGTTAGGTGATACTACACGTTTTGAAAAAGAGCTTAAAGAGCGTACTGGCCGTGATGTTGCGTTAGTAACTAGCAACGAGCGACCAATTCCACTGCATTTTTATTATTCGATGGAGCCTCTGCAAGAGACGGTGCAAGAGCTTATTAATACGCATCAAGCTCCCGTATATATTGTGCATTTCTCACAGATTCAAGCAGTAGAGACAGCTCAGGGGCTACTCAACGTTGCTGTGGCTACTGCCGATGAGAAAAAACGTATTAATGAGCGGCTCCATTCTTTTAGGTTCTCTCCGGGGTTTGGAAAAGTACTTCAACGCTTAGTCAAGAATGGTGTCGGTATCCACCATGCTGGAATGTTGCCGAAATACCGTCGCCTTGTTGAGCAATTAGCGCAAGAAGGTCTTCTCAAAGTAATCTGTGGCACGGACACTCTTGGTGTTGGTATTAACGTCCCTATTCGTACCGTACTTTTGACGGCGCTATCAAAATTTGATGGTAGACGCTCTCGGAAGCTTAAATCGCGTGAGTTCCATCAGATTGCAGGACGCGCTGGACGCGCCGGTTATGACACGGCTGGAACGGTGGTGGTGCAAGGCCCTGAACACGAGATTGAAAACCGACGGCTTGAAGCTAAAGCAGCGGAGAAGTTTAACGGCGACACTAAACGAATGGCACAGTCCCTACGCGGTAAAAAGAAAAAAGCACCACAAGGTTTCATTAACTGGTCAGAAAAAACTTTCGATCAGCTTGTTGCTTCTGCGCCTGAACCGTTAACAAGTTCCTTCGATATGACCTATTCGATGGTGCTTAACATTCTTCAACGGAATGAGAATCCTTTTATGGTGGCGCGACATTTCCTACGCCATAATCACGAGTCTCCAGCCCGACAACGACAGCTCATTAAAAAAGCTCTCGGCATCTATCGAGAACTCCTTGCAGGAGGTATCGTCGAAAAATTGGATGCCCCAGACGAATACGGTAGGACTGTTCGTCTGGTGATGAGCCTTCACGATAATTTTGCGTTGAATCAGCCATTGTCTCCTTTTGCTTTAGCGTCATTATCATTATTAGATCGTTCGTCGACAAGCTATGCCTTAGATGTTCTGTCTATTTTTGAAGCAACATTAGAGAACCCTCATCAGGTTCTTCATATGCAAGAGAAGAAAGAGAAGTCTGTGGCTCTCGCTCAGATGAAAGCTGATGGGTTGGATTATCAGGAGCGGATGAACGAACTCGACCACATCAGCTATCCAAAACCTTTAGAAGATATTCTTACACAGGCTTTTGAGACGTACCGTTCTGGTGCGCCGTGGGTGACAGAATACGATATTAGCCCCAAGTCTATTGTTCGTGATATGTATGAGCGGGCCATGGACTTTTCTTCCTATGTTCAGTTCTATTCGCTAGAACGCTCTGAAGGTGTGCTTCTCAGATATCTATCTGATGCGTATAAAGCTTTACGGCAAACAGTGCCCCAAGAAGCTCTCACCGAAGAACTCACAGATATCATCGAATGGCTCGGAGAGCTCATCCGACAAACAGATTCTTCTCTTGTTGATGAGTGGGAACGTTTAGCGTCTTCATCGACAGAAAATTTTGTGCAGCCTCACAACCACGTTATTGATGAGACTCCCCCTCAGCTCACAGATAATCCACGTGCCTTTACTGTGATGGTCCGTAACGCTCTTTTTCGCAGGGTTGAACTTTTTGCTCAGGAGCAAGAACGGACGCTCGGAGAGCTCGATAGCGCTCACGGATGGGATGAAGACCGCTGGGCAGAAGCCATGGACGATTATTTTGAAGAATATGAGGATCTTTACACCGATTCTCAAGCTCGTTCTCCCCATTTATTCACGGTTGATAAAAGTGCAGAACGCACAGAGGGAACGTGGACTGTTCGCCAAATTTTCTCTGATCCTGAAGAACATCATGATTTTAGTATGAGTGCTCTTGTAGACTTAGCAGCTTCAAATGAGTTGGGTGAACCCGTAATCCGTATCCTTCACGTAGGGTTTAATCATTCGTGAGGATGACCTCTTCATCACCGTGTTTTATGTTTTATCGTTATATTTTTCTAAAGGTTGGTTCTTATGATTCTCTCATTACCATCGTCTTCACATCGGCAGGGAACAACTCATACGGTAGGTTCTTTTCACCTCATCGATCATTGGTTTGAGGTTCCCGCCACTCACGGTCTTGCCTTATCGTTAGGAATGGATGCGGCGTTAGAGCATCCTTTTGCTAAGCAAACTCTGACTATTTTTGCTCGCGAAGTCATTAATGTTTCTCCTGAGCTGACAACTTCAGTCGACGAACGTCCTCTGATGGTTTATCTCCAAGGCGGCCCAGGTGGTAAGAGTCCTCGTCTGCTTAGCGATCAAGGGTGGGTGCAGGAGCTTAGCAAAACTCATCGGCTCGTCCTTTTAGACCAGCGTGGAACAGGTCTTTCTACTGCGTTCACCGCTCAGACGATTCAGCAAGGACGCTCTATCGAACAGCAAGTTGCTTATTGTGAACTTTTTCGAGCAGATTCTATTGTTGCTGATGCTGAAGTGGTGCGTCGTTTTCTTTGCGCTGGTCGGAAAGACCAGCGTTGGTCGACGATGGGGCAAAGCTATGGTGGATTCTTGACCCTCAGCTATTTAAGCTTTGTTCCTGAGTCTCTCAAAGATTCTCGTATGACCGCCGGTCTGGCACCGTTGAGAGCTTCCATTGATCAGGTGTATCAGAGCACTTTAGACCGTGTTTATGAACGTAATGAACAGTTTTATCAGTGGTATCCCGAAGATGAAGAGTTAGCTCGTCGTGTCGCCTCCTTCGTGGAAGAAAACGAGGTGTATCTCCCTTCTGGAGAGCGTCTGACTGTTCCTCGTTTCCAAATGCTCGGGCAGTATCTTGGTGGTAATAGCCGAGTGCATGGATTGCATTATTTACTTGAATCTGCTTTTGCTGAAGGAACAAGCCACCTCTCAGCACAGTTCTTGAGCGAAGCAGAACAAGTTCTGAGTTTTAGGTCTAGCCCTTTGTACGCTCTTTTACATGAGTCAATTTATGCTGATGGTCCAGCTCAGGGTGGTTCGCCATCTCCTGCCCCAACAAATTGGTCTGCTGCTCGTATGGCAAAGAAACGTCCAGAATTTAGCCCTGATGCTTCAAGGATTCTTTTTACCGGTGAGCATATTTTCCCGTGGCTTTTTGAGCAAGATACCGCGTTGAAGCCGTTAGCAGAGTTGGCTGATGCATTGGCGCAGAAAGATGATTGGGGCCCGCTATATTCTCATGAACAGTTAGCGTCTAATGAGGTGCCTTTAGCGGCTGCCGCATATACTCCCGATATTTATGTGGATTATGCACATTCTATGAGTACTGCTCAGTGGGTTAAAAATACAAAAGTGTGGACATCACATACGCATCATCACGATGGTTTGGGTACAGACGGTACACTAATTTTGGGACATCTCAAAAATCTTCTCGCAGACATGCGCTAAGAATACCCCCCAGCACGAGATGGCACCCACACTCCAGTAATTCACTCGCTATTTTTCCCTTTTGGAGGGTTTGTGGTCTCTCGCGCTCAATTTCTTGGCGCTTCTGCCGTTGGTGTCCTTGCAACTGCTTTTCATTCGTCGTCTTCGGCGTATGCTCAAGCACCATCGCGCTTTTATCGTGCCGATGAACAAGGTATTGCCTCCGATTCTTCAGAGCCGGTCAACCACCGTATTAATGAGCTCATCGATCAGTTAGCTCAATCTGGTGGAGGTAGTATCCTCTTCCCTCCAGGAAGATACCCCGTAGATTCTTCTGGCATTGTGCTCAAACACCAAGTCTCTATTATGGGTGTTGGCGATTCCACACAATTTATGCCCGTTGGTGATTGGGAAGAGCTCGCCGGTGTTTTTCGGATTGGCGAAGATACCGTCCCCTCTAAAGAACCTGTTTATCGTACTGGCCTTCATCAGTTCAGCATTAAACCAGGAGAAGACCCCTATAAACATCGTCAAGCTATCCCTAATACAGTTGGGATTCTTTACAACACGTTTAATGGGGATAATCCCCCAGATCCTGATGCTGCTCACCGAATTTCGGGAATTACTCTTTGGGACTTAGATATGGGCATTAAGCTCAAGGGCCCAGACGACCAAGGTTGCACGGTGTCTCAGATACGAGGACGTCGTTTTTTGAGGACAGCGCTCACCGTCGGCGATACAAATTCACCAACAGCTGCAGATAACATGTTTCATATGCTTGATTTCTCGTCAGCAAATTTGCAGCATCTTGATGCCGCAGCGATTGAAGTGTACACCTCTAACTGTTCGTTCTCACAGGTTAAAAGTTGGTATTCTAAACGTTCCATGAGCTTTGACGAGTCTGTTAAAGCCGGTGCCGGATACTATATTAAAGGCACTCGAAACTCCTTCAACCAGTGCGATGCCCAAGATAACGGTGGCCATGGCTTCGTTCTTTCATTAGGGAATAATTCGCTGATGAACTGTATCGCTGACTCGAATGGTTATGCAGAGAACATATCAGGTGAAGCGCAAACTTCTGAGGCTCATGGATTCCATGTTGAACGCAATGCAACAGGCACACAACTTATTGGCTGTCAGTCTTTTAACCGTACGAGAAATGACCCTGGACAATCCGTTGGGTTCTGGGCGCACGAGGGAAATACTCAGGTAACCATTATTGGTTCTGCTTTTGCAAACACCACAAGAGCGTCACAAACGGGAGCGCTTGAGACAGCACAAAAAACGTTGATTGACCCAACAACCCGATAAGCAATTATCTTTTGCGTTATCTTTCCTCAGAGATAGAGTAAAGGTGTGGGTTGCAACCTGTACAGGTTGCAACCCACACCTTTAACGATACTGCGTTAGTTTTGAATGTAGTCCTCGTGTTTACCTCGAGCACGGTGAACAAGGTCTTGATAATCTTGTTCAGAATCGATGAGTTCATCACGATATTTTTGTTTAATAGCACGCGACTTCTTAGCGTAACGTTCTAGCTCATCTTTAATCTTTGCACGTTCTTTCATAGAAGCATCCTCAGGCAATGCAAGATAACTTTCGCTCAATGCCGTCACCTTATGAATAATAGCTAGGGCTTGCCCTTTAGGCGAGTACAAAGACGCTAAGACCGTCACCAAGAGCACCCCGACGATCACTGCGAGAGAAACACCAATGGATACTTCAACCACATGGATAGGTTCACCATCATTGATAAAAGGCAAAGTATTTTCGTGAAGGGCATGTATCACCAGTTTTACACCAATAAAGGCAAGAATCAGAGATAGACCCCACGAGAGGTAAATGAGACGGTCAAGTAAACCATCAATCAGGAAGTACAGCTGTCGCAGACCCATCAAGGAGAACGCCGTTGCAGTAAAGACAATATACGCCGACTGGGTCAACCCAAAAATCGCAGGAATAGAGTCCAAGGCAAAGAGTAAGTCTGTTCCACCGATAGCGACCATCACCAGCAGCATTGGAGTCATCACTTTTTTACCGTTTTCGATGGTGAAAAGCTTATCACCATCGTAGTGTTCAGAAGTTTTAAAATACTTCTTCGCTAAACGGATGACAATATTATTCGCTTCATCTTCTTCGTTCTCTGCAGAAATCTCATCTTTAATCAGGTTCCCTGCAGTGTAAATAAGAACGATACCAAAAATGTAGAAGAGCCAGCTCCACGTATTAATCAACGCTGCACCAGCAAAAATGAAGATTGCGCGCGCCAACATCGCAAAAATAATGCCAAACAGTAGCACCTTTTGCTGGTCTTCTCTAGGAACTTTAAAGCTCGCCATAATAATCAGGAAAACGAAAAGGTTATCAACACTCAACGCTTTTTCCGTAATGTACCCAGCATAGTATTCTGCCGCGTAGGTGCCACCATCAACTATCAAGATGAAAACACCGAAGAGGAGCGCTACACCAATATAGATAGCCGACCAAATGGCAGCTTCACGGATAGTTGGCTCATGAGCTTTACGCACATGAAAAATAAAGTCATATGCGAGAAGCAAAACAATAAAGATGAGGGTAATAGACCATTGCAGCCCACTAATATCCACGGGGAGCCTTTCTTGTGGTTGGATACGTCAAATACCACAAGTCTCTCCCGCCTCAAGGGCACATTCTCCGGAGCGACTTCTTTGGCTCTCGTGCTGACGAAAAATGATTTGTGGGATACTCCCTTGCTCTCAAAATACTCTACCGCATTTTGCAAGTTCTCTTGCACTCTTTAGGCATGACCTGCCTGTTGCATCTGACGCAATTCTTTTTTAAGTTCTTGTAGCTCATCACGAATTTGTGCAGCTATCTCAAATTGAAGGTTTTCAGACGCTGTCATCATTTGCTCAGTTAGCTCCTGTATGAGCTGCGTCAGGTCTTCAGCTGGTGCGCTCGCCAAACGATTTTGGCGTATTTGAGGGGTTGTTGCAGCTCGCGGTGTTTTAGTGACGTGCTGGTTCAGGAGTTGTTGAGTATCTTCTTCTTCGCGAGCGAGCTGGTCGGTAATATCCGCAATTTTTTTGCGTAAAGGTTGTGGGTCGATACCGTGTTCTTGGTTATAACGTTGTTGAATTTCACGTCGTCGGTTAGTTTCGTCAATAGCTACTTGCATGGACGGCGTAATTTTGTCGGCGTACATGTGAACTTCTCCGCTGACGTTTCGTGCGGCGCGACCAATCGTTTGAATTAGTGACGTTGTTGAACGGAGGAAGCCTTCTTTATCTGCGTCAAGGATGGCGACAAGAGAGACTTCTGGCAAGTCTAACCCTTCACGAAGAAGGTTAATGCCGACCAAAACGTCAAAGCTACCTTGGCGTAGTTGTCGTAGTAAGTTTACGCGTTGGAGAGTGTCCACATCGGAGTGAAGGTACTCTACGCGCACCCCGTTTTGGGCGAGGTATTCGCTAAGATCTTCTGCCATTCTCTTGGTGAGGGTGGTAACGAGGATACGTTCGTCACGTTCGACACGTTCTCGGATATTCGTTAGAAGGTCGTCAATTTGTCCGCGGGTGGGTTTAACAATAATCTTTGGATCGACAAGTCCTGTTGGGCGAATGATTTGTTCAACATATCCGTCGGCTTGGGATAGTTCGTATTTTCCGGGTGTAGCCGATAGATATACTGTTTGTCCGATTCTTTCAAGGAATTCATTCCATTTGAGGGGACGGTTATCCATTGCGGAAGGTAGTCGGAAGCCAAAGTCTACAAGAGTACGTTTTCGGCTCATGTCACCTTCGTACATGGCACCAATTTGTGGGACAGTCACGTGAGATTCGTCGATAATGAGGAGGAAGTCATCGGGAAAATAATCGAGTAGACAGTGTGGTGCGGAACCTGCTTCACGTTGGTCAATGTGTCGAGAATAATTTTCAATTCCAGTGCAGAAACCCATTTGTTCCATCATTTCGAGGTCATATTGGGTACGCATGCGTAGGCGTTGGGCTTCAAGAAGTTTTTGTTGACTTTCAAGTTCTGCAAGTCTGCTTTGCAGTTCCTCTTCGATACTGCGCATAGCAATTTTCATGCGTTCTTCACCTGCTACGTAGTGTGAGGCAGGGAAAACGTACATTTCTTCTTCCTCACGGATAATTTCTCCGGTGAGCGGATGCAGAGTGTAGATAGTTTCTATTTCGTCTCCGAAGAATTCAATACGGACTGCGTTCTCTTCATACATGGGGATAATTTCTACGGTATCTCCACGAACGCGGAAAGTTCCCCGGTGAAAGTCAATATCGTTTCGGGTGTATTGCATGGCCACGAATTGACGTAGCAACTCATCTCGATCGAGTTCTTCTCCTCGTTTGAGGGTGACCATTTGCTCAATATATTCTTCGGGTGTTCCGAGCCCATAGATACACGATACGGTAGAAACAACAACAACGTCACGTCGAGTAAGCAAAGAGTTGGTTGCAGAGTGGCGCAGTCGTTCTACTTCTTCATTAATAGATGAGTCTTTTTCAATAAAAGTATCTGTTTGAGGCACATACGCCTCTGGCTGGTAGTAGTCGTAGTAGGAAACAAAGTATTCGACAGCGTTATGCGGGAGCAGCTCTCGAAGCTCTTGCGCAAGTTGAGCAGCGAGAGTTTTATTATGCACCATGATAAGTGTTGGGCGCTGTACTGATTCGATGAGCCATGCTGCTGTTGCAGATTTTCCGGTGCCGGTGGCACCCAGTAGCACGATATCTTTTTCTCCGCTATTGACGCGTTGAGTCAGTTCTGCAATCGCTTTGGGTTGGTCTCCCGCTGGCTGATATTCAGAGATAACGTTAAAGGGTGCGACAATTCGTTGGATGTTTTGCGCTAGGCTCATAGTTGTTAATTTTACTGCACCTCAGTGGCTGGTGGGCATTCAGCGCTCATATTATCGTCATATTGTAGTGATTCAGTATATGTAATGTTTTTGTACCTGATTAGTTGTATAAGAATACCTGTACTATCAATGACATATTTAAGATGGAATTGAACTAAAACTATTTCGTTGAATCGCTTCAGATATGTCAATGCCCTCAAGAAGATACTTAAACAATAAGTTAATTCTTTAATCTCGTAAAACGTTAAACAATGATAATAATAGGGCACATAGTTAATGTTTTATATTAACTATGTGCCCTATCATTGAACGTTCTAAGACTTATTGGTTCAATATGCTCAGAACATATTCAAGCTAGATTGTTCTATAACCCAACTATTTTTTCTTTAATGAGCTTTTAGCTGATTCTTGAGAATCTTCAGTTTTTGTTTCTGCAGTAATCACAGGAATCTGACCCGTATTAGGAACAAGAGACTCATATTCTGGTTCCGTCCCTACCTCAAACTCAGGGCGCATCACAACATCTTCAATAGAAGAGAAGTCTTCTTGCGCTCGACGATGGTATTCCTCGATAGGAAGAACTTGCTTCCACTGACGAGTCCGCATCGGAGGTAACTCCCCTGCGTCCTCACGTAGAGCACGAACGATCATCCACATCTCAAGGTAACCCAGAATCCATACAGGAAGACCAATCACAATAATGACCTGTTGCAAGAGGTTTAGTCCGTCGTCTCCGCTGGAGACAAGAATCGCTGCACACACAAGACCTATACACAAAGCCCAGAAAACGCCTTGACGTTTTGGTGCAGGGTCTTCGTGGCCGTTAGAAATAGCGTCCATGACCAAAGCAGCAGAGTCAATAGAGGTAATGAAGAAGATAGTAATCACGAGAAGTGTTAGTGCTGCAATCACGGGGAAGAAGGGGAAATGACCCAAAAATTCGAAAAGTGCGGCAGGAATATCGCCATCATTGACCACTTTTTGGACAAGAGTTCCACCGTGGTTACGTTCGATGTCAAAGGCGTTCATGCCAAAGACACCAATCCAGATGAGAGTAAATGCGCTGGGGGCTCCAAGAACACCAATTACAAATTGGCGAATAGTACGACCCTGAGAAATCTTTGCAATAAAGAGCCCAACGAAAGGTGCCCAAGCTACGGTCCATGCCCAATAGAAGACAGTCCAAGAACCAAGCCAGCCAGTATCTGCGAAAGTATCGTTGAAGAACATCATTACAGGGAGCTTTTGAATAAAGTGGCCAGCAGATTCAATCGTTCCGGTAATTGCTAGTCGTGTTGCTCCCGTCATAAGGATAAAGAGCAACAAGGCAATAGCCATCATGATGTTAATGTAGGACAAACGCTTCACACCTTTGTCCATCCCCATTAGCACAGAGCAGATACCTGCAGCAGTGATGATGGCAATAATGGCAGCCTGTATCCACCCACCTACCGGAAGACCGTACATGATGTTCATACCGGAGTTAATCTGTAAGGCGCCAAGCCCTACGGAAACAGCAATACCAAAGACAGTAGCGATAATCGAGATTGCGTCGATGACTTTTCCGATAGGGCCGTGGATACCTTCGCCGAGCAGTGGTTGGAAGATAGAAGATACACGCGGAGGAAGTTTACGTTTATACGTAAAATACCCAAATGCAAGCCCAGGGACAGTCAGAATAACCCACATGAACAAGCCAATGTGGAAGTTTGCTATTGACAGCGCGTCAATAGCGGCAGCATCAGATTGCGGTTCAATCCCAGAATATGGAGGGTTAGCATAGTGGCTAATAGGCTCTGCTGCACCCCAGAAAAGAAGTACCGCGCCAACACCAGCAGCGAATAGCATCCCGAACCATGCAATACCGGAATATTCTGGTTCCGCATCATCGGGGCCAAGTTTGACACGCCCAAAACGGCTGCATGCGATATAGATGAGGAAGATAAAGAAAAGAGCATTCCCTAAAACATAAAACCAACCAAGATATTTAATAATAAATGATGCCGTAACACCAAAAATCTCAGCCATAGGCTTTGGGAAAACAACCATTGCCAGAGTAAAAAGCATAATAAATGCTGCTGACATAAAGAAAATAGGAGGGCTTGTTCTAAGCCCTAGTCTGTTGTGTATTTTGCTCAACACAGCAAAAACCCGGTGGATATGTGCGTACTTTGCGGCGCTCGTTGATTCCACCCCACCGCAAATTCATCCAGAGAGGACAACGTATTTAATAGTACGCATATTTTACAAAGAAATGTTAAATATGACTTTTTATTCCGACTATTTAGAGTCAATAGAAAGCATCTGACTAGGAATTATAACAATTCTATAAAATATAATACTACTGATTATTTTTGGCGTCAGAAGAGGCTAAAAGACTCTCCCAAACCTCCAAAACACGCTGTTTAGTGTAAGCAATATCACCCGAATTGTCGATAACCCAATGAGCGACCTCTGCCCGTTGAGCGTCACTAGCTTGAGCTGACATTCTGTTCAAAGCATCCTCTCGAGACATCCCACGATACTTTTTCAGACGCTCAAGGCGTACAGGAAGATCAGCATAAACCACAATGACTTTATCAAAATGATGATATTGCCCAGTCTCTACTAAAAGTGGAATATCCTCAATGACGATAGCATCATCACCATAAATACGACGAATATTCGCAATTTTCTCTACAGCACGTTCACGAATAGCAGGGTGCATAATACGCTCAAGAGTTTCACGTAACTGCTCATCAGAAAAAATTTTCTGAGCCAAACGCCCACGATTCAACGACCCATCTTCGCACAGAATATCTGAGCCAAAAAGACGAATAACCTCGTCAAAAGTCTTCTCCCCCGCCTGCATAAGCTCACGCCCTAAAGCATCAGCGTCAACAATATGAGCCCCATAGGAGGAAAAAATCTGCGCAATAGTAGATTTTCCAGCACCAATTCCACCCGTTAAAGCAGTCCTTAACATTTTTCTCCTCTCAATCAACACACCCATACAGCTACTCTCTAACCTATCGTAACGACTATGAGTACGTGATGTTCATGTTCTACCTCATCCGCACACCAAAAACACATCTCAGAACACTACAGCCAAACATTACACAGAAAACGAGCGTTCTCATCGTGTGCAGTAAAATGTTTTAGATGCAGACAACAGACCATACTCGTGCTCACCGATACACTGTTCTAGCAAAACACGCACATGAATACCGTGCTGATCTTGAAATTAAAAGAAGCAATTTCTTGGGTTTCGCTCTTCGCGTTGAAAACGAAACCCAAGCACGAGAGTTCATTACTTCTCTAAGAAAACGCTACCACGATGCACGACACGTCTGCTCAGCGTTTGTGATTGGAGCAGATCGCGATATCCAACGATCCTCTGATGATGGAGAGCCAGCAGGTACAGCAGGAATACCGATGCTCCAAGCAATACTTGCACGAGACACGGCACAAAAAGCCCCTATCTCAGATATTTGTGTTGTTGTCGTACGATATTTTGGCGGGATTAAACTAGGTGCCGGTGGGCTTACACGAGCTTATTCTGAAGCTGTCACTCATGTTCTTGACAGCTCAGAATTTCTTCTTCGTCAAAAACTGCTGTGTGCAAAACTTCCTGTTTCACATGCATTCGTCGGACAACGCGATCATGAAATACGACACCTAGGATTTCATATCATTGATACCGAATACGACGCAGAAAAAGCCTACATGAGCGTTGGTGTGACGGCAGAGAAAGTAGAATACCTCAAAGAATGTATTGCCCACATCAGTGCTGGCGAAGAGTCCCTCAGCTGGGACGGCTCAATATGGGTAGACACCCCGTAAAACATGACAGCGTAGAGATAAGGGTGCTCTTTGACCGCTATCATCAAAGAGCACCCTTATCTCTATATGATTTATCGGGCAGTTAAGCCACCGTCAAGGATAAATTCTGAGCCAGTTGAGTATGAAGAATCATCACTTGCAAGAAAGAGAACAGTCTTAGAAACTTCCTCTGGCTGAGCGATACGTCCCAGAGGAATAGTCTTCTCAAACTCTTTAACCGCAGCCATCGTATCTTCTTGCATAATCATCGGTGTCGCAATAACACCGGGGTGAACAGAGTTCACACGAATACCGTGATGGGCAAGTTCCAACGAAGCAGCTTTAGTCAAACCACGCACAGCAAATTTAGTATCGGTGTATCCGACTGCACCACCCACTAAGCCGTTGATAGAAGAAATATTGATAATGCTTCCGCCACCATTTTTCTTCATCAATGAAGCACCGTACTTTACTCCAAGAAATACGCTGAGCTGATTAATATTAAAAATCTTTGTATACTCATCAACGCTCACATCAAATAGTGACTTCGCCATCGTAATACCGGCGTTATTGACCAGAATATCTAAAGTGCCAAAGTGTTTTTCGGTCTCAGCAATAACACGTTCCCAATCGTCTGAAGAAGTAACGTTATGGGACAAGAACAAAGCGTTTTGACCTAATTCCTCCGCTAATTTTTCACCTTCTTCGGCATTGATATCAGTGATTACTACACGAGCGCCTTCTTCGTGGAATAAACGCGCATGAGCAGCTCCCATTCCTTGAGCAGCTCCAGTAATTAAAGCAACCTTGTTTTCGAGTTTCTTTGCTATCACTTATCATCCCTTGATATGAAAGATTTATTCGCTATGTATATTTAGCTGGCAAGAGGCGGCTTATGTCGCCCATCACTAACAAGGTGTACTATACTCCTGAACTCCCAGCTTTTTCAAGAAAAAAATAAAAGGTTGTTCTTCCTACCAGTAAGGTAGGAAGAACAACCTTTGATCAAGGACTTATGAGAGGTAAACCCCTCATAAAGACTTAATTAGTTGCCGGTGAGCTTCTTGCGAAGTTCTGCAAGAGCCTCATCAGAAGCAAGAGTACCGGACTCTGACTTGCTATCAGAGGAGTAGGAAGAAGGAGCAGCTTCAACCTCAGCAGCAGGCTCAGCAGGTGCGTTAGCAATAGCTTCTGCGTCAGCTTCAAGAGCCTTTGCAACCTGTACCTTGTGAGCTTCCCATCGAGCCTGAGCATCAGCATACTGCTGTTCCCAAGCTGCACGCTGAGCTTCAAAACCTTCAAGCCATTCGTTGGTCTCAGGGTCGAAGCCTTCAGGGTACTTGTAGTTGCCCTCTTCGTCGTACTCAGCTGCCATGCCGTAAAGTGCAGGATCAAACTCAGTACCTTCAGGATCTACACCCTCATTAGCCTGCTTGAGGGAGAGGGAGATACGACGGCGGTCAAGATCAATGTCGATAACCTTAACGAAGAGTTCGTCACCAACAGAAACAACCTGCTCAGCCAAATCAACGTGACGAACAGCAAGTTCAGAGATGTGAACGAGACCTTCGATGCCATCTTCAACACGAACAAATGCACCGAATGGTACAAGTTTGGTGACCTTACCAGGAACAACCTGACCCAAAGCGTGAGTACGAGCAAATGCCTGCCAAGGATCTTCTTGAGTTGCTTTGAGGGAGAGTGAAACACGCTCACGGTCAAGATCAACTTCGAGAACCTCAACGGTAACCTCGGTGCCAACCTCAACGACCTCAGAAGGATGATCGATGTGCTTCCAAGAAAGCTCAGAAACGTGAACAAGACCGTCTACGCCACCAAGGTCAACGAATGCACCGAAGTTGACGATAGAGGATACAACACCGTTACGAACCTGACCCTTTTCGAGCTGGTTAAGGAAGGTGGAGCGAACCTCAGACTGAGTCTGTTCAAGCCATGCACGGCGAGAGAGAACAACGTTGTTACGGTTCTTATCAAGTTCAATAATTTTTGCTTCGATTTCCTGACCGATATAAGGTGCAAGGTCACGAACGCGACGCATCTCAACCAAAGATGCAGGGAGGAAGCCACGAAGACCAATGTCGAGGATAAGACCACCCTTGACAACCTCGATAACAGTACCGGTAACGACACCGTCGTTTTCCTTAACCTGTTCGATGTCGCCCCATGCGCGCTCGTACTGTGCACGCTTCTTAGAAAGGATGAGACGGCCTTCTTTGTCTTCCTTAGTTAGGACGAGAGCCTCAACTTCGTCACCAACGGAAACAACTTCGCCGGGATCGACGTCATGCTTGATGGAAAGTTCGCGTGAGGGAATAACGCCTTCGGTCTTGTAACCGATATCGAGAAGAACCTCGTCGCGGTCAACTTTAACAACTTCGCCGGAGACTAGATCGCCATCGTTGAAGTACTTAATGGTCTCATCAACGGCTTTGAGGAAGTCTTCTTCAGTTCCAATGTCGTTGATAGCAACCTGAGGAGTGTTGGTGCTCATATAGTAAAGGGCTCCAATAGGATAGATTTGGTAGGTTGATACAGTCAGGTGTCCCCCGCATACAAAACATATCTTTTGAGCCTCTGATAAAAAATATCTTTCACTCATCAGGTTCCGACGCAGTATCCACCACGAGTGGTTCACTCTGTACCAAGCGTTTATTCGGACAATTATGTGAGCGCATAGTACGCCCACATCGTTGATTCTAGGGGGTTACACCCAAGATGGTCAATCATAGCCACACTATTTCAGGTGTTTATTTCACAACAAATATGGTATGTTACTTCCCCATTGCGTTATCAACGGCTAAACATCGACTCCCACGACGACATCGGAACGTCACAAACTAGCTCATGGTAGACCTCACGACGATACTCTTTAAACCCCCTACGACAATAGTTCTTCAGAGCGTATGGCCCGTCTAAAGTACATGTATGCACCCACACACGTTGCACTTCAGGTATAGCGTGATAAGAGGACATCTTCCATGCAGCAGTAAGAACATACTCCAAAAAGGCTTTACCCAGCCCCCTACCATGCACCCATTGCATCAAACCAAAATAGAGCAGCTCCACATCAGAGCCAAATTCATCATCAGAACGAGGAATAACCTGAGTATCTAACTGCGCATAGCCACAAGGAGTTCCCTCCACATAAAGAACCCATAGTTCACTGCCAACTTCGCTCAGTTCGTCGTCCCACTGCTCTCGAGACCAGCTTAAACGTTCGTACCAGTAATAAGGCCCACCAACGACGCTATACAACCAACGAATAAACTCCGGCTGAGGATGCATCACCCGCTGAGCATACACGCCTTCAGGAAACCCCGAAAACTCCCCTGGATCTGAAAACATCTGTAAATAAATGACCTCAACATCCCGAGGAGAACGCGAAGGCATCGAATTTGTTATAGAAGTCATGACCAAAGAACGCTTCCCCTAATGTCCAGCCTCTTGCCAAGAAGTACCAGAACCAACCTGAACATCAAGAGGTACCAAAAGTTCCACAGCCGTGCTCATTTCTTCACCTAGAATACGGCGAGCTTGTTCAAGCTCACCAGAGGCAACTTCTAAAATCAATTCGTCATGAACCTGCAAAAGCATACGGCTCTTAAGCTTCTCATCATTAAGACGACGATAAACATTAAGCATCGCAATTTTGACAATATCCGCAGCAGTACCCTGAATAGGAGCATTCAACGCTGCACGTTCAGCAGCCTCACGACGTTGCTTATTTGAACTGCCCAAGTCGGGAAGAATACGACGGCGTCCAAACATCGTCTCAGTATAACCATCACGGTGAGCCTGCTTAACCGTTGAACGCAAGAAACGCCCCACATTGCCAAAACGTTTAAAATAGTTCACCGTTAACTCGCCAGCCTCATCAACAGGAATACCGAGTTGTTTTGAAAGACCAAAACGAGACAACCCATACGCCAACCCATAAGACATTGCCTTAACTTTGGCACGCATCTGTGATGTCACCTCTTCAGGAGCCACATCAAATACTTCTGAACCAACAAAGCGATGCAAATCCTCACCACTTTGATAAGCCTCAATTAGCTTCTCGTCCTTAGCTAGATGCACCATAATGCGCATTTCAATCTGCGAATAATCTGCAGTTAGAAGAGTCTCATATGATGTTCCATCAACAGAATGCGGATCAACAATAAAGACCCCACGGATTTTACGTCCTTGCTCAGAACGAATAGGAATGTTCTGAAGGTTTGGTTCCGTAGAAGACAATCGCCCAGTCGCTGTAACATTTTGCTGAAAAGTCGTATGAATCCGACCATCAGCAGCCGTCGCTTTTTCTAGACCTTCAACCGTTTGTTTGAGCTTGGTAAAGTCACGATAGGTCTGCAACGCAGCCAAAAATTGCGCTCCGGCAGTATCAGGATTCACTTTAGTCATCAAATCTGCAATAGACTCAGCATCAGTAGAATACCCCGACTTAAGTTTGCGAGTCTTGGGCAGTCCTAATTCTTCAAAAAGAACTCCTTGAAGCTGTTTAGGAGAGCTCAGATTCACTTCGTGGCCAATCAAACGATACGCTTCGTCAGTTGCCTGACGTACGAAAGAATCATAGTAGTCCTTAAGCTCAGAAATCTTTGCAGAATCAACGGCGATACCAGATTGTTCCATACGAGCTAAAATCTCTGCCATAGGAAGCTCAATATCCTGATAAAGCGTTAGCTGCTCATCATCAACCATCCGATAATGCAAACGGTACGCCAACTCTTGAATATGGCGAGCAACAAGAGCGCAATACTCAAAGGGGACAGAAGGTTCTAACACAAAAAGCTCTGCTTGAGGCTCCTCCGATACTGGCTCCTGAGGAAGAGAAACCCCCAAATATTCTTGGCACAAGGCATCCATCATCGTCGCAAAATCACGTTTACGAGCTGAAGGAATATACCCGCACACATAAGAACTCAGCATCGGGTCTTCAACAACCCCAGCAAGGTCAAAGCCTCGCGCGTTCAACGTCTTATAGTGCTGTTTGAGGTCGAAAAGAATTTTAGGTTGAGACTCATCTGCTAACCAACGAGCAAAAGCACTCTCTACTTCTGGGCTCATCGCAGTAAAGTCAAGCCATACGCTAGAAGCTCCAGCAACTAAAACAGCACCTAAAAGATCACGCTCATGAGCTAGGCCCGTCTGCTGAGCAGACTCAGAAACAACAGGATATAACGTCACAGCACAGCTCAAACGTTCCGGCACAGATTCTGAACGCTCCACCTGAGCAATAACATCAGTCGCCGTGTCCAAGAACTGACGTAAAACTTTATCTCCGTCATCAGAAGAGCACGTCTCAACTGTCGTATCAAAAGACAGTGCAGATACGGTCGTGCCCTGCTCCGCTACGGCGGGGAAAACCTCACCCACACGACGGCGAATAGAATTAAACGCTAACTCATCAAAAAATTCGTCAAGACGTTGATGGTCTTCCGGACCATACTCACTCATATCCGATAACTCAAGCGGCAGTTCGAGGTCATCAACCAGACGATTCAAACGACGGTTACGACGCACATCCTCAATATGTTCCCTAAGCGCCTGACCCTTTTTGCCTTTAATCTCGTCAGCATGGGCAAAAATACTCTCTAAATCACCGTATTCATTAATCCATTTTGCGGCGAAACCAGGCCCCACACCAGGTACACCTGGCAGGTTATCTGCTTTCTCACCTGTCAACGCAGCAAGATCGGGGTACAAATGAGGAGGTACAAGATATTTCTCTTGCACAGCAGCCGCATCCATAGGACGGATACCTTTCTGCGGCCCCGTCGTCACAGGATAAAGTACCGTGACGTTATCAGAAATCAACTGAAAAGAATCCCTATCACCAGAGACAATAGATACTTGATATCCGCTCTCACGGCCAGTCTTTGTCAACGTCGCAATAATGTCGTCTGCTTCATATTCAGGAACAGTTAACCAAGGGATATTTAACAAATCAAGAAGACGCTGAATTAGCTCAACCTGCCCAAAAAATTCGAGAGGAGTCTCCGAACGTCCACCCTTATATTCACTATATTCACGTGTTCTAAATGTGCCACCCGATAAATCAAACGCAGCAACAATATGCGATGGTTCTTCACTTTTAATAAGGCTCAACAACGTTGAAAGGAAACCATGAACCGCATTTGTGTGCTGTCCTTGAGCATTAACGAAAACATCAGCTGGAGTCCCATAAAAAGACCGAAAAGCTAAAGAATGACCGTCAATCAGTAGAAGTTTTTGAGTTTTTTTAGCAGATTCTTGTGTAGTCACAGGTTCTATCCTAGACGCTTATTCTTTCTCACACCACGTTCACTCCCCCTATGTTCACTAGCACCTCAGAAAAACAAAGAGCATAATGAAGACTATGAACGAATTACCTCACGACGTACGCGCATCATTGATTGAGCATGGAATACCGGAAGATTCAGTACACCGTTTCGGTCCGCTAGGTTTAGGAGAGCTTATCCCTAAACTTGGTATCCGCTTCCTTGAACTCTCTGCAGAAAAAACTGTTGCAACAATGCCAGTATCAGGAAACACCCAACCAGCAGGACTGCTACACGGTGGCGCATCCGCAGCATTCTTAGAAACCCTTGGCTCCTTTGCCTCAAATATGGCTGTTGATGAGAAAACCATGGCAGTCGGTACAGAACTGAATATTACTCACCTACGCTCTGCCGTCAGTGGTCTTGTGACAGGAACCTGCACCGCAGTTAAACTTGGTAGAACACAGCTGGTCCACCACATTGATATTACCGACGAGAATGGAAAGCTTATCAGCAGCGGCAGAATGACTAATATGGTTGTTCCTAACATCGTTCATTCTGCTCAGAAAGGATAACGTCCATGCGGGAAAAAATTGGGATGGTCTTTCTCCTCCTGACCATTCTTGTTGCTGTTACTGCGATGCAACACGGAAGCTATTGGTGGTTTGCGTTAGCAGTCTGTAGCGCTATTACGCTATGGGGTATTGGCACAAAACCTTCACAAAAATAATTTTTGCCCATAACACAACATGGTGGGGTTATCGCTCATTTGAAAAGCGATAACCCCACCATGATTTTATGTCTAGTAAAACCTATGATTTAGACATTTGTTCAACGATAGTCTCAGCAACTTCACGCATAGAGATACGTCGATCCATTGACGTTTTTTGAATCCAGCGGAATGCTTCTGGCTCTGTTACCCCCATCTTTGTCATAAGCAAAGACTTTGCACGGTCCACAGCTTTCCGTGTTTCAAACTGTTCTTTAATGCTTTCAACTTCAGCTTGAAGAGCCTTAATCTGTTCATAACGACTCATCGCAACTTCGATAGATGGGATGAGCTCATTTGGGCTAAAGGGTTTAACCACGTATGCCATTGCACCAGCTTCTGTGGCACGATCTACCAGCTCTTTTTGGCTAAAGGCGGTTAACAATACAACGGGAGCAATCTGTCGTTGTGTAATCTCTTCAGCAGCAGTAATACCATCCATAATGGGCATTTTTACGTCCATGAGGACAACGTCAGGGCGGTATCGCTCAGCGAGTTCAACAGCAGTCTTTCCGTTATCAGCTTCTGCGATGACGTCGTATCCTTGTCCTCGAAGAATCTCAACGATGTCCATACGGATGAGCGCTTCGTCTTCTGCGACGATAACGGTATGTGTTGTTTCCTCTGTGGAAGATGTCTTCTCTGACATACAAACTCCTAGCTCTCTGCCGACCCTTTTACTTTATAATTTTGACACGTTGCTTAGCTATCTGTTCAGCACGTGAAGAAAAAAGTCCGTAATATTCACCACTGTAACCTCATCAACGATAAAACAACCTGAAAACTGACGCAAAGGCAACTCAAAGGTCGGTAGCTGTGATGTCGTCTTAACAGCTGGTGGGTGCATTACGAACAGATGTTTAAAAATATTTTTATGTTCGTATTTCTTTTGAGAAAGAAATTCAGAAAGAGCTGCCATTATCGCGATAATTGATACCATTCTTATTAGCTAAGTTCAAACTTATAAAATCACTCAAAAAACTTAACACATCAATTAACTTGCGGGACAAAAAAGAGTATGGACCTCTATAAACTCGAAAACGTCGCATACGACTTCAATCAACACGTTAGAAAAAAGCTCCCCAAACATCTAAAACACGACTGCGATACTGGAGGCGGAGGAGACAGCGAAACAGCCCTATGGGTCGCTGAACTCGTATACCAATACGCTATCTCCATAGACCCTGAACTATACGTTAACTGGAGAGAACACCAACCTATCGTCTACGGCAGCACATGGGCCGGATACCACTGCGCCGTTGAAGCATTAGAAGCAATCGACGCTCGCCCAGAAGTTCAAGCAGAGTTTAAACGTAGAGGAATCACACCTTCGGTGAAACATCTCTCGTAGACTCAAAAGATATTTCTATTGAGAATCTCACAGAGAGAAAGTTAAGCCTCAAAATTACCCTTTACAGGTTTTTCTGAGAATAGAGCGTTCTCCCCTAACACAAAATAACACCTTACCGATGGGTTGATACCAATAAAAAACCCTCTTCTACAAGAGAGAAGAGGGTTTATTGTGTGCCCAAGGTGGGACTCGAACCCACACTCCTAAGAACCGCATTTTGAGTGCGGCGCGTCTGCCAATTCCGCCACTTGGGCGCATCTGCGCTAAGAGCACTCCTCTACGATACACCATCACTACGCAAAAGTGAAATCGAAAGAGTCGAAATCATAAAATACTTTATCTAATGCCTCACAACACAACAGAAAGAAGCCCCATCCTCGCTCATAAACAGAACATAGGACAGGGCTTCTTCTCGTATCAGGATAAAACCTTAGAGAGTGACGATGCTAGGAATCTTCACCCCAGGGGCCGAGTTTCTCTTTCTCTTCAGGAAGAAGAGCACCAGCGTCATCCAAGTCACCAATACGGTGAACTTTCAACATGTTGGTTGAGCCGGCAACGCTTGGAGGCGAACCAGCCGCCATAACGATGAGTTGATTAGGTTCAGCAATTTTTTGAGCCAAGAGGTACTGGTCGACCAGGCCTGTCATCTCATCAGTGTTTGCAACGCTCGCAGCTTCTACCGCGTCTACACCCCAAAGCATTGCAAGGAATGCGCGAACCTTAGGATCAGGAGTAAATGCAATCACAGGCTTCGATGGGCGCAAACGTGCAAGACGGCGAGCTGTATCGCCGGACTGAGTGAACGCGGTAATGTAATCAACATTGAGCTGATCAGCAACGTTCACTGCCGCACGAGTAATCGCGCCACCACGAGTCTTAGGAGAAGTGCCTAGTTCAGGCACGCGATACAAGCCACGTTCCTCAGTGGATTTGACGATACGAGCCATCGTCTGAATGGTGATAATCGGGTACTCGCCCACAGATGTTTCACCAGAAAGCATGACGGCGTCTGCGCCATCAAGGATAGCGTTAGCGCAGTCAGATGCTTCTGCACGAGTTGGAGTGGGGTTATGAATCATTGATTCAAGAACCTGCGTTGCCACGATAACAGGCTTAGCCCAACGGCGAGCAAGTTCGATGGCTCGCTTCTGGACGAGAGGGACCTCTTCAAGAGGATATTCAACGCCTAGGTCACCGCGAGCGACCATGATACCGTCGAACTTATCGACGATGTCTTGAAGATTGTCAACAGCCTGAGGCTTCTCAACCTTCGCAATAACGGGGATGCGGAATCCTTCTTCGTCCATGATTTCGTGAACACGAGCGATGTCGTCGCCAGAGCGCACGAAAGAAAGAGCGATAATGTCGACACCAAGTTTCAAAGCGAAGCGAAGGTCGCGTTCATCTTTTTCGGTCAATGCGGGGATAGATACCGCAACACCGGGAAGGTTAATACCTTTATTGTTGGAGATAGGCCCACCAACAACAACGCGTGTTGTTACTGTCGTGTCAGTTACTTCAATGGCTTCAAGACGAATTTTTCCGTCATCGATGAGCAGGGTGTCTCCGGGAGCGACGTCTCCAGGGAGTCCTTTGAAGGTAGTACCACAGATGTCTTTGGTACCTTCAACGTCTTCGGTCGTAATTTTGAAAGTATCACCAGGTTCTAGAACTTCAGAACCGTTTTTGAAGGTTTCAAGGCGAATCTTTGGGCCTTGTAGGTCTGCCAAAATGGCAACGTTTTTACCGAGCGCTTTGCTCTGTTTACGAATGTTCTTGTAGGAATTTGTGTGAACATCGTGGTCGCCGTGGCTCATGTTAAGGCGGGCGACGTTCATGCCAGCTTCAATAGCTGCCTTAATTTTCTCCTCAGAGGAGATTGCCGGACCAATAGTACAAACAATTTTTGCGCGTCTCATGTATACAACCTTAGTAAGTTTGGGGGTGCGACAACAAGGGGGATGATAGAACATCTTGCGATAGTGCGTTCAATGAGCCACAAAAAATAACATTCCCACACATTCACAGATATTCTTAGCATCTCTCCGGGTGCATACCTCATTATACGGGCATAAACCTTCTTTTTGTCCCAGAAATGAGAAAAATAACTCATAAAACCAGCCTATTTCCCACAAAAACACACATCTTATTCGTTAAATGTTCCATCGCCGTTCAACTTGTTTTATTCTTGAGATATAAAAGCACCGCAAACCACGCCTTACCGGCATGAAAGAAACGTGAGACTCATGAGCACCCAAAACGTCGTTATCCTCTTCGGCTCAAACTACGGATTTACAGAACGGTACTGCCGCTGGATTGCAGAAGAACTCCAAACTCTCGACCAGTCCCCCAACATTAGCCTCAGCCCCATTGCAGAAGCCACCGACGAGCTCATCGAATCTGCTGACGTACTCATCGTCGGGGCAAGTTACCTTGGAGGGTTCCTCACCGGCGCTCCAACATTACGCAAACGCCGTGAAGCAATGCTCAAAGTTCCGCACCGCGTCTTCTTCACCGTATGTTTCAACGGTCTAGCCGTATACCCGCGTGAATACCTCGACAAACGCGTCATGAAATCTTATAAAGAAGACGTCGCAGGAAACTGCCCCACCTACCACTTCCGCGGAGGACTAGACCTCTCCCAAATGACGAAAACTCACAAAACTGTTCTAGCAGGAGTTCGCACCGCATATCGTCTCAAGCCTCACGCGAACGAATACGACAAACAGATGATTGAATCTTTCGACAATGGTGGTGGAGACTACACCAACCGTGAAGACATCTTCCCCCTCGTCGAAACAGTCGCAGGGTATCTCTCCCCCAACGTAGAAAGCTAAGGCGCGTATCCTCATGGGAGCACGTGTTCTCATCTCAGCCGGTAGCCAGTACGGATACACCACAGAATATGCACACTGGATATCCGAAGCGTTAACTAACCATGACAACACTATCAACGTAACGATTTGCGCTACAGAACAGCTCTGCGCAGAAAATATTCAATCAGCAGATATTGTTCTTATCGGAGCTAGCGACTATGGAACATTTTTGACAGGAGCAAAAACAACACAAAAATACGCTGAACTATTGCGATCAGTCCCACGCGTGTTTTTTACCGTATCTTTTAACGGGCTTGAAGGTAGTAGCCGCCAAAAGTTAGACAATATGGTGATAAAGAACTATGGCGAAACGTTAACGGAGAACGCTAAAATTTTCCATTTTCGTGGAGGACTAGACCATACCAAACTCAGCATGAAACATAAAACGCTCATGATGGGGGTACGTGCAGCAATAGCGGCAAAACCTCAACGCTCTCAGGCTCAAGAACAAATGCTTAAAAGCTTTGAACAGGGAAAAGTAAACTATTCTGACCCAATAGCTGTTAAACCGTTAGTCGAGCACGTCCTACAAACGTTAGCTACTCAACAATAACAATGTTTGTTCTCCTCTATGTGGTGGGGTAAGAGATATCTTTTACCCCACCACATAGATTTATTTATACCGTCTCTTAAAGAAGCGTAAACCCGCGATCATGAGGAGACACCGGTTCAGGTAAGAAAGTGGAACCGGTAAGATACCGCTCAACTGCGGCAGCTGTTGCACGCCCCTCAGCGATAGCCCACACCACCAGGGACTGTCCGCGGCCAGCGTCACCACAAGAAAACACGCCAGGAACATTCGTCATATAGTTCTCATCTCGTGCAACATTTGACCGTTTGTCATAGCACGCACCAATTTGTTCTTCTAAAGTTCGAGAATCTTGCCCCGTAAAACCTAACGCCAAAAACACGATATCAGCAGGGATAACATGTTCGGTACCTGGTTCAGGGACACGACGGCCATTAGGTAGGTACTGCGTCTTAGCAACTTTAAGACCTGTCAAAACACCATTCTCACCAACGAACTCCACGGTTGACGCTAAATAGCGAAGCTCTCCACCCTCCTCATGAGAAGAAGACACCTCAAATACTTTTGGAAACATCGGCCATGGTTCACTATCAGAGCGTTCAAGCGGTGGCTGTTCACCAATTGCAAGAGTCGTAATAGATGCTGCTCCTTGGCGTACAGCCGTACCGATACAGTCAGATCCAGTGTCTCCACCGCCCAAAACAATCACGTTCTTACCGGTAACGTCAATGCTCAGTGAAGAGCTCTCCCCTGAGACAAAACGATTCGTGTCCTTGAGATAATCCATTGCCGGATAAATACCAGATAACTCAGCGCCCGGAATGTCCAGTAAACGAGGAGCTGTTGCCCCTGTCGCAACAATAACAGCGTCATATCGTCGTCGTAACTCATCCCACGTAATATCAGTACCAATATTAATGCCGGGACGGAAACGAGTGCCTTCTTCTTCCATCACTGCAAGACGACGCTCCACCACAGATTTCTCTAATTTAAAATCAGGGATACCATAGCGTAACAAACCACCAATTTTAGCGTCACGTTCAAAAACAGCAACCGTAAAACCAGCCTGCGTTAATTGTTGAGCAGCCGCTAACCCAGCTGGACCAGAGCCCACCACAGCAACCGTCTTATCTAACATACGTGCAGGAAGAATAGGCTCAATCAGGTTCTCAGCAAACCCAGCTTCACCAATAGAATACTCAGCTTGTTTAATAGTGACCGCCGGCTGATTAATACCTAGCACACAAGAAGACTCACACGGAGCTGGGCACACGCGCCCCGTAAATTCCGGAAAATTGTTTGTTGCGTGCATACGCTCCACCGCTTCACGGGTACGACCACGCCACACCAAATCATTCCACTCAGGAATAAGATTTCCCAAAGGACACCCAGCATGACAAAACGGCACACCACAATCCATGCAACGCGATGTCTGTTGACGGATAACAGCCTCGTTTGGGCGAACCTGCACCTCACGGTAATCCATAATACGCACAGGCACAGGACGTTTAGGTCGGTCTTGACGAGTTGTTACTTCTAGAAAGCCACGAGGATTAGCCACGGGTTACCTCCAAAATCTTCTTCCACACAGCCATCGAGTTAGGGTCTTCACCTTGAGCTTGAGCGTCCTGACGAACGCTCAAAACCGCCGCATAATCACGCGGCACAACCTTCGTGATACGGCGCATGGTGTCCTCTTCATCTGCTAAAAGCTGTTGGCCCAGATGCGACCCAGTGTGTTGTACGTGCTCTTCTAAAAGTTGGCGAACCTCTGAACAATCTGTTTCAGATAAAGCGGAAAACAATAGTTCGCCCTGCTCACGAGAATCTTTATTCACATTCTTCATGTTGAGATCTAGTACATATGCATAACCACCACTCATACCAGCACCAAAATTACGTCCTGTCTCACCCAAAATCAGGGTTCTGCCACCTGTCATATATTCACAACCGTGGTCACCGATTCCTTCAACAACAGCAGTAGCACCAGAATTACGCACTAAGAAACGTTCACCTACAACACCACGGATAAACAGTTCACCGCTGGTAGCGCCATAACCGATAACGTTCCCTGCCACAACATTTTCATGAGCGATAAGAGGAGCGTTCTCATCTGGGCGGATAATAATTCGTCCACCAGATAGGCCTTTACCAGCATAATCGTTGGTGTCACCAACCAATCGAATAGTCATTCCTTGAGGAATAAACGCACCCAAAGACTGACCAGCATGTCCTTTCAGATGAAGGTCAATCGTATCTGGTTCTAATAAGTCAGTACCAAACGTTTTCGTCACATAATGTCCTAGCATTGTGCCGATAGAACGATCAGTATTCACCACATCACGAGTGATTTGAGTCTTCTGACGGTGCTCAAAAGTGGCAGAAGCCGCACGAATAAAATGGTGGTCGATATGAGCATCCAGTTCATGGTCTTGTTCACGGCTATGGCGCACTCCCCGACCCGCGTACTCTTCAAACGTTGAACGCAGAATAGGCGATAAGTCTAAACCGTCAGCTTTCCAATGTTCGATAGCGGCAGAAGTATCCAAAAGTTCGGCGCGTCCAATAGCCTCGTCTAGGCTTCTTAATCCCAGCTGCGCTAAATATTCACGAACTTCTTCAGCAATAAATTTAAAGAAATTGATAACATGCTCAGCTTTACCGGTGTACCGTTCGCGAAGCGTCGGGTTCTGTGTCGCAACCCCCACTGGGCAGGTATCCAAATGGCATTTACGCATCATAATGCAGCCCTCCACCACGAGTGGAGCTGTTGCAAAACCGAACTCTTCTGCACCCAATAGAGCAGCAATTATCACGTCACGACCGGTTTTTAGTTGCCCGTCAGCTTGCACAACTACGCGGTCACGTAAACCGTTAATCATCAAAGTCTGTTGAGCCTCAGCAAGACCTAACTCCCATGGTGCTCCAGCATGTTTCAAGGAGTTCAAAGGAGCAGCACCAGTACCACCATCGTGACCAGAAATAAGCACGACATCGGCTTTAGCTTTCGTTGCACCGGCAGCAACCGTTCCAACACCCACCTCAGACACCAACTTGACATGAATACGAGCCTGCGGGTTGGCACGTTTGAGGTCATAAATCAGCTGTGCCAAATCCTCAATAGAATAAATATCATGATGAGGAGGTGGCGAAATCAAGGTCACCCCAGCTGTCGCGTGACGGGTCTTCGCCACCCACGGGTACACTTTCTGACTCATGAGCTGCCCACCTTCACCAGGTTTAGCGCCTTGAGCCATCTTAATCTGAATATCTTGGGCGTGTGTTAGGTATAAAGACGTCACACCAAAACGACCAGAAGCAACCTGCTTAATAGCTGAACACCGTTGCGGGTCAAGAAGCCGTTCAACATCTTCACCGCCCTCACCAGTATTCGACTTTGCACCCAAAGCGTTCATCGCAATAGCCAAAGTCTCATGAGCCTCCTGAGAGATAGACCCATACGACATCGCACCCGTCGAAAAACGCTTCACAATAGAGCTCACCGGCTCTACCTCAGAAATATCAATCGGAGGGCGATCCTGCTTCAAAGACAATAACCCACGTATTGTCATCAGCTCTTTAGACTGATCATTTACACGTTCTGTATAAGACTTGAAAATATCGTAGCGCCCCGTTTTGGTTGCATGCTGCAAACGGAAAACAGTCTCAGGGTTAAACAAGTGGGAGGCACCATCACGACGCCAATCATATTCACCGCCAGTTTCTAAAGTACGGTGTGGAACAGCTACCCCACCTTGAGGATAAGCACGGTCATGACGGGCTTTCACTTCAGCAGCAATAACGTCAAGACCCACACCATCCATCTGCGAATGAGTCCCTGGAAAATACTCGCTCACAAGACGCTCAGATAAACCCAAAGCTTCAAAAGTCTGAGCACCACAATACGAAGATACCGTAGAAATACCCATCTTCGACATAATCTTCTGCAGACCTTTACCCAAAGCCTTAATCAAGTTCTTAACAGCTTCGTCCTCAGAAACTGACTCAATCTCACCATCTCGAACCAGCTGTTCCACCGACTCCATGGCAAGATACGGGTTCACCGCTGAAGCACCATAGCCAACCAAAGTGGCAATATGATGCACTTCGCGAACATCACCAGCTTCAACCACCAAAGACGCCTTCGTGCGAGTTGCAGAACGCAAAAGGTGATGATGAACCGCCGCCGTCAACAGCAACGACGGGATAGGCGCCCACTGCGCATTAGAATGACGATCAGAAAGAATAATATGCTCCACACCGCGATTAACAGCGGCAGACACCTTTTCACAAATTTCACTCAGCCGAGCACGTAAAGCGTCTTCTCCCCCAGCAGGGTTATAAAGACCCCGAACTTTCAGGGCAATACCCATACCATCCTCATCAGTGAGGTGAGCAATCTTTTCCAACTCATCATTATTGATAACGGGAAAATCTAAACCAATATGACGAGTATGTACACGCCCATTACGAAGAATATTCCCATTAGGACCTACCGATGTCTTCAAGGACGTAACAAGCTCTTCACGAATAGAGTCAAGAGGAGGATTCGTTACTTGAGCAAAAGACTGCACAAAATAGTCAAAAAGTAATCGTGAACGTGACGAAAGAACCGCAATAGGAGTATCCGTTCCCATCGCGTAAATAGGCTCTGCACCATGTTGTGCCATGGGGGCAAGAATCTTTTTAAGTTCTTCAGTGGTGTACCCAAAAGTCTGTTGGCGCAGAGTCATTGATGAACGAGGGTAACGAATATGTTCACGTTCAGGTAAATCGGCAAGATTGATAATGGACTCTGACGCCCATTTTTTCCATGGGTGACTATTCGCTACGCTCTTTTTAACTTCTTCATCTGAGATGATACGTTGTTGTTCTGTATCGACGAAGAACATCTTTCCTGGGCTGACTCGACCTTTCTGAACGATATTCTTCTCGTCAATATCGATAACGCCCACTTCAGATGCAAGAACAACAAGACCTTCATCAGTCACCCAGTAGCGTGCTGGTCGTAACCCGTTACGGTCAAGAACAGAACCAACCCGTGTACCATCGGTAAAGGCTACGGCTGCTGGGCCGTCCCATGGTTCCATTAACGTTGAATGATATTGGTAGAAGGCTCGGAGGTCTTCGTCCATATCCTCGTGTTTTTCCCACGCCTCAGGAATCATCATCATCATCACTTGTGGCGCGCTACGCCCAGAGAGCAACAGCAGTTCTGCAACCTCGTCAAAAGACTGAGAATCTGAAGCACCCGCCGAACAGATGGGAAATAATTCTTCGGGGTTTCGTCCTAACAATGGTGATTTGAGCTGTGATTGACGCGCTCGCATCCAGTTACGGTTGCCTTTGACGGTGTTGATTTCGCCGTTATGTGCGATGGTTCTAAAGGGTTGCGCTAACGGCCATGAGGGAAAGGTGTTCGTTGAAAATCGTGAGTGGACGATAGCAAGTTTTGTCTGAAATCTGGGGTCTGAGAGATCAGGATAAAAGGGTTCTAGTTGTGCGGTGGTTAGCATTCCTTTGTACACGATGGTTCGTGTAGAGAAGGACGGAAAATATACTCCGAGCTTGTGCTGTGCGCGTTTACGTAGACGAAAAGCTTTTTGGTCTAGTTGTTGTTGTGCGGATGTTGTGTCGAGGTCGATGATAGGGATATGTCCGGTGAAGGGTGCGGCAACGGCGTCGTGTTCTTCGGGTTCTGCTTCGGCGATGAACATCTGTACAAAGTGAGGCATGACGGCGCGTGCTGATTTTCCAACAAGTTCTGGGTTGGTGGGCACGTCTCGCCAGCCGAGGACTTTGAGTCCTTCTGCGTGGGCGATGTCTTCTAGTGATTGTTTGTATTCGCTGATGTTTTCTTCGTCAGCGGGGAGGAACGCTGTTCCAGCTGCGTATTTTCCGGTTTCTGGTAGGCAGAAGTCTAGTACGGCGCGGAAGAATGTGTCGGGTAGTTGTAGGAGGATTCCTGCGCCGTCGCCGGTGCCTTCGTCTGCTCCGACGGCTCCTCGGTGTTCGAGCCGACGCAGTGCTGTGAGTGCGTGGTCAACGATATCGTGGCTGGCTTGACCGTTGATCGTTGCAACCATCGCTAGTCCGCAGGCGTCTTTTTCGTTGTCGGGGTGGTATAGCCCTTGCGCTTGAGGTATTGCGGCAAATGTTTGGAAGGGTGACGGTGGTGTGGTGGAGTTGTGTTTGCTCTGTGTTGGGGTGTGTGATGTTGGGTTTTTCAAAGGCCTTTTCCTCTCCACGGCGGGTCGTTCACATGCGTTAGGGCACGTGTGTGAACGAGGTTTCGGTGGTGGTACGGCACAAAGTTTGATATATCCGCATCGTGTATGCGCATAGGCTCTAACTCTTGGGTGTGGGATAAGAGTTAAAGGTCTTTGAGCCGCGCCATTGCAGCGATGGGGTATGTTCCGTTTACTGATGGGTATAGGTGTTATCAGTGGTGGATTTGTTGTGGTGCAGTTGATTCCTGTGTGTGGTGGAGTCAATGTTGTTACGTTTTCACGTTCACCGGTAGAAGACGCTAGTTTTTGGGTATGTTCTATCTATCTTCTGGTAGTTATTGTGCCTTGTTTTGTTTCAAAAGGGGTAATTCTTCGTATTAATGCACCAGATAGTGAGACGGCTTAGTATCTGATAGTTAAATAGTTGGATGTCTCGGATATTTTTATTTTTAGCGACAAGACGTACACAGTGAAAGAAAGGCGTCTCAACAGTATTTTTTGTGATGAGCCAAGACCGTTATGGAAGTCCAGAGGGTTTTAACACAGCTCATCTTTCTAGCTGGACCGTTGTGGCACAGCTTCTCCCCTGTAAGCAGTCCTCAAAATATGTTGTTATCACGGGATAAGAGTATATCGGGGAACTACTCTTTTGTAGTGTGGTGGACGCACCCTGCCCGTAATGTCTTCGGTGTTTTAGAGTAAGGCTTATTTCTACGTCGATGAGATAATACCTATTTGTAGACTTTTTTAGGTTTATTTTTGCGTATCCACTCTTCAACATCGCTGGCGCGGTAACGAACTGAGCGCCCTATTTTGCAGTAAGGCAGTTGTTTTCCTTGCGAACGCCAGTTGGCGAGGGTTTTTTCTTTGAAGCCGGTTATCTCAGATACCTGAGCCGGCGTTAGTAGTTTGGTCATTGATAATCACCGTTTTCTTCGTTCTTGGAATGTGGAATATTTTTGACAAAAAAAATGGTTTCGGACGGAACGCATAGATATTTTGAAATTTTCATAGCTCTCTCTAGAGAGCATGTTTTTTGCCCGCCTGTAGCCAATTTTGCTATCGAAGCTTTCGGAATACCCGTCACTTTCTCCAAATCACGGTAAGTAAATCGCCGAAGCTTCAATGTGTCACGCAAGTTTTCAGAGCGCACTTGCACGCGCATTTTTGTTGTCATATTTTCCTTTCTATATCTTCAAAGTAGCCACACTATTCGTTTATCAAACATCCTGTTCCTATTTCCTGAAAAGCGGAACAATTAAACTATAACCATAACGTGGACAAGTTGTCCACCTTTTCGGCAACATTTTTTATATTTCCACCGTAAATACTGGTTAACAAACGGTGAGAAAGTGGACAAAAAATATCCAATGGTCTTGTCAAATGGATTTTTTGCGGAAAAAATAGGAACGTGAAAAATCTTTCAAAAACGTTAAAGCAAGCTTCAATCAAGCATAATTATTCCCTGCAAGATATTGCACATCGGGCTGAACAGCTCGGATACAGCATAGGGAAAACGACGATACACAGGTATTTGTCGGGTCAGATTCCTGCTAAGCCTAACCCCGAAGTATTAGACGCTTTAGGGCAAGTATTAGGTTTAGACCGTGCGCAGTTGAGATTCCTAGCTCAACTTCCACCAGCAGGAGGAGAGCCTTTCATCCTCCCAGAAAGAGCAAAAGACCTCACTGATTCAGAACGAGCAGCCGTTATATCCGTTATCGATGCAATCCTCAACAGCAAAACCCAAGCAATAAAAGCCCTAAACCAAAACCCTAGAAAAAGCGAAAACACCCCTACCAACTAGCAAACGATAAGATCACCAAATAGCCTATCGGGATTATACGAGCAGCAGTCCGCGAGACTCCTATAATCCTTCTTGACGAACCAACAGCAGCATTAGACGATTACCACGCGCAATGTGTTCTCGATTTTCTTCAAGAACATTGCCGTAACGGAGGGATTGCTATTGTCGTGACCCACGAGTATCGGGGCATTGAACAGACCAATAGCAGAGTACACCTCACCGCATCATAAAACTTCTATACCTTAAAAGACGATGTCCTGCCCACAACATATATTGTGGGCAGGACATCGTCTGGTTTTCTCCCAGAACAATATTACGGAGCTGAAGTTTAGACCCCTTGAGCCGCGTCTATAAGAGCACGCTGACGAGCACGCCTCTTAGCGATGATCAGACCACAAAGACCAAGAACAATCAGCAAACCAGCAGTCCACACATGAACACGAAGACCCAGCACATAATGAGGAGTATCAATACGCCAGAATATCTCGATAATGATACGTCCTACACCGTAGTACAACACATAGAGCCAAAAAGTCTGACCTAAAACAAGCACCGACTTACGACCTAAATACAATAAGAGCATGACACCGCAAAGATTCCATAACGATTCGTACAGAAAAGTTGGGTGAAAGAGCGTACCGGCAGGGTATTGATGCGGAAAATTTGGAGAATGAGAAGAAATTTCTAAGCCCCACGGCAGAGTAGTCGGTTTGCCGAACAGCTCCTGGTTGAACCAGTTACCCCAACGTCCGCAGGCCTGAGCTAAAAGAATACCGGGGGCAACAGCGTCAGCAAAGAGCGCAAAAGAAATACCATAACGACGACAAGCAATCCAAGCACCTAAAGAACCTAAAGAAATAGCACCCATAATGCCGATTCCGCCCTCCCATATCTTAAAGACGTTGAGAGGATTAACACCTGCACCAAAATAACTTGCAGGGTCAGTAATGAGCACGTGGTAAGCTCGAGCGCCCACGATGCCAAAGGGGAAAGACCATAACGCGATATCCCAGATACGTTCAGGATCTTGCCCCCATGACTTCCAACGGTAGGCTGTAAGTTTCAAGCACAAGAAAATACCCACCAAAATGCATAAAGCATAAAAATGAATGGTTAGACCACCTACATGAAAACTACTAACAGATGGGGACGGAATAGAAGCCTCTAACACCGTATTATTCATCGTTCTTACCTGCTAACTGACGCGTCAAAACTGCGACTCCTTCAACGCCATCAGATTCTAGAGCTTTCACAAGAGCAGTCCCCACAATCACACCATCAGCATATTGCCCGATTTCTTCAACGTGTTCACGGCGAGAAACACCCAAACCAACACAAACTGCTGGAGCGTCCGCTTTACGTAAATGCTGCACCAGTTCAGAAGCAGCATTGTTCACGGACTGGCGCATACCCGTCACACCCATGACAGAGACCGCGTACACGAAGCCACTAGAAGCACGAGAAATCATCGCTAAACGCTCGTCAGAAGAAGAAATAGCAGCTAAGAAAACACGATCTAACTGATACTTTTCGGAGGCCTCAAACCATGCGGAGGCTTCGTCAGGGACGAGATCTGGTGTGATAATTCCAGCTCCTCCGGCTGCTGAAAGATCACGAGCGAACTCGTCAACACCATAACTTAACACGGGGTTCCAGTAGGTCATTACAACAACAACAGCAGAGGTGGCCTCAGTAATTTCGTGTACGGCACGAAACACATCTTTTAGACGAAATCCGTTCTCTATGGCGTGTGCTGTTGCCTTTTGAATAACAGGGCCGTCCATCACTGGATCAGAATAAGGGACACCTAGTTCAATAATGTCTGCACCGTTACGTCCTAACGCAATAGCAGCCTGAATGGATTCGTCAACGGTGGGGTAGCCTACCGGTAAGTAACCGATGAGGGCAGCACGTCCTTGTTCACGACATTCTTCAAGGCGTCGTTTCAACGCCGACCCAGCTGGAGCCGGCGGAAAAGAATTATGATGTACAGAATACCGAACGCCTTCTGATAGATAATCACGATACGTCATTAGTTGTTCTCGCTCTCTACGCTCTGAGCTTCGTGCATAGCTTCTTTATTTCCAGTCACTAAAGATGATGAAGGGATGGCTTTACCTAGGCCGAACCATTCTAGGGCTGTTCCCATATCTTTATCGCCACGACCTGAAAGACATACCACCATCACTTTGTCGGAAGCAGTTTCAGGGTCGTTGGCAGCCCATTCGCGTGCAACGCGCAGAGCGCCAGCGAGCGCATGGGCAGATTCGATAGCAGGAATGATACCTTCGGTACGGCATAGTAGCTGTAATGCGTCCATGGCTTCGGTGTCGGTAACGGGCTGGTAGCTGACTCTGCCGATGTCGTTGAGGTAGGAGTGTTCGGGGCCGACCCCGGGGTAGTCGAGTCCAGCAGAAATTGAGTGGGATTCGATGATTTGTCCATCTTCGTTCTGCATCAGGTATGTCATCGCGCCGTGAAGCATGCCAGGTTTTCCAAGGTTAATGGTTGCTGCGTGACGGTCTGTATCGATGCCGTCACCGCCTGCTTCAAAGCCATAGATTTTTACATCGGGGTCGTCAAGGAAAGCGTGGAACATTCCAATAGCGTTGGAGCCTCCGCCAACGCATGCTGCGATACCGTCGGGAAGTTTTCCGGTGGCTTCGAGGATTTGTTCTCGGGCTTCAGTGCCGATGGCGTCGTGGAAGAAACGCACCATGGCAGGGAAAGGGTGTGCTCCTGCTGCTGTTCCAAGGAGGTAATGGGTGTTGTCGACGTTTGCTACCCAGTCGCGTAGTGCTTCGTTAATGGCGTCTTTGAGGGTTCGTGAACCGTTTTGAACGGCGATAACTCGTGCCCCAAGAAGTTGCATGCGTGCCACGTTGAGGGATTGACGTTCGGTGTCTTCTTCACCCATGTAGATGACGCATTCCATGCCGAATAATGCGGCGGCTGTTGCTGTTGCTACACCGTGTTGTCCGGCTCCTGTTTCTGCGATGAGACGGGTTTTTCCCATGCGTCGTGCTAGGAGCGCTTGGCCAATAACGTTGTTAATCTTGTGTGAGCCAGTGTGGTTGAGGTCTTCTCGTTTGAGGAAGAAACGTACCCCGTGAGCGTGCTCTGAGAAGTGTGGTACTTCGGTTAGTAGTGATGGGCGGTTGGAGTATTCGTGGCTGAGGCGTTGGAATTCTGCCATAAATGCTGGATCATTTTTTGCAGATTCGAAGGTTTCTTCTAGCTCGGTCATTGCCATCATTAAAGATTCGGGCATCCATTGACCACCGTATTGACCGAAGTAAGGGCCGGGGGCATTTTTGAGGGAAGAAGAGTTCCCTTTCAAAAAGTTATCTGCAAGTTGGTTTGTCACCGTTATGCCTCGTTTTCTGTTATAGAGCTGTTGAGTGAGTTGGGTCTTAGGCGTTCTGCTGTTGAAGGTATTGTGTACGTCCGGTGTGTCCGGCTTGTTTGAATTCTCGGACAGTGTTTTCGGGTTCTCCGGAACGAACGAGTGCTTCTCCGACGAGGACGGCTTGTGCCCCGTGTAATGCGTAGTCTGTAACATCTTGGGCTGTGGAGACACCAGATTCTGCGATGATGACAGCGTCTTGAGGGAGTAGTTGGGCTAGTTCTGCAAAGTGTGAGTTGTTGACTTCTAAAGTTTTGAGGTTTCGTACATTAACACCGATGATGTGGGCTCCTAGTGTTTTGGCGCGCTCAATTTCTTCTGGTGTGTGTGTTTCGATGAGTGCTCTCATCCCTAGTTTATGGGTGAGTTCTAGAAATTCTTTGAGTGTTTGGTCATCCAGTGCTGCGACGATGAGGAGGATGAGGTCAGCGCCGTAGGCTCGTGCTTCCCAAATCTGGTATTCGTCGATGATGAAGTCTTTGCGTAGTATGGGGATATTAACGTGTTCGCGTACTGTTTTGAGGTCGTTGAGTGTTCCTTTGAAGCGTCGTTGTTCAGTAAGAACGGAGATGATACTAGCTCCCCCACGTTCATAGGCTTGTGCGAGGGCGGCGGGGTCGTGGATTTCTCCGAGTTCTCCTTTAGAGGGAGAGGCTCTTTTGACTTCTGCGATGACGTTAAAGGTGTTGGTGGGGCGTAGATAGTTTAGCGCTTCTAGTGCAGGTTTTTGGTTTTGGGCTTGGCGTTGTATCTGCTCTAACGGGGTATGTTTTATGCGTTCTTTGAGGTCTTCACGTACACCTGTGATGATGTTTTCTAAGACTGTTGCCATGCCAGTGTTCCTTCATCAGAAAAAAGAATAGTTGTTGGTTGGTGATAGTAATTCCTATGAAATAAGCGTCCCGCCGAGGGCGAGACGCTTATATAAGAGGTCATATACGGAACTTTTAGTGTCCGGTGTATTTAGTCTTTGCCCCACCTTGGCCGTAGCCTGCAGCTTTGAGAGCCCAACCGACGAATGCGCCGAGGACGATTACTCCAAGACCAAGCCAGAAAAAGAATGGATGTCCAAAGTCAAAGCCTAGTGCAGAGATGAGTGCACCGAGAATCATCACAGAGAACATTCCCCATGAAGCAACGGTATTTCCGTGGTTGGGGTATGGGATCTCTGGTGAAAGCACGATCTGCTCTTTAGCCATTGTTTCTCCTTGTACGTGTGTGTTCCTCTTTGCGGAGGAAATAAACCTATTGATGATTCTAGTCGATAGTGTCAATAACAGCTTAGATTTATGCGCTATGTTGCGTGGTTTTACCCTCTACTCTTAGCTTTCTCTTAGCTTTTTTGCCGTGGGGTCAATCCCAGCACTGAGAGAATCCCAAGTATCAATGTCGTCTATTTCGTCAGTGACGGGTTGGGTTGTTCTATCGTATTTTCTTTTCTTCGGCCAATGTGCCAGTGCTAGGAACAGGTATAGTCCAAGAAGGGTAATGAGGATTGCGCCAAGACAAGACACCCAGGGCCAGAAGGTGATGGTGTAATCTGCTGCGACCTGCGATAGTCCGGTAGCTTTTCCTACTGGTGTTGTCGAAGCAGAAGTAGGGTCCAGGAGTACTGAAATGATGGATGCGCACATTCCAATACCAGTCAGGGACAGTAAGATGGCGACGATACGCGCAATTCGTGTAGAGGCTAAACGAATGACGAGCATGCCGGCTAAAGCTACGAGGGAGAGGGAACTTACGGCGGGGGCTGCCTCTGAACCGGCAACCTGCACTATTGAAGCAATCAGTGCGGTGTTGATGCGAATGTCAATCCAGCTAGGTAAGGTTGCGCCGAAGGTGATACCTGCACATATGAGCGTTAGAAATGTTGTTTTAGCGAGGTTTAAACGAGTGTATAAAGAAGTCAGCATAGGTGATCTCTCAGTTATCTAGCTGTTGAGCTCGTGTAGAGAGTCTTTTCATTCCAGCTGCTAACGCAACGGCGCGCAAAGGTGCTGCTGCTTTATGACAGGTTTCTTGTTCTTCAGATGATGGGTCAGAGTCTAGAACGAGTCCTGCTCCTGCTTGTATATAGGCGCGTGTGCCTTTGAGTAAAGCGGTGCGAATAGCAATGGCCATGTCCATGTTGCCAGCAAAATCAAAATATCCGCACACTCCCCCATACACTCCACGGCTTTGAGGCTCGTATTGGTCAATCAGTTGCATAGCACGTGGTTTGGGAGCGCCTGAAAGTGTACCTGCGGGGAACGTTGCGCGAAGAACATCATAGGCGTCGTAGTCTTCTCCTTTTTGTGCAGTGACGGTAGAGGAGATATGCATAATGTGGCTGAAACGTTCAATCTCCATGAACTGTTCTACAGCTACTGATCCGGGTACTGCTACACGGGAGAGGTCGTTGCGTGCTAAGTCAACGAGCATGAGGTGTTCTGAGCGTTCTTTATGGTCTGCAAGGAGTTCTTCGCTGAGTTTGAAGTCTTCTTCGCGGTTTGCGCCACGTGGACGTGAACCAGCGATGGGGTGTGTCGATATAACACCGTCTTTGAGGGTTACTAGCGCTTCTGGTGATGAACCAACAATATGGAAAGGTTGCCCTTCGGTGTCTTCAAAGTTGAATAGGTACATGTATGCCGAGGGGTTAGATTGGCGTAGCATCCGGTAGACGTCTAGTGGTTCTGCATGGTTCTCTACGGTGAATCGACGTGAAAGAACGAGTTGGAATACGTCGCCATCGATAATGTTTTGGCGGGATTGTTCTACGACGTTGAGGAATTCTTCTGTTGTCATAGAGCATTGAGTTCGGGCGAGCGTATGTTCAACGTTATTGGTGCCATATAGTTCAGATACGGTTGAACGTTCTAAAGGTTGTGAAAGTTTATCAAGCATACGGTGGACGCGTTCGACAGCGTCTTCGTAGGCTTGTTCAACGTTATCGTCGGTACCGTTGAAGTTAATGGCGTTGGCAATCAGGGTTACGGTACCGTCAGTGTTATCGTGTATTGCCATGTCTGAGACAAGGTTAAGGGCGAATTCAGGTAGTTGAATGTCGTCTTGTGGTCGGTGTGGGAGGTTTTCCCAGTGCCGTACGACGTCCCACCCAAGATAGCCGACCAGTCCGCTGGTGAGTGGGGGAAGATGGTCAAAACGTTCGGTATGTAATGTTTTGAGGGTTTTTTGGATGGCTTCGACAGGGTCTCCGTCAGTTGGTGCTCCTGCTGGTGTTTCACCTTGCCAAAATACTTTTCCTTCAGATGTGGTTAGGGTTGCGCGCGAATGAGCACCGATAAATGAGTAGCGTGACCATTGAGCATTTTCTGCTGCTGATTCAAGTAAGAATGTTCCAGGTTGTGCTTTTCCTTCACGTAGCACCAAAGCACGGTAAAGGCCGATAGGTGTTAGTGAATCTGCCAGAATCTTAGTGTAGACAGGGATAACACGACGAGTCTTCGCTAACGTTTGAAATTGTTCAAAGCTGGGGGAAATAATGCCCATATCTTGCATATGCGGTGAAGTCCTCTGCGTTGGTTTTAGCTGGAAGATGCTGTATCGCTATTGTAAGTCTTTTGAAGGTCTTAGCAGAACCCTTCAACATAGCTTATTATTGTGTGGCCGGTGTTGGCAGGACGGTTGCAGGAAGTTCTCCCCCTGTTAAAAAACACGTCCGTTGTCCTGTATGGCAGGCTGCTTCTATCTGGTCAACTTGTAGAAGGAGAGCATCTTTATCGCAGTCTACTGATACTGACTTAACATATTGGTAGTGTCCTGAGGTGTCACCTTTGCGCCAGTATTGTTGGCGAGAGCGAGACCAGAACGTCACCCGTCCTTCGTTCAGGGTCCGTCGTAAAGCTTCTTGGTTCATCCACCCCAACATCAGTACTTCGCCGGTGTCATATTGTTGGATAATTGCGGCAATGAGACCTTGATCGTTATAGCTTAGGTCCGCTATATATTCTTCAGGTACATTTTTTTCAGATGAGTATGAGCTGTCCATCATTCAGTTTTCCTAACCTCATTTTTTAGCGAACATCATATCCAGCATCTCGAATCGCATCTTTAACTTCAGCGATGCTCACCTCACCAAAATGGAAGATGGACGCCGCAAGAACAGCATTTGCACCAGCTTCAATTGCCGGTGGGAAATGCTCCGGTGCACCAGCCCCACCAGAAGCAATGAGCGGAAGTTTTGTCACAGATCGAACAGCTTGAATCATAGGAATGTCAAAGCCTGTTTTCGTTCCGTCAGCGTCAATAGAGTTCAATAAGATTTCTCCAACACCACGTTTTTCAGCTTCGGCAACCCATTCTAAGGCGTCAATTCCGGTACTTGTTTTACCACCGTGAGTGGTAATTTCGTATCCAGAAGGAGTGTTTTCAGATTGTTTAGCATCTACTGATAAGACAAGCACCTGAGAGCCGAAACGTTCAGAAATGTCGTTGATAAGGTGAGGGTTGTTGATGGCTGCAGTATTGATAGACACTTTATCTGCACCGGTCCGCAGGAGCTTATCGACGTCGTCTACGCTTCGGACTCCCCCGCCAACGGTCAGCGGAATAAAAACAGTTTCTGCTGTTTTTTGTACAACGTCAAATGTTGTTTCTCTATCGGCAGTTGAGGCCGTAACATCTAAGAATGTGAGTTCATCGGCACCTGCTTCATTATATTGGGCGCCTAATTCGACGGGGTCGCCAGCATCGCGTAGCCCCTCAAAGTTAACCCCTTTAACCACTCGTCCTTGATCGACGTCAAGACATGGAATCACGCGAATAGCAACGCCCATAGAATTATTTGTTCCTTTACCTTGTTCTGTTACCTACTATGAAGGGTTGAAGCTTTCAGCTTACGAAGAAGAGCGTCCTCAACATTGTGTAGGGTGGGTTAGAGACGTGCCGCCTGTACCGGAGAGACGAGAATAGCGCGCGCACCAATATCGTATAGCTGGTCCATGATGTTATTGGTTTCTTGACGCAAAACCATAGATCGCACAGCAACCCACCCTTCTCGTTCAAGAGGCGAGATAGTCGGGGCTTCTAAACCTGGTGTGAGAGCGGATGCTTGCGGTAATAATGCTTCAGGGATGTCATAGTCGACAAGAGCATATTGGCGTGCAATGAGAACTCCACGAAGACGGCTAATGAGCCGTTCAAGTCCGTGTGTATCTTCAACTTCTTGACGGCGAATCAGTAAAGCTTCGCTGTGCATCAGCGGTTCACCAAAAGGTTCAAGACCAGCGGCCCTCATAGTGTTTCCTGTTTCAACAACATCTGCGATAGCGTCAGCTACACCTAACCGAATTGAAGATTCGATGGCTCCATCCAAACGGATTATGTTAGCTTCAATACCTTGTTCGTGTAGATATTGACGAACAAGCTGAGCGTAAGACGTTGCGATACGCTTACCAGCAAGTTCTTGAATATTCTGGAATTGTCCTTGTGGCCCAGCAAAACGGAATGTTGATTTTGCAAAGTCGAGGGCAAGACTCTCAATCGCTGATGCTTGAGAATCTTGTAGTAGGTCACGTCCGGTAATACCGACGTCGAGGGTTCCTTTACCGACGTACACTGCAATATCGCGAGGTCGTAGGTAGAAAAATTCAATGTGATGTTCTTGGTCAACGATGACGAGTTCTCTGCTGTCACGACGTTGCAGGTAGCCGGCTTCTTTGAGCATACGGCTCGCCGCTTCAGATAAAGATCCTTTATTGGGTACAGCTACACGTAACATGGAACATCCTTATGAATGGTTTTAGAGGTATTTATAGACATCTTCGAGGGTGAGGCCTTTGGCAATCATCATCACCTGAAGGTGATAAATCAGCTGAGATGCTTCTTCTGCAAATTCTGCATCGCTTTGGTACTCGGCAGCCATCCACACTTCAGCAGCTTCTTCAACAATTTTTTTGCCAATACCATGCACACCACGGTCTAACTCTTCAACGGTTTTAGAGCCTTCTGGGCGCATACGAGCTTTTTCGGTGAGTTCAGCAAAGAGAGATTCAAAGTTTTTCACCTTTCCCACTCTAAGACAGTTTGTCTCAGAAGAGGCGCACCCGCGACTATAGAACAGTATGATGACCATTACTATTTTATTCACATCAGAACTAGGCAGTTTTCTGATGTGGTTACTTTGTCATAAGAGTTGAGGGTGGTAGCTTCCAACGCTGTGGAAGCGACCACCCTCAACCTCTAAAAGTATAGAACGAGCAAGTTCTTGACTTTAGGTGCGGATTCTATCGACAGTTGGGTCAGGAAATTGTGTTTCCAACGCGATTTGAGCTGCTTCACGGTTGCGAGCGCGCCACCAAACGAAGAATCCCATGAGAGTGAATCCACCGTAAAAGACATACATGAGCGCTGTTGCGTAGTATCCGGCAGACCAAAGAAGTGGGACACCGACGATGTCTACGGCTACCCAGATGAGCCAGAATTCAACCCATCCTTTGGCCATACCATAGGTGGCAAGGAGGGAACCTGTGAAGATCCATGCATCAGACCACACGGGTTCGTATGAGCCTAGTGCCCTAAAGATAGGGGTAAGGGCTGCTGTCCCTGCAAGCATACCAATGATAAGCAGAGTACGTTCTTTTGCTGTCGCCCAGGTGGGGATGACAGCAGAAGAGCCGTTGTCTTTTGATGTTTTCCACCGGTACCATCCCCAGATAGAGACGATGATGAACATGACTTGTCGTCCGGCTTGTCCTAGCATGTTGATGGTGTTGATGGAGCCGAAGAATGTTCCAAGGAATACGGTAAAGAGTAAGAGATTACCCGCTATTCCAACCGGCCATGCCCAGACTTTACGGCGCATACCGCCCAAGGCTGAGGCTAGACCAAAAATGTTACCGAGGACTTCGCGCACTAGAAGCGTTTGATCGCCAATGTGAAGTTGTGCGTCGAAGAGCCACCGCAGAAAATCCATGTTTTTCCCTTTCGCGGAGGCTCCGGGAAGAACAAAGCGGGGTTTACCTCGTATCGAATACGCCATTGATGTGATGAGGGCGTATTTACATAGAGTTCTTGTAGAGGCACTTTGGATATAGGAGTGTCTCTACGCCGTTTTGCTCGTGCTACCTTCCATCCAGACTGTACTGTCGGTATTGGAATTTCACCAATCAGGCTTATCTCAAAAATGATCTTTGAGGTAAGTTAGCGGACTATCACCGCCGGTTCGGATTTTCACCGGGTCCCGGAGCACGATGTTGTTATTGCGCCTTCGATTATTGCACAGTTTCGCTAGGAAAAACATCCGCAACTCACACGATGTTAGATATTTATCATCTGGCGTCATATTAATTTATGTATCGTCATTTTGATGTTGTCTGCATAAATCTTCGATGGCTATTTGCACGGCTTGATAGTTGATACGAGCACGTAGCGCGTCTTCTCTAAACCCGTGCTGTTGAAAAACGTCGAGCGCTGTTTTTGCGTGAACAACAGCCACGTGAGGAGCACCAGTACTATATTCTGCGATAGCTAGCCCTTCGTAGCAGGTTCCGACCTCCCAATACGACTGGTATCGTTCAAAGATTTCGAGAGCTTCTGTGTAGAGCAGTTTTGAAGCGTCGTAGTCTCCGCTCAGTTTTTCAAGGAAAGCAAGCTGCATCAACGCTATAGCTTGTGTATGTTCCACAGCTTCTCGTGGCACTTGATAATACAACCCAATTGCTCGATGAAAATGACGTCGCGCTTGGTCGAGTTCTTGTCGATGTGCCAGCATATTAGCTAAGGTGTGCGCGTTACGTCCTGCTTCTTCAAAATATTTGATATTTTCAAAGTCGTCGATAACTTGACGGTAGCATTGTTCAGCTTGTTCTGTTTGTTCGCAACCTAAATAGATGAGTGCAAGACTCTGACGTTGAGAGGCAACTTTTTCTTGCCGCCCTAGTAGGTCAAAGAGGCTAATAGCTCGTTGAGCAAAAGGTAAAGCGAATTCGTACATGTTGTTATTGCCGTAGGCTGCAGCTAGGGCTGAGCAACAGGTGGCTTCGCCTTCTTGATCTGTTAGTTGGACAAAATCGTTGAGAGCGTTTTCAAAGCAGAGAATTGCTTTTGGATAATCTTGTATGCGGAAGAATCTTTGTCCGTTATGGTATTTTTCCCAGGCGTAACCTAAAGGGGTATGTGCTGCTCGTCGTGCGCCGCGTTTTCCCACTGGAGAACTCCTGCCTCTGTTGTCATCTCTGAGCTGGTTCCTAGCACCCTCAAGAAATAAGGATAACCATATTTTATGGTTAGGGTAACCTGTTTTCAAGACGTGAAAGAGTCCAATATCTTTTGAGGACAACAATCGCTCAAGAGTTGTTCAAGTCATAACATGCCCTATCGACGCGTCCCAAGGGCTATACGGTACGAGCTTTCTCTCGTAGAGCACTAATAGCAGCGGACAGGTCTTCTGCCCCGAAGACAGAAGAACCAGCAACAAAAGTATCAGCGCCAGCTTCTGCCGCGCGCACAATCGTTTCTTCGGTAATACCACCATCAACTTGTAAACGCAGCTGAGCACCAGAACCGGCAATTGCTTCTGCCGCTCGACGAATCTTAGGAAGCGTGACCTCTAAGAACGCCTGCCCACCAAAACCAGGTTCAACCGTCATTATCAGCAACATATCTAGCTCGCTCAACATATCCAGATACGGCTCAACTGCGGTAGCCGGACGTAACGCCATACCAGTTTGTGCCCCTTCTGCGCGCAAAGAACGAGCTAAGCGAATAGGCGCTTGAGCGGCTTCAGCATGAAAGGTAACAGATTCACAACCCATCTGCGCGTATTCTGGCGCCCACCGGTCAGCATCTTCAATCATGAGGTGTACATCAAACGGCAACGGTGAAACCTCACGAAGACGTTTAACGACAGCAGGACCCCAGCTAAGGTTCGGAACAAAATGATTATCCATCACATCAACGTGAACAGCGTCTGCTGAGCTAATACGCTGTAAGTCACGTTCAAAGTTCGCAAAATCTGCACTCAAAATAGAGGGGTGAATATGACAGTCCATGGTTCTTTCTTCCGTTCCAAAAGCTCTGAGCGTTCTCTGAAAAACGCCTTCAACACTACTCTATCCCACACCAGCGAGAAGCATTTTTCCGAAACTCCTGCAGCTCATCGAAGCAATGCACAAACTCGGTGTCTTCTCCCACCACAAAAGATTTTCCAGCACCTTCAGGAATAGCACCGAGCACGGGGCACCCTAAACGCACCAAAAAATCAAGGTTACTTCGATGTATCTCTGTTGGAGATGACGGCATAGCCCCAATCAAAACCCCCGCCACGTTAAGCGAACGAACACGAAGATACTCATAGGTCAAAAGTGTGTGGTTAAGAGTTCCCAGCCCAATACGTGCCACAATTACGGCACAAGAATCATGAACATCTTCAGCTATCAAGGACATTAAATCAGCTTGATGCCCCCACCCTCTCGAATTCACGGCAGTGCCAATATCAACACTTACTCCCCCAGAACCCTCAACAATCACCACATCATAGCTATCTCGCAGTTGATGAATTGTTTTTGCGTACTCATCGAGAGAAGGCAAAACGCAACCATTTTTTTCTGCTGCCGCCACAGGAGCCATCGCATCAGGTAGACGCACCCCCTCATAGGAATCAGCACCACTAAGATACGCTGCTAGTTGAGCATCTGCCGGCATATTGGGCTGAACCCCCGTTTGAGCAGGCTTATAGACTGCTACAGTTTTACCATGAGCAATGAGCGCAGCCGCGCAAGCTGCTGTAGCGATAGTCTTACCAACATCTGTATCAGTACCCACAATATGCACGACAGAACACTCATACCAAGGTCGGTGTCGTTCATCATTCACATGTTCTAGTAACTCAAACATTATTCTTACTCTCCGTGCACCTCTGCAACAGATTCAACGAGGGCACGACCAATATGCTGTACCTCTTCTTCCGTAGCAATATAAGGAGGCATCGTGTAAACCAAATTACGGAAAGGTCGCACCCACACGCCTCTCCGAAGAGCTGCCTGTGTAAGCTCAAAAATACGAACATCCTCGTAAAGTTCAATCACGCCGATACCGCCAAGGACTCTCACATCACGCACAGATGTTAAAGATTGTGCTGGCGCTAAAGAACAGTTAAGGGCTTGTTCAAGGCGAGGAAGGCTCTGCTCCCAACACGACAGTGGGTATCCTTCAAGAGCTCCCGTCAACAAATCTAAGGAAGCACAAGAAGCGGCACTTGCTAACGGGTTACCCATAAAGGTTGGCCCATGCAAAAGAGCACGATGTTCAGAATCACTAATTGTTGAAGCGACGTTAGTGCTCACGAGCACTGCTGCTTGAGTCAGATACCCTCCGGTGAGTGCTTTACCGACGGTCATAACATCGGGAACAATATCGCTCCATTCGGTAGCGAAAAATTTTCCAGTGCGTCCAAAACCTGTTGCAATCTCATCAAAAATGAGAAGGAGCTCATAACGGTCGGCAAGCTCACGCAAAGTATTCAACGTATGGGGGTGGTAAAAGTGCATGCCACCTGCCCCTTGAACAATAGGTTCAACCACAATAGCCGCTAAAGAATCATGTTCTTTGGCGATGATAGCTTCCGTCGTTTTCTGCCAATTATGCTGAGATTGTTCGTTGACGGACCATTGTTGCTGCGCGTTATCGTAAGTTGCGCTAGGAGGTCGTGGCGCAAAGAGCTGTTCTGGGATAAACCCTCTGAACTCACTGTGCATACCTCCGATAGGGTCGCATACGCTCATTGCACCGATAGTGTCCCCATGATATCCGCCTTCTAGAGCAAGAAAACGGTTTTTGGTGGGGCGTCCTAACGCACGCTGATATTGCACAGCAAGTTTGAGCGCCACTTCTACCGACACAGACCCAGAATCAGCTAAGAAAACGTGGTTGAGTTCCCCTGGTGCAAGACGAACAAGACGTTCTGCAAGATTAATTGCAGGCTCGTGTGTTAGACCGCCAAACATCACATGAGAAAATTTTTCTATTTGTTCTCTCAATGCCTGGTTTAATGCTGGATGAGAGTAGCCGTGAACTTGACACCACCATGAACTCATCGCATCAAGAGCGGTATGAGTAAAGCCCTCTTCGTCTTGTAGTTGCAGTTGAGTACCTTGGGCAGATAACACTCCGTAGAGAGGTTTAGTCTCTAACGGGGCGTAAGGGTGCCAAAGCATTCCACGATCGCGATGAGCCAGAATATTCTTCAGATTATTGGCACTGTTCTCGGTATCAGAAGTATTATTGAACACTGTTCAATTCTGCCTTGATAGCACACTCAAAACAAGCACGACAACCGAAAAGATACCCAAAATACCCCTGAGAGAACCCTGCCAGCTCAAGTCAGAGAAAAGAAAATCTATTTCTTCTGAAAGAGAGCAAAGAACATCGCATCCGTTCCATGCACATGAGGCCACAGCTGAGCGGTTGTTGCCGTAGCGCCGCTCCCCTCTACAGCACAACCAACAACACGTTCACCCGAAAGCAAAGATTGCCCTTGAGCATCTGTTAACGCAACCTCAGCTAACGCCTGAGCCGAGTCAAGAAGCTGCACATCGTGAGCACGCAGAATATCCTGAACAATATTACGAGTTTCTGCCATATGAGGAGAACACGTCACATACGCAATCAGCCCACCAGAGCGTGTCTGTTGCACGGCAGCGTCAAAAAGCTGTTTCTGCAATGTCAAAAGTTCCGCTATATCACGGGGACTTTTACGCCATCGTGCCTCTGGGCGACGACGTAAAGCACCAAGCCCTGAACAGGGCACATCAACCATGACACGATCAAAAAGCATACTTGAACGCAGCTGCTCTGGCACATGTGGCTGAGCCTTAAGAGTCTGAGCGATAGCGCGTCCATCTCCAGTAAGCACTCGATACCGTTGAGAATCAAGAGGCTTAAGAGATTTCTCAACAAGAGTTGCTCGATGTGGTGCTGATTCATTAGCAATCAGGACACCACCACGTTCTTGAACCAAAGCACCCAATAGAGCCGCTTTACCGCCAGGCCCTGCACAAAGGTCTAACCACGCCTCATCTTTTCCAGATAATGGAGCCTGCGCTAAAGCACGAGCAACAAGCTGAGATCCAACGTCTTGAGCACGCACTGTACCTTGTCGAACACTCTCTAAACGCCCTAAATCGCCTTGAGAGTAAAGAGCAGAGCCCTCAACAAGTTCACCTTTTTGAGCACCTTTTGCTAAGGCTTCGTCTAAAGAACCTAACTGTGGTAAAGCAACAAGATTCACAACGGGAGCGAGATTATCAGCTTCTAAAAGTTTGGTAATCTCGTGAACGTCACGCCCATGAGCGACTAACGCTTGACGGAAAGCTCGCACAATCCACGTCGGATGCGAATAACTCACCGATAATTGATGCAGTTCATCCTTCGCTTCTGAAACTAAAAGTTCTTCCCATTGTTCTGGAGTTTTTTCGGAGACTCGACGGAGTACCGCATTAATGAAGTGTGCAGGTCCGCTTCCAATTTCGGCACGGGCTAACGCCACGGTAGAGTTCAACGCCGCATGCGCCGGAACACGCATCGCTAATAGCTGGTGCACCCCCATACGCAAACACGTCAGAATCTGAGCGCCTGTTTTTTCTAAAGGGCGGTCTACACAATGAGTTAAAATTGCGTCATAACGACCCTGATAACGCAACGTTCCGTAGGTGAGCTCTGTGGCAAAGCCAGCGTCACGTTGGTCTAGGCGATGTTTACGAATAGTTTGAGGTAGCACAAGGTTAGCGTAAGAATCTGAAAGCGCCACGGAATTAATGACCTCAAACGCTGTTTTTCGTGCGGGGTCTGAGGTGCGACGGCGAGCCCTTGGCGCGCTAGCGGAGAAAGCACGTTCGTGCTGAGCACGTCGGTTACGTTCACGTCCCTGCGCGTTACGGCGGGTTTGACCGCCCCCGCCACGTTTTAATTCAGTGTTTTCTCCTTGACGAGAAGAACGAATTGAGTATTTTTTCTGGCGAGGTTTTTCTGCGCTCATGACAGCACTACTTTCTGTTCGTTGAGAGCTTTTCCAAGTCCACGCGCCCAATCGGCAGCGTTCATCATTTTCTTTCCTGCCGGCTGCACTTGAGTCAGTTCTACACAACCATCAGAACAGCTAACAACAACTTTTTTAGCAAGGACACGTACCGTCCCGTATTCGCCTGCTGCTTTTTCGAGACTAGGTCGAACCATAGCTATTTTAATACGGTTCTGTTCTAGCATGCACCAAGCTCCCGGCTCAGGGATAACACCTCGACATCGTGCAATAATCTCTGCGGTGGTATCCGACCACGTAATTTTTCCATCACTCACATCTAATTTTGCTGCGTGCGTGGGCTGACCTTGCTGAGGCTGCGGAGCAATATTTTGTTCAATCTTCTCAAAAGTTTGGGATAGGAGGGAGCCTCCGCTCAGAGCAAGACGGTGCAGAATATCTGCTGCGGTGTCATCTCCTTGAACACGGGCAGATTCTTGCATGAAAATTGGGCCCGTATCTAACCCCGCTTCAAGGAGGAAAGTACACGAGAAAATTTCATCTTCTCCCGCCATCAAGGCACGTTGAACAGGCGCAGCACCGCGCCACAAAGGAAGATTTGAGAAGTGAAGGTTAACCCACCCATGTTCGAGTGTATCTAGTGCAGATTGAGGAAGTATTGTTCCATAAGCTACTACTGCGGCAACCTGAGGTTTAAGTGCTTGCACTTGCTCTTGAACCTCTAGACTCCAACGATTTGCCTTGATGATGGGAAGCCCTAGCTCTTCGGCTCGACGGGCAACAGGTGAGGGCGTTAGCACACGTTTACGTCCTTGCGGAGCATCTTCTCTGGTCAGCACTCCAACGATTTCGTGCGGTGATGTCAAAAGCCCTTCTAAGGCTGTTACCGCAGTCTCTGGTGTTCCAGCGAATAAAACTTTCATACTCATACCTTATTTTTTCAGGAAAGAACTGCCAAAGGCACTACTGCCAGGTTGGGTATTGGTGCCGAATCCGGAGGAAACTCGTGTAGCTCGTTCTCGTTGGGTACGTTCAGTAACATGGTCAAAGTTAGAACTACGAATTGCACGCATCACGGTTTTACGTTCTTCTCCAACGAGCCGATCGATATAAAGATGTCCGTCGAGGTGGTCTGTTTCGTGTTGCAACATTCTGGCGAACAGTCCTTCGCCTTCTAAGACGATTGGACGGTTATTGTAATCCACGCCTGTTACACGCGCCCAGTTGGTGCGTGGTGTTGGTGAGGAAAGACCGGGTACTGATAGGCAGCCTTCTGACCCTTCTTGAGGTTCTTCTCCGATTTCTAGAACAGGATTGATGATGTGTCCTTCTTGTCCATCAATATTTCCGTAGGTGAAGAGACGTTTGGTGTTGCCAATTTGTGGTGCGGCAAGCCCCACTCCGTTGACTTCGTACATGGTATCTAGCATCGAGTGAATTAAAGTTTTGAGGTCTTTGTCAAAAACTGTTACGGGGTCGCAAACGGTACGTAGTACGGGGTCTCCGACGGTGCGGATGCTAAGAATCGGCATGTGTCTTCTTTCTAGCCTAGGTGTGTTATAGGTGTAGTGGTTGGTGTAGCAGGTGGTGGCACAACGGGCATTAGAGCTTCTGCCCCGTTTTCTGCCAGATCGCGGGTGCAGTCCCAGACGCGTTTGAGAGCGCAGAATCTATACCAGTTTTTTTCTAAGGTTACCGGATTCGCTTGTTGTGGAACGACTTGTGTTTGCCCCAGGGCAACTCCCATGAGGATAGGTGCTTTTGAGTATTCCCACGGCTTCCAGAGGTTATCTGTTTCATCACTGATATATTCTTCAGCTTTCAGTCCTGCTACGAGTTGCATGACGACTTTAGGGTCGAGAGCTTTGACTCGTCCTTTGCGGTCGGTTCCTTTAGTTTTGTAGTCGATGATACATATGTGTCCGGCGATTTCAGCGACGAGGTCGAGTGTTCCGGCGTATCCGACGCTATGGTTCCAAATAGTTACTTCAGTTGCTAGTGGGCGGGGGTTGTATATATCCCACCATTCATCGAAACGGTCTGCGTAGGCTTGTTCTCCGTTGCTAACAAGTATTTCACGGCATTCTTCGGTGCGGTGTTCTTTGCCCATTTTTGCTAATGCAACATTTTCGGCGTAGTTGTGGACGCGGTCTCCGCGGGCGGCGGCTTCGTCTCTATATCTTTCTGAGGCTTGTGCGGCGTCGCGTATGATGGCGAATTTTAGTCCTGAGGATTGTGATACTCGATAGGAACGGCGGTCTTCTAGGGCTGCTTTTGCTGCCATGTATCCGTGCCATCCGCTCAAATCTGTAGCTTGTTGCCCGATGATAGTGGTAATGGAAGGAACTTCGAGAGCTCCGCCTTCAGTTCGTGCATACATTCTGCCGTGGTCGGTGTCAGATGCTAGTTTCGGCGATGTCACGTTATACCTTAGGTGTTCAAGTGATTTGATAGCTCATGGTGCAAGTTGCAAGACTTGAGAGGGGTATTTTCTGTAGGTTCAACTACTCAGATTACCCTGCAAAACTCTACTCTTTTGGAGTTGAAGCGGTCAAATTTTTTGATGGTGAATAAAAGATAAGACCTCCAGATGTTTCTGGAGGTCTTATCTGCTTTGGAGCGGTTGACGAGACTTGAACTCGCGACATCCACCTTGGCAAGGTGGTGCTCTACCAACTGAGCTACAACCGCGCAACGAGTAAATACTATACACACAAAAAACGTATTGTGCAAACTGTTTTTTGCAACTTCTGAGTATTTCTTACAGGTAGCACAAAACCCCAGTTCCTTTACAAGAACTGGGGTCATTTTGTGCGCGATACTGGGATCGAACCAGTGACCTCTTCCGTGTCAGGGAAACGCGCTACCGCTGCGCTAATCGCGCTTAAACATTATAAATAATGTCTGCGAGGTGAGGACGGGATTTGAACCCGCGTACACGGCTTTGCAGGCCGCTGCCTAACCACTCGACCACCTCACCGAGCCTTGCTAGAAGCTAGGGCGTGTGCTCTTTATAAGCATCATGCGAGCGGTTGACGAGACTTGAACTCGCGACATCCACCTTGGCAAGGTGGTGCTCTACCAACTGAGCTACAACCGCATATCAACACCTCAACAAAACATCTTGCATTCGGCTTGACAGGTAAATACTTTACACACTTTTTTCACTCTTGCCAAATCGCCACACAACACGCCGCATTCCCCGTGTTTTCAAGGAAAAACAGGGGTATTTAGAGTTTTTACACCATAAACACCCCCATATTTCATATCGTGCAATACATCACATTTTGGGTGTGTTGCGGTAGCGACCTTAGCCATTTCCTTCACGAGCCAACGCCGTTAAACGTGACACCGCACGAAAATACTTCTTCTGATATCCGCCATTCATCATCTCCTCCGTAAACACCTGGTCAAAAGGAACACCCGAAGAGATAATCGGCAAATCCTTGTCATAAAGACGGTCAGCAAGAACAACGAAACGAAGAGCTACTGACTGTTCCGTAATCGTCTGAACATTCTTCCACACAATACCGCTAAGACCATCTAATAATTGACGATACCGCGAAGGATGAACCACCGATAGATGCTCAATAACCGCAGAAAAATCGTCACAGGCAACTACATCGCTCCCGCTAAAACGTTGCTGAGCACAAGATTCTTCAGCACCCAACACAACAGGCTCAGGCGCCTGAGGTAAACCGCGATGGCGATAATCCTCACCATCTACCCGTAACACATCAAATTGTTCAGCAAGAACCTGAATCTCCCGCTTAAAATCTGCCGCAGCAAAACGCCCTTGCCCCAAAGCTCCAGGCAAAGTGTTCGATGTTGCCGCCAAACGAACACCAGCATCAGATAGTTCACGCATCAAACGAGACATCAACACCGTATCGCCCGGGTCATCAAGCTCAAATTCGTCAATACACACCAGACGATAAGAACTCAGCGCATCCACGGTGGAACGAAACCCCAAAGCCCCTACTAAGTTCGTATACTCCACAAAAGTGCCAAAAGCCTTTGGGCCTTCAACGCTGTGCCACAAAGAGGCTAAAAGGTGGGTCTTACCGACGCCAAAACCACCATCAAGATATATGCCAGTTTTCTTCTGTGAAGATGAGGAGGAAGACCCAAAAAGCCGCGAGAAAAATCCTCCGCTCTTTTGAGTAGGTGCTACCGTAGCACCAAAAGCACGTAAGGTCTCTACTGCCTGAGCCTGACTTAGCTGACTGGGATCTGGGCGGTACGTGTCAAAAGACACCTCACCAAAACGCTCTGAAGGGCGAAATCCTGCAAGTAGTTCTTGTGCCGAAACATTTGGGCGACGTTCTATCAGGTGCGTATATGAAGCCATAGGGTATCTTCCTTGAAAACTTGGCTTGGAAACAGCAGCATCGTTGTCATGCTGTTTTAAGTTCTCAACCAGTGTAATTCCTTACCTCATTAAAAACCCAACTATGACCCGTGTTACTTCATAGCACTCTTGATAAAGCACTCTCTCATTTCTAGGGTAGATACCAAGTAAGCACCACAACACAGAAAGTCATAGTACGGAAATCATGGCAAAGAAAAAGAAAAACGTAGCAACAGCTACCGCAGCGTTACAAGCACTTAGCCAAGCTGGAATTATTTTTGAGCCACGAGAATATGAACATCGTGAGGGTGAGACCTCGTTCGGTTTAGAAGCTGCTACAGCCTTAGGTCGAAGCGAACAACAAGTTTTTAAAACCCTCATGATTGCCCACGATAACAACTATGCCGTCTGTATCGTACCCGTTGCCGGAAAACTCAATCTTAAGGCGGCGGCAGCAGCTCTCGGCTGGAAAAATGCGACTATGGCAGACCCAAAAATTGCAGAACGTCGTAGCGGATATGTTGTTGGTGGAATCTCCCCTATCGGACAAAAAATAGCGCACCCCACATTACTCGATAGCAGCGCTGAAGATTTTGCAACAGTACTTGTCTCTGGCGGTAAACGCGGTCTAGACGTTGAGCTAAGCCCACAAGACTTATTAGCTATTACAAACGGCACCTACGCCAAAATTGCTCTCTCCTAATATCCCCCGCAATGCAACAAAAAGGTGGGTGTTTACTCTCCTAGCAAACACCCACCTTCGATAACAGCGACGCAGAGAAACAACTATCCGAGACGAATTTTTAGCCAATCAATAACAGTATTCGTCCATTTCTGAGGATCGACGTTCCACTCACGTGTGTGCGTTGCTCCAAAGAACGGGATAAAGTCCACTAACGGAGATTTCATGGCAATCTCTTGAGAGCTAGATGCTGGAACATATGTATCGTCCAAAGAATGCAAAATCAGAGTTGGGACTCGAATATCGCCGGGGCGGCGAGTCCAAGACATCTTCGATAGCTCAATTGGACGTTTAAGTCCGGTAAAGATATTTAGAGCAGGTTTAGAAATCATCGAAATGCCTAGCTCTCCGATACGCAATGGCAGACGGTTATATTTTGTTTGGTACTCGATGAGTTGAAGCCAATCAATAGCCGGTCCGTCTAAGACAAGAGCCTTAATTGCACGACGATGACGTGCTCTATCCATAGTCTGCAAACTAATTGCACCACCCATAGACCATCCGAAGAGGACAACGTCTTGAGCACCATGTTCTAGAGCGTATTCAATGGCAGTATCAACATCTTGCCATTCGGTGAACCCTAAACCATAGCGGCCGTCGTCTGAAGGCGGAGCGTCACGGTCATTACGATATGAGATATGCAAAGAGGTAAGCCCTAGGCTTTGAGTTGCCTCAAGGGCGCGTAAAGTCTCTGCACGAGTTACGCCCATACCATGAACCATAATGGCCCATGTCGTAGAAGGTTTAGGAGTCGACTCTTGAGGATAATCGCGATAGCTTGCTTGAGGGTGAACCAACCAAGCAGGAGCTTCACCTACTGGCAAGTTCAGGGTAATTTCTTCAGCACGATACCCCGCAGTTTCCGGTGTTCGTGCGATAACTCCAGAAAGTCGCCCTCGAACAATTTTTGATAAATCACCAGATTCAACGGAGATGACACGACGAACCACTTTTTCTTCATACGGTTGGTAAGAAAGCACTTCACCAAGATGAGCAAAATGTGTACCACCGTCGAAGTAGAGGCCGTATTCACCGGGTGCTCGTGTAGCCGGTGTCGCGTTAAGAGTGATAGTAGTAGGATGTTCGTCTTCTCGTCGTGGTTCTACAGGATAACCAACAGAAAACACTTTAAGGTTTTCTTCAGGTCGGCTAGGTGGTACCACCACTTGTCGTGCAAAGTAGGTAGAAAGTGCAGCAGCTGATAGCATGCCGGTAGCAGTAATAGCAGCTCCTGCGAGAGCACCTGTGCGTGCTGCTTTTCGAGCAACACCGCTAATGAGTAGTAGCGAGTTATCTGATATGGCTACTTCTTGTTTTTGAGAGTCGGTCATTTTTCCTCCGCTCTTAGTTGGTTTCGTCGGTTCAACTAATTGCCACGTTAATCATAAGTGACAAACCCGAACATCAATCCACTTTAGGTTATCTTTCTCACAGTGTCCTGTTCTTTTTCGTTCGACAAGGCCAACATAAGCCACCACATTTGAGCAGGTAGAACGAGTAAAATTCAGATGACCGGTACTACCACACAATATCGAATACGCGAGGACATCATGAATGCTGAACACCCTGAAGTCGGAAAAATCGTCAAAGACTGGAAAACAGTACTACGCTCCGAAGAGTACAGAATATTGCGTCAAGGCGGAACAGAACAACCTTTCAGCGGAGAGTATTGGAACCACACAGGCGAAGGTATCTACTCATGTAAAGCATGTAATACAGAGTTATTCCGTAGCACCGAAAAATTTGAGACGCACTGTGGTTGGCCATCATTTTTCAGCCCTTTAGCAGAAGATCGAATCCGCTATATCAAAGACTATTCTCTCGGCATGGTACGTGTGGAAGTACGGTGCTCAGCGTGCGATTCACACCTTGGCCACGTCTTCGAAGGTGAAGGATACAACACTCCAACAGACCAACGGTACTGTATTAACTCGCTTTGTTTATCGTTTACACCAACAACAACAGATTAGAATAGAAAAGAATTTATATACGGCACCTCGCATCTGAGCGTACATACACAAGGTAGTGATTTTTTGTTAGATGAGTTTCGCATACGTACCGCAGCTGATAGCTATGCAGAAGATTCATGCCCCTCATCAACAACGCCTATCTTATTAGAAGCCCCCGCGAGCGGTGTTCCTCCTGTCATCACCACACAGCTTGGTCTCACCCGTGCACTTGAGCGGCTTAAAGCGCTCACAGGTCCTGTAGCTATCGACACTGAACGTGCTTCAGGTATTCGATATGGTCAACGCGCATTCTTGATACAGCTCAAACGTGCAGGAACAGCGCCTGTTCTTATTGACCCCATAGCCTCCATAGATTTAGAACCTCTCTATCAATTCCTTGCACCGCAAGAATGGGTACTTCACGCTGCCACGCAAGACCTCCCTTGCCTCAGAGAACTAGAGCTAATCCCCCGACGTATTTTTGATACAGAGCTAGCATCACGTCTAGCTGGATACCAAAAAGTCGGTTTAGCTTCTATGGTTGAACAGCTTCTAGGCTATACCCTCAAAAAAGAGTACTCCTCGGTAGATTGGTCCTCTCGCCCATTACCCAAAGAATGGCTCATCTATGCGGCCTTAGACGTTGAAATTCTCGTCGATTTACGAGATGCTCTCGAAGAAGTATTGAGGGAGCAGGGGAAACTTCAATATGCTTTGGAAGAATTCGACTATATTGTTCGCACTAATCATCCGCAGAAACCACGCGATCCGTGGCGTAAGACAAAAGGTATTCATGAGCTTTCTACGCGAGCTCAGCTAACAGTTTTACGTAACCTATGGTACGAGAGAGAGCATCTAGCAGAGTGTAAAGACATTGCAGCTAAACGTCTTCTTCCCGATGCTTCATTGGTTCAAGCAGCCTTAGAGACGCCTCGAACCGTTCCTCAACTACTAAAAATTCCAGGCTTCCAAACACGAGCTTTAGCTCGTGAAGCACCGCGATGGATACGGGCTATTGCTCGAGTGCGCCAAGAAAAAGATTATGTTCCTTTCACCATTCCCTCGCAAGGTCCGCCTCCGCTTAAATCATGGGAGTGCCGTCGCCCGCTGTCTCTAGCACTCATTCAAGAAGCGAAGATTGCTGTTAATCAGCTTTCCGAGGATATAAAGATTCCGCACAATAATATTTTGACTCCTGATACGTTACGTAGAGTTTGTTGGAATTTGCCTGATATGTCCTCACCGGAATCTCTCGAGAATGAGCTCATTGCACTCGATGCTCGCCCGTGGCAGGTTCAACTTACGATGCCAGTTTTGCTACCGTTATTCGAAAAGTTTCACACACCATAAACCCCATTATTCAGACTATTTTTAGGAAGAAATCATGTCAGGTATACCCCATGAAGGGATGAGTCGCCGTACTATACTCGGTAGTCTAAGCGTTGGCACCGCAGGTGTCGCGTTGACCGCTTGTGCTCAAGAGAATACACAGCTTCAAGAGGCCGAAGGGCCTCAGAAACCCACTGATATGGCATCCGTTTCTGACGTTCCGGTTGGTGGAGCCTATAAAGCTACGGCGGAAGGCGTTACCGTTATGCTTACCCAACCAAAAGAAGGGACTTTCAAGGCTTTTAGCTCGGCCTGCACACATCAAGGGTGTCAGCTCAATGTACAAGCAACGATTCTTGCCTGCCCTTGCCATGCATCGCAGTTTTCAATCGCTGACGGCACTGTCATCGGAGGGCCTGCACCTACTCAGCTTCCTGAATATCCAACAGAAGTAAAAGACGGCAGAATTTTTGTGGGCTAATTAAGGTACTATCTTCCTCTAGCTTTCAGAAGCTTTCTAATGATATATTCAGGTGCATTAGTAAGGTTTCCCTAAGTCCTTCACTAATACATCCTTATATTTTTTTGGCTTATGCCAACGCAGAAAGGTCATCCTCATGGAGATTTTTAACCAAATTATTCAGGTAGCTACCCTTATCCTTAAGTTCATTGGCGATATCGTCAACATCTTTGGGTAATCTCTCATAATTTTAACGTTCTTGGGGTGTTGGGATACCAAATTTTGGTATCCCAACACCCCAAGAATTTTAAGGTACAGTCCTTGTTATTTCTTTGCGTGCTTGGGCTTCTCACCTTTAGTTCGCGCATAAGGAACCATCTGCCCTGCAAGCTGAGCTAAGGTATCGGCAGTAATTTTCTCAACAGTTAAACCGACGTCTTCAAAAATTTCGCCACGAGAAGCATGTGCAATAAATTCAACAGGCAAACCGACCTCATTGAGAGCAGTATCTACACCGTGCGAACGCATCACTTGACGGATTCTTGCGCCTACGCCACCGGCACGAACGCCGTCTTCAAGCACCACCACAATACGATGTTCACGAGCAGCATCCACCACAGAATCAGCGACAGGCATGACCCATCGAGGATCAATCACCGTACTTGTCACCTGTGCTTGAGCTAACGCTTCAGATACTTCTAACGCCAAAGGTGCTAACGCACCCACTGAAACAATCAGTACGTCGCGTTGGCCGGTTCTCTCATCACGGTCGCCGTTACGTGCCAGCACGTCTACACCGTCTTCACATCGTTCAATTGCCGCAATGGGTGCACCAACATTCCCCTTGGGATACCGAATCACGGTTGGCGCATTATTAATATTGACAGCTTCACGAAGTTCTTCTCGTAAAGTAAGTTCATCTCGAGGAGCAGCCAAATACAGACCCGGAATAAACTGCAATAACGCTAAGTCCCACATGCCGTGATGGCTTGGGCCGTCAGGTCCAGTAATGCCAGAACGATCTAATACAATAGTCACCCCAGCTTTGTGCAAAGCAACGTCCATCAGAAGCTGGTCGAAGCCTCGGTTTAAGAAGGTCGCGTAGAGAGCAATTACAGGGTGTAAACCGCCGTAAGCTAGCCCAGCGCTCATTGCAACAGCGTGTTGCTCGGCAATACCAACGTCAATGACACGCTCAGGATGTGCTTGTGCCATCGGTTTAAGACCAACAGGAATTAACATAGCTCCTGTAATGCCAACAATATCCTCACGTTCATCTGCGATGTCTTTAATCTCTTGGGCAAAAACACTCGTCCAAGACTGACCTCCAGAAGAAGATAACGGCATACCGGTGTTTGGGTCAATTTTGCCAACAGCATGGAATTGGTCGTCTTCATGAGCACGGGCGGGAGCATAGCCGTGACCTTTTTCAGTAATTGCGTGCACGATGACTGGACCAGCAAAGTTTTTAGCAGATTTGAGAGCTTGTTCAACAGCTTCTTGGTCGTGTCCATCAATAGGGCCGACATACTTCATCCCTAAATCTTCAAAAAGTCCGTTAGGAACAACGATATCTTTTAGGCCAGCTTTCATTCCGTGTAAGCCGCGATAAAGCATCTGTCCCAGAGGCCCTGTAGATTGCAACCCACGACGCATCTTATCGAGGGTTCGATCATAACGACGGTCAAGACGAACAGAGTCTAAATGCTTTTGAAATTCTTGTTGTAGCTCTGCCATATGATTAGCGAAACCGCCAACAGTCGGAGCATAAGAACGACCATTATCGTTAACGATAATTACCACACGACGATTTTTATCAGCCGCAATGTTGTTCACTGCTTCCCAAGCCATGCCACCGGTTAACGCACCATCACCGATAAGAGCTACCGTATAATGCTCTGATTTTCCTTGGAGTGCGTGAGCCCGAGAAATACCGTCTGCCCAGCTCAAAGAAGATGAGGCATGAGAAGACTCAACAATATCGTGAATAGATTCGGAACGGTCGGGGTATCCCGCTAAACCGCCTTTTTGGCGTAAAGTCTGAAAGTCTTGACGCCCTGTAACAAGCTTATGAACGTAAGACTGGTGCCCAGTATCAAAAATAATGGAGTCTTCAGGAGAGTTAAAGACCCGATGAATACCAAGTGTCAATTCGACGACACCAAGATTAGGTCCAAGGTGTCCACCAGTTTGGGCAACGTGTTTAATTAAGAATTCACGGATTTCTTGAGCTAGTGTATTCATCTGATCCCGTGATAGGCTCCGCAGATCCTCAGGGGAAGAGATATTCTCTAGTAGTCCCATCTTGCTCTCCTTTAAACACCGATAGGTCGTATCTGCACTAGTTCACAGTGCCTTAGACGAGGCCCGAAATAGAAACAATAATTATACAAGGATACCCGCTGTGGTAAGGCTACAACGATTTATGAACGCTAAAGCCACCAAATAGTTCGTTATTTACTGCTCGACGTAGAGCATCATAATCTTTTATGTTCTATCGACCAAACGAACTGGTCGTTGCCGAAATACCGTAAAACGCACAGGAGCAGGCACAGCCTCTTGCGATGACGGTTCAGCAGGTGGAGAGTTTTCAAAACGTTTCTGCATCACATCAATTGCTTGTTTATTCTGGTCGATGAGAATAAAACGACGGTTTAGCTCCCTCGCGGCAGCACCAGTCGTTCCGCTTCCCCCAAAGAAGTCAAGAACCCAGTCGTGCTCCGCGCTGCTGGCTTGAATGATTCTACGCAGAACACCTAAAGGTTTTTGGGTTGGGTAGCCTGTTTTTTCTCTACCGGAGGGGGAAACAATCGTATGCCACCACACGTCAGTAGGTAGTTTACCTTTAGCAACTTTTTCGGGAGTTACTAGCCCCGGAGCCATATATGGTTCACGGTCAACTTCTTGATTATTAAAATAATATTTTTTAGGGTCTTTGACGTAAACCAAAATATTGTCATGTTTTGTGGGCCAACGTCGTTTAGTCCGAGCACCGTAGTCATAAGCCCAAATAATCTCGTTCAAAAAACATTCTCTGCCAAATAGTCCGTCTAAAAGAACTTTTGCATAGTGAACTTCTCGATAATCAAGGTGCAGGTAAAGAGTTCCCTCTGGTTTAAGTAGACGCCAAGCTTCTTGCAGACGAGGCTCAAGAAAAGACCAAAAATCTGCAAAAGAGTCATCGTAACTGGCAATATCACCTTTAATGGTTTGATAACGCTGCCCCTGATATCCCACCCTGTTGCCGTCATCAGAACGTACAGTCTTCAGACTCTGACGCTTCTGAACTTTTCCAGTATTAAAGGGAGGGTCGATGTAGATGAGCTGAAACGACTCATCTGGCAGATGTTCAATGACTTTAAGGTTATCCCCGTGTATCACCAAATTCGGTGAGTCCGCGCTCCAGATGGGTTGTTTTAGCATAAAAACTATCTTAACAGGTTTTGAGCAGGACGTTTTCTTTCCTCTCAAATGCTCATCTAAAAAAATATATAATTTGGAATAAAAATCGCCAGCTCATAGCTTAGTACCATCTCATACCGAGAGATACAGAAACCATGAGCTGGCGATTTCTCTTATAGAAACGCAACACTCAAGAATGCGATAAAAGAATCAGATTCTTTAGCTTTCTCTCACAAGGTTACGTAGCACATATTGCAAAATACCACCGTGACGGTAATAGTCTGCTTCACCAGGCGTATCAATACGCAAAACAGCGTCGAAGACGGTATCGGTGCCATCTTCAGCAGTAGCCGTAACAGTCAGAGTTCGTGGAGTTACTCCGTCATTGAGTGCTTCAACACCAGAAATTGTGAAAGTTTCTGTTCCGTCCAAGCCCAGTGACTCATGTGATTCTCCATCAGGGAATTGCAACGGAAGAACACCCATGCCAATAAGGTTTGAACGGTGAATACGCTCGAAGGATTCAGCAATCACAGCTTTAACTCCTAGAAGAGTTGTACCTTTAGCCGCCCAGTCGCGAGAAGAACCGGTACCGTATTCTTTGCCACCTAAGACAACCAACGGAATACCTGCTTGCTGGTAGTTCTGCGCAGCATCATAAACGGTACTTTGCACACCATCACGAGTGAAGTCTCGGGTGAATCCACCTTCAACACCGTCCAGTAGCTGATTCTTGATACGAATATTAGCGAAGGTTCCTCGAATCATCACCTCATGGTTACCGCGACGAGAACCATAAGAGTTGAAGTCTTTACGTTCTACTCCATTTTTGATGAGGTATTGCCCGGCAGGAGTATCAGCGGCGAAAGAACCAGCAGGAGAAATATGGTCAGTGGTTACGGAGTCCCCCAATTTGAGGAGCACGCGAGCGCCAATAATATCTTGAGCCGGTTCGATGTCCATGCTCATACCTTCAAAATATGGGGGTTTGCGCACGTAGGTGGAGTCTTCGTCCCAGTCAAAGGTGTTTCCGGTGGGTGTTTCAAGAGATTGCCAGCGTTCGTCACCGTCAAAGATGGTTCCGTATTCTTTGGTGTACATCTCGGTGTCGACTGCTTCTGCAATGATTTTTTCGACTTCAGCAGGGTGTGGCCAGATGTCTTTGAGGTAGACGGGATTTCCGTCGTGGTCTTGGCCGAGTGTGTCGTTCTCGAAGTCGAATTCCATGCTTCCTGCCAGCGCGTAGGCAATAACCAGCGGCGGTGAAGCGAGGTAATTCATTTTCACGTCTGGAGAGATACGGCCTTCAAAGTTTCGGTTGCCGGAGAGTACTGCGGTGACAGAGAGGTCATTCTCTTGGATGGCTTCGGAGATTTCAGGTTCGAGTGGACCAGAGTTTCCGATGCAGGTGGCGCAGCCGTAACCGACAACGTAGAAGCCTAGTGCTTCGAGATCCGGTAGTAGTCCAGCTTTTTCGTAGTAGTCAGTAACAACTTTAGAGCCTGGGGCGATAGAGGTTTTGACCCAAGGTTTGGCGGTAAGTCCTTTGGCCGCCGCGTTACGTGCAAGGACACCGGCTGCCATCATCACTGAGGGGTTAGATGTATTAGTGCAAGAGGTGATGGAGGCGATGCAGACGGCACCATTTTTAAGGGTGAAGTGACGCCCGTCAGCCATGGACACTTCAACTTCTTGGTGTTCTTTGCCAGGTTGGGTGTAGTTATGGATGTCTTTGCTGAATTGTTCGCGTGCGGAAGAGAGTTCGATACGGTCTTGTGGACGTTTTGGTCCAGCGATAGAGGGTACGACCGCAGAAAGATCGAGTTCGAGGTACTCGGAGTATTGAACTTCTTGACGTGGGTCGTGCCAGAGTCCTTGTTCTTTGGTGTAGGCTTCGACCAATGCGATGTGTTCTTCAGTGCGTCCGGTCAGGCGTAGATACTCTAGTGTGACCTCATCGATGGGGAACATTGCTGCGGTGGAGCCAAATTCTGGGCTCATGTTTCCGATAGTTGCACGGTTAGCTAGTGGAACTTGGCTGACGCCTTCACCGTAGAATTCTACGAATTTTCCGACGACGCCGTGTTCTCTAAGCATTTGTGTGATGGTGAGTACCACGTCTGTTGCGGTTGCACCGGAGGGGATGGAGCCGGTGAGCTTGAATCCGACGACGCGTGGAATCAGCATGGATACGGGCTGTCCGAGCATGGCGGCTTCTGCTTCGATACCGCCGACGCCCCATCCGAGCACCCCAAGACCGTTGACCATGGTGGTGTGCGAGTCGGTTCCGACGAGGGTGTCGGGGTATGCGCGTAGGGTGCCGTTGACTTCTCGTGCCATGACGGTGCGTGCCAGATACTCAATGTTGACTTGGTGGACGATGCCCATTCCTGGTGGGACAACTTTAAAATCGTCAAAGGCGCCTTGTCCCCAGCGGAGGAATTTGTAGCGTTCGCTGTTGCGCTGGTATTCGATGTCCATGTTGCGGGTGATAGCTTCGGATGTTCCGAAGTTGTCAATTTGCACGGAGTGGTCGATCACCAGTTCGGCTGGTGCTAGTGGGTTGATTTTGCTGGGGTCGCCGCCGAGGTCTTTAACTGCTTCTCGCATGGTGGCAAGGTCTACGACGCAGGGAACACCGGTGAAGTCTTGCATGATGACTCGTGCAGGAGTGAATTGGATTTCGGTGTTAGGTTCTGCGTTGGGGTTCCATTGGGCGAGAGCTTGGATGTGCTCTGCTGTGATGTTTGCACCGTCTTCGGTGCGTAGGAGGTTTTCGAGTAAAACTTTCAGTGAGTATGGAAGTTTTTCTGCACCTTTGACGGCGTTGAGCCGATAGATTTCGTAGGTTGTTCCTTTGACTTCTAGTGCGCCTTTGGAACTAAAGCTATCCACAGTGCTCATGTGGGACTCCTCTCGACACTGTTATGGAAAGTTTGTGTGGTGTGGTCTCTATGTTCGTTCTCTACCTTCAGATAGTGCGTGTGTGGACGCTACCTGTGGTTTGTGTGCTGGTGTGATGCGATTCTTAGAGACACATTGACACTAACTCTTATCATTGACTAGTGTACCGTGTCACACTCAAAGTTGTTTTTCGCAAAAGAAACGTGACTAAATAGAACGTCTTTTTTCAAAAAATATTTTTCAAGACAAAAATCGCACCCCTGAAAACTAGCGGTTTTCGAGGGGTGCGAAAGCTTCTGATTATTTAATAGAGCGACTTTTAGAATAAAAATATCAAAGAAATACACAAAATGTGATACTATTCACCCTTATGTGTCTTTTCGAAGACTGCAATAGACTCCACATGATGAGTATTCGGATACATGTCAAAGGCACTCAGCTGAACCATCTGCCAACCCAAAGCGCGTAAATACCCTGTATCACGCCCCAAAGACGCAGGATCACACGCAATATATATAACGCGCGCAGGGGCCAAGATATCAATCTGACGGATGACACCACGACCAGCACCTTCACGAGATGGATCAAGAATAACAACATCAGGAGCCTTAAACTCCCCTGCTTTCACCTGACGTACCGTAGATTCCAAAACCTTCCGAGCGTCACCACGACGCACCTCAATATGAGTTTTAGCAGAACGATCAGTACGAGAAAAACCATCTGGAACAGCAAAATTATATCGAGCATTCTTATGAGTTATCGCAGACCCCTCAACACTCAAAACAGTTCCCTTAGCACCCACGACATCAGCAGCAAGAGCGGTAAACAAACCAGCGCCAGCATAAACATCGTAAATCGTAGCGCCTTTAAGAGAACTCGGCAAAGCCTCTAACACAGCAGCGCTTAAAGTCTGAGCCGCCCAACGATGATTCTGCCAAAAACCGCGAGAAGAAACTTCCCACTTATAAGTACGACCCGACAGCTCAAACGACTCATGCAAAGTCTCTTGGCCATATAAAATCACAGGTTGCGAAAGCCCCCCAGAACGGTTAACGGCAGAACAAAGAATAGAAGGCTTCACCCCAGAAAGATCTGACCACAACATCTGGCACTGCGCAAGAAGATCATCTTTCACAGAGGCAACAGATACACCATCACGCAAAGTAAAATGAACGGTACGCTCATCCGTTGAAGACACCGCAACATCAACCCGAGCAACATCAGGAATCTCTAACTCATGAAGACGTAACTGCCCCATGGCAGCATCCTCTAGCGGGCATCCTTGCACCGCTACTACCTCAGCAGAACGATAAGGACTCATCCCAATACGACCTTGCTCAGTAACAGAATAATGAATACGAGTTCGTGTCCCGTATTCTCCCCCAGGTAACTGCTGAACAACTAAGTCCTCTAATACAGAATCACAAGCGTCCATCGCACCTAAGCGAATCAACTGTTCTCGAACAATCTCACGTTTATATTCTCTCTGTACGGCAGGTGATAAATGTGTATACTCCATACCGCCCACCGGCAATCTGCCCTCTTGGGCAGCAACTAGAGCATCTGCAGGCTCCCACACACCATCACGACGGGCAGGCGCCGGCGACTCAACCGCGATAACATCGGCAAAGAAAAAACGCTCCTTCGGTCCAATACCCGTGATCCGAACTGTTGCTTCCTCACCGACTACACCATGACGAACAAAAATAACCCGTCCATGATGACGGGCAACAAAAAACCCGCCGTGAGCGACCCGTTCCGGTCGTACACGAAAAATCGCACCCACATGAAAATCTACTGTGCTCATAGCGTCCTTAGTCTTATGAATAGCCAGCACCAACAACTTTAAAGTATTGTCCCTATAAAAGGTGCCTAGCCTCAAGCATTATTGAATGATTCCTTGTTCTTGACCGACAGACCACGGAACATGAGCGATAACAACACCAGACTCATGACGCAGACGTTGAGCAAGCTTATGCACCGTTCTTCGATGAATAGAACGCTCCCACCACCGAGTAATCACGTACTCCGGTAAATACACCACCACAATATCGCGAGGAGACTGAGCTTTCTTTTGCCGAATATACTCAATCAACGGAGTGACCCTATCACGATATGGAGAATCTAAAATAGTAAGCGGAACAGGAACACCTAGTGTATCCCATTTCTTCAGTAACTCCTTCGTGCTCTGCTCAGCGACGTTAATAGCAACAGCGCTAATCGTCGAAGCTCTAGAAGCACGCGCATACGCTAAAGCACGTGCCGCCGGCTTACGTAAACGAGGAATATACACCACAGCGTGCACTCGTGAAGGAAGCGCACGAGCCTGCTCTAATGACTCTTCATCCTGAGACAACATTAAATCCTTATCTACATAATCATAATGATGGCGAATCAATGTCATCATTCCCATCGTCAAAAGAATAAGAATGAGGCTCACCCAAGCGCCCTGAGTCAGTTTCGTCAAAAGCACCACAAGCATCGACACTGCCGTGACAACCAAACCAAAAGAAGTCACCAACACATCACGAATCAACTTACGCCGCTTAAAACGCTCTAAAGTAACACGCAACTGCTGCCAGCGATGCCTCAAAATAGCGCTCTGAGTCAAACACATGGAGGTAAAAACCCCCACAATATACATCTGAATCAACGCATTAATATCTGCACCAAAAATAAACACCAGAAGCACAGACAAAGCACCCAAAACAAGTACCGAATTCGCGTGAAGACGAGCAGAATGAAGCGCTCTCATCTGCACCGGTAGATACTTATTCTCGGCGATAGAAGAAGTCAGCAAAGGAAAACCAGCGAAAGCAGTACATGCGGCAGTCAGCAAAATACCCACCGTTGCACACCCTAGAAGAACAGGTACTAAAGAGCCGGAAAAAATCGTTTCAGCAACCTGATACAACAACGGTTTTTGTCGGAAGCCCTCGCCAACGAGACGTCCTTGAACCATTAAATATTTTTCGGGTTCTTGAACGACCACCGCACCAATCGCGTGAACGAGGAACATCACCAACAATAAAAGAGCTGAAGAGACAAACCCTGAAATCATCAAAACAGTAGCAACGTTACGTTTCTGAGGAGCCGCAAAAAACTTAGCAGAACTATTAATCGTTGACACACCAGTCAACGCAACAGCACCGGAGGAAAAAGCCCGTGCCAACAACAAAACGAGCCCTAAACCGCTCACAACGCTTTCTAAACCACCACGAGGAATCACATAATAGGTGCTACTTTCTGCCATCGCTAACGTACCGGTGTAATACTGGTAGATGCCTACCACACCGGTAAAAGCAAGAATCCCCAAAAATGCGTAGGTTGGAACCATCGAAGCTTTACTTGTAAAACGAAGCCCTCGAATACACAACCAAGTCACGGCAATAACCAACAACGCTGCAAGATAATGTTGGTGTGGCACGAGATGAGGAAAAATCGTCAAAAGATAGTGAGTAGCAGCAGATATTGCGACAGCCACAGTCAGCACATAATCCACCATAGAAGACGCGCCGTGAGCCAAAGCAGGAGTCGGCCCTAAACGGTGCAAGACAAGCTCGTATTCACCATGCTCAGAAATCTGGTTAACGTTATAACGGTATGTTCCCACCACAATCAGCAACGTCAAAGCAATACCAATAGCGACAAGAGGTGAAAAAACAAGCCCCGCAGCACCAGTTAAAGAAAGCATAAGAATAATCTCGTCTGGAGCGTAAGCAACCGACGAAACACTATCTGCCCCAAAAAGTGAAAAAGCACGGCGTTTAGGCAACGCAAGAAAACGCACGTTTGCTCGGTGCGTTGGTCGTCCCCAAATAGAACGTTTGATGTGTCCCCATACTTTGTTCACAGCCTCTAAGAGTAGCCATTTCAGAGATTAAAAAACAGCTACCCCGCCCAAAAAACACTAAAATCATCCTCAGAGGCTTAGCGTCATCACAAAAACTAGAATAGGCTATAGGTTGCACGCAAATGGCGAGGGCTTTTAGAGGAGACAAATATGCCGCATTTTGTGATTATGGGAGCAGGCCGAGTCGGTGTCATGCTTGCGCATACCCTCGAAGATTCAGGTCATACTGTTGCCGTTATTGACCAAGACGAACAAGCCTTCCGCCGATTACGTAAAGACTTCTCTGGTAAAAAAATTACTGGAGTAGGTTTCGACAGAGAAACCCTCAAACGTGCTGGCATTGAAGAGGCCTATGCGTTCGCTGCAGTCTCCTCTGGAGATAACTCGAACATTCTTGCTTCTCGAGTCGCTCGAGAAACTTTTCGTGTCTCCCACGTCGTTGCCCGTATTAATGATCCCAACCGTGCAGAGTTCTTCCAACGACTCGGAATCCCTACCGTCGCCGCAGTGCGATGGTCCACAGACCAAGTGCTGCGACGTATCTTGCCAGAACAAACCATGACAGGAGATTTCAGAGAAGCCTCAGGCCGACTTATTCTTGCAGAACTACAGCTCCACGAAGAATGGGCAGGACGACCATTTACAGATATTGAAGCTGCCGCGCAGGTTCGCATTGCCTATATCACCCGTTTCGGTGAAGGCATCCTCCCTCGTGCAGACTCGAGCTACCAGCACGGAGACGTCGTCCACGCGATGATGCGCACCGAAGATATTGGTGAAATATCTCGAGTTCTTGCTGCCCCACCTGCACAATCAACCGACGAAAACGACAGGAGATAAACACGATGCACGTTCTCATTATTGGTGCAGGTTCCGTCGGCTCTTCCATCGCAAAAGAACTCACCGCACATGGACACCACGTTCGTATTATTGACAAGAAACCCGAAGTCATTGGACGTTCTGAGTTACGCAATGCGCAATGGATTATTGGAGATGCGTGCGAGCTCTCTGTCTTTCGCCGAGCCAAACCAGAAATAGCAGACGTTATTGTTGCGGCCACCGGCGACGATAAATCAAACCTCGTGGTGTCCTTACTAGCACGTTCAGAATATGGTGTACCCCGCACTATCGCACGAGTAAATAACCCCAAGAATGAATGGCTCTTCGATGAGTCATGGGGTGTTGACGTCGCGGTGTCAACCCCACGATTGATGACGGCTTTGGTTGAAGAAGCAGTAGAAGTCGGTGACGTTGTTCGTTTGCTTCAGCTTCAAGCCGGTGGTGCAATGCTTGTAGAATACACGGTCCCTTCAGATCACCCCATCATTGGGCACACCGTATCTCAAATCCATTGGCCAGAAGACACCACGCTAACCGCCATACTACGGGATGGTGTTCCTCGTCCCCCTAGCCCCGATGAACCCATCGAAGGTGAAGACGAACTATTCTTCATCACCACTGCCGATGGCGAAGAAGACATTAAAGCTCTCTTTAGCTAAAAAGAAAACTCGTGTACAGCCTTGCCTATGCATACCGTACACGAGTTTTCTTGTTCTAAAATCTTGGCGCAGAGAACGTTAGCTCATTTTATGCGGAAAATGTCTGTTGCTCCTGAGGCTTAGAAATCACCCAGCTTATCCACAAGACCAAAGAATATAGCGGTATTCCCATCACTAAACGAGCAATACCTAACGCCGCAACAGCGTCCATCTGGTATAGAGGAACTTGCACGGCAAGGCGCACAAAAAACATCGCACACAGAATAATTGTTGCCCAATTATATGCTCGTAGGCGTTCTGGACGTTGACGCCAGGTACCTTGCTCACCACGAATATAGCTATAAAAAAGTCCCAGAATAGGCCAACGCACCACAATAGACGCACCTACAACAACACCGTAAATGAGGTTAAGATAAAGACCCGGTGTGTAAAACTCTGTAGCGCTACCTGAACGATACGAGACAATAGCACAGATGAGAACACCTATAAAACCAGATAATGCTTGCATCAAGGTATCTCGTTGTAGCAGACGAAGGAACGCAAAAATTCCAGCTACACCCAAGGAAAAACCTAAAGCGATAAAGAGCTTTTCAGTACTCATGAAGAGAATCAAGAAGACCAGCCCGGGAAGGGCTGCTTCAGCGAGACCTCGAATACCGCCTACAGCGTGAAGAACATCGACGTGTCCGTTATCTTTACGTCGTAGTTGAGTACCCGCTTGTTCAAATGCTGCACTCAAGTTCAAAGATTTTTTGTGAGCAGTTTCTGCGGTATCTTCTTGAGGCTGAGAAGGTTGTTCTTGAGTCATCGTGTTTTGTGTTTCTCTTCGTAGGCAATATGAGATGGAACGATTTCATATCGTGGGTTATACATGCGGTGAGGCGTTACCCGTTGAGAAAGCATCCCGCTGCAGCGAATATAGGTGCCAGCAACAATACCTGGAACATTTCGTTGCCCATGCCAGATGAGTTCTAGGTAATCGCCTTCAGCAAGAGGGGGAAACTCTGGGTATAGCGGGGCAGGTGTTTTCGGATAACTGCTCACACGATATTGAGGAATATTATATTCTTCGATATCGGTGAGAGTCTCTTCAGGAGAATCGTCGTCATCGGCGATAACTTCTTGAGTTTCGTCGTCAGAATCTTCTTCAAGGACCTCAATAATGGGGATTCCCGTTAGCTGATGATAGTTAGAAGGAGCCAGCGGTTTAGAACGGCGCACTTCAAGTACGGCAGTGTATCGTGGTGGCTCTGTTGGTGCAGATAACGTCACATGAACGACGCGTCCACCCACACGCGCACGAAAACGTTCCGGATAACGTTCTAAACGTTTTCGCGGAACTGATTCATGGCTAGTATTCTCTGCCGCAGTAGGCACCATTTTTTATCCTATTTCTGTGATTTCTGGTCCACGACGAGGCATTTTAGGGGGTTCTTCTTTCCCCTGAACTGATGACTGTTGTTGTGCCTGTTGTTGGGCTTCTTGAATAGAGGCAGGAACCGTCATCGGTAAAAGTTCACGAGGAGGACGAGGGTCTTGTCCGCGAACCACCACAATCGAGCGGAAGACTTCTTCCATTTCGGCGACGGCTTCTGGTTTGATTGCAGCGTCTCCGGCGAATACTCCGCGAAGGAACCAGCGAGGTCCGTCCACACCGGCAAAGCGAGCCACTCTGAAGCCTTTACGTCCATCTGGTGTTTGTGCAGAAATACGGGAGACGAGTTGTCGACCTAGCGACCCGTCAAGGATTTGCACGCTTCCGCCTTGTTCACGTACTGAGTTGGCAATTTCTTGTCGGATGTCGTCCCAAATTCCCCGTGATTTAGGTGCCGCAAAAGCCTGTACTTGTAAGGTGCCTTGACCTTTGGTGAGGGTTACGGCAACAAGTTGTTGACTTTTTTGTTCGATGTCTAAACGCATATTGAGGCCGTTGACCATTTTGATGCGCATTGCACCAAAGTCCATGTAGCCTTCTGTTTCTTGCTGTTCGGAGACATCCCACGGTCCGGCAGAACGATCATAGAGATAAGAGGTGGTGAGCTCTTCCTCAGGAGATTCTTCTGGCATTTGAGCCGTTTCTTCGGCTTCTGATGGCGCTTTAGGCTCTTCTGTTGTGAGCTGTTCTTCTTGCTCTGTGACCTGTTCTAGGTTCTGTTGAGCTGATTCTTCGTGTTTTTTCTTTTTTCCAAACCCAAACATGTCTTTTACCTTACCTGTACAGCAATTCTATGGTGTTTCCTCATTATTCTAGCGAACGCCAGTTGAGCCGAACCCTGCTTCAGCTCGTTCAGATGAGGGAAGTTCCTTCACCGCAATAAATTTTGCTTTTTCAAAGCGTTGAATCACCATTTGAGCGATTCTGTCACCACGGTTAATAGTAAATTCTTCAGTTTGATCGGTGTTGAGTAAACACACGATAAGTTCTCCACGGTATCCGGAGTCCACGGTTCCTGGCGCGTTAACGATGGTGATACCGTGTTTGGCAGCAAGACCAGAACGAGGGTGTACTAACGCTACATATCCGTCAGGTAGCGCTAAGGAGACACCAGTAGGTATCATTTTGCGTTCGCCGGGGGCGAGAACGGTATCAATGGTAGAGCGAAGGTCTGCGCCAGCATCGCCGTCGTGGGCATAGCATGGAGCGGGGATACCTTCATCGAGCATTTTTAGGGGTATATCAATAGATTCAGTCACAGTAGTTCACTGTACTAGAATTCTGCATCGTTCGAGTACTTCGTGTGATGTCTCTCTATCTGATGGTTCTTCGGTGTTTCATGGTTATAGAGTTCTTTGGTTCTTAACTCAAAGCGCCTAACAGAAGCCAGTATCACCAGTTAAATATCGCTAAGATAGTTGTCACAGCTAATGCTTATTCGCTATCACTCAAAGGTTTATGTATGTCTTCTGATTCCACTGACGTTCTCTACTATGAACGGCTCTCCCCCGGTTTTGGTACGTGGCTAGTAGCTATTGGTGTGGGTTGTGCAAGTTATCTTGTTGCCGCCCCGATCAATATTCCTATTGGCATTGTGGTGGGTATTTTCATGATGCTTCTCATCGGTGGCGTTCTTTTTGTCTCTTCTCCAAGAATCGAGATTACGCCTCGAGTATTACGTGTTGGTCGGGCACAGATTGAACGCGAATATGTGGGATACGCTGAAGCGTTTTATGGTGATGCTGCGCGAGTTGTTGCAGGTCCAGCGTTAGATGGTCGTGCTTTTATGTGTTTTCGCGGTTGGATTGAGCCAAAAGTTCGAATCCATATTGTTGATCCGGCTGATCCAACCCCTTATTGGTTAGCTTCTAGCCGGCATCCTGAACGTATTGTTGAAATTCTCAATGAGGGAAAAGACGTTCCTGACAATCCTTTAGCTGAATCTTAAGAGTTCTGCAAACACTGGGGCGGGGAAGAAACCATTGGGTTTCTTCCCCGCCCCAGTATTTAAGTGGCGCCTGTTTTAGCCTTCACAATCAATGCAGTATTGCATTCCGCCGTCTTCATGAGCGATTTGTGAACGGTGACGCACTAGGAAGCAAGAACCGCAGGTGAATTCGTCATCTTGTGCGGGAAGAACAACGACGTTGAGTTCTTCGTTAGACAAATCAGCACCGGGTAGCTCAAAACTTTCAGCTGCCGCATTTTCGTCTTCGTCAACAGCACCTGATTGCATTTCTGAGCGATGATTATTGAGCTCTTCAAATGATTCTTCGTTGTTTTCTTCGTCCTGTTTACGAGGTGTGTCGTAGTCTGTAGCCAAAGTGTTTTTCACGCTCCGTGTGTTTAGGCATACCTTCCATCGTACGTTAGGGAAGTTTCTGCAGTCTGTGGGACAATGTTACCTGAGCTGAGTAAAGACGTATTACTTTAGTTTCCGGTAACGCGTAGCATTTTTCACGAAATATTGTCTGTTGTCTAGTAAGAAACAGCTATTTTTTGCTGTGGAAGCTATCTATTTTTTCTATTGGCTCTTATTTTGGGGGAAGAACCCTTATTTTTCGCGGTTTTCACGGGTGTAAATCTTTGAATATGTGACTTTTTTTACACCTTATGGAGAGTTTTGTGCTGGTGACCCCATATTAAAAACGTATTTTTTAGTTTTTTGAGTGGTTGTTTCCTGCGCGTTACGGGCGTCTCGGGGTAATCTTTTCTTGAACTTTATTGCCAACAAGGAGATAACATGCTTGAGCTGCGACTATCTGGTATCCATGATGACGGTGAGCACCTCGTCTTAGAATCTGTTCAGGGGGAACGTTATATTCTTCCTATCGATCAGAATCTACGGACCAGCATTGCTAAAGCTCGCCGCATTCAGCCTCTTCGCGGTCGCCCTGGCAACGGTGTTTTTGGTCCCCGTGATATTCAGGCTCGTTTCCGTCAAGGAGCAAGTGTTGAACAAATCGTTGAGGAATCTGGTTGGGAAGCAGAGCGCGTACGTCGGTATGAGTGGCCCATTATTGCAGAACGTGCCCATATTATCGCAGCAGCACGTGCTGTACGTATTTCTCCGGCAGTTCTATCTCATGGCCGTTCAGATGCTCCGGCTCTTTCCTTAGATGAGTTAATGGAGCGTGTTGGTGAAAAGTTCAACCTCCCTCTTGACGATGCTCAGTGGAGCACGTATCAGCAAGAATCTGGACAATGGAGCATTAGCGCTGATATTGAGCTAAGTGATGATGCGCAGCAGCGCATTCCGCAAACCGTCGTTTTCCCCGCACGATGGACGTATAACCCTGCAAATCAGAGCGTCTATGCGTCCAATGAGGCCGCTTATTTCTTGATGGAACGTGCAGACCCAGAAGACGCCCCAGTTCCCGGGATGATGTCTCATTCTCAGCATGACACTGCAGAAGAAGAGCCTCATACTACGGTGGAAGAATTTTCAGATATCTCAGTGCACTCTGACGAATCAGAACTTGCTAAGCGCCTTCAACAGTCTCAAACAGTAGATACTCCCCTCGAAAAATCACAGTCTCTTGACGGTGCAGGAACCCGTGACTTTGCATCTGCTAGCGAACGTAAACTTGCAGAATTGCTTGAACGCGCCCGTAGTAGCAGTACTCGCAAAAGTACTCGCACAGAAGAAGCTCTTAGTTCTTCTGAGCATCGAGAGGTGCAAGAGTCTCAGCCCACGAATGATGAAACACCTGCTGTTGAGAACACATCTGTTCGAGAAAATGTTGAGTTGCAAGAGGCGTCAACAACAAATGTTGGTTCTTCTGATGTTGAGCAACAGCGCAGGGCTGCGGATGAGGACTCTGTTGATTCATCTAAGCCTTCAGCATCTGACAGCGCTTCGAATGACAATGCTTCGAAGTCAGAAAGTTCTTCATCTCGTTCAAAGCGTACTTCTGTACCAAGTTGGGACGACATTATTTTTGGTAACCAGCGTCGTTAAAAGTCGCCAGTCAATATTTTAGGTATAACTGTATGAGTCATTCTTATTCCCCTAAGCATCTGTCAGATGTTGAAGAACCTGATCATATCCCTGATTTACCGACAGGTCCTAAAGTTACCGAACTTCCCCATAAAAAACATACGAGAACGGCCTTTCTTGGGTTTTTAGGGGTCTCTCTTTTGGGATTGTCTGTAGCCGCTTTTACGTTCTTTCCAATGGGCGAGACAAGTATCTCTCCTGCTGGTGAGAATACAACGCATACAGTGTCAGTTTCACCAAATGTGGATGCTACTTCTACCCCAAGCTCTACACCGTCTGTGACAGCGAGCCCTTCAGATTCTCCTACCCCATCTCTATCACCGACTCCGACTTTTTCGCCGACTCCTGAGGTTCAGGTTCCTCAAGTAACTGAAGAATTTGTTCCAGCTGAGCCGGTAGCGCCAGATGTTCCGGAGCCTATAGAAGAAGCCCCAGAAGTCGAGACTGATCCTGTTATTCCTGCTCAGCCTGTGGCTCCTGTTCAGCCGGTTCAACCTGTAGCTCCTGCTCAGCCTGTAGCGCCCGTTCAACCGGTGGCTCCTGTTCAGCCGGTTCAGCCTGTAGCGCCCGTTCAACCGGTGGCTCCTGTGCAGCCGGTTCAACCTGTAGCACCTGCCCAGCCTATAGCGCCCGCCCAACCTGTGGCTCCTGTGCAGCCGGTTCAACCGGTGGCACCCGCTCAGCCTATAGCGCCAGCTCCACCAGCAAACAACGTTGCCCCTGCACCGATTCAAAATCCAACACCAGGGCAAGGCTAACCCACACACGTTCAGGTTCTCTAACAGCCCGTCATCAGAGATAGAGCATTCTTGGGGTATAAAGACTCATATTTTTACTCTTTATCCGTAGAATGTACTATGAACGGTAAAGTCTTAAGACTTTGCCTCAATCACTAGCACATAGAGAGAACCACCCAGATAGGTACATATATGACCAACCCTCGACGTCGCGCTGATTCAACAGCTTCCGATGACTCTGAACATATAGATACATCATCAGAAGACACTGCACCATTAGAAAAGCACGAATCTGATAGCAACACCCCTGAAACAAAAAATACTCAGGATAAAAGTTCAGATGATGTATCAGCCCAGACAGAACCTATCACGGCTATCGCACAACCCGGTTATATTTATGTCACCGAAGATTCACTCCATACGGTGGAACAAGGCGCTGAAGACGATTCTCTCTCCCACCAATTGCTCAGAAACGGAACAATTTTTGAGAAGAAAAGCCTTGCCGAAAAAATTAGAGAACGCAACGAGCAACATGCTGAAGAAAAAGCTCGCAAACAAAAAGAAGCAGAGTATCGTGCTCGTCAAGCAGCTATTGCTGGGCTAACTGCACAAAAAGCAGCGAGGCAACGAGCTATCGCAACAGGATCACTTCACGAACGAGACGTCCTCACCCAAGCAGCCGCAGAATCCACTGCCGAAACGACATCACGCAAAGGGTTAGTATTCGGTGCTCTAGGTGTAGGCGCACTTCTTCTAGCTGGTATCGCCACCGTCTACGCTTTCAACCACGGTTCAGATAGCGTTACGCCGACGAACACTCACACTGTCGAAGAACCAGCCACAACAACTCCAACACCAAGCGCTTCACCTTCAGCAACGTTCTCCCCAGCCCCCGCGCCCACTCATACAGTTAAAAAGCCTGAAGTTAAATATCTTGACCCTACTCCTGCACCTGTAGCACCAGGAACTATTGAGTACGTAGACCCACCAGTACCAGAAGTTCCTATTGAACAAGCGCCACCGCCTGTTCTTGAACCTCAGCCACCTGTTATTCAAGAACCTGAGCCCAGCGTTCAGAGCGCAACCGCAGAGCCTACCCCCTCAGAAGAATCTGCCGAAAGCACTCCTGCACCTGAGCCAACAGCTCAAGAAAATACTCCCACCCAAGAGCCTACAGAAACTATTGAGCAGAACCCTACGACAGCACCAGCATCTTCATCGTTACCAGCACAGCCTCAGCCCGTTCCATCTGGGCCGTCTGCTCCTGCCGCAACACAAGATGATACGAAGAATACCGCTCCTACTGCTCCGGTAAGACCGCCAGAAGCAAATAACGTACCAACGCATGCCCCTGTGCAAGGAGGCTAAATAAATAGAGGGGAACACTTCAAAAAGTGTTCCCCTCTATTTACTGTGTAGGTAATACGCGTAATGGAACTGTTGTCTCTGTTTCTGTGAGAGAACCATGTTGCCCTACCATCTCAAATGCATGAGGTTTAGCACGACGTTTATCGTATAGGGCGATAGGTTCACGGCAAGCAATCAAAATATCACCGATGCGAGCGCGCGCATGATCTCGTACCTCAGAACCGAATAGTCCCTGTGCGCAGGCTTGTTCAGTATCAATAATCCAGGCTTTTTCTCCCCAACGTTCAGCCCAATCGTTGAGAGTTTTTTCTTTGGCAGTTTTGGAGTTGTCTTTAAGGTAGAGCTGAACCATTCGGGGTTCGCCTGCGGTAAGTCGTACGTTATCAATCAGATGTTGGTCGGCAGAATAGTCGTACCGGTGTTCGCGTTCGATATCGAGCATTCCGTGGTCTGCCGATAAAAGTAGTAACGTTTGAGCGGGGACTCTTTCTGCTAATTTTCTGAGCGAAAGATTTAGTTCTTCTAGCTGATAAAGCCATTGTGTGGAGCCTGTCCCAAAGCGATGGCCAGCTTGATCTATTTCTCCCCAATACATATAGACAAGAGATGGTTTTCGTGATGAGAGAAGACTCGTGCCAAGGGTTATTCTTCCAGTTGGTGCTTGAGCATGGAAGAATTCTCCTCCGCGTAATCCGAATTGGCTTAGCCCTGACTTTTGGTATCGGCTCAAGGAGACTGTTGCGACATTGCAATGTTTTTCGTAGCGTTCGAATACGGTGGGGTATGGTTGCCATTGATATGGGTCAATGGAGGTGTCCCACCCTGAGAGGTGGTTAACCACGGTGTCGTTTTCGGGGTTGCGTACTTCGTACCCAGCGACTCCGTGTATTCCAGGTGGTAAAGCTGTTCCAAAAGAAGTCAGTGAAGCTGCTGTGGTCGAAGGTATTGCGGAGTGTAATGTCCCTAAAGAAATAGATTTTTTCAGGTATGGCGCATACGAGGAATATTTTTGGAGAAGGTCTTCTCCTAGCCCGTCGACCATCACGACACAGATGCTACGGAATTTATGAGGATCGATTCCAGCTTGTTCTAAACGTTGGGCTAAGCCAATGGCGTCATGAGCGCCTTCTCCCCATACAGGGTGGGGGTCGGGTGTGATAGTGCGTTGTTTTACGAGTGTTCCGGCTGATTCGAAGAGGTCAGCGATAGTGGCGCTGCCGTAGGGTGCGGAAGCTGGCAGGGGTACTCCGCAATAATCTGTGAACATTGAGGTTATCTCCCTGCTTCTCGTTGCGCTTTTCTTAAGGCTTGCACAAAGTTACACGCTTGTCTCACAGATTCTTCTCCGTCAGCTGTTGAGCTAATACGTAAAGAGATATCTTCACATACCGCTAAACCTGTATACCCGTGGTTAGTTTGGCATTGAGGGTCAGGGCAATCTGCCGGTTGTAAGTCAAGGCGTTGAGCTCCTGTCCAAGCAATGTCAATGGACACTTCAGATGGAATAGTTCCGCTTTGGTATTCAGAAGAGTTCAGATATACATAGTTCGCAGATACAGATTTTAGATGTTCTATAGAAAAGCTCTCAACGCTTAGGTGTGTTGCTGTTTCATCTGGTTGGTGATGTTCGTGGTCATCGAGGTGCACTACTAGTAAATAGTGTTGGGTTAAGGCTAATACTGTGATGTGTCGGTGAATGGTACCGTGTTCAAAGTGAGTTTCTAGGTGAACTAGATGTGATTGGGGATCTTGCCCTATTAACCCATCTATTACCGCGTCTGTTGTCAGCTCTGGGTAAAATCCTAATCTGGTAATGGATTCTTCCAAAGATTTAAGACGAGGACTGCTCATATGGGTATCCCTCCAAGGTGTATAAGATATTTATTTATTGTAAACCGTACAGGTTCTAGTTCGTTGGTCATTGTTATGACATTCTTGGCTTTGGTATCCTCATGAGCGCATTTGCTGTTGTGTTGGTTCTTTCAAAGAACAGTATTCTCAGAACCGAACGGTAGAATGTTTATGACCCTACCCCGTCAGCTATTGAAGAGGTTTATATGGCCCGCCGCGGCACAACTCTGCAGGATGATTACCCTGAAGATATCGTAGAAAACATTGTCGATATTGATGTATCTTCCGAAATGGAAACGAGCTTTTTGGAGTACTCGTATTCGGTGATTTATTCCCGAGCTTTGCCTGATGCCAGAGACGGTCTCAAACCGGTACAGCGACGGATTTTGTATATGATGCAGCAGATGGGTTTGACTCCTGCTAAAGGGCATGTGAAAAGTGCTCGTGTTGTTGGTGAGGTGATGGGTAAACTTCACCCTCATGGTGATGGTGCTATCTATGATGCAATGGTGCGTTTAGCGCAGCCTTTTGCGATGAGGATGCCTCTTGTTGATGGTCATGGCAACTTTGGGTCTTTAGATGATGGGCCTGCAGCATCTCGATATACAGAAGCGCGTATGGCGTCTTCAGCTCTAGCGCTTACAGCAGATTTAGATGAGGATGTTGTCGATTTTGTTCCCAATTATGACAACCAATTGATGCAGCCTTCTGTTTTGCCCGCTGCTTTCCCTAATCTGTTAGTCAATGGTTCTTCGGGAATTGCAGTAGGCATGGCTACGAATATGCCTCCGCATAATCTTCGTGAGGTGATTGCTGGGGCGCGGTACCTGATTGAGAACCCTGACGCTACGCTTTCTCAAATCATGAAGTTTATTCCTGGGCCTGATCTTCCAACCGGCGGAACCGTTGTTGGTCTTGACGGTATCAAAGATGCTTATGCTCATGGTCGCGGTATTTTTAAAACACGTGCCAAAGCCACTATTGAGCAGGTTTCTGCCAGAAAACAAGGCATTGTGATTACGGAGTTACCGTATATGGTAGGGCCTGAAAAAGTTATTGAGAAAGTTAAAGATGGGGTTCAAAAAAAGAAACTTCTAGGTATCTCTGATGTAGCAGACCTGACAGACCGTAAGAATGGTTTGCGTATGGTCATTGAGGTTAAAAATGGTTTTAATCCTCAAGCTGTTCTTGCCTCACTATACAAATACACTCCTTTAGAGGATTCCTTTGGCATTAATAATGTTGCCTTAGTACATGGGCAGCCACAGACCCTCGGTCTTCTAGATCTTTTGCGTGTCTACGTTAACCATCGTATTGAGGTCGTTCGCAGGCGTACCGTGTTCCGTCTAGAACAGAAGAAAAAACGTCTTCATTTAGTTGAGGGTCTTCTCATCGCGATTATTGATATTGATGAGGTCATTCAAATTATTCGTTCTTCGGATGAGAGTTCTCAGGCTAAAGCCCGTCTCATGACGGTCTTTGATTTAAGTGAAGTTCAGGCACATTATATTTTGGAGGTTCGTCTCCGTCAGCTCACAAAGTATTCTCGTCTTGATTTAGAAAAAGAACGTGATGAGTTGCTTCATGCTATTGCAGAATTAGAGGATATCTTAACGCATGAGAAACGGTTACATACTGTTGTCTCTGATGAGTTGCAAGAAGTAGCAGATACTTATGGGACAGATCGACGCACGATTCTGACATCAAAAGATCGTTTAGCTGAAGAAATTGCTCAGGCAAAGAGCTCTTCTAACCAGAAGATTGCACGCGGTAGCCTAGCCTTAGAAATTGCGAATGACCCGTGTTGGGTTCTTCTTTCTACAACGGGGCGTATTGGTAGAAGTACGCCGTATCCTGATGGTCTTGTGGCACTCACAGATTCAACAAAACGTCTCAAACATGATGCGTTAGTTTCAGTGATTGCTACTAGTGCCCGTTCTGAGATAGCAGCAGTTACCTCATTAGGGCGTATGGTTCGGGTAAACGTTATGGATCTTGCTGTTCTTGAGAATTCTCAAGGGACACCAATACTTTCTAGTGGCGTTCCTTTAGACGAGATTGTTTCGTTAGGGCGTTCTGAAAAGATTATTGGGTTGGCTCCGCTTCATCAAATTATTGCTTTAGGCACCGCTCAAGGTGTTGTTAAACGAGTTAATCCTGATTACCCGCTCAATGCTGATAGCTGGGATATTATTGCGCTTAAACCTAAAGATCAGGTTATCTCGGTGGCAGTATGCGCACATGAGGATGATGTTCTGACGTTTGTGACAGAGCAGGCGAAGTTATTATGTTTCACAGCAGATAAGGTACGTCCTCAAGGCAAAGGTGGTAGCGGTATTGCCGGTATCAAACTAGCTGAAAAAGACCGTGTCATTGCTTTTGGTGTTACGCCTTCTCATAGTGATGCTGTTGTTATAACAGTTGCTCAAGGCGGTACTGAAGATAGCGCAAAAGTCACAGAACTTGAGCAGTTCCCGCAGAAGGGACGCGCCACCGGTGGCGTTCGCTGTCACCGTCTCTTATCGGGTGAGTCCTCTTTGAGGTTAGCTTTCGTTGGTCGCGGACCATTAAAAGCTGTTAGCCCTGCAGGTGTAGCACGAGCTGTTCCGACGGAGTTTTCTGCTCGTGACGATTCAGGTATCCCCCTCACCCAGTCTATTGCTACGGTAGGTTCCTCATATCAATACACTCAATGGTTGTTGCCGAACTCTGGAACAGAAGCGAACAGTAGTTCTTCTGGAGCAGAACAAACCTCCCAGAAAACTTCAGGTGAAGCTGAATTATCTCTTGAAGGAACACTCTTCTCGTAGAAAATAACGTGTTCTGCTACAAGAATGCCGTGGCTGCCCATGAAGATGAGTGGCCACGGCATTCTTGTATCTACGGGTTAGGGTGATAGTTCAACAATACGGTCGCAGGCTTCAATATCATCTCGTCGATGAGAGACTAAGACGACTGCTGGCGGTATTTGAAGACCGGAACCAGGCTGAGCAACATGTTTCATCGTGGCCGCATCTATTTTAGTTCCACGAGACACTTCTGCGATTAGAGCACGTGCTGCTGGGGCATCTAGATGTGCGGTCGGTTCATCCATCAAAAGAAGTGGAGACTGTGTCAATAAAGTGCGAGCAATCGCGATACGTTGACGTTGTCCGCCAGAAACATATGAACCTCCCGCACCAACGGGCGTGTTCAACCCCTCAGGTAGAGAACGCACAAAATCTCCTAACCCCACTCTATCTAAAACAGAGTACATTTCAGCTTCACTAGGGCGGTTCTTCGCCGAAGCTGCTAATGCTAGGTTATTCGCGATAGAAGATTCGAAAATGTACGCGGATTGTGGGCACCAGGCCGCATACCCCCGTAGATCCTCACTGCTTAGTTGTTCTCCGTTGACGCTAATAGCACCATTTTCTACGGGTAAGAATCCTAGCAATGTTGCTAAAGCAGTTGTTTTCCCTGCACCAGAGACACCAGTAATACCAAGCCATTGCCCAGAACGGATAGAGGCATTAAGTCCCGTGAAGACAGGCTCTTTCATGCCAGGCCAACGGGTTGCCACATTTTCCATGGACAAGGTAATCGGGGTGCCTAAACGTTGACGAGTTTGGGCAACATCTGTGGTAGTGTGCTCCGCTGAGTTTGTTTCGACGAGGGGGCGCATCCGTCGTACGAGTTCGGCTAATGCGGGCCATCCTCGGACTGCTTCGATATGTCCGGCAGTGCTTTCTCCCATGGCAGTACACATCAAAAGGATGATTGCAACTAGCGGCCCAGTCAGTTCTCCAGAACGAACTTGTGCCCAGGTGATGACGATGGTTCCTATCGCAGCACCCCACCATGTCACGATGGTCAAGGCATGCCCAAAACCGCTAGCTTTTGACCCTGCAAGGATTGATTCGACGTTACGTTGGTCTTTTTCTTTGAATGCTGCAGCAGCTAGATAGTTCAGGCCGTTAGCGCGAAGGTCTGCCGCAGCGTCAAGAGTTGAGACCCCTAAACGTAATAATTCTGAGGTTGAGAATCGGGCAATAGCGTCAGCGCGATGATCAGTGTATCGAACCAATGCTGGTATGACCAGCGTAGAAATAACTGCTGCACATAGAACGATGGGGGTAGCTATAGGAGCAACACTCAACGTAACGACAACAGCCAAAATCATCACCGTCACATGAGAGCCAACAGGAAGAATGACTCGTGGTAAGGCGTCTCGTAGTTCGTCAATATCGCCAACAAGACGGTTAAGAATTCGGTCTCCGCGAAGAAGCGAACGTAAAGATAGTACGGTTCGTCCGGCAGAGTCCCAAGCTCTCACTCTTAAAAAGTTCGCTGCTTTGAGCACAAGGTCATGTGTGCGTAAACGTTCTACATAACGAGTGCAAGCTCGCCCAAGTCCAAAGAAGCGTACTCCGACGATGGCGACCATGAGGTACATAATGGCAGGCTGTTCTGCGGCTCGTACGATGAGCCAGCCAGAAAGTGCCGTCAGCATAATAGAAAATGATAGAGCTAAAGCAGATAAGATAATAGGCATCAAGCTCTGCTTGAAGGTGATACCTGTCAAGGAACGTATATCTTTGAGCGTTTGAAGAACCGAACCACGTGGCTGTCGGTACGTTAAAGAATGGGGTCGCTGAGTTTTCTTCTCGGGTGCTGCCTGAGGATTCTCAGCTGAATGTTGCCGCAAAGATTCTTTAAAGCTTTCGACGTCCCATCCCATAGAGGTGCTACGGCTCATAGTCCACGATGTTGCGGTTCCTCGTTCATCAGTTGTGGCGTCAAGACGGAAATCGGTGCGTCGTGCAAGGTCTTCGTCGTGAGTGACGATAAGTAGTGTAGCCCCCGTGGTAGCTAAAGCAGCTAACGAAATATTGACGCGGTCTGATGCGATTGCATCAAGGTGGGCTGTTGGTTCATCAACGAGAACGGTAACCTTTTCGCCGATTCGTTCTAATGCGTCCACACGAGCCAGTGCTCGCGCAATGACTAGACGGCGCATTTGGCCGGCGCTCAAAGATTCTGGAGCGAGGTCGGCGAAATCTTCTAACCCCACCACTCGTAGGTATTGACGGTATCGTTCACGTCCGCGTGCGGATAGAGAGAGAGGGCCGGTTTCGCTCAAAAGTTTGAGTACGGCGGCAAAGTCTTCTTCGCTATCAACGACGGCGGGGAATCCGTAAAGTGCAACTTCGTTAATCACTGAGGTTGCGATAAAGGCCGGTGATTGGCTCACCCATACGATAGATCCGGTGCCACGTACTTCACCGCTGACCTGTAGGGATTTGCGAGAGCCAGTAGGGATTAGCCCGTCAGCTACGGCACCGTTGATAACCCCCAATAAGGTAGATTTTCCGCAGCCAGAAGGTCCGGTAATGCTGACGGTACTTCCATGCGGAACGGTAAAGCTCACGTCGTGTAGAACTTGGCTTCGTCCGGGATATGTGACGCAGACGTTTTGGATGCTTAGTTCTTCTCCGTCAAAGAACGTTTTCTCTTCGGGGAGAGGACGGTCGATGATACTCTGGGCACGTCGTAGAGCAGCTACGCCATCCTCAGATTGATGGTAGGCGCTACCTACGTCGCGTAATGGCTGATAGCATTCGGGAGCTAAAAGTAATGCTAGTAGTGCCACATCCAGACCCATATTTCCGTGGACTAGGCGGACACCAATAAGTACCGCAATGACCGCGATAGAAATGGTGGTGAGTAGTTCAAGCCAAAAAGATGAAAGAAACGCTGAGCGTAGTGTGAATACTGTTGTTTTACGGTACCGCTCCCCTAGCTCTGCTAGAGCTTTTGACTGGGCACGAGCACGTCCAAGCCCAACGAGAACGGGTAGGCCTTTAACGAGTTCAACGATATGGTCAGACAGACGCAGTAGTTCTTGTTGAGCTTTTTCAGTATCTTTTTTCGTGGTTTTGCCGATGAGCACCATGAATACTGGTATTAGGGGCAATGTTGCGATGATGACTATTGCGGAGGTTAAATCGTAGAACCCTAAGACGCAAAGAATCATAATCGGCGTTACCGCGGTGCTAACAAGTGCGGTAAGAGTTTTTGTGTAGTAGTCGTCGATAGCGTCGAGGCCTCGAGAGATGAGCACTGCTGTTCCGCCAGTACCGTCTGGGGTGTCTACTCCTCCGGTGGCAAGGACTCTTTCAATCAGTTGTGCACGGATAGTTGATTTTGTTCCGGTGGCTGCACGTTGCGCGAAATAGCTCAGCGCCCAGTCGCTTGCTGCACGTAATACTAGTGCGATGAAAGCAACGAGTAACAGCATCATAACGGTTGGTTTTTGCCCGAAAGTTGCGAGCCAGATGCCGTCTAGGTGTGCCTCAGCATTACCACCAAAGATTGCTTGCTGACGGTCGTAGTCGCTGGTAAAGATTTGATTCCGGTGTATTGCAGCATAGGTGAGCCTAGCCATATAGGCGATGGCTGTGCCGAGGACAGCGGCAAAAAGGACTGTAGCACTCGTTTTTATGATGGTGATGAGCGCAAAGATGCCGAGGTTGGTTGTGGCGTTAGGCCCCAGTGGAGGACGCTTATCCATAGATAACGATGAACTTTCAGGTATGAAGATTTCGATAGATGTTCTTTTTGAAGTCTACCTTTGAAAAATATATTTTTCTGGTGAATGGGCAGAAGGTTTTATTGTGATGTCAGTGATGAGTGATAGATGAAAGCGGGTGCGCCTATGATTCATAGGCGCACCCGCTTAATCTTGAAGTAGCGTTTTAGGCGCTATTTCTGAGCCAGCAGTGTTTTAGTGGCTTCCTTTAGACATGGTTGCTAGGTCAGTAGCGTCATGTGCATCGGGGATATGTTCTACGGTCAGACGTTTACGGAACATGTAGTATCCCCATGCCTGATACAAGATGATGAAAGGCAACATCAGACATGCTAACCACGTCATGATCGTCAAGGTATAGGGAGAGCTTGAGGCGTTAGCGACGTTCAGGCTGTAGGCTGGGTCCAATGTTGAGGGGAAGACATTGGGGTATAGCGCTAGGAAGATAGCTAGAGCACCAGCCGTGATGAACAGTGAAGTTCCGACAAAGGTCCAACCTTCACGTCCTGCACGTGCTTTGAGGTATGCAAATGCGCAGCTAATAACAGCAAAAACAACCATGGCCCAAGAGAGTATTCCGGCGCTAATACCGGTGAATTGTAGGTAAAGCACCCAGATAACGCAGGGCAGAACACCTAATGGCATGAGCCGTACTAGTGTTTTACTCGCACGGTAACGCACTTCTCCGTCTGTTTTGAGGGCGATAAAGGCAAGCCCTTGTAGATACGAGAAGAGGACAATTCCGAGTCCACCGATATAGGTGAAGGGGTTGAATATCCAAGTGAATGCTCCAACGACGTCGCCGTTTTCGTTGATGGGCAGTCCGGTTGAGGTGATTCCAAGGAGTGCACCGACAAGGAAGGCGAGGAAGAAGGAGGACACGGAGATGGATGCGTTCCAGAAGTTAATCCACTTTTCGGTATTCTGTTTTCCGCGGTAGTCGATAGCTACCACTCGTAGGATAAGGAATACGAGCGCTAGTGTGAGTGGGATGTATAGCGCGGAGAAGAGTGAGGCATACCAGAAGGGGAAGGCTGCAAAGGTTGCGGCACCTCCGGTTACAAGCCAGACTTCGTTTCCGTCCCACACAGGGCCGATGGTGTTGAGAAGAAGTCGTTTTTCTTTTTCGTTTTTTGAAAAGACTTTTGACATCATCATGCCGACACCGAAGTCAAATCCTTCGAGGATGAGATATCCAATCCAGAATACGCCGATGATAATGAACCATATAGTAGGAAGCAGAGGCTGGTCAGCGAAGATGTTCATAGTGTTCGTCCTCTCTTCTTAGTATGCAAACGCGAGGACGTCGCGTTTTTCATCGTGGTTGGTGTCTTCGTCGTCTTCGAGTAGTTCAGGCATGGATGCCACGATACCGGAGCGGACGTATTTGGTGAGCAGGTATATCTCAACGATTGCGAGGACTCCGTAGAGTAGTCCTAGCGTAATCAGCGAGAAGAGGATGGTTCCTGCTGATACTTCTGGCGAGACACCGGCGGCGGTGAACATCATAACAGCGGTGTCGCCTTGGAAGTTTGGTGCAACAACGAATGGTTGACGTCCCATTTCGGTGAAAATCCATCCAGCGGCGTTGCCAAGGAATGGGAACCATAGTGCTACAAGCTGTAGGTTCTTGATGCCGTTGGATGCGGGAACTGTGCCGGTACCGTTTTTGCGGGTTATCCATAGCGCGTAGATAGCCATCAATGCGCTCATACCACCGAGTGTGAACATGCCACGGAAGCCGTAGTAGGTAATTTCAACCAGCGGTGTGTATTGAATTTCTTGTCCTGCGTACTCGCCGTAAACTTCTGGCTGGTTAGGGTAGTGAGTTCCTAGCTGTTCGCGGTATTCCTTGAGGAGGGTTTCGACGCCGGGTACTTCTTCTGTGAAGTTTTCGTGAGCAAGGAAGGAGAGCAGACCAGGAATTTTTAGGACAGTATGGATATCTGCACAGTTCTGGCTACCGGGGTTGGTGCTGTAGGAGAAGAGGGAAAACGCTGTGGTGTCTTCGCAGGCGGCTTCTGCAGCTGCCATTTTAAGTGGCTGTTGTTGAATCATCAGCTGGGCTTGTGCGTGGCCGGTGAAGGCGGTTCCGAGGAATCCGACGAGGGCTACGATTGCGCCGAAACGTAGGGCGTAGCGCCAAGCGTGAAAATCTTCTTTGTCGCGAATGCCTTCAGCGCGTTCACCGATGACGACTTTTCCGTCAACGACGGTGTCAATTCCGTCTTTACGGCGTTTCCAAAGATGCCACCAAGAGATACCGACGAGGAAGGCTCCACCGACGAGTAGTGCACCGGTAATAACGTGTGGGACGGTGAGTACCGCGGTGATGTTAAAGAGCACGGCGAGAATGTCGGTCATGACGGGGCGTCCATCAACCATTTCTACGCCGACGGGGTGTTGCATCCAAGAGTTTGCTACAAGGATGAAGTATGCAGAGATCCAGGTACCGATAACGGCGATGGTGATAGTCCATGCGTGAATTTTAGGTGAGAGTTTACCCCAGCCGAAGATCCATAGTCCGATGAAGGTGGATTCGAAGAAGAAAGCGAAGAGGCCTTCCATTGCTAGGGGGGCACCGAAGACGTCGCCGACGAATCGTGAGTAGTTGCTCCATGCCATGCCGAATTGGAATTCTTGGACAAGGCCCGTTGCGACGCCCATAGCAAAGTTAATGAGGAAGAGTTTTCCCCAGAATTTGGTGAGACGTTTAAATCGTTCACTTCCAGTTTTGACGTATTTCCAGTGGAAGTACGCGACAAGAGGGCCGAGACCTAGTGTCAGAGGCACCATGAAGAAGTGGTATACGGTGGTGATGCCAAATTGCCACCGTGCTATAAGTAGTGGATCCACTGCTTGTATCCTTTTATAAACCTTAATGTGTGAGCCGTGAGTTGTTGAGACTCACGCTTTATCACATTTAGATTACGGTGTGTTGCAAGGTTTGTCTTATAGTCGTTTACACCCTGTCATTTACTCTTTTAGGTTGGGGACTTGACGTTGCTCTAAAGGTTATTTTCACAGTAAGCACTTTTTACGTCTTGGGCTTTTTTCAACAATTGACAACACTCCCCGAAGCATCAACATTTACCCTAGTCAGACAGTGTTATTTGGGTGCTTCAAAGAGTTTTTAGCCAATGAGAAAAAGTAGATTTGAAACTATCTCGTAAAGATTTTCCACCCGTATATTGACACCTTTATACAATCTGTCATGAAACACCATAGAGAATAGTGGTGATTTTTTTCATAAAAATTATTACACTTTATCTCTACTCAAACACCAGCGTGTCGCAAAGCAAAAGGACGCAAGCACTCATCCACGCGGACCAAGAAGCCCTAAACGAGCAACACTCTCGCGCTCTAAAAATAATTCATCGACAGAACGACGCACATACTCTCTCGAGAACTCATCTTCTAACAATCCCGGAATAATCTGCCACTGCCCACGAGAACACAACACAGGAAAAGAACAAAATACCCCAGGAGCAACACCATAAGAGCCGTCGCTCGCAACAGCCATAGATGTTTGAACAGGCTCTGAACCCAGCCAAAGACGCATATGTTCAAGCATTGCAGAAGCAGCGGAAGCGGCTGAAGAAGACCCTCGCTTTTGAATAACCTCCGCACCACGATCAGCAATGCGAGAAATAAACTCCTCCTCAATCCATTGAATTCCTTTACCTTGCTGTTTTAGTGCGTCAACTACAGCTATACCGTCAACCGTGGCATGAAAAATATCTGGATATTGCGCCACAGAATGATTACCCCAAATACTTACACCAGCAATCTTTTGCACTTCAACCGCTAACGTCTTCGCAATCATTGACTGCGCACGCTGATGGTCTAAACGAGTCAATGCACTAAAACGGCTGAGCGGAATATCTGGAGCAAAAGAAGAGCAAATCAAAGCATTAGTATTCGCAGGATTCCCCACAACTACTACCCGAAGTTGAGAAGAAGCCTGTTCATTAAGCGCTTGACCCTGCACCGAAAAAATACCGGCATTAGCTTCTAGAAGATCAGCCCGCTGCATACCTTGAGTACGAGGGCGTGCCCCTACCAATAAAGCGATATCTGTTCCATCAAATCCTTGATAAGGATCATCATAGATGTTGATAGAAGAAAGATGCGAAAAAGCACAATCTTCCAGTTCCATAGCCACCCCCTCAAGCGATGACATCGCTTGAGGTAGGTCTAAGAGATTGAGCCGAATTTTTGTGTTAGGGCCGAGCCACTCCCCTGAAGCAATACGAAAAAGTGCGGCGTACCCAATGTTCCCAGCAGCTCCAGTAAGTGTTACCGTGACGACGTTGTCAGAATATGAAGAAAGCATAACACCATACTATAGTGTTACAGCTCACTATCATAGCGGTTGAGGTTAAATACCTCGCCAAGTCCTTCTAATCAGAATCTCCTAAACATCAATCTGATCATCAGATAATTTATGGGCACTGTTAATAATGAAATCCTTACGCGGAGCAACCTCTGAACCCATCAACAAAGAGAAAGCCTGTTCAGCAGCTTGCGCATCCTCAATACGAATACGACGCAACATTCTATGGCGAGGATCCATCGTCGTCTCCGCGAGCTGGTCAGCATCCATCTCACCCAACCCTTTATATCGTTGAATCGGCTCTTTATAGTTCTTTCCTTCATCTTCTAAACGGCGCAACAGTTCTTCTAACTCACGTTCAGAATACGTATAAATCATCTCGTTAGCCCGTCCACGATGGATGACTTCAACTCGATGCAACGGAGGCACCGCAGCATAAACTCGACCGGCTTCAACCATAGGGCGCATATAACGATAGAACAAGGTCAAAAGCAAAGTACGAATATGTGCGCCGTCAACGTCAGCATCCGTCATCATCACAACCTTGCCATAACGGATACTTTCGACATCAAAGGTTCGACCAGAGCCTGCACCAAGAACCTGAATAATTGCGGCACATTCAGCATTAGCTAACATATCCGTCAGTGAAGCTTTCTGAACGTTCAGAATCTTTCCGCGAATCGGCAAAAGAGCCTGATAACTTGACGAACGAGCCAGACGCGCTGTTCCTAGAGCAGAGTCTCCCTCAACAATAAAAAGTTCAGAACGAGCGACATCGTGAGAACGACAATCCACAAGTTTCGCGGGCATAGAACTTGTTTCTAAAGCATTTTTTCGCCGCTGAGTCTCTTTATGAACTCGCGCTGAGATACGTGATTTCATCTCAGCCACAACTTTTTCGCTTAAGGAATGAGCTTGCTGTTTATCAGCACGAGCTGTCGCTTTAAGTTTCTGGGCTAGTTGAGTACTCACAATTTTCGAGACAATCTGACGCACCGCAGAGGTACCAAGAATCTCTTTTGTTTGTCCTTCAAATTGCGGTTCCGCTAAACGAACAGTGAGTACCGCTGTTAGTCCAGCAAGAATATCGTCTTTTTCAAATTTATCCTGAGCACCAACTTTATATTTTCTGGCATTATCACTCAGATGTTTTCTAAAGGTCTTCAAAAGCCCTTGTTCAAAGCCTGTTAGGTGAGTGCCGCCTTTAGGGGTAGAAATAATGTTAACGAAAGAACGAACAGTCGTGTCATATCCAATCCCCCACCGCAGGGCAATATCAACTTCACATTCACGTTCCACTTCTTGAAGCTGAGAATGCCCTTCTTCATCCAGAACAGGAACAGTTTCAGTAAAGGTGTCACGCCCTTGAAAACGCCAAATATCTGTCACAGATGAATCATGCCCAAGATACTCAACAAATTCAGAAATACCACCATCATGGTGGAACACTTCTTCGTAGGTGTCGTGTTCGCCTGGAGTGCCAGCTAGCCGACGTTCATCACGAATGGCGATGCGTAGACCCGGAATGAGAAATGAGGTTTGGCGAGCACGCTGAGCAAGTTCCTGATAACTGAACTTTGCATCTGGTGTAAAAATCTGTGGATCAGCCCAGTAGCGTACGCGGGTTCCGGTCACACCTCGTTTAGCTTTGCCAATAACAACTAAGGAATCGTTTTCTTTTTGTGAAGGGGTAAAAGACGCTTGTGGTGTTGGTGTCCGCCCGTCTTTAAACACTCCAGGGATGCCGTGACGGAAACTCATTTGGTAGGTTTTCCCACCACGGTCTACTTGCACATCTAACCGGCTTGATAAAGCATTAACAACGGAAGCGCCAACACCGTGCAGACCGCCAGAGGCAGCATAGGAACCTCCACCGAATTTTCCGCCAGCATGGAGTTTGGTGTACACCACTTCCACACCGCTCAGTCCGGTGCGAGGTTCGATATCGGTCGGGACACCTCGCCCGTCGTCACGAACTTCTACTGAGCCATCACGGTACAGAACAATGTCGATGGATTGCCCGTATCCGGCAAGAGCTTCGTCTACAGAGTTATCAATAATTTCCCAGAGGCAATGCATTAAACCACGAGAGTCGGTTGAACCGATATACATACCGGGGCGTTTACGTACGGCTTCGAGCCCTTCGAGGACGGAAAGGTTTCGAGCGGTATATGAAGAGGTTGCCACGGTGTTCTCCCTAGTTGAGCAGAGTGGTTACTGACCTACCCATTTTAGGTTCTTTATTCTTTCTATGCACCTTGAAATTTTTTAGGCGTTTCGGATTTGTGTGCTCTTTTCGTATATGGATAAAAGCCGGTGGCTATCCACGAATAGGATAGCCACCGGCTTTTATCTCAATGAGGTAAGAGGTTCGAAGGTGCTCAGCTATGAAGTACTTGATGTTTCGTAGCTCTAGCAGTTTGCTAGAGCTTCATCTTTTCTTCCTAGTCTAGGTAATCTCGTAGTACCTGAGAACGTGATGGGTGACGAAGTTTAGACATCGTCTTAGACTCAATCTGACGGATACGTTCACGGGTTACACCATAAACTTTACCGATTTCATCGAGAGTTTTAGGCTGTCCATCTGTCATACCAAAGCGCATGGCAACTACTCCTGCCTCACGTTCAGACAAAGTGTCTAAGACAGAATGAAGCTGTTCTTGCAATAGTGTAAAGGACACTGCATCAGCAGGTACAACGGCCTCTGAATCTTCGATCAAATCGCCAAACTCTGAGTCTCCGTCCTCACCCAAAGGCGTGTGCAAGGAGATAGGTTCACGTCCGTACTTCTGTACTTCAATAACCTTCTCTGGAGCCATATCGAGTTCTCTACCTAGCTGTTCAGGGGTAGGTTCGTGGCCTAAGTCCTGAAGCATCTGACGCTGCACACGAGCCAATTTATTAATGACTTCAACCATATGTACAGGAATACGAATGGTGCGCGCTTGGTCAGCCATTGCACGAGTAATAGCCTGGCGAATCCACCATGTTGCGTATGTTGAGAATTTAAAACCTTTAGAATAATCAAACTTTTCAACAGCACGGATTAGACCGAGGTTTCCTTCTTGAATCAAGTCCAAGAACAGCATTCCTCGTCCGGTGTAACGTTTCGCTAGAGATACAACCAAACGTAGGTTTGCTTCAAGAAGGTGGTTTTTGGCACGACGTCCATCGTGGATGACCCAACGAAGTTCTTTTTTAAGCTCACGGTCCATTTGTGGGTTTTCTTTGAGCTTATGTTCTGCGTAAAGTCCAGCTTCAATACGCATCGCAAGGTCTACTTCTTGCTCAGCGTTCAGAAGAGATACTTTACCAATTTGTTTGAGATAATCTTTGACAGGGTCAGCGGTTGCGCCGGGTGCGATAACGCGCTGGGCAGGAGCGTCGTCTTCATCATTTGACGTAAGAACAAAGCCGTTACGCTTAGCAGCAGTTTCTTCGGTCTGCTTCTTTTCTTCTTTTTTGGCGTTCTCTTCATCATCGACGTCCTCATCGAGGTCATCGGTGTCTAGAATCTCATCGCTGACGTCGATATCGAGTTCTTCGGCGTCGATGTCTTCATCAAGAATTTCGTCTTCTTCGTTCGCAGCTTTTTTAGAAGTTGCTTTGGTTTTTGCGCTCTTTGTAGTAGAAGTTTTCTTAGTTTTGCGCTGAGCTTTAGGTTTAGTGCTTTTAGTTTCTTCTACAGCAGTAGCTTCGTTAGGTTCTTGAGCAGCCTTAGCAGTTTTAGCGGTTGTTTTAGTCCGAGTAGTTTTTTTCTTTTGAGCAGTAGCGGTTTGTGTAGCGTTTTCTTCCGCTTCATCAACCTTCTTACGTGCAGCAGGTGACACAGAGTACCTTTCTATTTGACAGACTACAGACAGTGGGAGTGCCTTGCAGTCAAAACACCTAAGACCCTGTCAAGTCTGCTCATAATGATAAGCAACATTGAACGAGAGTTCTACTTTAGATAACAATGATTATCTGTAGATTATTCCAACTCGTTGATACTGTCTTATCGCAGACTCGTACGGGGTCAGTAATAGAGTATGTCAGATATTTATGGCTCCTTGCGGTAGGTTATCGGTGTGGCGTTGATTCTGTTTTTCATAATTCGCACCACATAAACTCAGATTTCAGCTCTATTGTCAAGAGTTTTTAACGTTCTTCTATATTCCTTTTCCTAGCCATGGTGGAAGTTGTTCTATATTTTTAAGAAATACCTGTTCGTAAGGAAGCTGTTCTTTGGCCCTCCGGACGTATTCGCGGGCTTTAGTGCATTGTCCAGTAGCCCAACTCCCCCACCCTAAAACGATATAGGCTTGTGCCGTCTCTGGCTGTTCGTAGACGCGAAGAATGAGAGCGCAGATAATTTCTGCAGCAGCAATTCTTTGTGTATCGGGTCTTACACGATGCTTTCCAAGGAGTACCGAAGCAAATTTTTTAAGTGAACGGTCTATTATGTCGGTATTCTGGGTTTGAGAAGATTCGTTCCTCTGTACCATGAGTTTTTGAGCCGAGACAAGGTATTGTTCGTACCCAAGCGGGCACAGAATATCGTGATCAGAGGAGTTCTTATAGGCTCTGGATAATTGGTGATAGAAAGAAGTTGTTTCTTCAAGGCCTAAAGCGACTGTATAGATAACGGATTGTGAGCTCAGCTCCGACGTTAGTGTTGCGCCGAGGAAAGCGATCAGATGTGGGTCCAGTGTTTTTCGTATAGCATCAGCAAACTCGGCTGTTTTTCTGTGCTGGTATTGGGTGGAGACTTCTATAACTTGTTGGAGGGCATGATTCCACAAAACATTTTCAAAGTATTTTTGTGATAGAAAATCTTTTGCATAAGTACTATCTGAAGCTTTGATATACCGAATGTATTCATTGAGCCATAGCACCATTTCTCCTTCCCACCAGTTCTTAGTTTCGAGGTCACAGCTGTGTTCCAAAGAGGGTAAATAGTATTTTTGTGCTTCTGATTCACAAGGTGCAACAGAAGAGCCTGATAGTAAGAGGTTAAGGTAGACGTCGGTTCGTTGCACTTCATCAATGAGCCCGCTTAATGTCAGTTTTTGGGTCAGAGGATGAATTGACCAGTATGAGACTTCGCCAATGTAGAGGACGTCTAAGAGGGTTTTTCCATGCGTAGAAGCAGATTCTAAACCTGCCTGTTCCCAGTATGCGCATTGTGTAGATGCTATTTGGTCAGATTCAATTTCATCGATATGTGGAGGTTGATTCAGATGATGTTCTAACTGTCTTCTGCGAGTAGGGGTGTTTGGTCCGAAGATAGCTAACAAAAAATGCGGTACGTTTCCCTCAGATAATGAGTTTTCAGAAAACGTCTGAAATAGATGAGATATCAAAGAAACGGATTCTTTGTGAGTGCGTTTTTTCTTGTGGTCGACGCGAGCTAACGGGCCAAGTGTTTTGTCAGCGAGGACTAATACGAGAGAGTCTTCGGGCCAATAGCCTAGTTGATGCACAATATATGCCACGGTATGGGCAGCGGACCCAGGATGTGGAGCTAAAGATTCTAAAAAGTGAGGGGTATGTGAAGATGCCATGTCTCCATGGTCTTCGAGATAGGTACGTAAATGCGCTAGAGATCAGAAAACTGTGGATAACAGTTCAGAGGTGAGGCGTTATCCATCCGTTGAGAATACAAACAGCCTTCGCTGTCTTTTCGATGATCCAGATGGTGGTTTACGGTCGGGCAGGAGAGGTAACAAGAATGCGTTAAGCGCAGTCACTAGCCCTCGCATCATACCCAATGCCGAAGGAGAGTTAAGGAAAAAATTTTAGAGTTCTGTATCGTTAGAGCACCACAAATTTTTCGTATCAAAGCCTCAGTCATATAAGCGATATTTTCACTTTATGCGCACGAGAGCAGGTGTCATTTATGAGGTTCTCGGCGAATCCGGCTTATCGGCGTTCGACGAGTCAGAAGAAGAACGTTCCCCTAAATTTTCAAGATATTTTTCAATCTCTTGTCCTATTATTTCACGATCAAGTAAAGAATCATTTTCTTGAATATCTAACTCCAGCATGTTGAAAGGATAATGCTGCATATATTTGTCGTACTCTTCTTCAAATTTTTTAACGAGGAACGCAATTTCGTGATTATCTTTGAACATCTCGTTAATACTTCTTTGAGCTTGCCCTGAGGCAACTACCAATTTTTCAAGAGGTAAAGATAATTTCGAAACCAAAGTTATATGTTCCATGGCACGTAATACTGCTTGCGGTAGAAGGTTGTCTCCTAAATACCGTGGCACGTGCACGTTAAATTTCACTGTTTTAATGTTCTGGCGAGCAAGCATATATTCCAAGAAATCAGTGTGCGATTGGTGCATCTCGAAAACATGGTTGACGGTGCGCAAGGGGGCAACCAATTCTTCATAGGAGCCGCGAATCGTTACCACGATGGGTCGAGTGTGAGGAAAAGACATGGCGTATCCCGACACCAACATGACATAAGAACTTTTAACCTGACGAATTATTTTTAGTACAGCTTGAACGAAACGTTGCCATTGATAATCAGGTTCAGCGCCGGCAAGAAGCAAAAACGGCTGTTTAAGATGATCTTCCATGAGGTATAAGTTGACCTCGGGTAAAGACATCTCGTTGAAAAGACCCTTGCGAAATAGAGAATGTAAGCTGCGTTCCCTGTACCTGCATAGTTGGTCGAAATCGAACTCAGCAAGCTTAATATGCTCTAGTTCTTTACGTAATACGTCGGCCACACCGTAGGCGGTTCCCCCGATATCTTGTGGAGGTTCTAGAGATACGAGCAAAGGAAGCCCTTGAATACGCGGATGGCTAAGCATCCCAGATTTTTCTTCATATAGGTCTTCTGGCCTGAGCATATTCCCTCCCTCATGTTCTCGTGCTGTGGTGCTCTTAAGCTCTTGAAATACTCTAGTATATCTGTACGTTAAAGAACGTTGCCCACGTTCTGTATTGGGCATGTCTTAAGTTAGCGTAACGCGGCAAAAAGTTAAACTCTTTGTTTTTCGCCCATCGTGTATTACTCCGAACAGCTGTTTTCTAGTCACAGTGCAAGATAGTATGGGAATACAGCTCTTATATATCTCGCCTTTGATTACGTCTCTATACGCGGTAGGCGCATCATATATTTTATAGATGTCTAAGAGTCCCTAAACTACCATCTATCTTGATGAGGAGAATAATGTCTGATTCATCCGATCTTACTTTTTCAGTGGCATCCCCCGACCTTGAAGCTATTGAGGCTCAGGTTCTTGTCCTAGGAGTTTATTCTTCTACAGAAGGTCCAGTTCTTGAACGTGGACCGTTAAGCGAAGAAACAGCACAAGGTCTTGAGGCGATTCTTGAGGATTTGGGAGTAACCGGTGCACCAGATCAGCTACACCGTTTACCCGGTATTGATGAGACTAACGCTGATGTCCTTGCCCTGATTGGTTTAGGAGCACGTAAGGACGACGCCCAAGCACATGCTGACGCGTTACGATATGCTACGGGTTCTGTTATCCGTCAGCTTGCAGGGTTCTCAGATGTTGCGCTTGCTCTACCAGCACAAAACGTTGCTGAAGTCGCTGCCATCGCCGAAGGTGCAGCGTTGGGCGCTTTCAGCGACCCGCAGTTGCGGGTTCGCACTGCAGACTCTGTTAGAACTGCAGTTGAGAACATCACCATTGTGACTGATGTGGAATCTGATGCAGCTTCTGACGTCCTTACTCGTGCTTTGATTCTAGGTCAGGCAGTAGATTCAACTCGTCGTTTGGTCAACACTCCGCCGTCTTCCCTTTACCCTGAAACTTTTGCACAGAAAGCTTTAGAGCGTGTTGGCGATCTCAAAAATGTAACGGTTAAAGTCTTTGATGAGCAAGAGCTCAAAGACGGCGGTTTTGGCGGCATTTCCGGTGTCGGACAAGGTTCTGCTCGTCCACCACGTATGGTGGAGGTCAAATACACTCCCGAAGGCGCCCAAAAACATGTTGCGCTAGTCGGTAAGGGTATTACTTTTGATTCTGGCGGCAACTCCATTAAACCAGGCAACGCGATGATGACCATGAAAAGCGACATGGCTGGCGCAGCAACAGTTTTGAACGTTGTTGCAGCTGCTGCCGAGCTTGAGTTGCCGGTTGCTGTCACAACAATCTTGTGCTTGGCAGAAAATATGCCAGGTGGTACAGCCATCCGCCCTGAAGATGTTTTAACGATGCGCGATGGACAAACTGTTGAAGTTCTCAACACTGACGCAGAGGGTCGCCTTGTGATGGCTGACGGTCTAGCCTACGCTTCCGAATCAGCGCCTGATGTTCTTATTGATGTTGCAACACTAACTGGAGCTCAGCTGGTTGCGTTAGGTGCCCGTTATGCTGCGGTTATGGGTGATGAAAAAGTACGTGAAGATATTGTTAAGGCTTCACGTGAGGCAGGCGAGACATTCTGGCCCATGCCCTTGCCAGAGCACCTTCGGGCAAGCTTGGACTCCCCCGTTGCTGATTTGAAAAATATCGGTGGACGTTATGGCGGAATGCTAAGCGCTGGATTATTCCTCAAAGAGTTTGTCGGTTCTACCGATGAACATCAGATTCCTTGGGCGCACCTAGATATTGCTGGTCCATCTTTTAACGAGGAATCACCTTATGGGTTTACCCCGAAAGAAGGCACTGGCATGTCAGTGGCAACGCTTTTGACTTTTGTGGAGTCTCTAGCTTCTTAAGGGTGAGATTATAGTCAAAGGCGAGGGTCGGGCTTTCTGCAGAAGCAGAAAGCCCGACTTTGTTAATACATGGAGTTCTTTGGGTGCGGTTTTAAACGTGACCTCTACCCTAGTGTGATGTGTTCTTCCTAAAACATCTGTAACACTTTCACCTTTGTACACTCCACACATCTGAGTTGCGGTACGGTAGAGAGGAGAGTTCATAGGCTATCTGCGCTCTTTCTACAATCATTGTTAGAGAGCAGTGTTTTAGGTCAATGAACCGAAACCTTAAGCAAAATGGATTTATTCCAATCTACGCAAGGGAGCGCAAAAGTGCCCGATACGGCAACAGCTCAAGAATTTGATATTCTCATCCTCGGCGGCGGAAGCGCTGGTTATTCAGCAGCTCTTCGTGCAGTTCAGCTAGGATTCACCGTCGGTCTTATCGAGAAAGAAAAGCTCGGTGGCACCTGTCTTCACACCGGTTGTATTCCGACCAAAGCGTATTTGCACGCGGCAGAATTGGCTGAGGAATCTCGTGAAGCGTCCAAGTATGGCGTTAATGCCACTGTGGAGTCCATTGATATGGGTAAAGTTCGCGATTACAAAGACGGCATCGTTGCAGGAAAGTTCAAGGGACTTTCTGGTCTTTTGAAGATGAAAAAAGTCACCGTTATTTCTGGTGAAGGTAAGCTGACCGCTACCGATACCATTACTGTTGATGGAACTGCTTATAAGGGCAAGCACATCATCTTGGCTTCTGGTTCTGTATCCAAAACTTTTGGTCTAGAGATTCGTGACCGTGTTCTTACTTCTACCGAAGCACTTCAGATGGATTATCTGCCCAAGAGCGCTATCGTTCTTGGTGGCGGTGTCATTGGTTCTGAGTTTGCGTCTATGTGGAACTCAATGGGTGTTGAGGTTACTATCATTGAGGGTCTACCTCACCTCGTCCCCAACGAAGATCCTTCCATCATTAAAGTTCTAGAACGTGAGTTCAAAAAGCGTGGTATTAAGTTCAATACCGGAACTCTTTTTGAGAAGGTTGAACAGGACGCTAACGGCGCTAAAGTCACATTAGCTGACGGCAAAGTTTTTGAAGCAGATATCGTTCTTGTTGCTGTTGGTCGTGGCCCCAATACTGCTGGTTTCGGTTACGAAGAGCAGGGTCTTACGATGGATCGCGGTTTCGTAATTACCAACGAGCGTCTACATACCGGTGTTGGTAATATCTATGCTATTGGCGATATTGTTCCTGGTGTTCAGTTGGCACACCGTGGCTACCAGCAGGGCCGCTTTGTTGCAGAAGAGATTGCTGGTTTGAACCCTCAAATTGTTGAGGACGTCAATATTCCTAAGGTTACTTTCTGCGAACCTGAGATTGCTTCTGTGGGTTATTCTCAGCCTAAGGCTGAAGAGAAATTCGGTGCAGAAAACATCGAAACCACTGAATACAATTTGGCTGGTAACGGTAAGTCTGCAATTTTGGGCACTGGCGGTATTGTTAAGGTTGTTCGTCAGAAAGATGGCCCCATTGTCGGTGTCCATGCTATTGGTAAGCGTATGGGCGAGCAGATTGGCGAGGCTCAGATGTGGGTTGTTTGGGAAGCTTTCCCTGAGGATGTAGCACAGTTCATCCATGCGCACCCAACTCAGAACGAGTCTCTTGGCGAAGCTGCTATGGCACTTGCTGGTGCTCCCCTACACGGCTAATACTTCTCAGTATTTTGTGTTGGCGTATCAGCTGAGGTTGTTACGCCTTCACCTCCACTTTTTATAATTTCCGAATTCACAAGGAGAACGGGAAGATATGTCCCACACAGTAGAACTGCCCGCATTGGGCGAATCCGTAACCGAGGGTACCGTTACCCGCTGGCTCGTTGAAGTTGGCGATACCGTAGCTGTTGATGATCCCCTTCTTGAAGTTTCTACCGACAAGGTTGATACTGAGGTTCCTTCACCCGTAGCTGGTGTTGTAGAGCAGATTCTTGTTGAAGAAGATGCTGACGTTGAGGTTGGCGCTCCTCTCATCGTGATTGGCGATGGTTCTGGCGCTGCAGCTCCTGCTGCGCCTGCAGCTGCTGCGGAGGAATCAGCTCCAGCTGCTTCTCAGCAAGAGGCTCCTGCTGCACCTGCTGAGCAGGCGCCAGTTGCCGGTTCTGCAGAAGGACAAGAAGTTGTTCTTCCGGCACTGGGTGAGTCTGTTTCTTCTGGTACGGTCACTCGTTGGCTCAAAGAAGTCGGCGAAACCGTTGAGGTTGATGAACCACTCTTGGAAGTTTCCACCGACAAGGTTGACACTGAGGTTCCTTCTCCTGCTGCAGGTACTCTCCTAGAGATTCGTGTTCAAGAAGATGAAGAAGCTGAAGTTGGCCAGGTTCTTGCTGTTATCGGTAGTGCTTCTAGCGCTTCTGCTGCTGCACCTGCTACACCTTCCGCACCTGCAGAACAGGCTCCAGCTGTTGCAGCTACACCTGCTGCTGAGACAGTAGCTCCTGCAACTCCTGTTACTGAAGAGACTCCTGCTGCACAGGGCGAAGTATACGTCACTCCTCTTGTCCGCAAGTTGGCAAAGCAAGAAGGCATTGACCTTTCAACGATTAAGGGAACAGGCGTTGGTGGGCGTATCCGCAAGCAGGATATTCAAGCAGCTGTAGAGGCTAAGAAGTCTGCTGCTCCTGCCGCACCTGTTGCTACCGCCCCAGCTGTAGCTGCGGCTGCACCTGTTGCAGCAGCTGCTGAGCAGAAGGCTGCTCCGGCTGCACCTAAGGTATCTTCAAAGCGCGGTACAACTGAAAAGGCTCCTCGTATTCGCCAGACCATTGCAAAGCGTATGGTGGAGTCTTTGGCAACTTCTGCTCAGCTTACTCAGGTTGCTGAAGTTGATTTGACTCGCCTTGTTGCTCTTCGCAACAAGGCGAAAGATGGTTTTGCTGCACGTGAGGGAGCTAAGCTCACCTTCTTGCCATTCTTCACTAAGGCAGTTACTGAGGCTCTTCAGCAGTTCCCTCAATTCAACGCTTCTATGTCTGAAGATCTTAAGGAAATCACCTACCACAATACTGAGAACATTGGTATTGCAGCAGATACTCCTAAGGGTCTACTCGTTCCTGTTATTCAGGATGCTGGAAACTTGAACGTAGCTGGCTTGGCTAAGAAGATTGGTGATGTTGCTTCTCGCGCACGTACCGGTCAGATTAACCCAGAAGAGCTATCCGGTTCTACTTTCACCATTTCTAATATTGGTAATACCGGTGGCGTATTCTTCACTCCTATTATCAACCAGCCTAACGTGGCTATTTTGGGCATTGGTGCAACGGTTAAGCGTCCTGCAGTTATTCAGGATGCAGAAGGCAACGATGTTATCGCTATCCGTAGCATGGCATACCTCTCTTTGACCTACGATCACCGTGTTATTGACGGTGCAGACGCTGGTCGTTTCCTTCACTTCTTGCAGACTCGCCTTGAAGGCGCTGCATTTGAGGCTGAGGTTGGTCTCTAAAAACTAGTGATAGTTTTTAGCTAGGTATAAGTCTGTAGCTAGAACAGGGTGGGTGTAAGTCGCATATATAATGCGGCTTACACCCACTCTTGTTTGAGTGCGTGTTTTTGAGCACTGAACAGAGTTTTAGTGTCAATGTGTCTGCAAAATATTTGTTTGTTCCGTAGACTAGAGACATGAGCACGGTTATTGCATTCTTAGTTTTCTTACATATCGTCGGAGCAGCATTAGTCTTCGGAATCTGGGTAGCACACTTCAAACAAGCTATCGTTCTTCCCGGACAATTTTATGCATCACTTTTACAGCTAGCTACAGGCTTTGCCCTGTATTTCATTCAGATGTCTCAACATGCAGAGCTAAACCACATGAAAATTGGTATCAAGATTCTCTTGGCAATCGTTATCTGCGTAGCGGCGTTTGTTGGTCAACGTCAATACAAAATGGCACAAGTTGCAGGTACTCTTGAGAAAGCACGCAATATCCCCTTAGCACATGCTGTTGGCGGACTTGCTTTAATTAATATTGCTCTAGCAACGCTCTGGCACTAAAAGATTTTTCTACACACAGGATTACATAACGCGGTGTGGGTATCGATTAAACTTTCGATACTCACACCGCGTTTTCGATACGCATTGTATGTTCTTTATTCTTCATTCACAGGAACAGCCTCATAGATTTTCCAGGTTGTCTCGTCAGGCAGAAGCGTAAAACGTACTGTTTGCTGAACGTTTTCTCCCATATTTTTAATTCCGTAACGTTGTTTTTCTTCTTCTGTTAAAAGTTCTGCACTTTGAGACGAAGAGATAACATCAGCTTGGACATCTATACGTTTTGGGCGGTTATCTACCTTCTGTATATGAGCTATTTTTACTTCTTGACGTCCAAGTTCTTTCTGAGTATCGCGTTTATGTAAGTCCATATCAGCTAGGTATTGTGGAGAATTCTCGATGGCATAAGTTTGTATCTGAGGGTTCTGTTGAGAGAAGGATTCCTGACGTTTATGCAATAACGTTCCTAATACCTCAACAAGGTCTTCTCCTTCTAACGTAGGTTCATCTTCGATAGCAGAACGTTCCTCGTCTTCGGCACGGGCAAAGCTACCGTGTGATGGTGCTGGCCTCATGCCGCTCTTTGCAGAAGAATTTTCATGAATATTTTCGTGGCGAAGTTCTGCCAAGGGTGAGTGAGATGATTCTGTGACTCCATATGTCAGTATCATGGCTACAGTGCAGCAGATAATCCCTCCTATCCCCCATAAGATCTTGCCTCGTGAAAACGACTGAGAGATTTTCGCTATCACATCAGCGACAGCTTTTTTGATTCCATAAGGTGATGCATCATGGTTAAGGTCAACCGAGGAAGATAGTTCGATAGAGCCTCGTTCAAAGAATCGTTGATAGCCACTCTTCTGTTCAGGAGAAGACATTCGCCAGGGCTCTTCTGCAGGTAGAGTTCCATGTGTTTGTGGATGGGCGCTGGCACAAAGGTTTACCGGGCGAGGAACGAACTCATGAGCTAATAGACGGTAAATTTCGTGCATACGAGGCATCTGTTCGGTTTTATCGATGGCTGCTTCCAGATGCTGCATTAATTCTGTATTCATTGTTGGGTACAGAAAATGTAAAGGGGTCCGTTCATGTGTACTGGCAGGTTCTTCACCAGTTAAACAGCGCCAAATAATAGAGGCAAAGGCTGATTCGTCCTGACGAATATATTCGTCGATGACGGTTCTGTTTGCTCCGCGGAGTTCTCTTTCTGGAGCATATAGTTTCAATTTTCCTTCGCCTGTAAAACCAATATTTCGAGGGTTCAGCGCATGATATGCCATTTGCTGTTCGTGTAGCCAACGCAGACCACGACAGAGCTGTTCAACCATGCCTGTCACTTCTTCTGGTGTAATTTTATTCCGCACAAGGAGGAGGTTCTCTAAAGTTCCAGCATCAGTTTGTTCATACCAAATATATTCTTTATCGCCGGTGGAGGATATAGCGAAAACAGTTGCGATGTCTTCATGGGTTGGTAGAGAGCATAGTCTCTCTGCCGGTCGCATTTCTTCTGGCGGAATATCTCGTATCTCTTCGAGCGTATAGTTTCCTTCGGGAATTGATAAGGGGTTGTTCTGTTCTTCGGGAAGGTAACTCACCGCCCACAGGCTTCGCTCTTGCGTTGAGCCGAGAGAATATCGAAACGTAGCATATTGGTCGAGGGGAATGGTATGAGGATAGTTCGTTGGCTGGTTACTCATGGTTCTGGTATATCTTAGGGAGAACTCTTATGAGAGAAGATATCCACACAACAGCATTTCACCTAGTCATATAGATGTGGATAAATAGGTTAGCTAAGAAATATTTCTGTCATGTTCCTTGAAAAACTTAGGATGCCCTTTGTTCCGTCTCGGACGAATCTCACGTTTGAGGAATTTCCGAACAGAGAAAAACAAGGATACTGTAGAAGATATGAGCTTAGAGATTAAGCGGGTTGGTTTTGCCCCCGATTACGTAGACTATGTCAAAGCGCTTTCTTTACAACAGCGCATTCACGATAAAGTCTCCGCTTATGAACAGCAAAATACGGTGTTGTTGTTAGAACATCAAGCTGTTATTACAGCTGGCAAACGCACTGAAGCACATGAATACCCCTCAGATACCAGTACACCCGTAGTTCCAATTGATAGAGGCGGAAAACTTACATGGCACGGGCCTGGGCAACTAGTCGGCTACCCTATTGTTCGTTTGCCGGAGCCCCTTGATGTTGTACGTTATGTTCGCATCTGTGAAGACATCATGATTAATGTTCTTGCACAACTAGGGATACAAGGACGTAGAGTCCAAGGACGCTCTGGGGTGTGGATTCTCGGAGAAGGCAATACTCCAGACCGCAAAATTGCTGCTATTGGTATACGTGTTGCTAAAAATACTACGATGCACGGTTTTGCCATTAATTGTTGCAATGATTTAACACCATTTAGCCAATTTATTCCCTGTGGAATTAGCGATGCTGGTGTTACCAGCATTAGCGAACAACTCGGCAGACGCTTCACCCCTGAAGAATTATTAGATTCTCTCGAAGCTGAACTTTTAAGGTACAGCGACCAACTAGCCGAGTCTTTTGAACCGCGAGCACAATAAACATCACAGACTGCATTGCATCACACACGCAATAAATTATTAATGAATGGCCCGTATAGCATTAGAATTTCATCAGGTCATTGGAAGAAAAAGGAGCACTAAAGATGAGCGTAGCTACCGAAGGACGCAAGCTATTGCGTGTGGAAGCACGTAACGCTGAAGTCCCCATCGAGAAAAAGCCTCACTGGATTAAAACTAAAGCCAAAGTCGGTCCTGCCTACAAAGACATGATTAACCTCGCTCGTGGCTCTGGGCTACATACAGTCTGCGAGGAAGCCGGCTGCCCCAATATCTACGAATGTTGGGAAGACCGTGAAGCAACGTACCTCATCGGCGGTTCAGAATGCACTCGTCGCTGCGATTTCTGCCAAATTGCAACCGGAAAACCTGTAGCTCTAGACCGTACTGAACCAATTAAAGTTGCGCTATCCGTTAAAAAAATGGGGCTACGTTATACCACCGTTACTGGTGTTGCACGAGACGACTTACCCGATGGTGGTGCATGGCTCTATGCAGAAACCATCCGCCAGATTCATAAAGTATCGCCTGGAACAGGTGTCGAAATCCTTATCCCCGATTTCAAAGGCACGCCAGAAGACGTACAGCAAGTTATTGACGCTAAACCAGAAGTGTTTGCGCACAATCTCGAAACTGTTCCACGAATTTTCCGTAAGATTCGCCCAGCATTCCGTTACGAACGCTCTCTTGAGGTCATCCAACAGGGTAAAGAAGCTGGTCTCATCACCAAATCGAATCTGATTCTTGGAATGGGCGAAACCGAAGAAGAAATTTACGAGGCCCTTTGCGACCTCTACGATTACGGTTGTGACACCATCACTTTGACGCAATATCTGCGGCCGGGTCCGCTCTTCCATCCCATTGATCGTTGGGTTAAACCCCAAGAATTCCTTAAATATTCTGCTATGGCAGAAGAAATCGGTTTTGCTGGAGTTATGGCAGGCCCAATGGTCCGTTCCTCCTACCGTGCAGGACGCCTCTGGGCACGCGCTATGAAGCATAACGGTTACCCTATTCCACCCGAACTTGCTCATATTGACGATGACGGCGGAGCAATGCAAGAAGCTTCCGCTTTAGTTGCTGCAGGATATTAGGCCCGAGAAACACGTATTTTGGCTGCGACTTTTGCTCTGTAACGGATATTTTCTCCTCCCAACATCGTCTCAGCCGATACGTCATATAGAATAAATATTTGTACGCTCTCAGCCTGCGTGGTTGGGTGCCCCAGCACAACACCTTAAGCGAAGGACGCACAGTGACTTCATCACGCGACGAAAAGCGCGCACAACAAGACAAAAAGAAAAAGAATAAAGGTCCTGGCATGTTTGCTCAGATGAAGCAAGTCTATGCTATGACTCGCACATCTGAGCCTCGTATTGGTTGGATTCTTTTCTTCTGGGCAGCAGCTGTTCTTATTGCCTTTGTCCTCATCGGTATCCTGCTCAAGAACTGGATTACGTGGACTATTATCGGCATTCCTTTTGCTCTTCTTGTTGCTGTTATGATTCTTTCCCGAAAAGCAGAAAAAGCTGCTTTCGGTCAGATTGAAGGTCAGACCGGCGCATCTGGTGCAGCGTTGAATTCTCTACGTCGAGGATGGATTGTAGAACAGCAACCGGTAGCTATTAATCCTCGAACTCAAGATGTTGTCTTCCGCGCACTTGGTCGTCCCGGTATTGTTTTGGTTACCGAAGGTACGCCTGCCCGTGTATCTTCACTGGTTAATCAGGAAAAGAAACGTCTTAAACGAGTGATTCCTAATGTTCCAGTTCATGTTATTCATTCTGGCAATGGTGAAGGGCAGACTCCTCTGAAGAAAATTGTTCCTCAGATGAAGAAACTTCCTAAGCAACTCACTCAGCAAGAAGTTCACGCTATCAATAACCGATTGTCATCGTTGCAAAATAATATGCTACCTATTCCTAAGGGCATTGATCCAAGTCGTATGCGACCTGACCGTCAGGCTATGCGCGGACGATAAAAAGTATTTATAAATAAGGGTGGTTGGTGATGTATACGCGTCACCAACCACCCTTATTTTTATCTTTGCCATATATCAACGGATACGTACAAGAATCATATTGCGAATTCTGTCATGTACTCCCCGTGTATCTGCATCCATCATAAAAACGGGGAGAACAAGCATTACCAAAGTTGAACGTAAGATAGCGTTCTTCACTCCGACAGGACGCCCATCAAGAGTTTGGACCTGCATCCCACACAAGAAATGCCCTAAAGTATGCCCGTATAAGCCGATGGTGATGCTTTGATAGGCCCAAACAACAAGAAGTAAGAATACTTGTAGGTGTGGAACGTTCAAAAAATACAGTACTGCCCACCAAAGATACCAGTCGATACAAAAAGCAATAATTCTTCGCCCAAAACGGGCGATAGAACCAGGACCTTGTTGAGGTCTTCCCATGTATTCGCCTGGGTATTTTTGGTCTGTAGGCGGGCCGTTGAGCCAGGACCCTAAATCTTCGCGTTTCATCACGGTTTAAGAGTATCTAACTTTTCTCATATGGTCAGAGGAACACCCTAGAGGTGACTTACATCTCTCATTCATGTTACGAACACGAAACATAAAAGATACGTTTGAGCAAAAATACCAGAATATGGTTAACAACAACCACAGGGGATTACCTAAATTTTTACGGTCGCCTCAAAACTCATCTAAGGAGAACAACCGACCATGTTTACCAGCGCACAAGAAGTTCTAGATTTCATTAAGGATGAAGAAGTCGTATTCGTCGACATCCGCTTCTGCGATATGCCCGGTGTACAGCAGCACTTCAACCTTCCTGCTAAATCTATCGACGATGATTTCTTTGTCAATGGGCAGCTTTTTGACGGATCATCCATTCGAGGGTTCCAAGGCATCGCAGAATCTGATATGCAACTTATCCCCGACGTCAATTCTGCGTATGTAGATCCTTTCCGTGTCGAAAAGACTCTGGTCATCACCTGCTCCATCGTTAATCCACGCACCGGAGAGCCTTACCACCGTGACCCTCGTGGTGTTGCCGAACGCGCTGAAGAATACCTCAAATCTACAGGTATTGCGGATACAGCATTCTTCGCATCTGAAGCAGAATTTTTCGTCTTTGAGGACGTACGATACGACGTCCAGCCCCAAGGTTCCTTCTATGCTGTTGATTCTGACGAAGCACAGTGGAACACTGGACGCGTTGAAGAAGGCGGAAACCTTGGTAATAAAACCCCCACCAAAGGTGGATATTTCCCTGTTTCTCCCGTTGATAAACAAGCAGATTTGCGAGACTCCATTTGTGTAGCACTCGACGAGGTCGGGCTCGAGGTAGAACGCTCTCACCACGAGGTTGGAGGCCCAGGTCAGGCAGAAATTAACTACAAGTTCTCCACCCTCACCCAAGCAGCAGACGACCTTCTAAAGTTCAAATATGTCGTCAAAAACACCGCAGATGCATACGGCAAGTCTGTCACCTTCATGCCTAAACCCATTTTTGGTGATAACGGTTCTGGTATGCACTGCCACCAGTCACTATGGAACAATGGGGAACCTCTCTTCTACGACGAGCGCGGTTATGCAAACCTCTCTGATACTGCACGCTGGTATATTGGCGGTCTGATTGAGCATTCCTCAGCAGTTCTTGCATTCACCAACCCCACGGTCAACTCCTATAAGCGTCTAGTCCCCGGCTATGAAGCACCTGTTAACATGGTGTATTCTCAGGGTAACCGTTCCGCTGGTATTCGTATCCCTATCACCGGAACTAACCCTAAGGCGAAACGTCTCGAGTTCCGTGCTCCAGACCCCTCCTGCAACCCATACTTTGCTTTTGCTGCTCAGCTCATGGCAGGTCTAGACGGTATTCGCAACCGTATTGAGCCACCTGCTCCAGTTGATAAGGACCTCTACGAGCTACCGGCAGAAGAAGCCAAAGATATTAAGAAGGCTCCTGCAAGCCTTGCTGAAGCGCTTGAAGCGCTTGAAGCAGACCATGAGTTCCTACTTCAAGGTGACGTCTTCACCGAAGACCTCATCAACGCGTGGATTGATTACAAGCGCACCCAAGAACTTGAGCCTCTTTCTCTTGTTCCTCACCCGCTTGAATTTGCCATGTACTACGGTGTCTAATTTCCTCGTAGGGTGAATATCACGAAAGGTCCTCCTCGTTCTTCTCGAGGAGGACCTTTCTCGTAGCTTAAGTACAGTGCTCATCACGTATATAAGTGCTTTAGAATAGTAGAGAAGAATATTCCGTCTCAGCTGTCCCCCTATTGTCTAGAGAGTTGAATCAAACTATGGAACAAATCTCAGATTTCACCTCATCTCAGGTGTTGTTACGTCCCCACGAAGTTTTTCAAACAGGGCTCATGGCGCAATTACTCGATGGAGTCTATGAGGGAGAGATGAACATCGAAGAACTTCTCACGCACGGAGACTTCGGTGTCGGAACGTTTAACGGGCTTGACGGCGAAATGATCATTCTGGACGGAAAATGCTACCAAATGCGACATGATGGGTCTATCAGCCCTGCGCATATGCATCAAAAGACCCCTTTTGCGGTCGTTACTCATTTCAAACCCGTTATTAAGCGCGAGCTTCCACAGAACATTCTTCGACGTTCAGCCGCTCAAGTGCTCGATGATTTCACGGTCTCACAAAACTACATGTATGCCATCAAAATTGTTGGTTCTTTTGAATGGGTTCGCACCAGAACCGTCATCAAACAATCCAAACCGTACCCTAAGATGGTAGACGCCACAGAGAACGAAGATATCGTCCAATTTGATCATTGTGAAGGAACCATTGTCGGTTTTAGGACGCCTATCTATGAACAAGGCATTGGGGTTCCAGGATGCCACGCACACTTCATCGATAACACCTATCAGGCAGGTGGGCACGTTGTCGATTTTAAGCTCAAAGAAGCCCACGTTGAGATATGCCCGGGAACCTCTCTCAAGCTACAGTTACCACTCACCCCAGAATTTTCTCAAGCGAATCTCTCTCCAGAAGACCTTGCAGAGCAAATCTCGAAGGCAGAAAAGCACAGCTCATAAAATATGAGAGTCATCTACAACTGGCGAAAATCAGTGTCAAAGAAAAGGCGTTCAAAAACTTGTCGGGCTTGCCTAGTTGCTCGCAGATAATCTTCTTCAAGTTCACGTGTATGACCTGAAGGGTAGGCGCACCATCTCGCAATCGCTTCAAGGTCAATACGTGTACTCGTCAAAACGTCAGAAGGACGTCCTGTTCTGAGCATCTGGCATCCTCGAATTTTCGTTGCTAGTTTCCATGCTCGGCTAAGAATCCTCGCATCAGATTCTTTCAATAATCCAGCTATTTTCGCCTGTTCTAAGGCTTGTAGAGTACTGGTCACTTGAAGAGTGGGTATTTTAGAGGCGCAGCAAAGCTGAATCATCTGAATCAGCCACTCCACGTCAGATAAGCTACCGCGGCCTAATTTAAGTTGCCGGTTTCTATCAGCACCTTGTGGCATCCTCTCGTTCTCAACGCGGGCTTTAATGCGCCGAATATCCATCACCTGCTGCATGGTAAGCGTGGCAGGATAACGATACAGTGCAATCAAGTTCATAAACTTTTCTCCGAGTGCCTTAGACCCAGCAAAGGGACGAGCACGAAGCAACGCCTGATGCTCCCATGTATCAGCCCAACGCTCGTAGTATTCTCTAAACGATGCCAATGAGCGAACCATCGGCCCAGATTTTCCTTCAGGACGGAGGTTCGCATCAATATCAAGAATTTTTTCCGCTCTCAAAGGTGGCGTACACGGCTGTTTGAGAATCTGTACCATTCGATGAATAATCTCTGTTGCTTCAGAGGCAGCAACACTTTCATCAATCCCCTCACACGGCTCATGTACGTACATCACATCCACATCTGATCCGTAGCCAATCTCAAATCCGCCGTGTCGTCCCATCGCAATGATGCACACTTGAGTTTTCGGTTCTTGTTGAGTACGAGTGTAACGTTCGCGAAGAACAATGTTCAGTGCCGCTTCAACCGTAACTTGGTCGATAGTCGTTAGAGCCTGCATGGTTTGTTCGAGGCTCAAGAAATTGATGGCTTCACCCATAGCAATACGAAGAATTTCACGGCGACGAATCATCCTCACACTTCGGATTGCGTCGGCGGTATCTTCATGACGTATCAGACTATTGTGCAAGACTTCTTGTAACGCCTCAACACTACGCGGAAGTAGATCTTCTTGATGGTCTAACCATGCGATAGATTCTGGTGCGTCTTCAAGAAGGTCCGTAATAAAACGTGAACTTGAGAGAATCTGGCAGACTCGTTCAGCCGCTGCAGGAGAGTCTCTGAGCATCCTCAGATACCAAGGTGTTGTACCTAAGGACTCTGAGAGTCGACGAAAACCTAATAATCCGGCGTCTGGGTCTACGCCCTGTGCGAGCCATCCTAAAAGCACTGGCATGAGTGTACGTTGTATCTCAGCGCTACGTTTAATACCTTGGGTGAGGGCTTGGATATGTCGCATCGCTGTTCGTGTATCTTTATAGCCTAAAGCTCCTAGACGAGCCTGAGCTTCTTCAGGTGTTAACGCAACTTCACTTTGAGATAAATGCGAGACAGCCGCCAGAAGAGGGCGGAAGAAAAGACGCTCATGCAAAGAACGAATGGCACGTTTAGTTTTTGTCCAGTCTTTGATGAGTCCTTGTGCGGTCTGTTCACCGATATGTTCAGGAGAAGTAATAGCGCGTGCCAGCACCCTAATATCTTCATCTTTTTCGGGCATGAGGTGCGTCCGCCGCATGTACCGAAGTTGCAGACGGTGCTCCATCAGACGAATCTTCTGATAGTGTTCTTCAAAACTCTGTGCGTCAGCACGCCCGATAAAACTTGCTTTACTTAACGCTTGCAGGGAGTCTGTAGTGGCTTGAGTTCTCACGGAGGGGGTAAAACGCCCGTGGACCAGTTGCAAAAGTTGTACGGTAAACTCAATGTCTCGTAGTCCGCCAGGCCCAAGTTTAAGTTGGCGTTCCCGATGCTGTGCAGGGATATTTTCGGTCACGCGAGCGCGCATTTTTTGTACGGAGGAGACGAAGCCTTCTCTATTTGAGGATTCCCAGATGAATCCGGTAATTTTTTGCATCCATCGGTAGCCGAGGTCTGCGTTACCTGCGATGGGGCGTGCTTTAAGAAGTGCTTGAAATTCCCAGTTTTCTGCCCATCGTTGATAATAGGAGGTATAGGAATCGATGGTTCTTACGAGGGCGCCGTCTTTCCCTTCAGGTCTAAGGTTTGGGTCAAGTTCCCAGAGTGCAGGTTCACTGGCTGGGGACATAATAACTTTTGAGATAGTCTGAACGATTTCTGAGGCGATACGTGAGACTTGTTCATCGGTTAGTGGTGTTTCGGATTCAGGTAGGGTCTTAGTATCGACAACATACATAACGTCGACGTCAGAGATGTAGTTGAGTTCTCGGGCTCCGCATTTTCCCATACCAATAATAGATAGTTGTACTTGTTGTGTATTGTTTTCCCCCCACTTTGTGTTAGCTTCTGCACGGGCAATAGCGAGTGCTCCGTCTAAGGCAGCAGACGCGAGGTCAGCGAGTTTTCGACTCACCAGAGGCATAATTTTTTGAGGGTTGTCTGCGGCGAGGTCGCAGACAGCAATTTCGCAGAGGTAACGACGGTAGAGCGTACGAAGTGTAATATACGCGTTTTTGTCGTAGCTTTGAGCCGTAGGGTTTTCGTCTTCGGGGTTGGCGCCAAGAGCTTTGAGAAGAGAACGGCGGTATTGGGTGTCTAATGGTGCTTGTGGGCAGAGGTGTTCGTGGTCTTTCTCTGGTAATAGTGTGGGCGGGCAGGGTTCTTCAAGTAAATGTTCTTGAGGGGAGGTGAGGACGTCAAGATGTTCTGGGTGCCGGAGCAAAAAATCTCCGAGAGCTTCAGATGCTCCAAGCAAGCGATATATTGCGAGAGGAGTTTGTTCTGCGTTGAGGGTTTTTTCTAGTTGTGGCGCTTTTTCTAGTAGGCGCACGAGACTTATGAGTGCGCTATCTGGTGATGGACTATAGCGCAGTCCCTCAAAGAGTTTTTCTCGGTCAATCTTCTTAAGCTCGGGGGCGTCAAGCCAGCGCAGACTTTTTTGTGCGTCAAAGAATCCGATAGCGACCATTTGGCTTAGCTGTGCGCGACGTTCGAGTTCTTCAATACTCAGCGTTCCTGTTGCCGGTTGTGTAGGTGGCACGGTGTGTCCTTTCCCTGCCCATAGTTGAAGGGGTGCCAGTGCTTGCTCATAGTAGTAGAAGAAGAATAGGGCAGAACTAGCATGAGACGTTGGATGCTGGTTCTACCCTATTTTTTAGAGGATTCCTAGATTGTTTTTAAGTTCGTATGGGGTTACCTCAGCGCGGTATGCTTCCCAATCGGTGCGCTTATTGCGAAGAAATTGTTCAAAGACCTGTTCTCCTAGTATTTCTGCCATAAATTCAGATTCTTCTGTTTTATGGATGGCATCATGTAGGGAGAACGGTAATGCGTGGTATCCCATTGCACGACGTTCTGCAGAACTCATGGCTTGTAGGTCTTCTACTACTGCTGGCCCAAGTTCGTATTCGCCTTCAATACCTTTAAGGCCTGCGCCGAGGATAACAGCATATGCAAGGTAAGGGTTCACAGCGGAGTCAATACCACGGTATTCGATGCGCGCTGATTGCATCTTATTAGGTTTATAGAGTGGCACACGCACAAGTGCAGAGCGGTTGTTGTGTCCCCACGATACGTAGCTGGGTGCTTCTCCCCCGCCCCAGAGTCGTTTATAAGAGTTCACGAACTGGTTTGTGACAGATGTAAACTCTGGTGCATGTTTGAGGATACCAGCGATAAAGTGCCGTGCAGTACGTGAAAGTTGGTATTCTGCTCCAGCTTCGAAGAAGGCGTTGGTATCGCCTTCAAAGAGAGAAAAGTGTGTGTGCATGCCTGACCCGGGGTGTTCGGTGAAAGGTTTAGGCATAAATGTTGCGTAGATATTTTGGGCGAGTGCAACTTCTTTGATGACGGTGCGGAAGCTCATAATATTATCTGCAGTTTGCAATGCATCCGCATGGCGGAGGTCAATTTCGTTCTGTCCGGGACCAGCTTCGTGGTGAGAGAATTCGACGGAGATTCCGACTTCTTCAAGCATGGTCACGGCTCTGCGGCGAAAGTCTTGGACGACTCCCCCCGGTGTGTGGTCAAAGTAGGATTCTGAGTCTACGGGTATGGGGAACCCGTTAGGTCCTAGCTCTTTGGATTTGAGGAGGTAGAACTCAATTTCTGGTGAGGTGTAGCAGGTAAAACCCATACTTGCCGCTTTTTCGAGGGTACGTTTGAGAACGCCTCGAGTGTCTGCTGCGCTGGGTTTGCCGTCGGGTGTGAGAAGATCGCAGAACATACGGGAGGTGGGTTCTTCATCACCACGCCAGGGAAGAATTTGGAATGTTGCGGGGTCAGGCTGCAAAAGCATATCTGATTCGTAGATACGGGATAGCCCCTCGATGGATGAGCCGTCGAACCCGAGTCCCTCTGCAAAAGCACTTTCGACTTCTGCAGGTGCGAGGGCAACTGATTTGAGTGTTCCGACGACGTCGGTAAACCACATTCGGACAAAACGCACATCGCGTTCTTCGATAGTGCGCAAAACAAATTCTTGTTGGCGGTCCATGGTACTCCTCGTAATATTTTTAGTCGTCGGTGACTGTAATAGGTTTCTGTCTACACTGTATAAGTTCTCTCATTTTTTCTCCGCTTTTAGACGTATCATGTCAGAGAACGAGTGGAGTTCTTTTTTTAAGACTCCAGTAGCGGTGTTGATGAGATATCATCAACGGTCTATCTCTATGAGTTTTTAAAGATATGTTCAGGCCCCGGGTAGATGCCCTGACGGACTTCTTCCCGATAGGTTTTTGCGGCATGAGTGAGTTCTTCAGCAATATGTGCGTATTGTTTGACAAAGCGTGCCATTTTTCCTTGGCGTAGCCCAAAAGCATCTTGCCATACGAGAACTTGACCGGTTGTCGAGGATCCTGCGCCAATACCGATGGTGGGGATATCTCCTACTGCGTTGTTCACAGATTCTGCAACGTCTTCTGTCACCATTTCCATGAGGAGACAGAAAGCTCCGGCTTCTGTGAGGGTTAGCGCATCGTGAAGAATTTTTTCTCGGCTCTCGCCACGTCCCTGAATTCTGAAACCACCAAGGGCATGCTCGGATTGTGGGGTGAACCCAATATGTGCCATCACAGGAATCCCCGCTTGTGTTACGGCTTTTACGTGTTCGGCGTAGGCGGAGCTTGCTTCCATTTTAATAGCGTGAGCACCGCCTTCTTTCATGAACCGGCTTGCTGTCTCAACTGCTTGAGCGGGGGAAGCCTGATATGAGCCGAAAGGTAAATCTGCAACAACCATTGAACGCTGTGCTCCACGAGATACAGCAGCAACAAGTGGAATCATCTCATCAACAGTAATAGCTAAGGTAGATTCATATCCGAGGACATTATTTGAAGCTGAATCTCCGACAAGGAGCAATTCGATTCCTGCGGCGTCAAAAATTTGTGCTGTCAGGTAATCGTAGCAAGTGAGCATCGCAAATTTTTCGCCAGCTACTTTTGCCGCGTTCAAGTGAACAGTACGAATCTTTCGTACGTTGTCAAAAACACTTGGTTGGTGAGATGTTAGTTCTTCTCGTGTGGAAGATTCCGTGGTTTTTTGAGCGTTATAGGGCGCGTTTTCTTCAGAAGCAGGTGTAGAACTCATAGATAAAAGTCTACCGCTATCATCCTGTATTTACCTCAGCAGAATCTCAGAATACCTTTCACACTTTAAGTTCAAGCTGGAGGGTACTACCAAGAATCGTTGTTTTCGTCCCATTCTTCGTTGCGTTGTTTTGCTTTTTCCATAGCGTGTAAGGCTTCCTCATAACTTGGGTAAGGTCCCCATAAATCAGTGCCTAATCCAAGGTTTCCTTGTTGTACCTGTCGTGTTTTTAAGTTATACCAGTACTCGTTTTCTTCTGGTCCGGGTAAGTAGTCTTTACTCATAGGAATCCCTTTCTCTGATGATATATATGACACTTCTAGCATCATGAGGTGAGATATTCTCACAAGATGGAGGTATACCTCACAGCCTACTCTAGAACCGTTCTCTAAGATGCCTTATAGATTCTCTATTTTTTGGCATGAGTAATATTTTCTGCCGTTATTTGCCAAGATACGGCAAAATATCCGTTCTATGAAAGAAGAGTAGAACAACGAGCCTCGCTCTTTGACAAGTTAGGATAAATCTATGGCTAAATTTTCCACTTCACATAATCTTCCTGCAGCACCAGGGCAAGCACCTATCGGCTGTTTAACACCAGGAGCAGTCACACCTATTAGACCAGTCCCTACACATATTGAACGCCCCGAATACGTGGGAAAAGCCGAAGCTCGTGAAGGCTACGACTCTAATATGTATACGCCTGAAGAAATTGAACTAGTACGAGAGTCTGGCACTATTGCAGCAAACGCTATTGCTGAAGCAGCAAAAGCTGCTGCCCCTGGTGTCACAACTGATGCCCTTGACGTCATCGTTCACGAATACATTTGTGATCATGGGGCGTACCCCTCAACCGTAGAATACCGAGGGTATCCCAAGTCAGTGTGTACATCGCTCAATGAAGTGATTTGCCATGGAATTCCTGATAGCACTGTTTTAGAAGATGGAGATATTCTCAATCTTGACGTCACAGCCTATAAAAATGGTGTGCACGGAGATACTAACGTGACATTACTCATCGGTGATGTTGATGAGCAATCACGCCTTCTTGTTGAACGAACCAAGGAATCTCTTGACCGTGCAATTAAAGCTGTAAAACCTGGGCGAGAAATTAATGTTATTGGTCGAGTAATTGAAAAATACGCTGCTCGTTTTGGGTATGGAGTCGTTCGAGATTTCACCGGACACGGTGTAGGGCGAGAATTCCATTCAGGGCTCATCATCCCTCACTACGATGCTGCACCAGCGTATAACACGGTCATGGAAGTGGGCATGATTTTCACTATTGAGCCAATGCTCACTCTCGGCGGAATTGAGTGGGAACTATGGAAAGACGATTGGACAGTCGTCACGAAAGACCGTCAACGCTCTGCACAATTTGAGCATACTCTCGTGGTGACCGAAGACGGTGCAGACATTCTTACCCTTCCTTCTATTTAGCCCCCCAACCTCTATTAGGAGAATCTATGACTTCAGAGAACACCACAACACACGTATCATGTGAAGATCTCACCATTGGTATTGATATTGGTGGAACCGGTATCAAGGGCGGTATCGTCAATGTTCGTACCGGAGAGCTTGTTTCAGATAGATTCCGTATCCCCACGCCGTCTCCAGCAACACCAGCAGCATGTGCACAAGTTGTTGCTGACATTGTTCAAGAACTTCAGTCACGTCCTGTAGCGCCGGCTAAAGATTCTCCTATCGGCGTTGATTTTCCAGCTATCGTCAAAAACGGTGTTGCCCTATCAGCCGCTAATGTAGATAAATCATGGATTGGCGTTAACATCGAACAATTAATGTCCGAAGCTCTCGGAGGACGAACAGTCTACGCTCTCAATGATGCTGACGCTGCCGGACTTGCAGAAGCATACTACGGACAAGGACGAGACAAACAAGGGCTCATCGCTGTTATTACCTTAGGCACAGGTATCGGCTCTGCCCTTATCCTCAATGGACAGCTCATCCCTAACACGGAGTTAGGTCACCTAGAATTAGACGGAGAAAATGCAGAGTCTCGTGCCTCTGCGCGAGCACGTGAACGAGATGACCTCTCATGGAAGAAATACGGTAAACGGTTACACCGTTATTTCAGTCATCTAACGTTGTTGTTCTCCCCCGACTTGTTTATTATCGGTGGTGGAATCTCTAAAAATCCTGAAAAATTCATGCCATATTTCGAAGATGATCTTGATATCCCGATGGTCATGGCCGCATTACGGAATAACGCTGGCATCGTAGGAGCCGCACTATGGGCTTTCGGGTTTGTTGAAGGCGAGCGCCAAAGACTAGCAGTTGAACAAGAGAGCTAAAAGGCCATCATTTGCTCCCTCATTGATTGGGGCAAAAAAAGAACCTTCTGAGGAGACCGTTTTCTTTCTCAGAAGGTTCTTTTTTATGTGTTCGTTATAAAAGAGTTGGTTGTTCTGGTCCCTCATCGTGTTGCCCTTGAGACAAGATATCTTCTGAAGGGCGAGAAGATGTTTTTTGCCCTTCACCATCAACACTTTGAGGTATCTCGTCATTGAGTGAGAGATCAGCAGAATAACTCTTATATGTATCGCGTAGTCCTTCGATAGCTTTCTCGAAATCTTCTAGACTCTCGAAGTTCTGATATACGCTGGCAAAACGAAGATAAGCAACAGCGTCTAGTCGCGATAACGGTTCAAGAATGGCTAATCCGACAGTATGAGCTTTTACGCGGTTATCTCCCAAAGAACGAATTTTTTCTTCAACTTCTTGTGAAAGTTTTGCTAAATCGTCTTCGCTCACAGGTCTGCCTTGGCAGGCTTTACGTAAGCCATTCACAATTTTTTCCCGTTTAAAAGGTTCTGTCACGCCCGAGCGTTTCACAACAGATATACCCGTTGTTTCATACGTCGTGAAACGGTCTTCACAGTTATCACATAAACGGCGGCGACGAATCGCGCTGCCGTCTTCAATCACGCGCGAATCAATTACGCGTGAGCCTGCCTCATGGCAGTATGGGCAGTTCATCAGAGCTTACCTCCTGATTCAGAAGAATCGCTCATGCTACGAATGTTAATAGCTTCACCGTGTGCAGGGAGGTCTTCTTCCTGTGCCAAGGTCACGATGTGGTCGCCAATGTCTTCTAACGCAGGTTGAGAATACTCAATTAGCTGAACAACCTTCATAAAGGTTGAGGTGTTAAGACCTGATGCGAAAGAAGCTGTACCAGAGGTTGGTAATACGTGGTTTGACCCAGCAGCGTAATCGCCAAGAGGAACTGGAGAATACGGGCCAATAAAGATAGCTCCAGCATTACGCACACGTTGAGCAACTTCAGCAGGGTTCTTCGTATGAATCTCAAGGTGTTCAGCAGCGTAGGCGTCAGCAACACGTATGGACTGTTCTAAAGAATCTGTCAGAATAATTCCTGATTGAGGTCCTTCAAGAGCAGTTTTCACACGGTCTCGGTGTTTCGTGGCTGATGATTGACGGGCAATAGCTTGAGATACCTGTTCAGCGCATTCTAGGGAGTCTGTAATCAGGATAGAACCAGCGTTAGGGTCATGTTCTGCTTGTGAGATTAAATCAGCTGCCACGTATTCTGCATGGGCAGACTCATCTGCAATCACGGCAATTTCAGTGGTGCCAGCTTCACCGTCAACACCCACAACCCCCTGTAAGGCACGCTTAGCTAAAGCAACAAAAATATTTCCTGGACCGGTAATGGTATCGACACAGGTTAGTTCGTCGTCAATGTCTTCTATACCATAAGCCATGGCAGCTAATGCCTGAGCACCGCCAATAGCCCATACCTCACGGATTCCAAGCAGTGCCGCAGCCGCCAAAATGGTTGGATGAGGCAATCCATCAAATTCTTTTTGTGGAGGACTGCATAATACGATAGATTCGACCCCTGCAGCCTGTGCGGGGACCGCGTTCATTATCACCGAGGAGGGGTATACTGCCAACCCTCCCGGAACGTATAGGCCCACACGTCGAACAGGTGTCCACCTATTAGTAAGCTGAGCGCCAGGAGCTACTTCAATCGTGGTGTCTTGAGGACGTTGTGCTTGAGCAAAAGTACGGTTGCGTTCAATAGAAATTTCTAATGCTGCTCGAACTTTTGAATCGAGACGTTCCAAGGCATCCTCAAGTGCTGATTCAGGCACACGAAGAGAACGCTGGTGCACGCCGTCAAAACGTTCCGCTAATTCACGAATATAATCCGCACCAGAATTTTTGACACCGGAAATAATCTCTTCAACAGTTTGTTGAGCATTACCAACATACTCAGAGCTTTGACGAGGCATTAGAGCACGCAACTGCGTATAGCTGTATTCTTTCCCCCGTACATCTAAAAGAGAAAGTTTAGGGGGCAAATATTTTTGGTCTTCTGCAGATGTGCTCATATGTTTCATTCTACTGTGTTAGAGAGATAAAATCAGAACGGTGCACAAACAGTAGCTTTTATTCCAAACACGTTGGGCCTAAAAGAACTTTTATGTCACCGTAGAAAGACGAATCAGCAGTCACACGCAAGTGATTGCCAAGACGCATCAAGGTTTTACCGGTACGGGTACCTAACGCGATACGTACTTCAGTTTCCCCAGGGTGGTTCTTGAGAATCTGCTGAAGCTCTAACAACATCTCTTCCGTTGCTTTGTATTCTGGGATAGAAATCGTCACAGGCCCAGTCGCGTCACCGGCAGTTAGTTCAAGCACCTTTATTTCTTGAGCGTTGATACTGACAGAACCATCATCTCGACGTTGTAAACGACCTCTAATGGTGCAGATAAGATCATCGGCCAGAATAGGGGCAATCGGTTCGTAAATGCGCCCAAAGAACATGACTTCAATGGATCCAGTACGGTCCTCAAACTCAACACGAGCATACGGGTTACCGCTCTTTTTTGCTATACGTCGAGTAACAGAGGTAATCATGCCAGAGATAGTGACCATCGCCCCATCCTGAACTGATGATTCTTCATCAAAAAGAGACAAAATTGACGAAGTCGACAAAGCATCAAGCTGATTTTCTAGACCTTTGAGCGGATGATCTGAGATATATAGACCCAACATCTCACGTTCAAAATTCAATTTATCACGTTTTTCCCACTCAGGGATATCAGGAATTTGCAGAATAGACTCGTTACCTAAACCTTCATCGTCAAGCCCTAAGCTACCGAAAAGGTCAAACTGTCCGGTTGCTTCACGACGTTTAACAGAAGCAGCAGAATCAACTGCTTCTTCGTGGATAGAAGATAATGCACGCCGACTTTGCCCGAACTCATCGAATGCACCAGCCTTAATCAACGAATCAACGGTTCGCTTATTGCACACGGTGAGAGGAACCTTATTCATAAAATCTTGGAAAGATTCGAAACGGCCCTTTTCTGTTCTCGCACTAACTAGTGCAGCGACTACAGGAGCACCAACGTTACGGATTGCGCCCATTCCAAAGCGGATATCGTCATTGACAGGAGTAAAGTTCAACTCGGATTCGTTAACGTCTGGAGGCAATACCGTAATACCCATGTGGCGACACTCGTTGAGATACGAGGCAAGTTTATCTTTATCGTCGCCCACAGAGGTAAGCAAAGCAGCCATATATTCTTGAGGGTAATGTGCTTTCAAATAAGCCGTCCAATAAGAGACTAGACCATAAGCTGCAGTGTGGGATTTATTAAATGCGTAGGCGGAGAAGGGAAGCAGGACATCCCACAACGCTTTAATAGCTTCTTCAGAATATCCATTCGATAGCATTCCTTGATGGAAGCTCTCATACTGCCGGTCAAGTTCTTCTTTTTTCTTCTTACCCATTGCACGACGCAACAAGTCTGCTTCACCCAGAGTATAGTTTGCTAATTTCTGTGCAATAGCCATAACCTGCTCTTGATACACAATCAAACCGTAGGTGGTATTGAGAATATCAGCCAGCGGCTCATCTAGCTCTGGGTGAATAGGTGTGACTTCTTGTTGTCCGTTCTTACGCAACGCATAGTTCGTGTGAGAGTTTGCGCCCATAGGTCCAGGACGGTACAGAGCCAAAACCGCGGAAATATCTTCAAAGTTATCCGGCTGCATCATTTTCAGCAAAGAACGCATCGGGCCACCGTCAAGCTGGAATACGCCTAATGTTTCACCGCGCGCTAGCAACTCATAGGATTCTTTATCGTCTAGAGACAACGCATCCAAGTCAAGGAAGAAGTCACGGTTTAGTTTAATGTTTTCAATAGCATCAGAGATGATTGTTAGGTTACGCAGACCCAAAAAGTCCATCTTGATGAGCCCAAGAGTTTCACACGTTGGGTAATCAAATTGGGTAATAATTTGCCCGTCCTGTTCACGGCGCATAATAGGAATCAAATCTAGCAAATCATGGCTCGACATGATAACACCTGCAGCGTGTACACCCCACTGACGTTTAAGTCCTTCTAAGCCAAGAGCCGTGTCAAAGACTTTCTGACATTCAGGGTCTTCACGAAGTTGAGCGCGCATATCAGAGGCTTCGCCATAGCGTGCTGACTTCTCATCAATAATTTCTTTCAACGTCATGCCTTTACCCTGAACATCTGGTGGCATTAACTTGGTCAGGCGGTCACCCATCGAGAAGGGATAACCCAGCACGCGAGAAGAATCTTTGAGAGCTTGTTTTGCTTTAATCGTTCCGTAGGTAACAATCTGCGCAACTTTATCTTCACCATATTTTTCAGTGACATAGTGAATCACCTCAGAACGGCGACGATCGTCAAAGTCCACGTCGAAGTCAGGCATGCTCACACGCTCAGGGTTCAAGAAACGTTCGAAGAGCAAATCATGTTCTAGGGGGTTGAGCTCAGTAATACGCATCGCGTATGCAACCATTGAACCTGCACCAGAACCACGCCCAGGCCCAACACGAATACCATTATTTTTAGCCCAGTTAATGAAGTCAGCAACCACCAAGAAGTAGCCGGGGAACCCCATCTTTGAGATAACTTCAACTTCGTATTCTGCTTGTCGACGTACCTCATCTGGTACACCTTTGGGGAAGCGGAAGTGTAGCCCTTTTTCAACTTCTTTGACGAACCATGATTCCTCGTTCTCCCCCTCTGGGGTGGGGAACGCTGGCATATAGTTTGCTTTTGTGTTGAACTCTACATTACAACGTTCGGCAATTTCGAGAGTGTTATCGCAAGCTTCAGGGAAGTCACGGTACAGTTCTCGCATTTCTTCTGGAGATTTAAGGTAAAAGTTTGAAGCGTCGAACTTAAAACGTTTAGGGTCTTGCAGCGTGGTACCAGATTGCACGCAGAGCAACGCCGCGTGCGCTTGAGCGTCGTATTCATGAGTGTAGTGCAAATCGTTGGTAGCGACGAGTGGAAGCTTTAAATCTCGAGCGAGACGCATCAAATCTTCAACAACAACTTTTTCGATGCCGATGCCGTGATCCATGAGCTCACAATAGTAATTCTCAGCACCGAGAATATCTCGAAAATCGGAGGCAGCTTGAAGAGCTTCTTGATATTGTCCAAGGCGTAGGCGAGTCTGAACTTCTCCAGAGGGGCACCCTGTTGTCCCAATCAGTCCTTTGCCATAAGTCTGCAATAGCTCACGGTCCATACGAGGCTTATAAAAGTGGCCTTCGAGAGAGGCTAGAGAGGACGCTCTAAAGAGGTTATGCATACCTTGAGTGGTTTCTGCCCACAACGTCATATGGGTATACGCACCACCACCAGAAACGTCACCATATTCAGAAATGTTTGGTTCACCCCAACGTACACGGCTACGGTCTGTCCGGTGAGTACCAGGGGTGACGTACGCTTCAAGACCAATAATGGGTTTAACACCCGCATCATTTGCTTTTTGCCAAAAGTCAAAAGCCCCAAAGAGAAAACCGTGGTCTGTCGTTGCCATGGCATCCATATTCAGCTCTTTAGCACGGCTAAAGAGCTCCGTCAGGCGCGCTGCACCATCGAGCATAGAATACTCGGTGTGTACGTGTAGATGAGTAAAACCTTTACCGCTCACGTTATTCTTCTTTCCTCTAGCTTCGATGGTTTCTTCTTCTACGGATAATCCTAGAATGTTCCTTCTCTTAACGACTCTAAAGCATACTCAAGGTCTTGAGGGTATTCACTGGTGAATGTCATGTTCTTCCCGCTGACAGGATGCTCAAATTCAAGAATATGAGCATGTAACCATTGACGGGTAAGCCCTAGATGTGCGCTCAACGAGGGATCTGCGCCATAGGTAAGGTCTCCACAACAAGGATGGTTCAACGCTGAAAAGTGGACACGAATCTGGTGGGTACGACCTGTTTCTAAGTGTACGTTCACCAAGCTGGCTCGACCAAAAGCCTCTACCACCTGATAGTGAGTGATAGAGTCACGGCCGCCCTCAACGACAGCAAAACGCCATTCGTGTCCGGGGTGTCTCCCGATAGGAGCGTTGATAGTACCTTCTAAAGGGTCTGGTATGCCTTGAACTAAGGTGTGGTAAAGCTTTTTAACCGTACGTTCTTTGAAGGCACGTTTAAGAAAACTATATGAATGCTCATTCTTTGCTACCACCATAACACCAGATGTTCCAACATCTAAACGATGGACGATGCCTCGGCGTTCAGCAGCTCCAGAGGTAGAGATACTCACTCCTAAGCCCATTAAAGCGCTTAGCACTGTAGGCCCATGCCACCCCGGAGACGGATGAGCCGCTACCCCAGCCGGTTTATCAACGACAACAATATCTTCGTCCTCATAGATAATGGAAAACCCATCAACCAGCTGAGGGGTAATATCGCTTAAATCTCGAGGTGCTGGCGCGTCAACCTGTATATGGTCACCACGTGAAAGTTTGTAACTTTTAGCGACCTTAACTCTACGCCCGGAGGCATCAGTCACTTGAACATCGCCATTTTTAATCCAGCTTGCAGCCAAGGTCCTTGCGATGTTAAGGCTTTCAGACAGAGCGGCGTCAAGACGTAAACCGGCAAACTCTTCAACAACACTCTGGTACGTAATTCTTTGGCTCATGCGTTGCTTTCGTGACTTTCCTGCTCGATGGTATGAGAATTCTTCTTCTGAGAATAATCGTACGTTCCGTCAAGACGAATAGAACGAAAATTCTGCAAGACGATAAGTGCCATTGCGATACAAATACATGAGTCAGCAATGTTAAAAATGGCGAAGTTTCCGATAGAAATAAAATCTACAACATGCCCAACACCAAATCCTGGCGGGCGCAAAAGTCTATCGGTCAAGTTCCCCAATACGCCACCTAACAATAACGCTAAGGAAAAAACCCATACTGTTGATTGTGCTCTGACAAGACACCATAAGCATACCAGCACGGCAACCACCATCATCAAGGTAAATACCATGGTATAGCCAGTGCCAAGAGAGAAGGCTGCACCAGAGTTGAGAATGTAATACCAACGAATAGCCCCTGGAACGACAGGAATCTTTTCCCCTAAAGTCATCGTCGTTTCGACAAGGTACTTGGTACCTTGATCTGCCCCATAGGCAATCAGCACCGTCATCAATACCACGATTAGTTTAGGGAAGGCAGATAAGGTACGCACACATGGGCGGGGTTCAGACGGACCTGAGCTATGGGCACGATGATTCTGTTCTTTGGACATCCGGTGTTCTTTTCCCATCTGTGACAAGTCCTCAAGCGGCATATCGAGTTGACGTAATCGATTGTTACCGATTCAGTATCAGCTCTGAATCACTATTTTATATAAACTGACGGGATAGTGAGGCATCATAATGATGCTTCCCACTATCCCGTCAAAAGCTCTAATCTAAGATTTTAGCGCATGAAGGAGCTACCGGTAGGAGTAGCTGTTGAGTCAAGTTTACTCTCAACAGAAGGAGCACTCTCCAAATCTTGAAGTTGCTCTTCGATGTACTTTCGCATACCTTCACGGTATTTCTTCTCGAATCCGCGCAGTTTCTCGACAGTAGCTTCAAGGTTAACTTTGTTCTGTTCAAGGTCGCCCAGAACTTTGGAACGCTCTTCTTGGGCGGAGGTCAGTAGTCGCGCAGACTCCTCACGTGCTTCGCTAATGAGACGCTCACGCTCTGTCTCGCCTTGGAAGATGTAATCATCGTGGACTTTCTGAGCCATAGCAAGCAATCCAGCCGCACTATTCGTGCCCATACCGAGACCACCAGTAGCAGCTTCTGCTGCGTCGGTAGCTTCGGGGTCTGTGCTTGTAGCAGCCTGAGGTTCTGCAACTGCGGCGGCGGCAGCAACAGGGACAGTCTGCTCTTCAACGGTAGAAGCAACAACGGAGCTGCCTTGGGCTTCTGCCTGCTCTAGCTGTTCTTGAGCCTGAGACAAACGACTTTCGGCTTCTTCAAGGTTTCGTTTGAGTGTTGCATTTTCGCTGTTAAGACGACGCAACTCAACAACAATTTCGTCGAGGAAGTCGTCAACTTCCTCAGGGTTGTACCCCTCTTTAAATTTGGTTGCCTGGAACCGTTTGTTGATGACGGCTTCTGGTGTAAGTGCCACTAAATATTCACCTCTAAATTCAAGCTTTTGCTGGACTCCCCGACGTAGCGATGCATCATCCCTAAAACACCGCTACTCTCTGAAAATTCTTCCTAGTTTTTTAAACTCAGCAACTAGGATACACGTGAGTTCACGTAGAATTGCCGTTTTATCGTGGAAAATTCTTCAATTATCCCAAAAAATATGAGAACCATTGTTTTGAACACGAGATCTTCATCTGCGTTGCACCGTCGTTAGTCGCCGATATTAGCGGATAAGAATCTCGAGCTTATAACCGCCCACCATAAAACATTCTTTATACCAGACTACTACTCTTATGCATCCTCCAGTTCATCTAAGGAGAGTTTGCTTTAAGAAAACATAAAGATTAATCGGAAAAGGAAGTTATTGATAATCATAATCGCGAAGATAAGAATCAAAAACCCTAAATCTAACGACATGCCTCCCACTCGCAACGGCGGAACAAGACGCCGCAAAGCATTTAAAGGAGGATCAGTTATTGCATATACCGCAGAGGCCACCACCAAGAACACACCTTGAGGCCTCCAAAAACGTGAAAACATTTGTACCCAGTCAAATACCAGCCGTAAAAGCAACGCAAAATACAGGGTAAAGACAAGGATATTCAGTAAAGCTAAGAGGTAACCAACCATGTGTTTTAGCCTTGGTTAAAGAAGTCGAGAGACTCACTGTCAAGCGCTACAGGAACTTCCGTACCCTTTGAACCGGAAACCTCAACATTCGATGGAGTCAGAAGAAATACTTTTTCAGTAACCCGCTCTAAATTACCTTGCAGAGCGAAAGTTAAACCGGCACAAAAATCGATAAGGCGTTTCGCATCAGATTCTGTCATCTCAGTGACATTCATGATAACGGGGATATTACTACGATAAGTTTCGCCGATGGTCTTAGCGTCGTTATAGGAGCGTGGGTGAACAGTAGTGATGAGGCGCAATTCTTCTTCGCTTTCGTCATGAGGTTGAATACGCTGAGGAGTGCGCTCCACAGCGTTTGAGGATACCAAAGGTTTTTCAGTTTGATGCTCTGAAGGCGACATATCGTACGTTGGTTCGTACTTCTGCTCGTCCTTCTCCTCACCAGCAAGATACAAATCTTCTCGCTGGTCAGATACTGAATCATGAGACATAACTCGAGAAGTATCCTCTTCTACAGGATACTGGTCGTACTCGTCATCAGGGAAATTATAAAGAACATCACGATTCTGACCGTAGTCATCGTCATATTCTTCCGCATAATCATCGAAATCATCGTAACGCTCATGTACACGATTTCGCGCAGGTTCTGCCTGTTCCCCTAAACCAAGGAATGACATCGCCTGATGAAATGTACGCCCTGCCATTTTTCACTCCATCTATAACGTAACCGGCTACAAAAACTCAATATCCGGTGTAGTTGCTTCTTCAATGTTTCACAGTATCAATTCTAGGGTTCTTTAGGATAGGAAAACGCGCCTAATAAAGAAAAAATAGAACAATAAACTAGCGTATTCTCCCACCACTTAACAACGTGAACCCATAATTTCCGAACCAATACGAACCCTGGTTGAACCCCAGCGAATAGCTTCTTCTAAATCTCCGCTCATACCAGCAGAAATCTCCCATGCTTGAGGAAAGTGCTCTTGTAACTCCTGAGAAATACCGTAGAGCGTTTCAAAACTTCTCTCGGCGTCACCCCCCAAAGGCGCAACAGCCATCACTCCGGCACAGGATAAACCCTCACACTGTTCAAGACGCTCAGCAATACGAAAGACATCATCTCCGACAGCGCCACCACGTGAAGAATTATCACCAGAATCAGCAGATAAATTAACTTGCACAAAACAAGATAGCGACCCAGCAACTCGTGATTCTGCTCTATCCTGAGCACATTGAGCTTTAGCTTTAGCCAGAGCATCCACTAAAGAAAGTCTGTCAACAGAATGCACCTCGTGCGCATAACGCACAACAGACTTTGCTTTATTCCGTTGCAACTGCCCGATAAAAGACCATCGCAAAGAATCCTGAGGATCATTCATCGGTTCAATAGCATACGCCTTCTCATGAGCTTCTTGGTCGCGATTCTCGCCCACAGAACGAACCCCCGCATGATAAAGAGCTAAAACGTCTGTTACAGGAAAAAACTTCGTTACGACAGTGAGCTCAACTTTATGGCTTTGGGCATTACGAGAACCTGAATAGTCCTGTTCAGCACGGCTAATACGTTCTTGTACACGTATAAGATTGTGTTTTAGCTCTTCTGCGCGTTCAGCAGTATACGTTAACATTAGAGTCCCCTTTTCATAAGATTCTCAACCCACACAAGACCCGCAAAACGACCGTGAGGGTCCCCTCTACGATGAGAAAATAAGTTCTGGTTTTCAAAAGTACAGCAGGCTAACGAACTGTCAATTCTTATCTCATAGGGCATCTGGCGTAGAGCTTGTTCAGCTCCGGCCGGCAAATCTAAAGCACTCGTGCCCCAGCGACTCTCACATCGAAGATCAGGAAGAATCTGAGCAGAATCCTCCTGCATTGCTGGGGGAACTTCATAGCATTGGCCGCAAATAGAAGGACCTATCCAAGCGGTCAGTTTTTCTGCTCCTTGGCCCACTAATGATTCTACGGTCTGTTGTAAGACACCATCGAGTAGCCCTCGTCGACCCGCATGAGCAACTGCAATCAACGGAAAATTTGTAGCAGAACATTCAGCAGTAAAAATCACAGGAATACAATCGGCCACCATAATAGCGAGAGGTTTTCCCTGAACAGAAAACATGGCATCGGCTTGAGGCGCGTCCGCCAACAAAGACTGTGCATATGCCACACGTTCTCGTTCTTGAAAAGCATCAGGCATGATTGGCTGAAGGTACTGTGTATCGACATCGATAACCTCAACACCGTGCACCTGATTCACATACGTGAAATGTTCTGAACCCAAACCTAAATACTGTTCAAGACGTTCACGGTTTTTAAGAACGTCTAAGAAATTCTGTCCTACATGTAATCCTAAGTTTCCTGCTGATATAGAGCTAAAAGCAATATGTATAGAACGTTCGTGCAAAGTTTCAATCGTATGTGCAATCAGCGGTGAACTCATGATGTCCTTAAGAAGAAAAATGGATACGAAAAAGGCAAAGCTCCCGGCGATAGATACGATGAAATGTCTATGCCAAGAGCTTTGCCTTTTACAGGATTACTTGAGGAAGTCAGGAACGTCCAAAGAATCTTTACGAGGAGCTTCTTCAACGACCGGTGGAAGATCTACATCAAAACCAGCGTTGTTAGGTACGTCGTTGCCCTGAGACTGCCAAGAGTTTACTGCAGGAGCCTGAGAGGTCTGAGTCTTTGCAGACGCACCGAATGGTGAGTTCTGCTGTGCAGATTGCTGGGCAGATGAGCTATTTCCGTTAGCGTTCGTTTCAGGATTGACAGAATCAAAACCAGCAGCAATAACGGTCACACGAGCTTCATCGCCGAGCGCGTCATCAATAACAGCACCGAAAATAATGTTTGCGTCGGGGTGTGCAACTTCCTGAACCAAACGAGCAGCTTCGTTGATTTCGAATAGTCCCAAATCTGAACCACCCTGAATCGATAGGAGCACGCCGTGTGCGCCGTCGATGGATGCTTCAAGAAGAGGTGAAGCAATAGCAAGCTCTGCTGCTTTTACGGCACGGTCTTCACCAGAAGCTGAGCCGATACCCATCAGCGCAGAACCAGCCCCTTGCATCACAGACTTAACGTCTGCGAAGTCAAGGTTAATCAAACCGGGGGTGGTGATGAGGTCAGTGATTCCTTGGACACCAGAGAGCAGTACCTGATCTGCAGATTTGAAAGCGTCCAACATGGAGACGTTACGATCTGAAATAGAGAGCAAACGATCGTTAGGAATAACAATCAAGGTGTCAACTTCGTCACGCAAAGCTGCGATGCCGGTCTCTGCTTGGTTAGAACGGCGGCGTCCTTCGAAGGTAAAGGGACGGGTAACAACACCAATCGTCAAAGCACCCAAAGAGCGAGCAATGCGAGCAACAACGGGAGCGCCACCGGTACCAGTACCGCCACCTTCGCCAGCAGTCACGAACACCATGTCTGCGCCTTTAAGAACTTCTTCAATTTCTTGTTCGTGATCTTCTGCAGCTTGACGTCCAACCTCAGGGTTTGCGCCTGCACCAAGACCACGGGTTAGTTCACGTCCAACGTCGAGCTTAACATCTGCATCTGACATCAAGAGCGCTTGCGCGTCAGTGTTAATTGCGATGAACTCGACACCGCGAAGACCAACCTCAATCATGCGGTTGACAGCGTTGACACCGCCGCCGCCGATACCGACGACTTTAATGACTGCTAGGTAGTTCTGGGGGGTATTTGCGTCCATGAAGTCCCTCTAACGATTTTTAGGAATTATTGATGAATAAACACCAAACCTTCAACTTTATGTTGAATGATATTTATTCGACTTACGTGTATTTCAACTAGAAGCGTACCAACACTACAGAGGTTCTGTCGCTCTACATGTCAAAAAAACAGGATATTTTCTCGAAAAAATAAGAATTACACCCAAAGTTCAAGTTTAAGTTGAGCTATCGAGTCGTAGGAACCAAGGGACTTGAGACATCAAAAACCTTAATTTGAGAGTCCTCGCCCAATGCCTTCATAAGTTCAATAAGAACTTTAGCTTTAAGGTCGCTATCAGCAGTCGTACCCCACAAAACTTGACGATCGTCCCCCATCATCAAAGTAATCGTCGAAGTAGAATCAGCTTTCGCCTCAGTTACCATCGATAACAAATCACGAGGCAAAGATTCAAGAACCCGAGTCACCGTCTTAAACTGCGGAGTGTTCACAATAGCACTACCCCCAGCAATCAAAGGAACACCACTAGCTTCCAAAGAATCCACCCGAGACAGCATCACACCTTCACTATCAACTAAGACATACTCTGAACCTTCCCGCACCGCAGCCACCGGAATACGTTCATGCAAAGTAACAATCAATTCGTGAGGAGCCCGAGCAGAAATAGAAACACCTCGAAGAACCTGCTGATGACCAATCAAATCAGCAACTTCCTGATCACTCACACGAGTCAAAGGAACACCCTCTAAACCACGTAACTTCTCCTCCACCGAAGCAGTCGACAGTAAAGAAGCCCCCTGCACCGTAATCGTTTTAATAGCCAAAAGCGGAGAATAAAAAACTATTCCCACAAAAATCGCCGCAATCACCAAAAGACCCAGCAACGTATAAATCCAACGTTTAACTGACTCACGAGAAAACGACAACATGCCAGAAGAAGACTGAGACGATACAGAAATAGCATCAGAACTATTCTGTTGCCCCACAGAAGAAGACTCTTTCGCAGCAGAACGAGCAGAACGCCACTGAGCAAAACGACGAGAACGCGCACTCACCAAAGAATCTTCCTCTATAGGCTTGACCTTAGAAGAATTAATACGAACGACAGGAGCCTCATTCGAAGACTCTCCATCTTTCAAAGCAGAAAACTGCGTACGATCGTCTGACATACCTATACTTTCGCACGCTTTAAAAGACGCTCAACAAGATCTGGCCCATAAGAAGTCACATCACCAGCACCTACCGTCATAATAACGTCTCCAGGGCGAGCTTGAGAAAGAATCTGCTCCAAAGCCTCTTCAGGCTGAGCATAATGAACCTCAGAGAAACCAGCCTCAGTAATCAGTTCACTAGTAACTCCCTCAATCGGAAGTTCCCGAGCCGGATAAATATCTAAAACATATGAGCGGTCAGCAGTTGATAATGCCTGCGCAAATTCTTTAGCAAACTCTTGAGTACGAGAAAACAGATGAGGCTGAAAAAGCACGTAAAGACTATGTCCAGCAGCAACTGTTCGTCCGGCCTCTAACGCACGCAAAACTTCCGTAGGATGATGCGCATAATCATCAAAAACTCTAATATCGTTAACCACTCCACGCAGAGTAAAACGACGGTCAGTACCCTGAAATTGAGCAACCGATTTAAGACTGGAATCAGCATCATAACCAGCCAAAACACCACACGTAAAAGCAGCTAAAGCATTAAGCTGGTTGTGTTTACCCGGCACATTCAATACGAGCTGTCCAGTGCCTTGGTACTCCTGCTCTCCGACCGTAAAATCCCATGTCACCTGAGAAGAACAAACGACACCGTCACTGGTAGTTTCAGAAAGACGGACATGAGCCTCCTCAGACTCACCATAAGTAATCACAGAATAACCAGCGTCACTTGTACGCGACGCTAAATCTCTAGCTCCTGCATCATCAATACAGGCGATAAGAACACCATCATCAGGCATAGAACCAACGAACCGGGCAAAAGCCTCATGCACCTTATCCGCCGTTCCATAAAAATCGATATGGTCAGGTTCGACGTTAGTAACTACAGCAATCTCAGGACGGTAACGAACAAAAGAGCCGTCCGATTCATCAGCTTCAGCAACAAACCACGAACCCTGTTGGCAAGAACTCAAACGAGCATTCGTATCATATCCAGCAATTGTAGAACCAACCGCAAAAGAAGGATCAGCACCTAAAGCACCCAACGTCACAGAAATCATCGAACTTGTGGTTGTTTTCCCATGGGTTCCAGCCACCGCAATAACACGAGAAGTGTCCATCGTGGCAGCTAATGCTTCAGAACGATGAAGTACGCGAAGCCCTAGTTCTCGAGCTTTCACAAGTTCTGGATTATCAGCCGTAATCGCGGTAGAAACCACAACAGTATCTACGCCCACAATATTTTCAGCTGATTGTGGAGTAGAAATCTCAATACCTAGTTCTCTCAAACTATCCGTAGCCGATGATTCAGCGCGGTCAGAACCAGAAACATTCACGCCAGCCTGAACCATAAGACGAGCAATGGCAGACATACCAGCTCCGCCGATACCGACAAAATGAACTTTACCCAAAGAGCCCAAAGATAAACGCTCTGGGAAAGGAGGAGTTAACGGATGAGGGAGTTCTAGCTGAAGATTCATCAAATTATTAGTCATGCTGTGCCGCCTTTAGTACTTCAGTTGCCATGGTAGAAGCCGCATTACGGATTCCTTGAGCATAGGATTTTTCTGACATTTCACGGAGTCTATTCGTATCTGCCAATAATGCAGGAACATGATCTACAAACCACGAAGCAGTAAAATCTGCATCGTGAACAAGAATACCGGCATCTGCTTGAGTCAAAGACCGAGCATTAATCTCTTGTTCCCCATTACCGATAGGCAATGGAACAAAAATTGCAGGAAGCCCAACAGCAGCGACCTCACTGACTGTAGCTGCTCCTGAACGAACAACTAAAAGATCAGCAGCAGCATACACATCTTCCATGCTGGTAATAAACTCTCGTTGCACATAATGTGGTGTTTGTCTGAGCATACCCTCAGGAGTTTTTAGTGACTTCTCACGCCCCGTAATATGCAAAATCTGAAAATTCCACTGAGGTAACTTAGGAAGAATCTGCTCAATAGTATTGTTAAGACTCTTAGCACCCAACGAACCACCCGTTACAACTAAAGTCGGCAAGGATGGGTCAAGTCCTAAACGCTTTCGAGCTTTTTCTCGTAAAGACTCACGATCAAGAGACTCAATATTCTCACGCATCGGCATACCAACATGTTGCCCCTGCGCAATCTGAGTATCAGCAAAAGCTGTTCCGACAAAAGCAGCTCGCTTCGCACCAAAAACGTTTGCCATCCCTGGTTTTGCGTTAGCCTCATGAATCACAACAGGTATAGACAACAAGCGCGCAGCAATATACATGGGAGGGCAAACATACCCGCCAACACCAACGACGACATCAGCTTCCGAAGAAACTAGAATCTGACGAGCTTTTTGAATCCCCTGCATAAATTTCCAAGGAAACTTCACTGCCGCAATATTAGGCCGACGAGGAAAAGGAGCTCGAGAAATGAAATCTATCTTATATCCAGCTTTAGGAACAATATCTGCTTCCAGACCGTCCTCGGTGCCTACCATAAGAATTTTTGCGTCAGGTGCTTGTCGAGTAACTTCCCGAGCAATAGCCAACATAGGGTTAATATGCCCGGCAGTTCCACCACCTGCCAACACGATGGAGGGGCTTATCGTCATGAGTTAAGTCTCCGTTCAATTTATGTGAACTTCAATTCTACGCCGGATCCGTTCACAACCCAAAGATTATTCTTCTCGAGGTGTTCTTCTACGACGCTGTTCTGGTCTCAAAGCTTCACGCTTCCCGCCCATACGTGAAGCGGTACGTCGTAAGTTTTCTGGAGACTCATACCGGCCCTTACCTCGAGAAACGGCCCGAGTACTATGCCGTTGTTCTCTACGACGCAATTGTTCAGCCGATTCTCTTCGATGAGGAGGTCTTTCTCCCCTACCGTTACCGTCAGGAACACCTTGTCTTAGAGGTCTATCTCTCTTATTCCGAGAGGTAGGAGGACGTTCATTCCGAGGAGATGACTCATTCTGGGGACCTCTTCTACGCTGAGGAGTAGACGCATTGTGAGGGCGACGCCGTTGAGTCCGTTGTGGTGATGGACGCGAAGAACTTCCTGAACCTCGACGAGGTGAAGTTGCTGGTGCCACGGCGGGTCCTAGACCAAAGAAACCTAATACCGGTAAAAATTTCTCATACCGTTCTGATATTGGAGCCAATGGCTGGCGAAGCTGACGTTCCTCTTCACGAACAATTCTTCCCAAACGTGCACGACGTCGAGCATCCTTTTCATGAGATTTAGTAGAAAAGAGTTGCTCATGACCAGCAGTAATCGAAAGCAACGGACTCTGCCGTGCAAAAGCAATCAAGATGCCTACTGCTAACAGTGAAGTCACTAAAGATGATCCACCGTAGGAAATAAAAGGTAAAGGAATACCAATCACTGGAAGAATTCCCGTTACCATAGCAATATTAATTGTTGCCTGGCTAACCAGCCACAACATAATTCCACCCGTAGCAAGGATGACAAAGCGATCAGCGCTGCGGAGCATAATACGTACGCAACAATAAATCAGCCCGAGGTACAAAACAATAATGAGTAATGTACCAACTAATCCTAGTTCTTCACCGATAACAGCAAAAATATAGTCGTTATGAGCTTCGGGAAGATAATTATATTTTTGACGTGAACGGCCCAAACCGACACCCCAAAAACCACCAGTTGTCAAAGCTGCTAAACCAGCATCAGACTGATCACAAATCGACCCCTGGCATTTTCCAAAAAGACCCAAAATACGTTGCAAACGATTTGAGCTGACCAATACTGAGGCAACCCCAGCGACGGCAAAAATACCTAAGAGGGTTGCAAAAGATTTGGATGTAATTCCGGAGAACCACAGCATACCTAAGAAAATAATGGCATACACGATAACGGTACCGATATCTTTACCTAAAGTAATCGCACCGATAAGTGGAAGCCCCCAAAGGACTTTCATCGGAAAAGGTGATTTAGAATCTTCCGCAGAAAGTCTACGTTGGGATAGAACCCACGCCATCCATATCACGAAGACGATCTTTGCTAGCTCAGAAGGCTGAATTTGGATGAAACCAATATTTAGCCAGTTACGGTTACCACCAATTTCCTTACCAAATTGAGAAGTAAAAAGCTGGACAACGGTCATAACGGCCAGTAAGGCATGAAGTATCCAGCCACGACGATAGAGCGTCACCGGAAGATAAGAAAAAATACCCAGGGCAATAAAACCAATAGCACCAAAGAATGCTTGGCGTACTGCTTGGCTAAAAGGTGACAGCTGAGCAGCAATTGCTTCAACGCTAGAAGCAGAGAGAACCATCATGATGCCAAAGAGAGTCAGCCCCACGGCAATCAAAAAAAGTAATAAGGCTACATCACTAATCGAAGAGTTCTCAGCCCGTCCACGAACACCCACATACCAGGCGGCTAAACGTTTACGAAAGCTTCTACGCGTCTGCTCTGATAAAGGTTCTGAAGCACCAGAAGAATGTTCTGGAGTTGTCGTGCTCAAACTATTGTCCCTTCACCTAGCAACCAATCATCGCTAGGGTTCGTGTCTTCACATCCAATTCGGCAAGAAAGTCATCTTACATCTATCAGATTTATTCGTTCTCTGTTGAGCTAAGTTTTTCTACCAGTTGTGTAACTGCCTCAATGAAACAGTCACCACGATCTGCATAGGATTTAAATTGATCCATCGAAGCAGCTGCAGGAGCCATAAGTACGGTGTCTTTTTCTGATGCTATTTCATAGGCTTTAGCAACGGCACAAGACATGATGTGAGCACCACTAGCAGATTCTTCCAACTCATCAGTGACATTATAGAGTGGAACGCTGGGAGCATGCTTGGACAATGCATCACGTAAAGAAAGCGTATCCGTGCCAATGATGATAACAGCTTTAAGTCGGTGTACATGGGAACGTACTAATTCTTCATAATCGACGCCCTTTGAGAGTCCCCCAGCAATCCACACGACCGAGTCGAAGGAGCTAAGAGAGGCATGGGCCGCATGAGGGTTTGTGGCTTTTGAATCATTAACCCACAACACTGAGTGTGTGTGAGCAACAGGTTGAATACGGTGAGCGCCTGGTTCGAAACTTTTCAAACCACGTTTTACGGCTTCAGGGGGCACACCAGCAGCACGACATAACGCGGCAGCAGCTAAAGCATTTTCGACAGTGTGCTTTGTCGGAAGCGCACCCGTATCAGCAACCTCAGCAAGTTCTAATGCCTCATGCTGACGATTTTCAGTAAAAGCACGGTCGACGAGTAATCCTTCAACAACACCTAACATAGAAAGTGCCGGAGAATTTGCGTGGAAGCCAATAGCACGGCAACCCTCACGAACGTCAGCTTCTTCAACCATACGAATAATATTCTGATGCTCGGCATGGAAAATACACGCTACCTGCGTATTTTCATAGATACGTGCTTTATCAGCAAGATAATTTTCGTATCCTTCATGCCAGTCAACATGGTCCTCAGCAACGTTGAGCACAACAGAAGCAAGAGGAGACATCGAGTACGACCAATGCAGCTGGAAACTAGATAGCTCTACCGCAAAATAATCGTATTCTACGGGATCTCTCAAAGCATCGAGAATCGGTATGCCAACGTTGCCAACAGCAACCGCACGATACCCTGCCTGCTGAAGAATAGATTCGGTCATTCCTACCGTAGTTGTCTTACCGTTAGTGCCGGTAATACATAACCATTGCGGGGTTTTTCTTCCTCGACGAGTGTTCAAACGCCAAGCAAGTTCAACATCGCCCCATACCTGCACACCATGTTCTTGAGCTTCTACGAATAAGCCAAGCTGAGGACGCAACCCTGGGCTTGTCACAATAAGTTCAGGAAGTTGCCCGTTAACGAGAGGTAAATGATCCATTGCGTCATCGGACAAAAGGGCATCAGATAGACCAACAATTTTAAGAGTCTGGACTTTTGAACGATTTTCTTCAGTATCAGCATTATCAATCACTAATACTTCTGCACCAAGCTCAATCAGAGTGTCAGCAGCAGAAAAACCTGAAACACCAAGTCCCGCAACAACAACACGTAGCCCCTCCCACGAGGCATCCCAGCTGGTGAGGCTTTCAAGACGTGAGGATGAATAAATAGGATTCTCGTTCGTTGCACGCATAACTTAGTTTACAATCCCCCCATGGCCCATGAGCCAGTCACCATAAAAGACACCAAGACCAAGCATCACGAAAATTCCAGCTACAATCCAAAAACGAATAACAACCTGAATTTCAGGCCAACCCCCCAGCTCAAAATGGTGTTGTAAGGGAGTCATACGGAAAATACGTTTCCCATTTGTCAGTTTAAAGTAGGTCAGCTGCATCATGACGGTCACGGTAATAGTGACGAATAGCCCTGCTAAGAGTACAAGGAGCAATTCGGTTCTTGTCAAAATGGCAAAAGCTGCTAACGCCCCGCCAAGGCCTAGAGCGCCAGTATCTCCCATAAAGATTGAGGCGGGAGAAGTATTCCACCATAAGAACCCAACTAGTGAACCAATCAGTGCAGCAGCAAGCATCGCCAGCTGCTGAGGGTCACGGACTTCATAGCAGACAGACTCTCCTGCAGCGCCAGTGCAAAGGTGCTGAGTTTGCCATAGAGAAATCATTAAATATCCAGAAAACACCAGAATAGAAACACCTGTCGCCAAACCGTCTAAACCATCGGTAAGGTTCACCGCGTTACTCGTACCGGTAATAATCAGATTGCCCCAAAGCAGGAAAAGAAGTATCCCAATTATTGGGCCAAAGGTCAAAAAGTCAAAAGCGGTATCTCTTGTAATAGAAATAGCACTAGATGCAGGGGTACGCCCTTGAGCATTCGGGAAAAGTAGAACTAAACCTGTAAAAATTGTTCCTACTAGACCCTGAAGAATAAACTTCTCACGAGGTTTAAGACCCTCAGAATCTTTCTTATAGATTTTTCGAGCATCGTCAATCAGCCCGATTCCAGCCATTCCTAGCATCAAGAATAAAGCCAAAAGTACGGAGGCAGAAGGAATCCAAGAAGCTTTGAAAAATGCTGCTGTAATAAACAGTGAAAGGAAGAATCCTAAAGCCGTTGCTAACATCATGACCAGTCCACCCATTGTGGGAGTACCCAGCTTCTTCTGATGTGATGCGGGGCCTTCTTCCCGAATAAATTGGCCATAACTATGACGGCTTAAATATTTGATGAGTATTGGAGTGCCGAAAATTGAAATCGTCAATCCAAAAGTTGCAGCTAAAAGAATGGGAATCATGCTGTGGTGTTGCCTTCCGGCTTGTTCTGCACAAAAGTGTTTTCGGTAATGTTCTGAATATCAAAATCTGAGTTTACCTGTTGTGAGGGCTCACCGGCACTCAACCATTGTGTGGCGTTCGTGTCACGTTCTTCACTGAGTAGCTTTTCAACAGTTGCTACACGCTCACCAAGTTTTCCGAGCCCAGCAGCATGAGAAGATTTGAACAATAAAATATCTTCTGGCTTAGCTTCTTGGCTAATGAGCTGGTATGCCTCGTCTGTAGTAGCAACCCACGTTGCTTCCTCCCCCCACGAACCTTCAAGGTGCGCGGCGTTATAAATAGGTTGGGCGATATCGCCGACGGCTACAATCTTAGAAATGTTCATACGCACCGCGTAGCGTCCGAGCTTATCGTGTTCTTCAACAGAAACCTCGCCAAGTTCAAGCATGGGGCCAAGAATAGCCCATGTGCGTCGTTGTTGGGTGCGTCCTAGCTGAGCCAAAGCACGTAAAGCCGCCACCATCGATTCAGGATTTGCGTTATAGGCGTCGTTAATAACGGTAATTCCATCGGAACGGTCAGTACGTTGCATACGCCAACGTGAGATAGCTTTAGAAGTGTTAAGTACTTGTGCAATAGTCTCTGTCGAGATTCCAGCCTGATATGCGACGCTAGCGGCGGCGAGAAGGTTATATACGTGGTGCTCTCCGATAAGTTGTGAGCACACTTCGTAGGAGGCATTATTAGGGAAGACTATCGTGAATTCTGGGCATCCGTCATGACTTGTTCGGACGTCTTGTGCATATACACGTTCGTAGTGTCGATCGTCCTGTTCGTTCTTTGCACCGATACCAAAATAGGTTACTGGAGTTATAGCACGTGAAACCATACGGCGAACACGGTAGTCATCATCATTGAGGCAAAGACTCAGTTTAACGCCTTCGGCAAGTTCACCTTTAGTTTTTTCGATGTTTTCAACGCCACCGAACTCTCCGGCATGAGCTGTACCGACCTTGAGTATGACACCGTGGTCAGGTTGAACGATATTCGCTAAGTATCTAATATGTCCAAGACCATCAGCCCCCATCTCAATTACTAAGTAACGGGTATTCTCATCGGCTCGGAAAATGGTCAGCGGGACACCGACTTCTCCGTTGTAGGAGCCAATCGGAGCAACAGTTTCTCCTGCTGTAGCAAAAATATTGGAGAGGAGGTCTTTGGTCGTTGTTTTACCGGCAGATCCGGTGATACCAATAACTGTCAGCTCAGCATTTTTGCGCATTTTCTCGATGCAGAATTGAGCTAAGCTTCCCATTGCCAACACAACATCGTTCACGCGAACTTGTGGGTAATAGCTGCCATCTTCTTTCGAGACGAGATGGTCTACTAGCGCTAAGCTCGCACCAGCACTAAAAGCTGAGGGAACGAAAAGATGTCCATCTGTTTTTTCCCCAGGCTTAGCAAGAAAGAGCGTACCTTCGCGTACTTCACGAGAATCAGTTGTTGCAAAATTACAAGTTATCTGATGAGCAGCTTCTGCAGAGATTCCTTCTAAGGAACCGCCGGTTGCCTGAGCAATCTCTGCCACGGTTAACGTAATCATATATGTTTATGCCTCCAACATCAGCTGATACTCAGCGAGTACGCTGTACCCATAGTGGTTAAGCGCGCGAGCTACTTCTACCCTATCGTCAAGTTCGATATCAACACCGGCAATATCTTGTGCAGTTTCGTGTCCGCGGCCAGCTACAAGTACTGAATCGTATTCTTGAGCCAAAGAAAATGCGCGGTCAATAGCCTCTGCACGAGGAGATATGTTAAGTATCTGCTCAACGCGAGCGCCTCGCGCTTTTTCTTGTTCAGCGCCGTGAACAACAGCTTGACGAATAGGTGTTGGGTCTTCGGAGTGTGGGTCATCGTCGGTGACGATGACGATATCTGCGTATTGTGCAGCGATACTACCCATGATGGGGCGTTTTGTTTGGTCGCGGTCGCCGGTCGCCCCAAAGACAACAATAACTCGCCCTTTTTCGTTGGCAGGTCGGATGGCTTCTAATGCTCGTTTGAGCGCGTCAGGGTTATGAGCAAAGTCGACGATTGCGGTGGGTGCATTGCCGATAAGTTGCATGCGTCCTGGCACCACAGGTGTGAGGGTCTGTGGCTGTTCCAAAGCGTGTGTTAGTTCTGCGAAGTTCTGCCCTGATTCGTAAACCATCACTGCAGCTAGGGATGCATTCGATACGTTGAAGTCTGCTGGTAGTTGTGTTTGTAAGTGTAATTGGGTGCCGTCTGTCCGAGCGACGGTGAAACGATGCCCGATGCCGTAACGTTCTACGTTAAGAAGTGCCCAGTCCTGTGGGTTAAGCCAGGTGGGTGTTTGTTTGTATCCGGCCCCTGTGTTGGTGTACAGGGCGACGACGTGTTCTGTGCCCATGGCTTGGCAGGCTTTTTGGTAGATGGTCTTGCCCCAAGAGTCGTCAACAGTAATGACGGCTCTAGCTGAACGTTCTGGGGTGAAGAGCTCTGCTTTAGAGGCGCAGTAGTTTTCCATATCCCCGTGTAAATCAAGATGGTCTTGAGTCAGGTTGGTAAATCCTGATACGTCGTATCGGATACCGTCTACACGGCGGTAGTCTAGAGCGTGGGAGGAGACTTCCATAGAAGTTGCGCTAATGCCACGTTCTCTCATCAGTGCAATCAGTGAGTGTACGTGTGGAGATTCTGGTGTGGTGAGTTTTGAAGGAATGGATTCTTGGCCTGCAAGAATCTCGATAGTTCCGATGAGCCCAGTCGTGTTTCCGAGGCTTTGCATGATGGAGTTCACCATATATGTTGTGGTGGTCTTCCCATTCGTTCCGGTTACCGCAAAGAGAGTTGGGGCGCTGCCATCTTGGGGTTGAGATTGGTAGATGTATCCGGATAGAGGGCCAATGAGTGACCGTGGTTCTTCACAGCTGATGAGCCCTAGCGTCAGTTTTTGGGCTGATAGGTTTTTCGTGTTAAGGATTTCTAGCCCTTGAGCATCGGTAAGTATTGCGGATGCTCCTTGGTTGATTGCTGTATCAACAAAGTTTGCGCCGTGAGTTTGAGCTCCAGCAATAGCGACGTAAAGGTCTCCTTTTTGGACTTCTCGAGAGTCCATGGTGATTCCGGTGATATGTGGTGTATCAGTGAGTAACTGTACCGAGTGTCCAGCACGTATGAGGTAATCCACCAGCTCTTGTGCGGAGCGACCGACGATATTATGCGGACGGAGGCTCTGAGCCGTTCCGTGATCGGTTGGTTCCTCGGTGCTCATAGTATTCTGCGCTTTCATAATGTTCTTATTTTATAAGGTTGCTGGAATTTTCGTGAATTAAAGACTCTTTTACCCTATCGAGTTTTATCCCTCTCCGTCTTTTTCAGCAAATTTTGGTATTTCTACAGGCTCACTTACCGAGTATGGAACATTATAAGTGCTCAGTACTTTCTCCATAATTTGAGAAAACTGTGTAGCAGCACCAGCAAGACCAACGTTATATGCGTTAGCATCTGGACGCTGAATCGTTACGCTTACCAAAAATTGTGGATTTTCTAGGGGGGCTACCCCCACAAAAGAAGTGGTGTAACCGTCGTACCCTGCTTTGGTTTCACTCGGTGCCTCTGCAGTACCTGTTTTTCCGCCAACACGATATCCTGCAATTTGAGCGCCTTTTGCGTTTTGGAGAACCACATTTTCCATTAGAGATAAAGTAGTACGCGCTGTCTTTTCTGAGATAATTCGTGTACCAGGTTCAACAGGTATGACTTCTTCTGTACCGTCCGCATCGATAATAGCATCAACAATTCGTGGTTTAAGTTTGATGCCTAAGTTACCAACGGTTTGGTAAATCATGGCTGTTTGTAGAGGCGTTTGAGCAACACCTTGACCAAAGAGTACGGTGTATTGTTGGCGGACATCCCAATCTTTCCAAGAGGCTACGATTCCTTGATTTTCGCCGGTTAGCTCAATTCCCGTATATTCACCCAAACCATATTTCTTCAGCCAGTCATAACGTTGTTCAGGAGTCATTTTCTTTCCCGCAAGAACAGTTCCGGTATTCATAGAATCGGTGATGATACCAGAGAATGTGCGTCTCTGGGGAGGATGTTCAAACGCGTCGGTAATGGTCTGCCCGTCGATTACGAGTTCAGCAGGTACATCAAATACCGTTGTTGGGGTGACCAACCCCATCTCAAGTAAAGCTGTTGATGTAAGAATTTTTTCAGTGGATCCTGGTTCAGTCGCTTGGGTAATGGCTCGAGGGTTCATATCTGCATAGGTAAATTTCTGTGACCCCGGATCCATGGTGCTAGAGTCTGCTAAAGCCAGAATTGACCCGTCTGATACCTTCATAACAACGGCTGTTGCCCATTCGGCTTTAAGCTCGTCGGCACGTGCTTTAACGACTTGTTGTGCAAAATATTGAATATCTTGGTTGATAGTCAGACGAACATTTTTTCCGTTGACGGCGGGAACGTTATGCTCATCCCCAACGGGAATACGTACCCCAGTTGCACTGATTTCGAAGCTACGTTCTCCATTTTTTCCGGCGAGGGTTTCTCCATATACGCGTTCTATTCCTACGGAGTTATTTTGGAGTTCAACCTCATCCGAACCTTCAACTTTAGCTTCAACCATCTGGAAGCGTCCAACGACAGAGCCACCTACTGCACCATTAGGATACAGGCGCTCAGAAGTGACTTTTCCATAGACAAATGTTGCGCCTAAATCACTAACAGCGTTATACACCTCTGGTGTGACGTTATCTTTAACAACCGAATATTTTCTATCACCGTCAAGTGCAGCTTTAACATCTGAGTCTGACATTTTCAGCAGATCAGCTAACTCGTACACTAGCTGACTGGGAGTAACCAGCTCCGTCTTATTCTGGTCTTTATCGCCTTTAATATAACGACGGAATGGCGCAACAGCACTTTGATCAACAACAACAGTGTAACGTTGAACGGTTCGAGCAAGGATATTTCCGTTAATATCAAGAATCTGACCTCTTAGAGCCGGAATTTCTTGTGTTCGAATTCGTCGTTCTTTCGCCTTTGCAGCAATACCGTTAGGATCAAATCCTTGAAGGTATAAGAGACGAGCGCTGAAGAGTCCCAGTCCAGCAGTACCGATAGCACTTGCTAAAAAAGCACGACGCCCGATTGCCCGACGTTCTATCGGGCGCGAACTAGGTGCAGGTTTCCCAGTTTCTTTTTCGTTCATCGCGTTTCCCTTAAACTTTCTCAACCTCTGGTCTTAGCATTACGATAGCCGGCTAACACCATACCTATTTTTCCGCAGCACTCTCAAGTTCACGCGAAAAGTATTTGCCCTACTTAATAACACGTAGAATCTTTGGATAATCTCCTACTGACAAGCAATATCACTAAAAACCTCTATCCGGTATATACGAAGACGGCACATTCCAGCTATTAGTGGTTTGTATCTGGCGCAGGCTGCAGTAAAGAGGTGTTCAAGCCAGGCTGTTGTGATGGCGCTGAAGAAGGAGGAGAATCACCCTGTTGTTCAGATTGTTGATGCTGAGCTTTTTGTTCAGTTTCTTTCTTCTGGCGTGCGGCATCTTCTTTACGTTTCTGTTCTGCACGCTCTTTTTTAAGCTGTTCAGCAGCTCGTTCGCTCGCTTTAGCGTATGCTTCAGTGTCGTACAAGGCAGGTGGACTAATCAAGTTTTTACGATATTCTTGACCTTCAACTTTTGTAGCAGGAGTAGGAGTTCCACTAAGCTGTCCTGTTTGCAAGTTTAGTGTTGTTGTCACGTCTGTGGCAACAAGCCCTAGTTGAGAGGCCCGCACAGCCAAATCTTGAGGAGCTTTATCGTATTCAATTTCTTGGACGAGCGCCTCATTCTTTTCAATCAGGCTCTTCTCCTGCGCTCGAAGATCTAAGAGTTCGTATTGTCCTTGAGCAGTAAGAATATTAAGCCATAGGATGATGCCAAGAGCGAAAGGAATAGCAAGGAATCCCAGAATAATCAGCATTCTCCGGTTTTTAGGTGCAGCACCGGGTACCAACGCTGGTCGGGATTTAGGAGAGTCCGCTGGTACAGAATCAGAGACAAGACGTAAATGACGTTTTGATGAAGATTTTTTCATGCTCCGCCCTCGACGAGGGAATTGAGGTTCAGCGCTCATTTATCGTCCTCCTCCCTGACGCATCTTAATCTTTTCAGCAGCTCTTAGCTTTGCACTAGCTGCTCTCGAATTTTCGCTAATTTCTTGTTCACTCGGCGGTTCTGCCCCACGAGTAATAATTTTTAGCTCCGGTCGATGCTCTTCAAGTTCAACCGGAAAACCTTTAGGTGCGCTAGAAGTCGCTTTTGCGACCATTGCCTTTTTGACCAGTTGGTCTTCTAAACTGTGATAGCTCATCGCAACAAGACGCCCGCCAAGGTTCAACGCCTCGATAGCTGAAGGGATTGCACGAGAGAGAGCATCTAGCTCATGATTAACTTCGATACGTAGAGCTTGGAATGTTCTTTTTGCGGGGTGTCCACCTTGACGTTGAGCAGCAACAGGAACAGCACGCTGAATCGCATTAACAAGCTCCCCTGTCGTTGTTAAAGGTTGTTCTTGTCGTGTTTTAACAATCTCTGCAGCAATACGTGATGCAAATTTTTCTTCTCCCCAAGAACGAATGATACGACGCAAATCGTCAACAGAATATTCGTTGACAATACGTTCAGCAGTCAGTTCTTCAGTAGAGTCCATACGCATATCAAGTGGCGCGTCATAAGAATAAGCGAAACCTCGCTCACGTTCATCTAATTGCATAGAAGAAACGCCAAGGTCAAAAAGTATGCCATCAACGGAGCTCAGCCCTAGAGATGAAAGAACATCTGGAATTTCGTCGTATACCGCATGGACGGGCTTAAACCTTGAACCAAAACGTTCAAGTCGTTTTCCCGCGATACGGTGAGCTTCAAGGTCACGGTCGATACCGATAACGGTTAGCCGGGGGAATCGTTCAAGCATTGCTTCGGTATGCCCTCCCATCCCCAATGTGCCATCAATGGCGTAGGCGTCATCACGGCTGATGGCAGGCGCAAGAAGCTCAAGGCAGCGGTCAAGCATAACGGGGATATGCCTCTGATGGGCTTCTTTGCCGAGTGCGGCACCGTCAGTCACTTTTGCTCCTTCACGTTATGGCCTATAACGTTTTCATGATGTGGGGTGGTTCTTAGTGGCTATACCTTTGACAGTTATACAATGAAACCGTCTAAAGCTTCTTCATCCGTTGCTGAAAATTCGTGTTCTTTCTCTGATAGGTAGGTTTCCCATACCTGAGAATCCCAAATCTCAGCTCTGCTACCAGCACCGATAACAGTTAGTTCTTTCCCTAAACCTGCATACTCACGCAAGTTGGTAGGTATAGTGACTCTTCCTTGTTTATCGGGAACTTCATCAGAAGCACCCGATAGGAATACACGAATATAGTCACGAGACTGTTTGGATGAGATAGGGGCCATTCTCATTCGCTCATGAATGTGCTGAAACTCTTCTAAGGGGAAAACGTAGAGGCAACGTTCTTGCCCTCGAGTTAGGACAAGTCCGTCAGCTAGAGATTCTCTAAAACGAGCCGGGAGAATAACCCTCCCTTTAGCGTCAAGACGAGGCGTATATGTTCCTAGAAACATTAGTACACCTCACATTTCTCTAGTTTCTTCATGCGCTTAAAGAATGAAAACTACAACCGTGTTGTTTCGCCTTACCCCACTTTACTCCACTTTCCTCCCCAGTCTACCCAAATACCCGCATTTCTCGATGTTTTTAAGAGTTTTCACATTTCTTTTGCATCATGACTCACCAAAGCCGACACCAACAGCATTTTTCTCACACACCCCAGCGCCTCAACACAAAAGCGGCGGTATGGATACCCATACCGCCGCTTTTCTCAATAACTTGTTGAGAAAACTTATAGACCGCCGTTTTGACGCTTATCCCATTTCTCTTCTAAATCTTTCATAAACCGCGAAGTATTTTTGCCAGAAGAACGAACCTTCGGAGAAGATTTTCCGACACCAGAGGAATTTTTCAACGTTGCAACATAAACTCCCACGCCAGTGATGATACAACCAAAAACACCAAGAAGAATTAGCTTTGTACTAACGCCTGCTATAACAACGCCTAAACCAACAAGAGCAATTAAAACACCAAGAACTACGTGCCGAGCAGAATAGGTCACCGCAGGTGGAGCGTCCGCCGAAGACATAGAGCTTGCAAACTTTGGATCTTCCGCATTGAGCTGTTGTTCAAGCTGTGCTAACAGCTGTTGCTCACGTTCCGAAAGTGGCATATTGCTCCCCTGTCTTCATAATCATCAATGGGATAGAAGAGACAAAGTATCTCTTTCTCAAACTCTCCCCTCATCATACAGAACCATAACCTATGGTGCTATGGATATATCAAGAATACTTAGGGTTATTTTCTTCTCACATATATCCTACGATTTCTCATGATTTTCACAGAGAGGGAAAGGGCCTAATAATTTGGCGGGCATAATACCTTGAGACCCAAAACGTTCATGAATCTGATCCATAATTTCTTCTGCACGAGACCAGCGCTCATTCCCACTACACAACATCGACTCAGCGGAATAATTCTCGCCCGAGAACGTCTCAAAGAGGGAACATTGAATGCCTTTCTCTACATCGCGAAGGTTCTCCGCTCTAACACCAATCAATCGAATCCCTCGATAAGAAAATCCATGACTATCAAACACAGAAAGCTCACGTATTTTCTCTAAAGCAACAGCATAAATTTTTTGACCAGAGTTAATACTCTCTAAAGAGGTAGAGCGGGTGACCGTTTGAAAATCTGCATAACGAATTTTAATAGAAATAGTTGATGCATATTTACCAATTTTTCGCAGTCGAGCACCGACAGATAAAGACAATTTAAGTAATTCCTGTTGCACCTGCTCATAGGATGAAACATCTTGATAAAAGGTATATTCTGCACCCACCGATTTTGTTGGGCGCTCAGGAATTACCTCTCGAAGGTCAATACCTCGAGCAATATCATAAAGATGAGAACCGGCACTGGTACCAAAACGAGACATAAGAAAAGAACGAGAATGCTCCCGTAGCTGGGATACCGTACGCACCCCAATATCAGCTAATAGCTGTTGGGTTTTAGACCCAACTCCCCATAATTTCTCGACAGGAAGAGGATCCAAAAACTCTTGAACTTGATGAGGCTCAATCACCCATAATCCATGCGGCTTACTCGCAGATGAAGCCATTTTGGCAATAAATTTCGTAGGACCTAGCCCTATCGAACACGGCAAAGATAATTCACTCATAATTCTTCGTTGCATCTGTTGAGCAGTATGCACAGGATGCCCTAAAGTTCGCACAGTACCACTTAAATCCACAAAAGCTTCATCGATACTAATTTTTTCGACGAGAGAGCTATAACTTCTCAAGATATTGAGCATCTGCTGAGAATACTGGGCATAATCTGCACTCGGTGGAATAATGACAGCCTGCGGGCAAAGAGATCGTGCTCTTAGAAGCGGCATTGCTGAACGCACACCATAAGCTCGCGCAGAATATGACGCAGAGAGCACAACAGAGCGAGCGCCTTCTTTCGCCACGATAACAGGCGCGTCGATTGTGCAATTTCGGTGAAGCAACTCAACGTTAACGAAAAAAGCGTCCATATCAAGGTGCATAATAATCTTCGAAGGACTTTCCGACATAACAACACCACCCAGTTAGAACATATATTCGATAAAGTTCTACTAAGAGCATATAACTTTTAGTGGCTTCTACACATCAACACCCCGAGAGTTCCTGCATTACAGTAGATTTTCCTTCAAGACCTCACCTAAAATGGGAGAGTTTACTCCCCTCATGCTCAAGGAGCACCATTGGCTCAGAACCCTCCAACTCAAACAATTGCAGAACAGGTCCGCGCAGAACAAGAAGCTTATCTTCAAGCCGTAGAAGACCACATGCAAGAGTTTTTTACGAGCCAAGAACAGCTTCTTCACAAGATTTCTACCGAATCAGTTGAACTTTTGAACGCTATCCGCAGACTTTGTTCAGGCGGAAAAAGAATCCGCGCTCTGCTAAGCTACTGGGGTTATCGCGGAGCAGGAGCTACTGGAGTCTCTGACGAGATTGTTAAAGCAGGCGTAGCCATCGAATTATTTCAAACCGCAGCGCTCATTCACGATGACATCATCGACCGTTCAGATACTCGCAGAGGGTTACCGTCAGTACACCGCAAATTTGAGCATGAACACCAAAGACAACAGTGGCTTACCTCCTCAGAGAACTATGGCATCTCTAGTGCCATTATCGCTGGCGACCTATGTTTGTCTTGGTCCGAGATGATGTTTAGTTCTATCGGAAATAAGGCTCTATGGGGTTCTGAAGCCCGACATATCTTTGATCTGATGCGTACCGAAGTAATGGCTGGACAATATCTCGACATTTTCAACGAAGTATTACCGTCACAGGGCTATCAACAATCTTTACAATACGCGCACAATATTATCCGCTATAAATCTGCAAAATATTCATGCGAGCATCCTTTATCTTTAGGCGGTGCGCTCGCACTTAACATATCCTCTGCCGAGACAAACCCTTTACTTGAACAATACCGTTCTTTTGGGTTGCCATTAGGAGAAGGATACCAACTTCGAGATGATGTATTAGGCGTTTTTGGAGAGCCACGTGAGACAGGAAAACCTGCAGGTGATGACCTCAAAGAAGGAAAACGTACCGTACTCATCGCCCTTGTAGAAAAGAACGCTTCCCCAGCGCAATGGGAATTACTTAACTCACAATTAGGGAATCCTGAACTCCACGATAATGAGATTACTCAGCTACGAACAATCATTACTCGCTCAGGGGCACTTGCAGAAGTCGAAAAATATATTGAGAATACGGGAGACAAAGTATTTTCAGCATTAGAAAGCATGAAAGTTGATGAGCTCACTCGCACTGCACTAGGTAGTATTGTGTCGAAGATGCTGCATCGACGTTCATAAGTTCTCATATATTTTGTACATCATGCGATGAGGTACAAGGTTCATAAAAAGTATGGTGTGGTTACCATAGCTTCTACGGTAACCACACCATACGCATAATGAATCTGTTGTTTTTTTTACGTTGTATAAGGCACTACCATGCTAGTGCGCTAGCACGACGACGAATCTCCGTTTTACGTCCTTGATGCAACGCATCAATAGGGCGACCAGGTAGGGATTCATCTTCAGTAAATAGCCAAGTGATGGCCTCTTCATCGCTGAATCCAGCATCCTGAAGGACGATAAGCGTTCCTTTGAGAGATTCCAAAACGTGTTCTTCTCGGAAGAAGAGTTCTGGAACTTTACGAACCTGAGTTTCGGGATCGCGAAGAGCTAAAAGCGCACGTTCTGCGATAAGAGAGTGCACGCGAGTTACCTTAATATCAAGTAACTCAGCGATATCGGGAATCGTGAGCCAATTGCCCACAAAGTCAAAAATCTGTGCAGTAGTTTTTTCTTCAGTCACAGTTAATGAGTCTGCCAGATATTGAGAAGTTTTTCCGTGCTTTAGAGCACCTGAACAGATTTTATTCGCTAAGAATGAAGATATTTTCACCCTATCGGCAGTTTTGACCCTAGTAGTATAGCTACATGAGTAAATCACGTTCTGCCCCATGGCTCACCGGAAGAACTTTTAGCCGACGCTATCAACTTGGCAGAAAAATCGGTGAAGGAGGTATGGCAGAGGTCTATTATGCCACGGACGTGTTCTCCCATAATCCTGTGGCTATTAAGGTTTTGTCTTCTCGATTTTGTTCAGATATCTCACAGCAGCAAAAATTTTTTAGGGAAGAACGTTCTCTTCGCAATATATCTCATGAACATGTCGTGGGTGTGATTGATTCTGGCGTTCAAGAGGAGCAAGGCTATCAGCTCATGTTTCTCGTCCTTGATTATGTGCATGGTTGCACATTGCAGCATCTGTTAAACCAGCGCAAAGTACTCACACCAGCAGAAATGTTTGAGATTATTCTGCCAGCAGTTGAGGGGCTTTCTGAGGTTCATGCACACGATTTGATTCATCGTGATCTCAAACCGAGCAATATTCTTCTCTCGGCAGATCATCGGGATATTAAACTGACAGATTTTGGTTTGACGCGACGTGCTAACCAAACGTGGACAGGTGAGCTGATGGGTACACCGTCATTTGTTGCCCCAGAGATTGTCACGCCCGGAGCTGAGGTAGGGGTTCAAGCAGATATTTTCTCTCTGGGCATTATCATGTACCGTATGCTTAGTGGCAGACTCCCCTTCGCAGAGTGTTCAGATGATCAGCAGATTATCTACCATAATGTTAATACGGAGCTACCAGATATTAACAAATATGCCCCGCAACTTGATCAAAACATTTCCGGAATCATTAAATGGTGTACCCGTAAACCCCCCAGATTCCGCCCATCAAATGCGACAGAGTTATTTGAGATTCTTCAACAAACCCGTTCAGAGCTATCAGATGAAGCATTAAACTACCGTTGGTTCAGTCATATTCCGATGGGTAGAAACCTATGGGAGGACGTAGCGCATATCACGGAGGCAGGTCACTCTCTAGAGGAGTCTCAGAGCCTCATATCTACTGCGGTTAAAGACATCGACAAAAGTATAAGATTCACAGAACCTCCCACAGACCCATATACAGACTCCGAAAATACTGATGATTCTGCCAATTCAGTACGAGATACAGCAAATAACTTTTTTGATAGGACGTCCGTACTGAGTGCTCAATATCATCTTCCGAGAGAGGCTTTTGAATCTTCCGCTCAGTATTCTCCCCTTCCTCAGCAGTCTATTACTCCACCTCCGCATAACCCTCGTAAGCCCCAAAGTCCTTGGAGTCCAAGAGTTTCTAACGTTATGAAACTGGGAATAGGCATTCTTTTTATTATCGCCTTTACCGTCTTCAGTTTATTAGGATGGCAACTAGCAAGAATTCTCGTAGATTCCCCGTTAATCCCCCAGCTCAATACATTTTTGACAGCACATGGGGATGAGCATCTCCTCGGTAATTTTTTATAGGAGTCACTAAAAGGTTTTAAACGTTAAGGGGCGATAGATTTTTCTATCGCCCCTTAACTATCTGCTCTAGAAAAATTATTCTTGAGCAGTCTCAACGGGTACTTTATCGTCGTGCAAGGTATTCTGCGACTAAGAATGCAATCTCTAGGGACTGGCGATGGTTTAGTCGGGGGTCGCAGAGAGACTCATAATTATCTAAGAACGCTGATTCATCAACGGGGTCTGAGCCTCCCAGACATTCAGCGACGTCGTCGCCTGTCATCTCGATATGTAGCCCACCGGGGAATGTTCCCAAGGCCTCGTGCACTTCAAAGAAACCACGAACTTCATCGACAACATCGTTAAAGCGTCTTGTCTTATATCCTGATGGTACAGAAATAGTGTTACCGTGCATGGGGTCTGTTACCCACACAATCTTTGAGCCTTCAGATTTAACCGCTTCAACGAGGGGAGGAAGATTCTCTCGAATCTTCTGCGCCCCCATGCGGGTAATAAAGGTCAAACGTCCTGGTTCACGTTCTGGATCTAGAATGTCGATGAGGCGGAGGACTTCTTCCGTAGATGTCGTTGGCCCAAGCTTAACACCGATGGGGTTACGCACTTTAGACAGGAAGTTAACGTGTGCATCGTCTAGTCCTCGGGTTCGTTCACCAATCCAGATGAAGTGTGCAGAGGTGTCATATGGGTTTTGAGTACGTGAATCAATCCGTGTCATAGCACGCTCGTAGTCGAGAAGTAAGCCCTCATGTCCGACGTACATTTCGGTTGCTTTAAGAGCTTCAAAATCGGCTCCGCAAGCTTCCATGAATTTAAGTGCGCGATCAATTTCTCGTGCTAAGGATTCATAGCGTGCATGTGCAGGGTTAGCGGTAAAACCTTTATTCCATTGGTTGACTAAACGAAGGTCAGCAAACCCTCCTGTTGTAAAAGCTCGGACAAGGTTAAGCGTTGATGCGGAGGTATGGTATCCACGTACCATGCGTCGCGGATCATGAGCACGAGCTTCTTCCGTGAAGTCAAAGCCGTTAACCATTTCGCCACGGAACGAGGGCAAGGTGATTCCATCGCGTGTTTCATCGTTTGAGGAGCGAGGTTTTGAAAATTGTCCTGCCATACGGCCCATTTTGACGACGGGCATAGAGGCACCGTAGGTGAGTACGACAGCCATTTGTAGAAGTGTTTTTACTCGTGCTGAGATTTTATCAGCGGTGGCATCGTTAAAGGTTTCAGCGCAGTCGCCACCTTGTAAGAAGAAAGCTTTTCCTTCAGCGACGTTCGCTAGTCTTCTGCGTAGGCGGTCCACTTCACCGGCAAACACGAGAGGTGGAAGTGAGCTAAGTTCTTGAATGGAGGAAGGATACTCAGGGTGTTCATGCCACGTTGGTTGTTGGTCAATGTGTAGATTGCGCCATTCGTCAAGCTTTGGCAGATCGTTGGAGTTCAGTGTCTGACCATGTTGGCTGTTTTCTAGTGACATATTAGGTTTCCTTCGAGAGTACGAAAGTTCTGCGGTATCAGAAAAATGAGGTGGTGCTACAAGATGCAGTTCTTATCGTCTTTGGTGTTGATAAGAACGGTATTTTTTGTAGCTGCTGCTTGGTAAGCAAGTGACTCGATACACCCTGAAGGGTATGAGTATTTTGGTGAACATTACCGGTATCTTGAGTAGTTTGCAAAAAATTAGGACATTATCTCACTAATAGCTTCTTGTGCTGTTACATTATGTTTCTTCATGCGTTCTTTGACGTCTGCTGCATAGACAGGAACATACTCTTGTTCGCTGAGCTCTCGAATTGCTTCAACGATGCGGTCGGCAACGAGACGCTGAATTTTGTGTTCGGAGGCGCGGTCCCAATATTCGGAAAAGTCGAGAGGTTTTCCGATACGAGTTTCGACCGTGATGGCAGAGCCATCGTCATTTTTGAGGCGTACAGCGTTTGTTCCAAGTTGTTGGACACGGTCTGTTCCAATCTGGCCGATAGGTACAACTGGTACGCGAGCGCTGAGGGCAAGTTTTGCAACACCAATTTTTGCGCGGTAGGCTCTGCCGTCGGGGCTTCTTGTTCCTTCTGGGTAGATACCTAGGTAGCAGCCTTCATGTAGTTTTTTGATTCCTTGGTTGAGAGAAGCTTGGCTTTTAGCTCCGCCGGATCGATCCATGGGGATTTGTCCGACTCCGCTGAAGAACCAACGCATGATACGGCCTTTGAGTCCAGTTCCGGTGAAATAATCAGATTTTGCGAGGAAGAAGACTTGTCGAGGTACGGACATGGGGATGAAGAGAGAGTCGCAAAACGCTAAGTGGTTGCTGGCAAGAATGGCTCCCCCTGCTGGTAAGTTTTCTTGTCCTTGGACGCTGTGGTGATAGATTCGTCCAAGAAGTGGAGTGCAAACTTTTTTGAGGACCATATATAGGCGGGTGCTTTGGGTATTTTTCATTCTTGTGGGTGTGCCTCTCTACACGAGCGTCGAATGCACTCATAGTTTACCTGTAGCCACTCCTACTATCGAAGATTTCAAAACGTCTGTCATTTTTGTTAGATTACGGTAGGTGAATCTTAAATCTTTAAAACACTACATAAGTTTTCAGTCCATTTGTCCACTCTTTCTGGGATATTTTTACTTTTCCCTTGTTTAAGGGGAAAGAGGACCCGTGAAAAGCAGACAAAAAACGTCTAAAAAGCTTGCGAAAACATCCTTTTTATGTCAAAAATAGGAATGTGCAAAAACTTTCTACAACGCTCAAAGAAGCGTCGCAACAACGCAGTTACTCCATTCACGACATAACCAACCGCGCGCATCGTCTTGGTTACAAGGTCGGAAAATCCACTGTGCATAGGTATCTATCGGGACAACTTCCAGAAAAGCCTAATAACGAGGTGCTTAAGGCTTTCGCGGAAGTCCTAAGCCTAGATTTCGATAATCTGCTATCTCTAGCAGGAAAACCTCAGATATTAGAAGACCCATTCATACTCCCTAGAGAAGCCAGCGCCCTCAATCGAAGAGAACGCCAAGCAGTTCTAGCCATAGTAAATGCCTTGCTAGATAGCAAAGCCGAAACTATAAAAGCCCTGAACCAAACCACTACCCCTGCAAAAGACCCCAAAACAGCTATAAAAAGACGCAAACCAACCGCCGAAGACTTAGCAAGAGCAGAACTTTACGAAACCCTAGAAAAATCAGATTTAGACCTTGCCGTATACAGACACAGCCCCGATGATGAACTCGATTACGACTCATATAACTAACGCCAAAGAGCACGCTAAAAAACTCGGCATAAATATCTACTACGACCCTCTAAAACCTGAGCTAAGAGGACTCTACTTACCCAAAACAAACAGCATTTTTATTCAGCCGAATCAACACCCCCATATGGAAAATTGGGTTTTATGGCATGAAATAGGGCATTATCACTCCCGCTCTTCCCACATATCTACCAAAGCAGAAAGAAAACACATCGAGCTTTGCTGTGATAAATACGCCTCGAAATGCTCTATACCTATCGAATCAATCTCAGACACACGGCTTTATTCCGACGATTTCTCACAATGGGCTTACAACCTGTGCATCCCTCCCAAAGTGCTAAAAATAAGGCTGGCGTATCTAACTCAGCAAGAGATTTTGGCGCTCCCAACCGATATATACAACGCAATAACCCCGAAAGTTAATAAATAATGAAAATTTCTAGCATGCTTTTAGAGAAAAAACGCGAAACCGGCATGAGCTGGACGCAAATCGGCAAACTGCATGGCGGAGAAAAACGTCTATACCGGTTAGCAAACGATAAGATAACCAGCCTGCCAAGCATACCCACCATAAAGCATTGCTCTGATTTTCTGGGCATACCCCCTATTAAGGTCATTCTGGCAGTGGCAGAAGAGTTAGGACTCTACTCGCAAGAAAAAGACGGCAGACTTATTAATATGCCTACTGAGACCCTCCACCGCGCACACCTGATGCTAGATGAACTAGGGGCATATCTCGATGCCTAGAGAAAGACTATCTCATTAGGCTGATGGAAAAGATATAGATATGTATCTCTCAAAAGCCAGCAGATTAGCAAGCGCATGCAATTCTCGGATATGGCGAAAAATTGGGCTGTGGCGCACAGAACATTTTTCTGCCTGCTTAAACGCGAAGCCAAGTTTTTATTTTGCTAACCTGATTGAGTTTCTTTTAAACTCTAGGGCACGACTCTCCGGTTCTTTACACAGTCGAGTATCAGACGCTCCGAAAAATATGGGTGGGTTATTTTAATACCTCTTGATGTATGGTAACGACTCACCCTGACAAAGCGTTAGCGGTGTTGAAATACTTCTTTGCAGATGGCGCATGAAGGCATAGATATGGCTCGTAATGCTTATATCGAGCGTATGGGTAAGGCTTATTTTACTGAGGCTCTAGACTAGCTTGGTGGAGAGTATTCTACTCACTACTTTAGGGGTTAAGAAATATAGTGAGATAGTATTTTTCATTTTCTTGGTTTTATAGGCTACAGCTAGGGACTTCATAAACAAAAAATCAATAATCTCCCTAACAGGGTTCTGTCTGCATCTCGTTTTGGTTGCGTGACTTGAGAACTGTCATGGCCTAAGTAGTGCAGGTTTATTTTTGCTGGAGTGTTTTTGTGACAGTTGTGTCTTTGATACGAGGTGAATGCTGTTCAGTGACCTTATAATGAGTGGTGTTCGCATTCCGATGAGGGCTCTTTCAGGAGATATAGTTTTGGCCGGTCTTTTCAACCATCAGCCGATGTCTTTTCGTGGTCAAAAGTCTATCGGTGTGCTTGTATTGCATGGTTTTACGGGTTCTCCGTGGAGTATGCGTCCTTTAGCTGAGCATGTGATGAGTCTGGGATATTCCGTGGAACTTCCTTGTCTGCCGGGTCATGGCACGTCATGGCAGGATATGTCGCGGTTTTCTCGTCATGCTTGGTTGGCGGAGGTAGATCGGGCGTATTGGCGTTTACGTGCTCAAGGTTGTGACGTTGTTATCGCAGGTTTGTCGATGGGTGGGGCGTTAGCTCTTTATCAGTCTGCTCGTCGTCCGGTGATAGGAACAATTGTTATTAATCCTTATGTTGTAGACCCGACGCCGTTATTGTCGCTGAGTCCGTATGCGAAGTTTTTTATTTCGAGTACGTCTTCTATTGCTTCTGATATTGCCGTAGAAGGTGTTGATGAGGGTGCTTATGATAGAGTTCCTACTGCTGCTGCGGCGCAGTTACATTTTTTGGGTCGGCAGTTGCGTTCAGTGATACCGAGTTTGTCTGAACCAGTTTTGTATTTTCGTTCACGGCAAGATCATGTGGTGTCAGATGCTTCGCACCGTTATTTTCTCAAAAATGCCCTTTGTCCAGTAGAGTTTATTGAGCTTGAGAATAGCTATCATGTGGCAACTCTTGATTATGATGCACCGTTCATCTTTGAACATGCTACTGTTTTTCTCACGTCATGTGAATTGAGCCAGAAAGTTACCTTATGAAGTATGTTTCAGTACCAGAAGCTGTCACCTGTGACCCACAGCTCAACGTTACCGATATTTTGGAACGTAAAGTGCAGCATAGTGAGAACCCTGTTCTTTACCGTGTTCAGTATTCCCCTGGCAACTGGGTGCCTATTCGTGCCAACGAATTTAAAAAACAAGTAGTAGACCTCGCTAAGGGTATGATTGCGGCGGGCATCGAAATCGGTGACACTGTCGGGATTATGTCCCGCACCCGATATGAGTGGACGCTGATTGACTTCGCCATCTGGTATGCTGGCGCTGTTTCGGTTCCTGTCTATGAAACTTCTTCACCAGCTCAGGCTGCTTGGGCACTTTCACATTCGCGAGCAAAAGCAGTGTTCGTAGAGACAGAAGCACTTGCACATACCGTTGCTGAAGGTGAGCAGTTTGCTCCCCTCTCCCTAGAGAATACGTGGGTTATTGATCAAGGCGACCTTAAAGAGCTAGTTCGTCGAGGCCAAGATATTAGTGATGAGGTAGTTGAACAGCGCCGTTCCTACGCCACTTTAGACTCTATCGCGTCAATTATTTATACGTCTGGCACAACGGGAAAACCTAAGAGTTGTCCTCTAACTCATGGCATGTTTGCGCGTGTTGCAGCCAATATCTTGGTGGGTGAACCAAATGTTTCTAAACCAGGTGGTTCGACGGTATTGTTCTTGCCTTTAGCTCACGTTATGGCGCGTATCATTCAGATTACGGCGTTGGATGCTGGCGTCGTTGTCGGACATTCTTCCAATATCAAAAACCTCACCTCTGATTTAGGTTCGTTTAAACCAACCTTTTTGTTGGTTGTACCGCGCCTTTTTGAGAAGATTTATGAGGCGTCAGTACGTAAAGCAGAAAAAGGTGGGAAGGTTAACGCTAAGCTCTTCCACCGTTCTGTTGATGTAGCAATTAAGTGGTCTCAGGCTTCTATCGCCGGAAAAGTCTCGCGCACGTTAGCGATGCAGTACGCCTTTTATGATCGTTTGGTCTATTCTCAGCTACGTAAAGCAATGGGTGGCAACCTTCGCTATGCGGTATCTGGTGGTGGCCCGTTAGCTCCTCGTTTGGGTCATTTCTTCCATGCTGTAGGGGTGATGGTCATTGAAGGTTATGGTCTGACCGAATGCACCGGTCCTATCTGTGTCGGACGTACCCGCGATTTTGAAGTCGGAAATGTTGGGACGTTACTCCCCGGTGGTGCTGCTCGCCTTGCTGAAGATGGCGAACTAGAGCTTAAAGGCGTTGGTGTCATCACAGGATATCTTGATAATCCTGAAGAGAATGCTATCGCGTTCACTGAGGACGGATGGTTCCGCAGTGGTGACTTAGCTCAAATTGATGAGCGTGGTTTTATTAAGATTATCGGACGTAAAAAAGAAATTATTGTGACAGCTGGCGGTAAGAACGTTATTCCTTCAGTTGCTGAAGAGCGTCTACGTACTTCCCCACTCGTTTCTAATGCCATGCTTATCGGCGATGAAAAACCCTTTATTGCGGCATTGATTACTTTGGACCCTGACGCTTTACCCGACGAACTAGAGCATCTTGGCTTGCCACGCGAAATGTCCATCTCGGATGCTGCGATTAATCCTAAGGTTCGTGAAGCAATTCAGAAGTTCATTGATGAAGCAAACACCTTTGTTTCGCGTGCAGAATCTATTCGTGAGTTCCGTATTATGAACCGTGATTTTACCGAAGAAGAAGGGCATCTGACTCCTTCGCAAAAAATTAAACGTGCCGTAGTCTCACATGATTTTGCCTCGTATATTGAGGATATTTATAACAGGACAAAAGAATCTGTTAACGAACAGTCCAAGAAATTTGAGGAGTTCAGGGCAGAACGTGCTGAGCGTGCTGAAGCTAAACGTGCTGAGCGTGCTGAGAAACTTGATGAGTTCCGTCAAGAGACCGGTAATAAGCTCATTGAGTTAGGCGAACAGATTAAGGACTATACTCCTAAACATAGTGCAGGGCAGGAAGACTCTTCCACTGAAGATTAGTCTTTTCTTGTAAGACACGATGGGTGTTGGCATTCCCCTAACTGAGGGGCACCGCCAACACCCTTCGCTTTTTAGTTGATGCCTCTAGGGGCTATTTAGGCATGTAGCTCAAGGCCTAGGATAGCGTTTTCGACAACTTCTGTAAGTGCTGGATGAATCCAATACTGTCCACGAGCTAAGGTTCTTACGTCTTGTCCAAAGCTCATTGCCTGAATCAGCGGCTGAATCAGCAATGACGCTTCAGCACCCATGATATGTGCCCCTAGGAGCTCAGCCGTATCTGTACGAGCAATGAGCTTGACGAATCCTTCATCGTCTTCCATCGCCCACCCATAAGCAGTATCACCGTACTTTTGAATTTTGGTCACGATGTTGAAGCCTTCTTCTTCGGCTCGTTGCATAGCTTGTTTTTCGGTGAGTCCGACGCTAGCAATTTGGGGGTGAGTAAAGACCGCTGCCGGAACAATATTGTCTTCTGCGCTGTGGAGGTCTTCACTCGCCCAGAGGTTGTGTTGCACGGCGCGCATCTGTGCATTCGCAACGTGTTTGAGCATCCACGGTGAGCTAATATCTCCTAAAGCAAATACGCCCTCTACGACTTTCCCCTTCGATAGTGCCCGCTGATATTGGTCAACGGCGAGGAAACCACCGTCTAATACGTCATAACCAGCATCTTTAAGGTTAAGCGATGCACTGTTCGGGGTTCGTCCAACAGCCAAGAGCACAAGCTCTGCGTTAAAGTTTTTTTCTTCTCCTTCATGCTCAGCACGAACCGTGACTTGCTGAGCGTTCTCATCTGTCTCGATGGCATGGACGGGAGTATTCGTGTATACGCTCCATTGTTTACGTGCGTTGTGTTCAAAACGTTCTGAGATGAGTTCGTCAGCACCGCGTAGCAGAGTTTCTGAACGGTGAAGTTGAGTCACCTCAGTGCCTAAAGAGCTAAAGACGTGGGCAAATTCTGCTGCAATGAATCCTCCCCCAATAATAATCAGACTTTGCGGTAGCTTCTCGATACGCATAATAGTGTCTGAAGTGTGTACTAGAGGGCTATTCACGCCATCAATATTTTCGGGAATGGTGGTGTGTGAGCCGGCAGCATTCACAATCTTTGGTGCGTGTAGTTGACGTCCACTATCGGTTTGAAGGGTATGAGTATCCACAAAATGAGCGTATTCTTCAATGACCGTGACATGGTCTAGAGTTTTACGGTAGTTAAGTCCTCCTTCAGAAATTGCGTCAATGCGTGTAAAGATTCTGTCTCGCATCTGTTTCCATGAAACATTCACAAGCTCTGCCTGCACACCGAGGCGTTGCATATGAGTTGTTTCGTAGGCAAGAGTTGCGGGATAAACGTATTGTTTAGTGGGGATACAACCGAAGTTCAGGCAGGTTCCTCCGAACGTTCCACCATCCACGATGGCAACTTTTTGATGTTCCCAGCGTTCATCGATGAGGGAATTCCCTGAGCCTGATCCAATAATGATGAGGTCGTATTCTTCGGTCATGTTTCCTCCGTGAAATGAGTGTTCGGGATAGATTCTGCTGACTATAACGATGTTGGTGGTGCTTCTATTCCCTCGTTGACAGCCTTTGATGTGTTTATGCTACGACGTTGATAAAAGATGAGGTCTTTCTTTAACAAAAAAGAAGTTTTGTTAAAGAAAGACCTCATCACCTAGTGAGTTGTGTTTTTATGAGTTGGTGTTAACTACGATGAGCAAGTCTCCACCTGCCACTTGAGTAACATCTTGGTAGACGACTCGTTCTACGACGCCGGCTACCGGCGACGTGATAGATGCTTCCATCTTCATTGCCTCGATAGTAGCAATCTGTTCACCGACTTCGACACGCTCTCCTACGGTGGCGGTAATCGTTACGCCACCGGCAAAAGGTGCAGAAATGTGACCGGGGTTGGTTGGGTCAGCTTTTTCTGCTTCTTTGACGTCGGATTCGATGGAGAGGTCTCGAACTTCGACGGTTCGAGATTGACCGTTCAGGGTGCAGATGACGTGCCGGATACCTTTAGAATCTGGTTCAGAGATTGCTTGTAGGCTGGCGATGAGGCGCACCCCTTTGCCTAGGGAGATAACGTGTTCTCGGTTTTCGATCATACCGTAGAGGAAATCTCGAGTATGAAGGATAGAAACGTCACCGTAGTCTTGACGGACACGTTCAAATTCTCGTGTCGGGGCAGGGAAAAGTAGCCTATTTAGCGTTTTACGACGTGTGTCTCCACCTTCTTGTAGAGCTTTTCTGTCCTCTTCAGAGAGTTCATTGACCGTCGGTTTCGCTAGTTTTCGCCCTTCAAGAGCACGGGTTCTAAAAGGCTCTGGCCAGCCTGCTGGTGGGGTTCCTAGCTCCCCGTTCAGAAAACCGATAACGGAGTCAGGAATATCAAAGTTCTGAGGGTTTTTCTCGAACTCTTCAGGGTCTACTCCCATTCCTACCAGTTGTAAAGCTAGATCGCCAACAACTTTTGAGGAGGGAGTAACTTTGACGATATGTCCCAGCATCTTATCTGCCGCAGCGTACATATTCTCGATATCTTCAAATCGGTCAGCCAAGCCAAGGGCTTTGGCTTGTGCTCTGAGGTTTGAGAGTTGTCCGCCAGGAATCTCATGATCGTAGACTCGCCCAGTAGGTGAGCTCAAGCCATTTTCGAAGGGACGGTAAATTGCACGAATAGCTTCCCAATAAGGCTCTAGAGAGAGCGCTGCGTCAAGGCTTACTTCTGGTTGGCGCGCGGTGCCGTCCATCGCGGCGATGAAGGCAGAGAAAGGAGGCTGTGAGGTTGTACCAGCTAATGTGGCAGAGGCAAGGTCAACAGCGTCTACACCTGCTTCTACAGCAGCCAGTAGTGTTCCGATTTGTCCACCCGCAGTGTCGTGGGTGTGCAGATGTACTGGTAGGCTAAAACGTTCGCGTAAGGCACTTACGAGGCGTCGTGCAGCTTCTGGACGTAGTAGCCCTGCCATATCTTTGATAGCAAGGATGTGTGCACCCGCGTCAACAATTTGTTGTGCGAGCTCAAGGTAATACTCAAGAGTGTATACATTCTCCTGAGGGTCTAGGAGGTTACCGGCGTAGCACATGGCGACTTCTGCAACGGCTGTTCCGGTTTTCCGTACTGCCTCAATTGCAGGAGTCATTTGTGAGACGTCGTTGAGAGCGTCAAAGATACGGAAGATATCGACGCCTGTAGTAGCCGCTTCTTGGACGAAAGCATCGGTTACTTCTACCGGATAAGGAGTGTATCCGACGGTGTTTCGTCCGCGTAGAAGCATCTGGATGGGGATATTTGGCATGGCCGCACGAAGATGTGCTAGACGTTCCCACGGGTCTTCTGAGAGGAAACGTAACGCCACGTCGTAGGTTGCTCCACCCCATGCTTCTACCGAGAATAGTTCTGGTAGTACATGTGATACTGCTGGTGCTGCTGCTAGCAGGTCTCGGGTTCTTAGACGTGTTGCAAGCAGAGATTGGTGGGCGTCTCGGAACGTTGTATCGGTAATAGCGACTGGCTGGTATTCGCGTAGTGCTTGTGCGAATCCTTCTGGTCCTTGCTCTTGCAGGATATGCCGCCATCCTCGGGGTCGTTCGTGTTCGCCGTGGTCGAAGGGTGAGCGGAAAGGCTCGTCAATTTTGTCCCCGGGGAATCGAGGAAGTTTATGACGGGGGTCTGGCCCTTCAATACGTGGACCGTGAGGTTGGTTGACGGTCACTTCTGCTAGGTATTGTAGGGCTTTTGTGCCGCGGTCGCTGGAGGGACGTTTACGTAACAGTTCTGGGTGTTCGTCGATGAACGGTGTTGAGACGTCTCCAGCTTGGAAGGTGGGGTCTTCAAGGACGGCATGAAGGAAGGGGATGTTCGTTGCGACTCCGCGGATACGGAATTCTGCAAGTGCGCGTTGAGCTCGTTGTACTGCCGCTGAGAAGTTTCGTCCACGGCAGGTGAGTTTTACGAGCATGGAGTCGAAGTGCGGTGAGATTTGAGCTCCAGTGTAGACTGTTCCGCCGTCCAAGCGGATGCCAGAGCCACCTGCTGATCGGTAGTATGACACTTTTCCGACGTCAGGTCGGAATCCGTTGGCAGGATCTTCAGTTGTGATGCGACATTGTAAGGCTGAGCCTCGAACGTGTAGTTCTTCTTGCCTGATGCCGAGGTCTTCAAGGGATTCCCCTGAAGCGATGCGCATTTGAGCTTGGACGAGGTCTACGTCTGTGACTTCTTCGGTGACGGTGTGCTCAACCTGAATGCGTGGATTCATTTCGATGAAGACGTGTTCTCCGGCGCGTTCACCTGCGGTATCGACAAGAAATTCTACGGTTCCAGCGTTCTGGTATCCGAGTTCACGAGCAAATTTTACGGCGTCTCGGAAGAGAGCTTGACGAATGTTCTCATCAAGTTGTGGTGCTGGTGCGATTTCGACAACTTTTTGGTGTCGCCGTTGCAAGGAGCAGTCACGTTCAAAGAGGTGCACGATGTTCCCTTGTGCATCGGCAAGGATTTGCACTTCGATATGGCGCGGGCGCAGTACTGCTTGTTCTAGGAATACGGTGGGGTCGCCAAATGCGGTGTCTGCTTCTCTCATTGCCGATGCGAGTGCGTCAGGTAGAGCCTCTTTGCTTTCGACTCGACGCATTCCTCGCCCGCCACCGCCTGCTACTGCTTTGACGAAGATGGGGAACCCAATTTTTTCGGCTTCTGCCAGTAGGTATTCGGTGTCTTTAGATGGTTCGGAAGATTTGAGGACGGGTATTCCGGCTGCTCGTGCGGCGCGGAGTGCTTCGACTTTGTTACCGGCAAGTTCTAGAACTTCTGGCGGTGGTCCGATGAAGGTGATTCCTTCTTTCTCTGCGGCACGTGCTAAGTCTGGGTTTTCTGAGAGAAAACCATATCCTGGGTAGATAGCGTCTGCTCCGGCTTCTTTGGCGACGCGGATAATTTCTTCGATATCAAGGTACGCACGAACGGGGTGTCCTTCTTCACCGATAGGGTAGGCTTCGTCGGCTTGCTGACGGTGAATGGAGTGGCGGTCTTCGTAGGGGAATACGCCAACTGTTTTTGCACCAAGTTCGTAGGCGGCGCGATATGCACGAATGGCAATCTCGCCACGGTTTGCGACAAGAATCTTTTCAAACATGTGTTTAGTTCCAATCTGCCTAGCATAGGAGGCATTCTTGGTAGAGGTTTTCACGGTGTGTGACTAGCTCTACTATATGCATCATTGCTAGTTTTTGCCCTTTTTGTTCTTGGTGAAGCCAAGAATACCTAAAGTTTACATAGTTACAGGGTGTGTACTGTGATTATCTACATTTAAGCCCACAATGCGATATTTTCAGTGATCTTTGGCAGGAGTTACCTCTAAAGTTCGGTAGCATTATGTTAACTGTGTAAAAATTGCACGTTAGTTTTGTGTTCTGGATTTGGGTGGGGGCCATTTTTATGCCACTGATTGTGAGTATCAGCAGCCTTAAAGGTGGAGTTGGTAAAACTTCAGTTACTCTTGGTCTTACCTCAGCAGCTTTGCACGCTGGACAGAAGGTCCTTGTGATTGATTTAGATCCTCACGGCGATGCAAGCACAGGTTTGGGTGTTCCAACGACGGGAGCCGATATTGGCAGTATGCTTGCTGCCCCAGATCGGTTCTCTTTCACCGATAATATTGTTTCTTCTGGGTGGAACGCTATTGCTCAGGAACATGAAAATTCGGGTGGAGTTGTTCACGTTGTCCGTGGTAGTGCGTCTTCTACTCCCCTGGAGCAAGCACCTTTGTCTCAGTATCTGCCACGGTTGTTGAACCTGCTTCAAGGAAATATTGATGATTATGATGTGGTATTCATTGATTGCCCTCCAACATTAGGTGTTCTCACCTCGATGGCATGGGCAGCTTCTGACCGTGTTATTTCGGTAGCTGAACCTTCTTTATTTTCGGTTGCCGGTACAGAACGTACGTTGCGTGCTATTACTCGTTTTGAGGAAAATAGTCAGTATTCAGTTTCCTCTGCTTCAGTTATTTTGAATAAGGTTCGTCCTCACAGTAGTGAGCATTCTTATCGTGTTGAAGAGATGAAGGTCTTATTTGGGGATCTTGTTGCTGACCAGTTTTTAGAGGATTTTGAAGAATTCCAACGAGTTCAAGGTTCTGCCTATCCTGTGCATTATTGGCCAAGCGATGATGTGCGACGTTGTGCAGCGGTTTTCTCTGATATTCTTCAAGGACTTAAATAATTCTTTAGACATTCAGCGAGGGGTCTTATACAAGATATTTTGTATAAAACCCCTCGCTGAATGTTTTAAGTATGTTGAGGTTATTTTCCGTTTGCTTTTTTAGCGCGAAGCAGGGAAAGCTCATCTGTTTGAGCGAGTTCTTCATCGTCAGAGATTGCGCAGGTATTTTCGCCTGGAAGGTTGGCGAGGTTAACTTCGAGTTCACGCCAGACTCTACCAATAGCAATACCAAAAACGCCTTGCCCAGCTTGTACAAGGTCAATCACTTCATGAGGTGAAGTACATTCGTAGACGCTTGCCCCGTCGCTCATCAAGGTAATGCCGGAGAGGTCTTCGATTCCGCGAGTACGTAGATGTTTCACCGAAGTTCTGATTTGTTGTAGAGAGACTCCAGTATCAAGAAGACGCTTAACAATTTTAAGGACAAGGACGTCTCTGAAAGAGTATAAACGTTGAGATCCTGAGCCTGAGGCTGAACGTACAGTAGGTTCTACAAGTTTGGTGCGCGCCCAGTAGTCTAATTGGCGGTAGGTAATTCCTACGGCTTTGCAAGCCACTGGTCCACGGTATCCGAGGTTTTCGTCAACCAGTGAGACGGAGTCAGTGAAGAGTACCCCTTGTTCACCTTGCTGAGGAGGTTGCTTGGGCATCACTTGCTCAAACCCCAGAATAGGCTGATCCATCGGTATAGTTTCTGAGTTCTGTGTAGCTAGGTTCAAGGGCTGAACCGCAGAACTAGGGCGACGCGTGCCCCCATTCTTGTGAGCTACCATAAGGACTTCCTAACCGTAGATACTTTTTTACTGACCTCTTGACATATTACCGGTAGATACGGCAAAACGTCGTCATTCTCGATAAAGAACAGTTGTTTTTCTTCAGAGATTCCCCTAATACGAGTTTTAGGAGTCGTAGTCAGGGATAGAAGAAATAACGAGTGCCATATGTAGGCGAAGGCAAAGATTAGAGATCTCTCGTGCACGTGTTTTTGCTAGTGACAGAGAATCTTTATCTTTTCTCAGGGCTAAGGGCGCTACCGCATTTTTGACAAGTTCAGCTTCTCGTTCTGCTGTTGCGCGGAATTGACGTAAATGTCGGGGTTGCAAGCCATGAGAGGTAAGCTGAGAACAAATTTTGGTAATAGCGACATCATATTCGCTATAGTTTCCGTCGACATCTCGAATCAGACCAAAATTGATAAGTTCACGGAGCAGCGGCATATCCGCACCGGCAGCAGTAGAAAGCTCTCGAAGAGTATAGCTTCGTTCTTGCTCCGGTAAGGGAACAAAACTAGCGACGGCGTCCTGTTCTTCACCGTGTACTTGGGCATGTTGTTCTTGTGTATTACGGGGCGAAGATTCAGCTGTCGTGTCGCCTTGTGTCTTTTCCCGATAATACTGTTCGAACTCCCCTGCTTGAAGTTTATCTTTGATAACTTTCAGCGGCAGGTATTGGTCCCGTTGTAACGATAGGATGTAGCGTAGCTGTTCAACGTCTCGGGCAGAGTACTTCCGGTATCCGGTGTTTGTGCGGTGAGGTTGTACTAAGCCTTTATCTTCTAAAAAGCGAATTTTTGAAGCGCTAATGCCTTTAAAATTGACGTCAAGAGCACTAAGAACTTGGCCGATAGTGCGGTCTTTACCTTCACTATCAGAGAGCTTTTGTGCAGAGTCTGACATTTATTCTCCGACTCCCAAGAAGAATGCAAAAATGTATTTTCCAATCTGAAGTTCAGACCCATTTTTAAGGAAAGCAGTGTCTACGCGGTCGCCGTTGAGGTATGTTCCGTTGAGCGAATTATTATCCGTGATAACAAAAGATCCAGCGTTAGGCGTAAAAACAGCGTGCTGACGAGAGACGGTAACGTCGTCGAGGAAGATATCAGAATCTGGGCTACGACCCACAACGATTTGTTTCTCCGCACCGTTTTCGTCAAGCTCAGAGTTGAGCAAGAAACGAGCGCCTTCAAGTTCTGTGCTAGTGCAGATGAGTAGCCCTGAGCCTTGAGGAATGGTTGCTAAAACGTCCATTTCTTCTACTGTGGGTTTGTGGTTAGCATCTTTAAATTCTGCAAAAACTTTCGCAGCAATCCGCATCTCTTGTTGCGTGATAGCGTTGAGCGCAGCTGTCGGTGGGTGCGCTTCGTTCTGTTCAGTCATGGGGGATCCTTCGCCATAGTATTCTTCCCTGTAGGTCAAATTTTGATTGAATCTTATCCGCTCATAATGATAACGATTCGGTAAACATTGAACCTACCGTCTAATCTTATAGGCAAGTATAAGAGTTAGCTATATAAAACACGATGGCATACAAAACTCCTCAAGGATTTTCTTGAAGGGATCATCAGGTAGTTCTCTAAGACGCTCCCTCATAATATGCCGTTAAACAGTATTGGTGCCGGTCTTTTACTGATGTTAAAGACCGGCACCAACAACCAGAAGAGTCGCTACTTATTCAGCAATTTCTGCAGCATAAGCTTCTGCGTCAAGAAGTGCAGAGAGATCCTCTACGTTATCGGGACGTAGCTCAATCAGCCACCCCTTCTCATAGGGATCGGTATTCACAAGAGCAGGATCTGCTTCAATTTCTTCGTTGATGGCAACGACTTCACCACTAACGGGCGCAAATAAATCTGAGACAGATTTTGTGGATTCAATTTCTCCGAAAGTCTCTGAGCCGACGACGTTCTCCCCCACCTCAGGAAGATCAACATACACGACGTCGCCAAGAGCTTGTTGTGCGTGATCGGTAATACCTATTTTTACGGTACCTTCTGCAGTTACAGCGGTCACCCATTCGTGTTCTGAGGTATATAGCAGATTTGCGGGTACGTCACTCATAGTGGCTTTCCTTTCGTGCGTGTGGCGATACGACCACCAAGATGCCCGGGGCTGCTAGCCCCAGAAAATAAACCATGTTCAGCAACGGGGAAGAACAGTGGCGTGTGCTGTTCTTAACGCAACAAGATGATACGACAATACATCTTCTTATACGTTTGACCCGTCACACACTCTATAGTATTCCACATCTCATTCAGATAGGTTCAACAACAGCGCGTTCACAAGAATTATTCTCAAACAGGCAGCCATATCTTACTTTGTAGAAGAAAACTATTTTGATGTTTAAAGCACGTGGTGTCGCAGAAAACGTTTCTACGACACCACGCCTAACAGGAGTATTAGATGACGTGTTCAGAGAATCTGTTGGGATTACCAAAACGATGCGCAGTAATCGAGACTGCCTGCTCCTTAACAAATGGAAGCATCTCAATACGTCCGGCTTCAGTGACTGCAGCCGTATAAATACCGATATCAGGACGTCCATTCAACGCGGCAAAAATGCTTGTTGCTTGATCTCCAATATAACGGATACGGCTACCTTCTAGAGGCGTACCTTGCAAGTCTGCAGTGCTCTTTGAAGCATAAGAGTTGAGCCACTGACGGTATTCCTCATCGCTTTGAAGAGCAATCTTTACTCCGTGGTTTTCTAATGTTCCAGCAACAGCTACTGGCAGCTGCTGAGCAGTTGATAGGTAGATAGGTGCACCAGCTGCCAAACCAGCAAGGAGTACACGTAAAGTATCAGCTACGTTCGCAGAAGAATCCGCACGAACTTGTACAGTTTGAGGAACATAACGCAAAATATTGCGTTCGACACCTAACTGTGAGGGGTCGTGAGCAATGCCGAACTCGCTGTTATAGGCCTCAGCATCAGAAGATGCAGAACGAACCAAGAATTCTAGTTTTTCATGGTCTACAGCAGTAGGTTGGCGGGTAGCAGCCAGAGTCTCGCGGACAGCTCGAGAGGTTGGCATAGCAGTAGCTGTCGAAGGAGCGCTCTTCCAATCGCTGAGGGCTACTAAATAGTTAGGTCCTCCAGCTTTAGTTCCACTGCCCACAGTGGATTTCTTCCAACCGCCGAAGGGCTGACGGCGAACAATTGCACCAGTAATTCCGCGGTTGACATAGAGGTTTCCTGCTTCAACACGAGATAACCATAATGCCAGTTCATCAGAATCAAGAGAGTGAAGCCCTGCAGTAAGACCGTAGTCAGTTGCATTTTGCAATTCAATGGCTTCTTCAAGAGTTTGCGCCACCATAATGCCGAGAATCGGACCAAAATATTCGGTGAGGTGATATTCACTTCCCGGCTTAACTCCTACACGTACACCTGGTGACCAGAGTTTGCCACTCTCATCAAGCTTTTTAGGTTCAATTAGCCAGCTTTCGCCGTCTCCAAGAGTGGTTAGTCCGCTGAGCAGTTTGCCTTCTGCCGGTGCGATAATCGGCCCCATCTGAGATTCGATATCTTGTGGGTAGGCTACGTGCAAGGAAGATACAGCATCGACTAGCTGATTCTTGAAACGTTCAGATTGTGCAACAGTTCCAACGAGAATCACCGTTGATGCTGCAGAACATTTTTGTCCAGCATGCCCAAAAGCAGAATAGACAACGTCCTTAACCGCTAAATCAAGGTCGGCGTTAGGCGTAACGATGATGGAGTTTTTGCCAGAGGTCTCACCAAATAATGGTAAGTCTTGACGCCATGAACGGAAAGTTTCTGCTGTTTCGTATCCGCCCGTGAGAATCAGTCGGTCTACTGCTGGGTGAGAGATAAGCTCTTTTCCGGCCTGACGATCTGTGATTTTGATGAGGCGGAGAAGCTCGCGAGGGACTCCAGCTTCCCAAAGAATCTCAGCAATCAAAGCACCCGTTCTTGCAGTGTTCGTTGCAGGTTTGAAAACGACACCAGACCCGGCCGCCAGTGCAGCAAGAACACCACCTGCGGGGATAGCCGTTGGGAAGTTCCACGGTGGCACTACTAGTGTGAGGTGAACAGGTACAGGGGTTGCCCCGTCGATGTGTTCGATATTCTCTGCCAACGTCGCATAGTAGTTTGCGAAGTCGATTGCTTCTGAGACTTCAGTATCGCCTTGGTCGAGAGTTTTTCCTGCCTCTGCTGCCATCACTTCAAGTAGTTTTGCACGGTTCACACCGAGTGCGATACCTGCTTGACGCAGAATTTTAGCTCGTTCGGCGCCACTACGTTCAGCCCAGACTTTGGATGCTTCAATCACAGAATCCACAAGTGGTTGAACCTCATCGCTAGAGCTAAGCTGTGAGGCTTCGAGAGTTTCTATGCCCAAGCTCGTTGTTTTTGAACGTTCGAGGATTTCTCGTCCCCATTGGCGGTTTGCAGCAAGCGAAGGGTCAGTATCTGGTGCGTTTTCAAATCCTTGACGGGGTCGGAAAACGTTATCGACGGTTTCTGTCTGACGGTTTTGCTGACGTTTGGGCTCAGGCACTTCATCAGTAACAGAGTTAAGCGAGCGCATGAATCGTTGTTCTTCTCGTTCGAAGAGTTCAGCGTTGTCATGCAGGTCGAATACTGCTGACATGAAGTTTTCGCTCGAAGCATTTTCTTCAAGACGTCGAACGAGATAGGAAATTGCTACGTCGAATTCTTCGGGGCGAACAACTGGAGTGTAGAGCAGAAGATGTCCGACACGTCGGCGGATGACTTCTGCCTGTTGTGCGGCCATACCGATGAGCATTTCAAATTCGATATCGTCTTTGACTCCGCGTTCTTCGCTCAAGAGTAGCGCGAATGCTACGTCGAAGAGGTTATGTCCGGCGACGCCTAGTCGAATGTTTTTGGTGTGTTCGGGGCGTAGCGCGTATTCGAGGACTCGTTTGTAGTTGGTGTCGCTGAGCTGTTTGGAATCCCAGGTGGTCAGTTCCCAACCGTGGGTGAGGGCTTCAACGATTTCCATGGAGAGGTTAGCGCCTTTGACCAGTCGCACTTTAATGCGTGCTCCGCCGGAGGCTACGCGGTTGCTAGCCCATTGCTGGAGTTTTTGCATTGCTGCGAGGGTGTCGGGCAAGTATGCCTGTAGAACGATTCCTGCTTCGAGGTCTTTGAGCTGTGGTTGGTCGAGAATTTTGGTAAAGACGTCGATGGTCATGTCGAGGTCTTTGTACTCTTCCATGTCGAGGTTAATGAACTTCTTTTCAGGAGAGTTTGCTGCAAGTTCATAAAGTGGTGTGAGTCGTTGTACTGCTTCTTCGACGACTTCGTCGAAGGCCCAGTGAGAGTGTGGGCCAGAGACAGCAGAGACTTTGATGGAGACGTAATCGACGTCGTCTCGTGCGAGGAGACGCTTGGTTTCGTTGAGTCGTCGTTCTGCTTCTTTGTCGCCGAGGACGGCTTCGCCAAGGAGGTTGACGTTAAGTTTGTTGCCGGTTTTGGTGAGGTGTTCAATAGCTGGGCCAAGTTTTTCGTCGCGGGCATCTACGATGAGGTGTCCGACCATTTCTCGGAGGACTCGTCGTGCGATACCAACGGTGGGCCATGATGCTTTGCTAGCAATTTTTCCGCCGGCGGCTACTGCACTTTTCATGTACCACGGGAGGAATGATGGTACGAGGGGTGCGATTTTTGCGAGGTTGGCTCCAGCAACATTATTGTCTTCAGGGCGAACGACGGTGTCGACGAATCCGACGGTAAAGTCTAGCCCGTTGGGGTCTTTGAGGACGCCTGCGAGCATTTGTGCGGAGGAGTCTGCGGGGACGTCTTGGGCTTCGGTGAGCCACTGGCGCACGAGGGTTCGGGCTTCTTGTGCGAGTTCTTGGTAGCGTTCTGCAGCAAAGGGATTGGTTGTCATTCCTGTGCTCCCATCTTCTGTGTTTGTGTGAATTGGCACTCATTGTGCTTTTGTTCTATTTGACCACGTTATGGTGGCGAACACACTATTAGTAAAAATAATTATTTCTCAGCATAATAGTTAAGAAAAGCTTAACTACTAGTGATGAGGTTTAGCACAATGTACGATATTCACCGGCTTCGCATCCTTCTTGAAATCCACGAACGCGGATCCCTCGCAGCAGCTTCAAGAACACTACACCTCACCTCTTCTGCTATCTCACAACAGATGACAGCACTCGAAAAAGAAGCTGGCGCTCCCCTCATTCGCAGATCAGGACGTTCAGTACGACTGACCGACGAAGGACTTATCCTCGTCCACGGCGCACGAGCTATCCTCAGAGAAATGGATAAGACCGCCACTCGCATTGCACAGTTTTCTGGCGAACCGCTAGGCACCGTAAGGCTAGCAATTTTTCAGTCAGCAGCGATAGCGCTCTTACCCACAGCACTATCGTATTTACAGCAGAACGCACCGCAACTCATTTTAGAAGTTGTGCAGATAGACCCCGAAACAGGTTTAGAACTCACAAGAAGCAGACAATTCGACCTTGCTATTACAGAGTCCTATCCGCACCATTTTGTACCTGAACATGAGGACCTACAACTTGAACTACTCACGGCAGACCCTATTCACCTTGTTTTAGCACAAGATTCTCCCTACACAACCCTCACTGAAGCAAAATCTCTACCATGGGTTTTTGAACGAGAACACAATACCAGCCGTATTTGGGGTATTAATCAATGCCGTCAGGCAGGCTTCGAACCGCAAGTTCGTTATAGCATCGAAGATTTACTCACTCATGTACGTCTTGCAGAACAAGGTTATGCAGCAGCTATTCTGCCCGGTTTTGTCACATCTTCCACGCACCACAAGACCTCTATTAAACTCATCTGTTTACCAGAACACCCCGAACGTCAAATCTTTACCGCCTCTAGAATTGACAGTGCAGGACAACCCAACATTGCCATGGTCAGAAGGGCACTATCATATGCAGCCGGTGCCCTCAAACATCATCAAGAGAGCATGTGCCCCAGCGATAGCATCTAACAGTTTTAAGGGCAGTCCATCAACGCTTCAGCAAGTTGAGTATCTATCACCACATCTGTAATAGCGCCAGTGCGCAGTGCACCTCGTAAAGCAAGGACTCGGTGATTGCCAGAAACTACCGCAATCCGGCGACGAATCCGTGCCAATTCTGTTGCGGTTGGCCCCGTTGCACGTTGGTTCACAGCAAGGTCTTGATAGCTTCCATCTTCACGAAGAAGTACCGTGCACATATCTCCGACAACACCACTTGCACGCAATTCGCGTTGTTCTTGAGCATCAAAATACCCTCCGTTATACACGTGAGAAGGAATAGCGCCACCAAAAGCCCCAATCCCAAACACCGCAACATCAGCTTTACGATGCGTAGCGAGAACTCCCATAATGCTCCGTTCACGCCACATTGCTTCTTTAGTTTCAGAATGGTCAAAGAAAGCAGGAACGGGAAAATGCACCATCTGCGCATCGTATGCGGCGGTAATCTGCCCAAGAATCGACCCCGAGTAAGGTATACCTGTATGCCGAGCGTTACCGGCTCCGTTAAGTTGTACTACCACTACATCTTTGAGCGGACGATACGGCAGATGTTTGGCTAGCTCTGTCACCGTTGATCCCCACGCAACACCTAATGAGGTGCCTTCTTCAACGCAGGAGTCCACAAGAATTGCTCCACGCTTAGCGACTTTTTCCATACGGGAAATAGCAGATTGTTCTTTTGAGGTTTTCACCAGATGCACACGAACTCGATACTTGTCTCCAAGTCTTTGAGCGAGATCTGTTTGCGGTTTGCTGTTTTCGTTGAGCCGAATCTGCACGATTCCTGTATCTCGAGCAGTTTTGAGTAGGCGTGATACCGTTGCGCGTGAAGTGTATAGATGTTGCGCAATTTGTTCCATGGTGAGGTTTTCCATGTAATACAGATACGCTGCCTCGTATGCGGTGTCGTGACGTTCGTTCATTCAAATTTCCCCCTTCTGAAAAAACGTTCAAATGTTTTGGTCATAGTAACTACAACTACGTCAGAATGTATATCAAGCATCCGTAGTAGAAAGGGACAGGAACTATGGCCAACACACAATTCGCTCAGAAGTCTCAGCTTACCGCATCTTCTCGTACTGAAGCTCTCCACGAAATGAGCAAAGAAGAAGGCGTAGACATTCTCGTCATTGGCGGAGGCGTCACCGGCGCCGGCATCGCCTTAGACGCAGCAACCCGCGGACTCAAAACCGCTATCGTCGAAGCAGGCGACTGGGCAGCAGGAACTTCAGCATGGTCATCAAAACTTGTCCACGGCGGACTCCGATACCTCTACAACCTTGACTTTAAACTCGTAGCAGAAGCACTCAAAGAACGTGGCCTACTCCTTGAAAAAATTGCGCCACACCTCGTTAAAGCACAGCCTTTCCTATGGCCCCTCAAAACACCAGTCATCGAACGCGCCTATTCCGCTATCGGAATTGGAATGTACGACACTCTTGCATTTATTGGGGCTCGTGGCAAAAAAACTGTACCGCCACAACACCACTTCTCAAAGCAAGGCACGAAAACCGTATTCCCCGATATTAAAGATTCAGCTTTTACCGGAGCTATCCAGTTCTACGATGCACGCGTTGATGATGCACGCCTCGTCATTGACCTTGTACGCACCGCAGCAGGATACGGTGCCCTAGCGGCATCTCGTACACAAGTCACCCGAGTACTCAAAGACACTCAAGGAAAAGTTACCGGAGCAGTCATCCGAGACCTTGAAAACGGACAAGAACACACTGTTCGTACCCAACACATCATTAACGCTACCGGCGTATGGACCGAAGAGTCTGAGTCCATGGCCAATAAAGATGCCGGGCTTAAAGTTCTTGCATCCAAAGGTATTCACATCATCGTTCCACGAGACCGCATTAATGCTTCCAGCGGTATCTTCACCAAAACCGAAAAATCTGTACTCTTCATCATCCCTTGGCAGCGTTACTGGATTATCGGAACAACCGACACCCCATACACCGAAGACATCGCGCACCCTGTAGCAACTTCGCAAGATATTGACTATGTACTCGAACAAGCCAATAAGCTCCTTGCACGTGAGCTGACCCGTGATGACATCATCGGAACCTATGCAGGTCTACGTCCGCTACTACAACCAAAACTTAAAGAAGGCTCCGAGGCAGCATCTACTAAAGTTTCACGCGAGCATACCGTCACCGAAGTCGCCCCCGGAATGAGCGCTATCGCGGGTGGAAAACTCACCACCTACCGTGTTATGGCAGCTGACGCCGTAGACTTTGCACTCAAAGAACGAGCACAAGAGCAGCCTTCTGTCACTGAAAATATTCAATTGGTGGGTGCCGCTGGTTTTTCTGCAGCACAAGCATCTTCCCCACGTCTCGCACAACGATTCGGCTGGGACAAAGACCGTATGGAGCATTTGCTCGAACGCTATGGTGCAGATATTACGGAACTCGTGGCACTTATTGATGAAGCACCAGAATTAGCGCAACCCTTGGCAAAAGCTCCACAATTCCTCAGAGCAGACGTCCTCTTTGCAGTACGTTACGAAGGTGCTCTTCACTTAGAAGATGTGCTCATCCGCCGTTGCCGTCTAGACCTTGAACAGCGTGACCGTGGCTTAAGTGCAGCCGAAGAAGTCCTCCAAGTAATGGCGCCAGAACTCGGTTGGAGCGAAGCTGAAGCGGAGAAAGAGCTAGAACTCTACCGTAAACGCGTAGAAGCAATCGCTCAAGCAGAAGAAAAAACTTCTGACGTTCAGGCAGCTCAATGCATCACATCTATCGAGCATGTCTGCCCTCGCGTACCTCTAGGCTAGTATTCCATAAGTTTCCCCATAGAAAACTTCACATGAAAGGTATAGATACAGAACTCCCCATACAGATAAAATACTGATTTTTTTGATGAAGGGGCAGAAACTTTCCCCCAGCTACAATGTTTCTGCCCCTCTCATATCAACCGCTCAGGCACACACAATATGTCGCAGTGCCTCTCATCTTTTTCTTGTCGTTATTTGAGGATTTTTTCCCTCAAGAATGTTTGTGTAAAAGCAATGGTTGCTTTTACTCCTTCCCCCACCACAATGCTGTGTTGAAAGGAAAAATACATGCAGACTATTTTGGCGGAGGGCGCATCTGCCCTCGTAGGAGCGGATGGAGTACCTACTGCATTAGGATTATTCTCCTCCGAATTTTTGGGAACCTTTATCCTCATTCTTCTTGGCGGTGGCGTTTGCGCTGCTTGTTCGCTACCAAAATCTATCGCTAAAGATGCAGGCTGGGTAGCTATTGCATTGGGCTGGGGTATGGCAGTTTTTGCTGCAGTGTACCTATCTGGTCCATCTGGTGCGCACCTTAACCCTGCCGTCACCATCGGGCTGTGGGCTGCCGGCGAAAACCTTGTCGGCGAAGTACCTGCAACAGCATCTAATATGATGATTTACTTTGCGGGTCAATTTACAGGTGCCTTTACCGGTGCTGTCATGGTATTTCTCACCTATAAGAAACACTTTGATGAGGAAACCGAACCAGGTGTCAAACTTGGTATTTTCTCTACCGGACCAGCAATTCGCTCCTATGGTTGGAACGTATTTACTGAAGCAGTCGGAACCTTTGTACTCATCGGATTCGTTGTAGCGTCAGGGCAAACTCCCTCCGGTCTTGGACCTTTGGCTGTTGCTCTCATCGTGGTAGGTATTGGTTTCTCCCTCGGTGGTGCAACCGGTTACGCTATCAACCCTGCTCGTGACCTTGGTCCACGTATTGCTCACGCAGTGCTACCTATCAAGGGTAAAGGCGATTCCAACTGGTCCTATGCTTGGGTTCCAGTCGTTGGCCCAATCATCGGATCTGTTGCAGCAGCAATTCTCGTTCCTATGTTCCTCGGAATCTAATTCGACCTTGTAGGGTTTCTCATCACCGCACCGTTATTGCATTTTTCCATCATCTACTATTTGAGGTACACATTGACTCAACACAAGTTCTCCTTGGGTATTCTCAATGCCCCACCAGCAGCCAAACGTATCCCCGAAAACGAAATCCCGCAGCGTTACCGTCGCATGCGTCTAAGCGTCTTTATGGGAATCTTCATCGGCTACGCAGGGTTCTATCTCATCCGTAATAACGTTTCACTCGTCTCAGCAGTACTTAAAGATCACGACATCCTCAATGCTGTTGGCATTGGTATCGTCGCAAACGCAGTGCTCTTCTCTTACGGGTTATCAAAGTTCTTCATGGCAATGCTCTCTGATAGAGCTAATGCCCGTTACTTTATGCCCCTAGGTTTAGCGCTCTCTGCGGTAATCAACCTGATGATTGCCTTCATTCCGGCATTATCAGCTACCGTTATGATTTTTGCTTTGACAATGTTCGTCAACGGTTGGGTACAGGGCATGGGATGGCCGCCCTCAGGACGTGTTCTCGTCCACTGGTTCTCAACAAACGAACGTGGGTGGAAAACCTCCATTTGGAATTGTGCACATAACGTCGGTGGTGCAGCTGTTGGCGTCATCTCAGCATGGGCACTCGATCACTACGCTCAGTCTGAGGCAGACTGGCGACCAGCTTTCTGGGCACCAGCTATCGTTGCACTCGTTGTTGCTTTTATCGCATTCCTTCTAATTCGTGACCGTCCTGAAGCGGTTGGTTTGCCACCTATCGAAGAGTATCGTAACGATCCTCCAAAGGTCGCTTCTGAATCTCAGATTCCGTGGAAAGAAATGCTTTTCAAGCATGTTTTGAAGAACAAAGTTATCGTGCTTTTAGCAATCACAAACGTCTTTGTTTACACTCTGCGGTACGGCGTTCTCAACTGGATTCCGATTTATCTCACCGATAAGATTCACGGCACAAACGTCAAAGAAGGCATTCTTGGTTTCGCAATCTATGAGCTTGCAGGGATCATCGGCACACTTTTGTGCGGTTGGCTATCCGATAAAGTCTTCAAAGGGTGGCGTTCTGGTGCAGGAATGGTATTCCTCGCAGGTGTAGGTATAGCGTTAGCAACATACGCGTTGCTACCAGCTACTGCACCTATCGGAGTTTTCTATCTGCTCATCGCCATCATCGGTGGTCTTATCTATGGCCCTGTGATGCTTATCGGGTTACAGGCTATCGATTTATCCCCTCGTAACGTTGCAGGAACCGCAGCCGGATTTACGGGACTTTTTGGGTACTTACTTGGTGCTTCACTGGCATCTACCGGTGTAGGTTTGCTCATCCACTATTTTGGTTGGGGCGTAGCCTATAGCGCGTTACTTGGAATCGTTGTTCTCGCTCTGGTTTTCATGTGGATTATCGGTCGTAAAGAACGTGAGCTCCTACAACAACGCGAGATGGCAGACAACAACTAATTTTTCTCGTACGAGATATCTTTTGTCCATTATCAAAATCTCAAACTTCACAAGGAAGTGACATTATGACTACTACTCTCCCCGAGCGTAAGAAGTACATTCTTTCCATCGACCAGGGAACAACCAGCTCTCGCGCGATTCTTTTCAACAAGAGTGGCGAAATCAAGTCCATCGGCCAGCTGGAGCACGAACAGATTTTCCCAAAGGCTGGGTGGGTAGAACACGATCCCATGGAAATCTGGGAAAATGTCCGCCAGGCAGTAGGCCAGTGTATGACCAAAGCTGAGGTCAACCACCACGAAATTGCAGCGGTAGGTATCACTAACCAGCGCGAAACTGCTGTTGTCTGGGATAAGACCACAGGTAAACCTGTATATAACGCTATTGTGTGGCAGGATACCCGCACCCAAAAAATTTGTGATGAGCTAGGTGGCGAGGCAGGCCCCGGTAAGTACCACGATATTGTTGGTCTTAACTTGGCAACATACTTCTCCGGCCCTAAGGTCAAATGGATTCTTGATAACGTCGAAGGCGCACGCGAAAAAGCAGAAGCAGGCGATTTGCTCTTTGGCAATACTGACACCTGGGTTCTATGGAATTTGACCGGTGGTGTTGATGGCGGCGTTCACGTCACAGACGTTACCAATGCATCCCGCACCCTGCTGATGAATATCCGTACCCTCGAATGGGACGAAAACATTGCAGCAGATATGGGAATCCCGATGTCTATGCTCCCTGAGATTAAGTCCTCATCCGAAGTTTACGGATACGGACGTTCTCAAGGACTTCTCAACGGCACCCCTATCGCGGGTATTCTCGGTGACCAGCAGGCAGCAACTTTCGGTCAAGCTTGCTTTGAAAAGGGCATGGCAAAGAATACTTACGGAACCGGTAACTTCATGTTGATGAATACCGGTGAGGAGCCCGTCATCTCTGAGAATGGGTTGCTCACAACTGTTGCGTATAAGATTGGCGATCAAGCACCTGTCTACGCATTGGAAGGCTCCGTCGCTGTTTCTGGTTCACTGATTCAGTGGCTTCGCGATAATCTGAAAATGATTGATAATGCGGCAGATTCAGAAGCTCTTGCGACAAGCGTTGAAGATTCTGGCGGATGCTATGTTGTCCCCGCTTTCTCTGGTCTCTTTGCACCACATTGGCGACCAGACGCACGTGGCGTTATCGTGGGTCTGACCCGTTATGTTAACCGTGCACATATTGTTCGTGCTGCTCTTGAATCTACTGCTTGGCAGACTCGTGAGGTTCTCGACGCAATGAATGCTGATGCGCAAGCTGCAGGAACTAACGTTGATCTTTCTGAGCTACGTGTTGATGGCGGCATGACGGCAAACGAATTCCTCATGCAATTCCAGGCAGATATCTTGGGCGTACCTGTGATCCGTCCAAAAGTTATCGAAACTACCGCATTGGGTGCTGCTTATGCTGCAGGTATCGCAGTTGGTTTCTGGAGTGGTGAAGAAGATGTCACCGCAAACTGGGCTGAGGACCAGCGTTGGACTCCGCAAATGCCAACTGACGAAGTCGAACGTCAATACCGTCTTTGGAAGAAGGCTGTAGTAAAGACTCTCGACTGGGTCGATGAGGATGTAGACCAAGACTAAAGCTATTGTCGTTTTCACTCTTCAATAGCTAACTTTCACTAACGCTGAGTCATAGGTGTTGTATGTACTCCATGGGAGTATTTATGACGCTTATGGCTCAGCGTTAGGCTTAATAGCAGATTTTTATACCAGTTTTTGAGAGGGTGAGAAGATGAGCATTACTTATCTTTCGTATCAGAATATCCTCGAACATTTTTCTCCTGCACAAGCAGTACATGCGCTCCGAGAAACTTTAAAAAATGGTTATGATCCAAGTTGTGATTATCCTCGTCAGAAAATGGATATGCCCTACGCTCAGCTGCTCATGATGCCTTCTTATACTCGTGATAGTTTCGGAATGAAAGTCCTCAGCTGCGCAGATACTTCGGTACGTCCTGATGTGCCGTTGATTCAAGGGTCTTATCTTCTATTCAATGCGCAGACCCTTGCACCAACACATGTTCTTGATGGCGTGGCACTAACTGATATCCGCACGTCAGCGGTTTCTATTGCCGGTGTTTACCCTTATATTTCTGGTTCTTCAGAACCACTAAAAACCGTCATTTTTGGCTGTGGTGCACAAGGACGCGCCCACCTTAAGACCCTCGAAAATACGCTCGAGGCAATACGTCCAGTAGAGCATACTTTTATTAGCCGTACCCAGCCAGAAGATATAACACAGTGGGTTCAGGCTGATTCTCAGGATGCTGCTGATGTCCTCAAACAGGCAGAACTCATTCTTTGTACCACGACTTCATCCACTCCCCTTTTTGAGGTAGAAGATATTAGCCCTCACGCTGTTATTGTTGCGGTGGGTTCTCATACTCCGCAGGCACGAGAAGTGAGTTCTTCAGTGATGGAAGTTGCTGAAGTGATTGTTGAAGATATAGCAACTGCTCTTCGCGAATGCGGTGATGTTATCTGCGCAATTGAAGACGGTGTCTTGGCAGAAGACAAGTTGTATCCTCTGTGTAAGATTGTTTCAGGAGATCTTAAAGTAAGGTCTGAACGCCCTATTGTTTTTAAAACATCAGGTATGGGTTGGGAAGATTTAACATTAGCAGAAGCAATCGTACGTTCAGTGCAGTCTTAAGATAACGCTATCCTAGAGATATTGTTATGTGTCTTCTCTACTTGTCATCATTATGTGGTGCGGAAGGTTTTTATTATGACTGAGTCTGTTTCCAACGCGATTGAAGAAGCAGCCGGTGATGATGTTCTCTCACGTGTCTATACCACTTGTGCTACGAAGATTGGGACTATTTTTCTTTGCGTTGAAGAGGGCGCTCTTGTTGGTGCGTGGTTAGAGAAGCAAAAGCATTTTCCTGAAAAAGAGCGTCTGGGAAAGTTCGTTGAAGCTCATGAGAATAGTGTTCTTTCTCAGGCTGTACAAGAGTTAGAAGAATATTTTCGAGGTCAACGTACTGTCTTTGAGATTCCTCTTCGCCCTGAAGGAACAGATTTTCAACTAGCAGTGTGGAATCTCGTCTCAGACATCCGTTACGGGTATACAGATACGTACGGTGCTATTAGCCGTGTTGTTGGTCCTGGTGCTCCTGCTCAGGCCGTAGGCCAAGCGGTAGGCCGAAACCCTTGTATTATTTTTATTCCTTGTCATAGGGTTCTTGGGGCGGGAGGAAAAATAACCGGTTATGCAGGAGGTCTTTCTGCAAAACAGTGGTTATTAGAGTTAGAACGGTCCCAGAATCTAGCAGGTGATCGTCTTTTCTAAGACATCAGATATCGTATAAAAATAAAGCCGTGATAAAAACTTATTGTTTTTATCACGGCTTTGTTGGTCGGGTTGACAGGATTTGAACCTGCGACCCCTTGACCCCCAGTCAAGTGCGCTACCAAGCTGCGCCACAACCCGAAAATGCTGTATAGAAAACCTGAAGGTTTCTAGCACCTAGACAACTATACAGCACCGACAAGAGCGAAGACAAACTCACAACCTAAAAACTTGAGAGTCTTAGCTCACACTTATGGAGGTGCGCTGCACGTCGCAACCGTGTCGTCAACGCACAACACACACCACAAATACTATTTAGCGTCGAGAGCCTTTAGAGGACTGACGTTTCTTATCAAGCTGACGACGTTCACGTACACGCATCGAAATTTCAAGTGGAGTACCTGTGTATTCGAAAGTCTCACGCAAACGACGCATAATAAAACGACGGTATCCAGGATCCAAGAAACCTGTCGTAAAGAGAACAAACTTTGGAGGACGAGAAGACACTTGCGTACCAAAGAGAATACGAGGCTGCTTACCGCCACGTAAAGGATGCGGATGCGCAGCAACAATCTCGCCCAAGAAAGCGTTAAGACGTCCTGTAGGAATACGAGAATCCCATGATTCAAGAGCAGTTTCCAAAGCTGGTACAAGCTTATCTTTATGCCAGCCAGTACGCGCAGAGATATTTACACGAGGAGCCCACGCAACATGCGCAAGGTCACGGTCAATTTCTCGTTCTAGCTGATCTCGACGCTCTTCATCAAGAGTGTCCCACTTATTAAAGGCCAGCACTAGAGCACGCCCCGAATCAACAACCTGCTGAATAATCCGAATGTCCTGTTCAGAGATGGTCTCTGAAACATCGAGAAGAACAACACATACTTCAGAACGTTCAATAGCAGTTTGGGTTCTTAGAGAAGCATAGAAATCTGCGCCTTTTGCCATATGCACACGACGACGAATACCTGCCGTATCCACAAAACGCCAAGGACGCCCCCCTAGCTCAACGATCTCATCCACAGGGTCACGTGTCGTACCTGCAAGATCATTAACTACGGCACGTTCTTCACCGGCGAGCTTGTTTAGTAACGAGGACTTACCCACGTTGGGGCGACCCACCAGAGCTACACGACGAGGACCACCTAAAGCCTCTGGCTCAGCATATTGAGAATGCTCCGGCATCACTTCGTATAAGGCGTCAAGAAGGTCAGCAAGCCCACGGCCGTGCAGACCCGACACAGGATAGGGCTGGCCCATACCCAAAGACCACAAGCTATGAATTTCAGCTTCTTGATGTTCAGCGTCTACCTTGTTAGCGATCAGCAAAAGAGGCTTATTAATACGACGCAACATACGAACAATCGCTTCGTCGGTTGCAGAAATACCAACCATTGCGTCCACCACTAACAACACAACATCAGCGTGCGCTACAGCAATCTCTGCTTGAGCAGCCACCTGCGCATCAATGCCCTTAGCGTCAGCTTCCCAACCGCCGGTATCAACGAGAGTGAAGTCTTTTCCGTTCCACTCTGCTTTATAAGAAACACGGTCACGCGTCACACCAGGTTTGTCTTCAACAACGGCTTCACGACGACCCAAAATACGGTTGATAATAGTGGATTTACCGACGTTTGGGCGTCCAACGATAGCGACAACGGGGTCAGCTTCTTCACTTTCATCTTCGTTAATATCGAAGCCCCATGCACCAAGTAGCTGGCGGTCTTCCTCTTCTAGAGCATAGTCTTCAAGACCTGCACGCAAGGCCTCAGCTCGTTGTTCAGCGGTTTCGTCATCGATCTGCGCTAAACGCTCTGAAACGTTATCGTTACCGTCACCTAAATATTTCTTCTCATACTCATCGCGCTCTGGCGTCGTATTCTCTACCATAAAAATTCTTTTCTCTTCGCTCGTATAATCTATTTAGTTCAAGTCTAATGCACTATCGGAGTGAATTTGGTCTTCGATAGCTTCACGCACAGCAAGAATCGTCTGTTCAAAATCTAATTCAGATGAATCAACCAAAGTTACGCCCTCAGCAGCTTCCATAAAATTATTGACTCGGGAATCTTTAGCGTCACGTTCAGCAACCTGTTTCTGTAGCTGCTGCTGATTTTGTGTTCCACCAAGCTGAATACCACGACGAGCCATTCGAACCTCTTCAGACGCCGTTAACAGCACACGCGCATGAGCATCTGGGGCGACAACTGTGGTGATGTCTCGACCTTCAACAACAATACGCCGTGCACAGTCTTCAATCATTTGACGCTGTTGGGCAACCAACAAAGAACGGACCTCAGGCACAGAAGCAATAGCAGAAACAGACTCTGAAATACGTGGAGAACGAATCTGCGCAGAAACATCTGTACCGCCGACCCGCAAGAATTTTTCATCGACAGTGGTGCTTTGTTCTAAGGGAAAACGCTGCGCAGCTTCAATCACTGCTGATGTATCGTTGAGGTCAACGTGCTCTTCTAGACAGTACCATGTCAAGGCACGGTACATGGCGCCAGTATCGAGGTATGCCAGCTGATAGTGGCGTGCAATCTGCTCAGATACCGATGATTTTCCAGAACCAGAAGGCCCATCAATCGCGATTACAAGTTCTTTCATCGTCTTGTCTTCTTTCATCTTTATCGAACAACCTTCCAGCCGGCGTTCGTCAAATCTTCAATTAATTTCTCATGCTCATGAGGATTTACCGAAAGCTCCACCATACCGACCGGCTGCCCCGGAGAATGCTCAAGACGTAAGTCCTCAAGGTTCACCCCTAACTGACCAATTTCCTGCAAGAGTTGAGCAAGAGTCCCCGGGGTGTCTTCAACCAATACTACAATCTGGGAGAAGGCAGAAGGCGCACCTCCATGTTTTCCAGGAATACGCGCCACACCAGCATTACCATCACGCATCATCTGCGCGATACTCAAGCGAGCGCCCTGCCCTTGTGGGTCTTCAAGACTACAGATAATACGATCTAGTTCCTGTCGAATCTCAAGCAGCGTCTCTCGAACGTGCTCAGCATTAGCCGACAAAATCTGGGTCCATAAGGTTGGTTCAGAGCCTGCAATACGAACAGTGTCTCGTAACCCCTGCCCCGCTAACGATAATGCGTGTAAAGGAGTTTCTTGCAAACGGGAGGCGAGCAGAGAGCTCATCACCTGCGGCACATGTGAAATACGGGCAACAGAACGGTCATGTTCTTGAGCATCCATGATGGTCACAAGAGAACCAAGTTCCATGCCTAGATGATGAGCAATTTTGATGGATTCTTCGCAGGAACTATGATGCGGACACACAACAAATGGACGTGACGTAAATAGTTCTGCGCGAGCAGCAACAGGCCCTGATCGTTCTCGTCCAGCCATAGGGTGTGCACCCACATAACGGTGTGCTTCTGACGAAGAAGCAATCACGGTTTCGGCGATGGGTGCTTTCACTGAGGCCAGGTCTACTACCGTTGTATGAGGCCACCACTGTAATTGTTCTATGACGATTTGCGCCACAACATCTGGCGGAGCAGCTACAACCACAAGATACGGCGCCTCAGGTATCAGTTGTGGAAGTGGCACATTTTTAAGACCGCGCTCTTGAGCACGTTTATGAACAGATATTCCGGCACCAATATCTTCAGCAATAGCTTCCACCGTAGGAGAGACGTCTACGAGGTAGACGTCTCGTCCTTGGCTACGAAGACAGAGCCCTACGGAGGCACCCAAGAGTCCGGTTCCAACAATAAGAACCGGTGGGAGCGAGTGCGTCTCTGCCTGAGGTGAATGACTCATCATATATTTCTCTTTTATAAGCCTACAGAAGCAAGGAGCTGCCCAATTTCCACTTTAGATAAATTGCGAATAGTTCCTTGTTTTTGAGATCCGATACGAACTGGCCCCATTTGTACACGAACGAGCTTTTCTACGGGGTATCCGGCTGCGTCAAAGAGACGTCGTACAATACGGTTCTTACCGGAGTGGATAGTTACCTCAATGAGTACGTGCCCGGGAGTAGAATCTACGAGTTTGAAGCTATCTACTCGGGAGACACCATCTTCAAGGCGGATGCCCTTCTTCATCTGTGCACCTACGCCAGCTTCTACAGGCCCGTGAACTTGAACTAGGTATGTTTTAGGAATCTCGTAGCTGGGGTGTGTCAGGCGGTTGGTGAGTTCGCCGTCGTTGGTGAGAAGTAGCAGCCCTTCAGTTTCTACGTCGAGGCGGCCGACGTGGAAGACACGTTGGCTCATAGAAGAACGTAGGAAGTCGTTAATGCAGGGGCGCCCGTCGGGGTCTTCCATAGTAGAGACAACACCTGCCGGTTTATTTAACGCCATATAGATTTTACGTTCGTCGGTTTGAATGGTGATTCCATCAACACGGATGTTGACTTCTTCGGGGTTGACGCGTACCCCTAATTCGGTGACGAGTTCGTCGTTGACGGTCACTCGGCCTTCGGTAATCATCTGTTCGCAGACTCGTCGGCTTGCGACACCGGCTTGAGCCATCACTTTTTGTAGTCGTACACCGTCTTGTTCGTAGAAATCGTAATGGTCTACTGGTTCTGCACGAGGACGGCGGGGGCGGTGTGGCCCAGCGTAATTAGAGTTGTTACGTTGTGGTCTGTATTCTCCACGTTCTTGTGCGAAAGGTTTTCCAGAACGGAATCGTTTTCCGCCGTTACCTTTACCGCCTTTGGGAATACCGCCTTTACGGTGAGTTGTTCCGCGATTATTTTTAGCTCCGGTTCGGTTCTGTGAACGACCGGATGGTTTCTGTGCACTCATGTGTTTTTCTCCTGTTCGTGCTGTAGTAGCACGTTGTGTGTTGAGTTAATGGATTGTGAGGTGAAGAGTGTTTCAACGCCGTATAGCGCTGTTTTCTTCTACTCTTTAAAAGTTTTCTGTTGCTATTTCTAGGTCGTTTTCATCGGGTAGATAGGGGGCTAACGGCGGTAATTCGTCTAAAGAATCTAAACCGATTTTTTCCAGAAAAAGTTCTGTAGTGATATATTGTTGCGCTCGGGTTTGGGGTTCTGGTGTGGTTTCTACGATGAGTTCTCGTTGAAGAAGAGTTCGTACCGCAGAGTCAGCGTTAGTTCCTCGGACGCCGGCAATATATGCTCGTGTTACGGGCTGTTGATACGCAATAATTGCGAGTGTTTCCATCACGGCTTTTGGCAATTTTGAATTTGCTTTTGACCCGATGAATCGCCCTACCCAAGGACTAAAGTCTGAACGTGAATAGATGCGCCATCCCCCTGCTACACGTCTAAGCTCTAGTCCACGAGGTTCATACACGGTATCTTGTTCTACATAACCATTATATTCTCGATATAGCTGGTCTAAAGCGCTCTCTATCACATCTTCAGGGAGGAGCAGAGCTTCTGACAGTTCTCGGGTTCGTACCGGCTTGTGCGCGATTAAAAGTATGGCTTCAATAGCTGCTTTTGTTCCTCCTGGTTGAAGTTCAACGCTGGGGATATCCTCATCGTTAAGAAGAACTACGGGTTTCTGTCGAGTTTTTTGTGCTGCGTATTCTTCAGCTTTTTCTGGTTCTTCCCAAGGGTTCTCAGGAGCTTGAACACTCTTATCTGCATTGTCGAAAGAGCATTGTTCTGCGTTGTTGTGGTCGTGATCTTCTGTATCTGGGCTCCATGCTCCAGAAGTCAGAAGTGCAAGGTCTTCTGCAGTGTAATCGTATTCTTCTGAGCGTTCAGACATCGTCACTGCTCCTGCTCTACTAGTTTGTGTGTTGTACCTTCGTGGAGCTGTTGAGCTATCACACGAATTGTTCCTAAAGGCTTTTCTTGGTGTAAGGTAATGGCACCTTGCTGATATAACCCAAGAAGAGCGAGAAAACGAACAATGGCTATTTCATATACGCCGGCATCTTGAAGAAGTTCAAGGAGGGATGCTTCTTCTCTGTCTTGTAGAAGTTCTTGAACATGTTGTTCTTCTGTGGCGATAGTGGTGAGCGGTTCTTGCAGATGTTCGGTATTGACCGTTGGCTCTGGTATGCCAGTAGTTTCTCGTTTTTTAAGCTGTAGTGCTTGGGCGGCGATACGTGCAAATTCTTCAGCTCCCGTGTTAAAAACGAGTTCGGGAAGAACTTTTGCAAGGTGAGGTTCAAGAGCGACTTCTCGTGTGAAACGTTGTGATTCTTGTTCGTATCGAGCGTTCAGGTATTCTGAGACTTCTCGATAGGCACGATATTGTAAAAGCCGTGCAAAGAGTAAGTCTCGAGCTTCTAGTAATGCTGCATCATAGTTATTTTCAGAGGTACTCTCTTGCGGTAATAATCGGGCAGCTTTAAGTTCTAGAAGTGTTGCTGCGGTAACCAAAAAATCGCTGGCAGTATCTAGCGCTTGACGATGATGTTGTTGGTAGAGAGCCGAAATATATTCGATAAACTCATCGGTTACTTCAGATAAGGCAATATCTGTGATGTCGAGTTTACGGCGAGTAATCAAAGAGAGTAAAAGGTCAAAAGGGCCTTCAAAGTTCTCTAGTGTGAGGTTAAAAGGCGTTGGTGTTCTCTCGTCTGAGGTATGGGGTGTCGGTGCCATCACGGCAGCGACCGGCTCTGTTGTCATAGATGTAGCAGGTCCTTCTGAAAAAAGATATAGGTCATTCCCTTATCACGATTCTGCCCTAGGACAGAAGAAAAGTGCAAGGGTCTTAGCAGGTAGCTTTGCCCACGTTTAAGCGGCACCACCACGGCTAATGAGTTCACGTGCTAATTGGCGGTATGCTTCTGCGCCAGGATGAGTTGTGGCATACGACAAAATAGGTTCTGCAGAGACACTTGCATCGGGGAATTTCACGGTTCGTTTGATGACGGTATCGAAAACTTTATCTCCAAAAGCGTCAATGATACGAGCTAGAACTTCCTTAGAATGTAAAGTGCGAGAATCAAACATCGTGGCAAGAACCCCATCAATTTGAAGTTTAGGGTTGAGACGTTCTTGAACTTTCTCAATCGAATCCACCAATAGTGCAACCGCACGTAGAGCGAAAAACTCACAAATAAGTGGAATGATGACACCGTCGCTAGCTGTCAACGCATTGACTGTCAGCAGTCCTAAAGAAGGCTGGCAGTCAATCAAAATCACATCATATTCATGAGCAACTTTACGTAGAGCGCTACTTAGAACCTGTTCACGAGCAACCTCGTTGACGAGCTGAACTTCTGCAGCCGAAAGGTCAATATTTGCAGGAAGTAAGTCAATATTTTCGACGTTAGTACTTTGAATAACCTCACGAATATCAACGTTACGGTCCATCATAACGTTATATACTGTCAGGTCCAGTTCGTGTGGGTTGGCACCAAACCCAGCGGATAACGCACCTTGCGGATCAAAATCAACGAGTAGAACGCGTCGTCCGCATTCGGCAAGAGCAGCACCGAGGTTAATAGTCGAGGTGGTTTTACCGACTCCACCTTTTTGGTTGACCATAGAAATAATACGAGCTGGCCCATGAGTCTGCAGTGGCGCAGGATCAGGATATATCCGTACAGGACGACCCGTTGGACCAGTCTGTGAATGATCATCAAAAGATTTATTCATATGCATTACCTTTATGAAACCGAAAATTGTTCTCCCTCTAGAGTACAGCCTAGAGTCAAATTATCTCTGGTTAAAGAGCTCGTGGATGCGTTGCCGCGAAGACTTCGCGTAACGTTTCTGCCGTAACTTTAGTGTAAATCTGGGTTGTTGTCAGTGAAGCATGCCCTAAAAGTTCTTGGACAACACGAATATCCGCCCCACCTTCTAACAGGTGCGTAGCATACGAGTGTCTTAGCGTATGTGGAGAAATATCCGACACAATACCTGCACGTTCAGCAGCATTTTTGATGATGAGCCATGCACCCTGACGTCCGAGCCTTCCACCACGAGCGTTCAAAAATAGTGCGGGTATTCCTTTACCTTGTTGAGCAAGGGTTGGGCGTGCACGCACCAAATATTCTTCCAGAGCGTGCACAGCATATGAGCCGAGGGGAACAATTCTTTCTTTAGAGCCTTTGCCCCATAGCCTTACCATACCAGTACGGTGTTTTTGTTCAGAAGATTCAGAAGCAGGCTCTTGGACAGAGATATCATCAAGGTCAAGATTCAGGACTTCAGAAATACGCGCCCCTGTTGAGTATAAAAATTCCAACATAGCACGGTCGCGAAGACCTGTTGCAGAATGTTGATCGGGGCTTTCTAAAAGAGCCTTGACATCTTCATAGGAGATACCTTTGGGAAGTCTTGACGCTATTTTAGGTGGCTGGATATGAGAGGCGGGATCGTCTGAGGTAGTACCTTCTTTGAACCAAAAACGGTGAACTCCTCTCACCGCAACGACAGCTCTTGCTACGCTCCGTACGCTCAGTGGCTTCTGTTCTGGGTAAACTCCGGTGGCTAGTTGAGTCACAAAATCACGAATGTGTTTTGAGGTGATAGAGCGAGGAGAGATGATTGCATTCTGTACCAAAAATATTTCGTACCGATGAAGATCACGACGATATGATTCCACCGTATTTTTACTCAGGGATCGTTCGATAGTGAGAAATTGCAGATATTGTTCTATGCCACGTTGTAAAGCTGTTTGTGTTGAAGTTGTTGTCATAGAGATATCGGCTTATGAGTTTTTCGCTGGACAGATAGGCCCTGTACAATCTTTTGTTCTGTACCGAGGATGTGCTTCAAATGGTGAGTGAGCAGAATAAAGGCTACTAAAATTCTGCTGGTGAGCGATATAGGTAGCAAGAATCGCGTTAGTCGCACTAGGGTTATGTATGTACCCTGATAATACAGCAGAAACTGCGTCCTTAAGATTTACCCATCGCATAATAATCTCAGATTCTTCATCTTCTCGAATGTGCTGATGTTCTTTATCAACAGGGGCAATGTCCCGTGCTAAGAATACTCGACAGGCCTCGGTACTTCCTCCTGGAGAATTATAGAATTCCATTAACGTGTCCCATTGTTTAGCGCATAGAGATGTTTCTTCGGCAAGTTCTCGTTGTGCTGCTTCGAGAGGAGTTTCTCCTGCCACATCTAATAATCCAGCAGGTATCTCCCAAAGGTTTGCACGTACTGGGTGACGGTATTGGCGGATTAAAAGAATCTGTTGGTCTTCGTTCAGCACCGCAATAGCTACGGCTCCTGGGTGTTCGAGAAAATCCCGTTCAAAAGGTGCTGACTCTTCTGTGAGTGAGACCTTCTCTCGTACGACATCCCAAATACGCCCGCCACATAGAAGGGTTCTATTATGTGTGGTTCTCGGATCGATAGAGTCGGCAAGTTCTTCTAATGGGAATTGCATGGTGGAGCCTTCCTAAGGTTGTCTCAAACATGTATCAGTCTACAACCGAAGCTTGTTATGTGAGGTTCCAAGATACACCAGCTAGAGAAAGTCGGGTGTCAGAGATGACCTCTGACACCCGACTTTCTATGGCTCAAGAACTAATGTATATCGTTCCCTCGTTACTTTGCACGTTGTGCGAGCGCTGCCCGAATCAGCCCAACAAACAAGGGGTGTGGTCGTGTTGGGCGAGAACGGTATTCAGGATGCGCCTGTGTCGCAACGTAATAAGGGTGTACGTTTTCAGGAAGTTCAACGTATTCTACAAGATTGCCGTCAGGAGATACGCCACTAATAACGAGACCAGCTTTTTCTAGCTGTTCACGATATTCATTGTTAACTTCATAACGGTGGCGGTGACGTTCTGAAACTTCAGTAGCACCATAGGTCTTCGCCACGACAGAATCAGCGTTTAAGGTTGCGGGGTACAGTCCAAGACGCATCGTTCCGCCAAGGTCTCCGGCGCCCTCAACAAATTGTTGTTGTTCTTTAATTGTAGCGATGAGTGGTGACGGTGTTTCAGGGTCAAATTCTGTTGACGATGCGTCACGAATTTCTAGCACATTGCGCGCGTATTCGATCACCATTGACTGTAGACCTAGGCAGATACCCAGTGTTGGAATATGGTGTTCACGTGCATATTTGAGTGCCCCAATTTTACCGTCGAGACCGCGGATACCGAATCCACCAGGGACAAGAACGGCGTCCATCTCGCGTAGCTGGTGTGCAGCATCTTCGTCGGTGGCGCAGAGGTCAGCCGCTACCCATTTGACGTTCACTTTAGCGTTGTTTGCAAAGCCTCCAGCGCGTAAGGCTTCAGAGACAGAAAGATACGCGTCAGGTAGGTCAATGTATTTTCCGACGAGGGCAACATTAACCTCAGCTTGAGGCTGGTGTACAGCGGTGAGAACTTTGTTCCATTCGGTAAAGTCAGCCTCTTGATAGTCAAGACCAAGATAATCGAGGATATATGTGTCTAGCCCTTGGCTGTGAAGAGTTTTAGGGATGTCATAGATGCTAGGTGCATCAGCGCAAGAGATAACTGCCGCAGGGTCAACGTCGCAAGCGTTCCCAATTTTCTTCTTATGAGATTCTGGAACTTCTCGTTCGCATCGAAGGACGAGCCCATCAGGAATAATGCCCAAACCACGAAGCGCAGCAACTGAATGCTGAGTAGGTTTAGTTTTGAGTTCTCCGGAAGGCCCAATAAAAGGCACTAGAGACACGTGTAGAAAGAAGACGTTATTTCGTCCAACGTCTCGGCGGACTTGTCGGGCAGCTTCAAGGAACGGCTGAGACTCAATATCACCGACAGTTCCACCAATTTCAGTAATGATAATATCTGGTGCGTCTTCACGTGTTGCAGGCACTCTCATACGACGTTTAATTTCATCGGTAATATGGGGGATGACCTGAACGGTATCGCCAAGGTATTCACCACGGCGCTCTTTAGCGATAACAGTAGAATAGACTTGTCCGGTTGTTACGTTGGAAGACTGGTCGAGATTTTCGTCAAGGAAACGTTCGTAGTGACCGATGTCGAGGTCTGTTTCTGCCCCATCGTCTGTTACGAAAACTTCTCCGTGTTGGAAGGGGTTCATCGTACCGGGGTCTACGTTGAGGTAAGGGTCAAACTTTTGCATCGTCACGGATAGACCGCGAGAGCGTAGCAGACGCCCTAGAGAAGATGCTGAAAGTCCTTTACCGAGGGATGAAGCTACACCACCAGTTACAAAAATCTGGTGTGTTACTTTGCCGTTATCTGAAGTCTTTTTTTCATTCGCCACGGAATTCCACCTTATCATTGATATTCTTCTGAGCCAACACCACTCACCTATTGCGTGCGAGTAGGTCGTGAGATGTTCTTCCCATTTTTCAATAGTTCTCTTGCATGTTCTTGAGCAGAGAGAGATTCGTCATGTCCGGCTAGCATACGAGCCAGCTCTACGACACGTTCTTGTTCGTCAAGCACTTTGACTTTAGAGAGTGAAGCGTCGTCGTTCTTCATGACCAGAATATGTTGATCGGCAAAAGCGGCAACTTGAGGCAAATGTGTGACCACCAGAACCTGAACATGTTGAGCGAGCATCGCTAGTCGCCGACCAATTTCGACGGCGGCTTTACCACCCACACCCGAGTCTACCTCGTCAAAAATAAAAGTAGGGACGGGATCGACTTCTGCTAAGACAACTTCAAGCGCTAACATTACGCGAGAAAGTTCACCTCCAGAAGCACCTTTTCCTAAGGGACGAGCCGTTGCCTTTTCATGTGGCTTAAGTAAAAACTCAATAGTGTCTTTGCCAGAAGGAGTGAATTTTGCATTCTCTTGAACGTCAACAACGAGTTCGGCATGGGGCATGGCTAACGCGCTTAACTCTTCAGAAACAGCATGAGCAAGTTTCTTCGCTGTACGTTGCCTAATCTGCAACATCTGCTCGGCTTGTTGTTGAAGACGTTCTCGAAGGTCTTGTAGTTCCTCTTCAAGCTCTTCAATACGGTGAGGGTCGTCGTTCAAAGACACAAGACGTTCTTGAGATTCTTCTGCCCATTGGAGTACTTCAGCAATATCTGAACCATATTTGCGAGTAAGAGTTTTAAGCTGTGCTAAACGTTCTTGAACTTGAGCTAAGCGATGCGGCCCTTCACTGTCTAGATTTGAGGTGTATGATGACAGCTCCTCAGCAATATCTGTAATCTGTATCAGCGCATCATTGAGTCGTTGAACGAGTGTTGCTAATTGTTCGTCAGAAGAGGATTCCATCTCTAGAGCAGAACGGGCTGTATCTAATAGTGCTAAAACGTTAGCGCTATCAGCTTCAAGATATTCTGATCCGGTCAAAGCGCCTAAAGCCGTATGCGCGGCAGAACGTAAAGACTCAATGTTCGTCAGCCGTAGACTTTCTTGAGATAATTTTTCGTCTTCTCCGAGGATGGGTTCTATCGTGTTAATCTCAGCTAAAGCTCTTTCTAATGTTTGCGCTTCAAGAGCTCTTTCACGAGTATTTTCACGAACGTGGCGTAGCTCCGTTGCAAGATGACGATAACGCTCATAATGTTGCTGATAGTTCTGCTGTATCTTGCTTAGTTCGTCTCCAGCGTAGGAGTCAAGAGCTCGTCGTTGTTCGGCAGAAGATTTCAAACGAATCTGATCCGATTGTCCGTGTACTGCCACTAGTGTTTGCCCAATTTCAGCTAATTTTCCAATCGGTGCCGAACAGCCTCCAACGTGTGCACGTGAACGTCCTTGGGCAGAGACAGTACGTGCCAGTAATAGTTCACATTGTTCTTGATCAATATGGTCGAAACTACCGCCGGCGTCTTCTGCTAGAGCAAGAGCTTTATGGTTTTTAGGTAGGCGCATCACAGCTTCAGCTAAAGCGTTCTTCGCGCCGCTTCGTACCGTTCCAGCGTCACTGCGTGCACCAAGTAACATGCCAAGAGCAGTGACAACCATTGTTTTTCCGGCTCCAGTTTCACCAGTAAGCACAGAGAACCCCGGTTCTAGCGGCAAACGAGCATCCGTAATGACGCCCACGTCACGCAGATGAATTTCTTCAATCATAGAATTAGTGTCTCTCTTATCCTTATGAGGCTGTTTTTTCGTCTTGAGTAGTGTTTTCTGGACCGCGCCAGCCACGAATAGGAAGCTCAAATTTTGCGACAAGACGTTCGGAGAATGGTGCTGTATGTATTCTTGCTAGACGAACGTACTTTTCTGATCGTGAGACTTCAATTCTTGCACCAGCAGGTAAGTCGATGGTTCGACGCCCATCGCACCACAGTACGCCAGTCACCCCATTATGGGGTAATAGTTCAACAGCTAAGGAAGATGTCGGGGCAGTGACAAGAGGACGAGCAAAAAGGGCGTGTGCGGATAGTGGAACCATGAGCATGGCTTCTACTTCTGGCCAGACGATAGGCCCACCACCGGAGAAAGCGTAGGCTGTTGACCCCGTGGGCGTTGCCATAACAACCCCGTCACACCCAAAGGTGCTCAACGGACGTTTGTCGACTTCGATAACTACCTCAATCATTTTTGCGCGGTTACCTTTTTCGACACTCGCTTCGTTCAGGGCCCATGTTTCGACTAGTTTTTGATGCCCGTGCCATGCTTTTACGTCAATGGCCATGCGTTCTTCGACGGTGTAATTATTTTCAACGATGCATTGCACGGTCTCTTGAAGATCTGATTCTTCAGATTCAGCTAGAAATCCGACGTGCCCAAGGTTAACACCGACAAGTGGAATATCTGTATGACGCACTTTCTCTGCTGCACGCAGAATAGAGCCGTCGCCACCAAGCACAATTCCTAGTTCGACGTCAACGAGTGCTACTGCTTCACGAGCAACAGCTACAGGGACGGGATTTTGCCACCCCTCAACTAGACATTCGAGGTCGCTACGTTCAAGGACGGGAACTAGCCCCGATTCATGTAGTTGACGGCAGACAGTACGTGCTGCCTTGCGGGCTTCTTCACGGCCGGTATGGGCGAAGACGAGAATTTTTCGAGAAGAAGAGTTCTTTTTTGTTGAGGTGCTCACGTTATAAATCTTATGGTACTTTTGCGTTGAGGTTGAGTTGGCTTTCACTATTTAGTGCACCACAGGAAAAATTCTTGATTTCCGTCTTGTCCCGGTAATGGACTTTTTTCAACGCCAGCAATGTTAAGTCCACATTCTTGAGCGCTCAACGAGACTTTCTTAATGGCTTCTTGATGAGCTATCGGGTCGGTGACAACTCCCCCACGTCCAATGTTGTGTTGGCCTACTTCAAATTGAGGTTTAATCATCAGGAGGAGGTCTCCGCCTGTTCTAGTTGCTTGAGCTAGTGCATCCATGACCAGTGTTAAGGAGATAAAAGAGAGGTCAGAGACGGTAAGATCTACGACTCCTCCGATATGTTCTGGACGTAGATATCTAACGTTCATGCCCTCGTAAACGCTAACTCGTGGGTCTTCTCGTAGCGTGGAAACGAGCTGATTGTGTCCTACGTCAACGGCAGCAACGTGTGCTGCACCTTGTTGTAGTAAGACATCTGTAAATCCTCCGGTGGAAGCTCCAGCGTCAAGACAATTTTTATCAGCTGCTGTGACTTCGGAAAAGATTTTTAGTGCGCCCATCAGTTTATGTCCGGCACGGGAAACATACTGTATATGGTCGTTATCATCCACTGTGATGGTGTCTTGAGGTAGTACGTCATAGGAGCTTTTTGTGATAACTACCCCGTTGACCGAGACAAAACCATCGTTAATGAGTTTCTGAGCAAGGGTGCGTGAACGTGCTAAAGCACGATTTACGAGTTCTTTATCGAGTCTCACTCGGAGGACTCACCCTTTTTAAGATAGTCTTCTAGCCCATGAACCAAAGACCAAAGTTCTTGAGTTTTTTGGTTCATAGTATTTATTGTGTCAGCCTGTTGCAGCTGATGCATAAAGTGTTCTACGTAGGAAGAATCTAATCTTTCCGCTTCTTCTAGGGAAAGTCCGTTGGGTGAATTATCGTTTGCCACGAATAATTTCTTTCGGTTGGTGACTTTCTCTTTCTTGAGGGTAAGCAGTCCACCATGCAGCACATGCGACTCTCCAAGCATCGGGTTCTTCTCCTTCACCGGTTATGGTGAGAATTTCGCCTTCAACTTTGGCATGGTATCCTGCACCTTCGGCAGTGTAGCTCTCTCCCTCAGAGGTAACAGTTATCTTCGGATATTCTATGAAGAAATCATTTAATGTGCTGAGAATATAGTCTGGGCGGTCAAAAGTTGGGGCTTGTAGAATGCTTTGATAGCTTTCTACTCCGGTCAGGACACAAGCTGTTGCTATACCTGCTTTATTACCGCCACGAATGTCGGTATCAAGGCGATCTCCTACAACAACTGGTGCAGTACTCTTGAGTTTTTGAGCTCCGGTTCGGAAGATCGCTGCCTCTGGTTTCCCCGCAATATATGGGGTTCTGCCAGTCGCTTTAGCGACGGCGTGTACTAGTGTGCCGTTTCCGGGGGCCATTCCACGGGCTTGTGGAATAGTCCAGTCAGTGTTGGTTGCAATCCACAGAATTTCTGGGTCTGCTAGGGTAAAGGCTGCTTCTGCTAAGTTTTCCCATACCATTTTTGGGTTAAAACCTTGAACAACAGCTTGAGGATTTTCTGTCTGGTGGTAAACCGCTTTAAAACCTGCTGCTTCGACACATTCTGCAAGGTCTTGAGTTCCTGTAATCAGAACTTTTGCCCCTGTTTTAAGGTGTTCTCGTAAGAGTTCTGCTGCAGCTTGTGCTGAGCTGACAATACGTTCTGCTGAGGTATTGACCCCTAGAGAGCGTAGGTGTTCTGCAATGGTTTCGACGCTTCGTGAAGCGTTATTCGTTACGAATGCGACAGGTACGCCTTCATCTTCTGCTCGGTTAAGCGCTTGAGGTGCGCCGTCGATTGCATGTGGGCCAGCATAGACGACACCGTCAAGATCGCTCAGAATGGCATCATGATTTTTAAGTAACATACTATGCGTCTTTGGGTGCGTTGTCGGTATTTTCCTCGTTCGTTGCAGAAGATTCTTCTTCAGCAGATGCTGAGGAGGTCTCTTCTATAGTCTTTTCTTCGGTAGGCTCTTGTGAGGTTGAGCTTTCAGCTTGGGATTCTAATTCACTAATATCTACTGAAGGTTCTTCTGGCTCGAGGAGTTCTTCTTCGGTGAAAATGTCAAAAATTTCAGGCTCTACGAAGTTTCCTTGGCCTAAAGCTGCTTCGGTCATGAAAGCAAGACGGTTCCAGCGTGCTGCTTCTTTGGTTTTTCCGGCTTCTTCTAGAAGATTTGCGTAGGCTGAAAAGAGGCGTGGACTATAATCAAATCCGCGTTTGCTGTTAAGTTCTGGAATTTCTAGTGCTTTGATTGCTTCTTGTAGGTTGCCTCTATCGTGATGGATACCTGAAAGTACAAGAGCGATTTCGACACGAGTTGCCGGTTGTAAGTCTTGATCGAAGCGGAATTGTTCTGCCATTTCTAGTGCTTTATCGATACGCCCTAATGCGCGTTCGCTGTCGATTAGTAACGCTAGGTGTTGGTTAGAACCACTGATACGGCGGTGCGTGCGAAGTTCACGAAGGCATAGGTCATAGTTTTCAGCAACATATGCGGCGACTCCTGCTGCTTCACGGACTGTTCCGATACGTCCTGCACGGCGGGTAGCAGCAACGGCGTGTTCTAACGCGAATTGTGGGTCAAGTTCAAGGTATCGTCCTGCCATAACAAGGTGTTTTGCAACAACTTCAGCGTTATCTTTTTCGAGGGCTCGCAGCTCTCTCAGGATGTATCCTTCAAGTTCACGACCAGTGACGTCGGTGTCTAGTTCTGGTGCGTGTGGGCGTGCCGGACGGTATCCTTCTTTACGGGCGAATCGTTCTTCACGTTGTTCTACTCCTCCACGGCGATGTCCACCTTGAGGTTTATTTTCGTTGTTATAGCGTCGTCCGCCTTTGTTACGATCTTGGTATGAGCGCTCTGATCGATTATTATCGCGGGAAGGTCGATGTGTTGAAGAAGAACGTTCAGTATCTTTTGAATAGCGTTTTTCTCCGTCACGTCCACGATCGTTAAATTTTTTGTGGTTGCCAAAATTCTTCTTGTATTCTCCACGAGAAGCAGAACGCTGACGGTCAGAGTGTTGAGGTCGTTTTCCCTGGTCTTTACGGTCGTTGTTCTGGTGCGTGTCACGGCGGGAGTGGTCAGACAAATTATGCTCCTCTATTGTTGTGAAGATGATTCACGTTATGGCGTTGAATATATAGTTTATCGGGGTATTTTAGGATGAGCTATCAACACATCAAAAATGTTGATGCGTTTTCTCTTACATGAATGTTTAATTTAGATAATAAAAAAGGAGGACTTCTACCAGTTTTACCTGGAAGAAATCCTCCTTCAAATATAATGCGGCAACAACCTACTCTCCCACACCGTCCCCAGTGCAGTACCATCGGCTCGGTAGGTCTTAGCTTCCGGGTTCGGGATGGAACCGGGCGTTTCCCCTACGATATAATCACCGCAAACCTATTTAATAATCAATACCTGCAAAAGTTTTACAACTCTTGTGGTTTGTTATTAG